>CAZRBA010000059.1:0-4832 GCA_964598255.1 uncultured Caldithrix sp. | reverse complement strand
GCAAATAACGATGCGCTTTTTGGTAGGCACCTTGCTGCAACAACCGATCAATCAAGCGCAGGGCCTTTTCTTCTTTTTGAATCGGAACGGAGTCCGTCGATTTGTTTGCCAATTTTGCCGTACAAGAAAGCAGCAAAAAAGCGGCCAGACTCCCGCTTAAAAGCAATTGTTTCAAATACACCTTTCTCCCAAGCAAAACGCCTTCTCCGAATTTTTAGGAAGGTTTCCGTACCATGAACATGCGTACGTTTCCTTGCCAGTCGATATTGCGGCTCTCTTTTTGTAAAAGCGGGAGATTTACTTCAACCTTTTCCGGAAGTTTTTTTAAGCTATCGTGTAAAATTCGTTGCGCCCGACTCCACTTCCATTCCTGCAATGTATTAAAATGCTTAAGATTATTCACCTGTTGCCGCGGATTTTTGCTTTTGAAGTAGTGCAACACGTAATCCGGCACGCGCAATGTATCGGCAATTTGATTTACATAATAATAATACAACTGCTCTTCTTCAAAGCGACGAACTTCTTTTTTTACTTGCGGGTCATCCGCCATGCCCGCTTTTTTAGCCTGTTCATACAAAAACATATCACGAAACCAGCGAGCTACTTGCAATGACAATTCATGAGGTGTTCGAAATTCCGGGCGCTGACTCAAAGGAACTTCATACATGGCTTTGATAAAATTCCCCAGCGTAATGTGGCCACCTTTGTAATGAATAAACGGTTGATTCAAATAGGGCCGCAATTGTTTTTCGATACGCTTTAACGAACGATCGTCCAAGGCAAGCAGGTGTTCACTTTTAAGATGTTCCGGATCATCTGTTCCTGTAATGGTTTTCCAGATTATCATAAAAAGACGGGCATCGGGCTGCGGATTCAATTTACCGATGGTCTCTTTGACATATCGACGCGAAAGGCGTAATCCTTTTTTGCGACGCAGCCATTGAACAAGCCCCGGCTTTTGCTTGGCAAAATCGCTTTCACGTACAATTGCCGGACGGCGGCAATCGATCAGTTGAATAATATGGTAGCCCCAATGTGTTTTAACCGGTTTTGAAATTCGCCCAGGATGCAAAGTATCGAGTCCGCGGGCAAAATCACGATCCAGCTCGGAAATTTTTACCCAACCCAAATCGCCTCCGTTCCGTCTTAAAACGCTATCTTTAAAAGCCGAAGCCGCCAAAGTTGCAAAGCTCGCTTTTCCGCTTTTAAGCGCTTTGTACCATTGTTCGGCTTGCTTTTTGTTTTTGGTGAACAAGTGCCGCACATGTACGGCTTCGTTTCGTTGCAAATACGCATTACGTAAATCCTGATCGCTTATTTTGATTCGGGAACCGATGATTTTTCGATAGAAGGCTCGCAACATGGCCTGACGTTTTTCCCAGGCAATGGCTTTTTGCACCACCGGATCGTTTAGCATTCCGTCCCTCCGAGCTTTGCGAACGGCAAGAATTTGATCGGTCATGGTTTGCAGTTCGCCGACAACCGCAGCAAATCCGATGGAATCCAGGCCGAAATTCGGATCCAACTGGTAAAACATGCGGAACTCATCGGGGGTAATGTAACGGTTGCCCACACGCGCCACCCAAACGGAAGGTTCGGCTTTTTTTTGCCGACATGCGGCATTGGGCAACAAAATAATCAGCATGAAAAAAATCAAAAATGACCCGATTACATTTTGTTTTTTCACGGCATTCCCTTTTTGCACGTTCAAGTTACTTTGGAACTTAACCATCTGCCCCGATGAAAGCAAGCAATGCTTTGCGGAAAGAGCGCATAAATTGGGGATGTACGTTGCTTGCCTACTAAGCTTTACCAACGCAATCGCCTAAAAACAGAAAGCACAGGCATAAAAATAAAATACCCCGTCAAAACGGGGTGATCCGGGTATTCGGCCAGTATCCCAAAAGGCGCATCGCGTTAATTTAAAAATTCTTCTTTTTAGGTCGCATATCGGAACGGGTTAAACGACAGGCTGCAATCAAATCGTTTGTTTTTGCTTCGGCCAGAGCAATGTAAGTATCGGCCGCACCGTAATATACTTTGAGCGTGCCATCTTCTTCGGGAATAATGCCGCAGGGAAAAACTACATTTGGCACATCTCCCGTCCGTTCATAAGATTCTTCTGGGCCGAAAATAAAATGATGGGTGTAATCGGTAATTTTTCGCGGATCATTTATATCCAACAACAAAGCTCCCACTCGATACAGTCGTCCTGATCCGGTAGTGCGCACACCATGGTAAAGCAACAACCATCCATCGTTTGTTTTTACCGGAGGTGTGGCCCCCCCCAGCTTGCCGGAGGCCCATCCCGGTTCCGGCGCCAACAACACTTGTGCTTGCCCCCAATGGATCAGGTCCGGAGAAAATTGAATCCAGATATCACCGCGGGCCCCACCGAAACCGCCGGGGCGATCAATCATCACGTACCGGCCGTTTATTTTTTCGGGAAACAATACGGCGTCTTTATTATCCACTTCCGTAATCAGAGCAATCCGTTCGAAGTGTTCGAAATCTTCCGTCACTCCAAGCCCTACCCTTGGACCGTAAGGCCCAAAGGCGGTATAGGTTATATAAAACTTTCCCTCAATGGGCGTAATGCGCGGGTCTTCCACTCCGTAGCGTTCGTAAATTTCGAACGGGCCGTTTTTTGCGGGTACAATCCACGGTTTGGAATCAACTTCGAAATGGTAACCATCCTCGGAACGCGCCAGAGTAAGATGGCTGTAACCGCTCAAATCTTCCACACGCAAAAGCAGCAAGTACTGATCTTTGAATTTAACCGCAGCAGCATTAAAAACCGTATTGCACGGATACGGAATATCTTCGCGCCTTAAAATCGGATTCCCTTGATATCGTTTGAATGGTTTTAACAAATGCTTGTGCATGATTTCCTCCCTATTCCACACGAATGGTTCTCGATTCCAGCATGGGCTCTTCCAATAATCCCTGATAAATGTGCAAATGCCTTTTCGCGACTAATGTCCAGGAAATACGATTTTTAACATACTTTATTGCATTTAGGGAAAATTGCCGCGCCAATTTTTCATCCTGTAAAATTCGGGTAATATTTTGTACGTAATCTTTTTCATTACGCGAAACCATACCGGCGCCGGAACGTTTCATCACTTCTTTCATCGAACCGCTTTCGCTAACAACTACCGGACGCGCAAAAGCCAGACTGTGCGCTAAAATTCCGCTTTGCGAATTGATTTTATACGGCAAAACCACCACGTCCGCAGCCGAAAGGATGGTATCAAATACGTCTTGCTTCAATTGTCCGCGGATAACAAAAATATGATCTTTAACCGGCGAATTTTCTATCATTTTAAAAAGCATGGCGCGATAATCGCGATATTCCTGCCCGCGCACCTTTCCGGCAATCACCAAAATGGCTTCCGGGGTTCGCTTGATAATTTCCGGCATTAGCCGAACGATCAACTCAAAATTTTTGCTGGGTCTAAAATAACCGATGAGCAGAATAATTTTTCGATCGGTAGGTAAACCCAATTTTTGTTTTGCATCGGGCACGGGCTCCGCTTCGCGTGCTCCGTGTTCGATAACATGAATATGTTCTGCCGCCATTCCGGCAATATTTTGCAGTAATATTTCTTTTTGAAAATGCTCGTGGACAATCACTTCATTTGAATTCGAAATGATATTTTGGAGCAAAATTCGGTGTGCTTCCTCCATTTGGCGATATATCGTGTGCAGGGTGGTAACTACGGGAATGCCCGTCAGGCGAAAACGCAAAATCAATGGGATTATTTGCATTCCGTAAAACTTTCCGTATAAACCGAATTCATGTTGAATGTGCACCACATCCGGCGTAAAACGGATCATGGTGGAAAATGCTTTATGAGCCAAATCTTCGTCTTCGTAATCGAAAACAGGAAACACCTGTTTGCCAACGCCACCAATATGCGACACGATGTAAACATCCTGATGCAACTCACGTAACGCTTCGGTTAAAAACTGTGCGTACGTTGCAATTCCGCACTCGACAGGGGGAAACGAACTGATGAATCCGATGCGCATTTCCCGGTCTCCTTTGTTTTTATCCGAAAGTCAATCCTTTAGATTGTTGGCAATTTTCGAAAGATACAAGGGCAAAAACCGTATTAATGCGCATTGCATTTTTACGGTTAATACGCTCTTTTCAATGGCGTTTCCGGATTTCTAAAGGCAACGCTATTAACGCTCTTTGGCTGTTGATCTTTACAAAAAAAATATGCAACTTAGAAGCAAGCAAAGAGACAGGAGTGTAAAACCATGAAGATTCTTTTTAATTCGTTGCTTGTTGTATTTTTGGTGTTCGGCATTTCTTTTGCCCAAAATAGGACAAATAAAAAAGGGCCTCATCATCGCTTCGGAATTTACGGTGGCGTAATTCTGGCTCAGGACGAATTCGCCAGTACCAACGGCTCCAAAGCGGGTTTTGCCAACAATGGTGTCGGAGTCATGTTTGAATTTGAACTTTTAACTAAACTTCCCGTAGACTGGATTTCTTCCGTAAGTCTAACCGATCAAAGCTTCAAATCGGGCGCTTTACAGGATCAACGACCTGACTATGGCGTAACGGCCGATAATTATGTCACAACGTGGATTATGACGGGAATTTCCCGCTCCAAATCTTTCGGCCCGGAAATTTCGCTATATGGCCTAGCACAAATCGGCTTCTTAATTTCAAAATATCCGGATATTTATTACGCTACCAGTGAAACGGAATTAAAAGAAAGCTCCGAACTGGGTAAAGCGCTGGCCTATGCTGCGGGGGTCGGGTTTACCTATAATTTTCTGAATTTCGGCGTACGTTATTACGCATCTTTTCCGAA
>CAZRBA010000058.1:0-9848 GCA_964598255.1 uncultured Caldithrix sp. | reverse complement strand
GACCGGCGTTACACGCGAAGACATCCGTCTGGCTCTGGAAGCGGAAAATATCGAGTCGCGACCTTTGTGGAAGCCCATGCACCTGCAACCGGTGTACGGAGAGGCGCAGGCCTATGTTAACGGCGTTGCGGAGGCACTGTTCAAAGACGGCCTGTGTTTGCCCTCGGGCACGGCCATGACGGACAATGATCTGGATCGTATTTGTGGCATTATTGAACGTATGATTCAATCCACCGTTTGAAAAATCGTACAAAAAGATTCTATTTGTTCGTTTTCAAGGTTTTGTTTGTTTAAATATGCAATTTTGCGCAAAATAATAAAGATTTTGTACTGAATTATTTTGTTTTTAGATTAAAAAGCCAAATTTTGCAAATATTCGGATACTTTTATTAAGGGTAGTTTGTGCCGATACGCACATCGTAATTTTAAATTTAGTGATATTTTGAGTTTGTTTAATTAGAGACTTTAATGCGATGCCAAAAAAAATTAATACTTTTCTGGAGTCCCGGACAAACGTTCAAACCTTGCTAAAGGTTATTTTGGATACCTTAGCGCTTGCGCTGGCCTATACCATTGCCTTTGGATTACGGTTTGATTTGAGCCTACCTCATGAACAATATTTTGTCATTTTCAAACATACGATTGGTATTGCCGTTATTGTTGAGTTGTTTTTTATAAATATACTGGGGGTGAATCAGAGTCAGTGGGAATTTACCAGCCTTCAGGATATCCTTAACCTTTTTGTGGCGTTGCTTACCGGTTGGGTGGGATTTGTTATATATCTGTATTTCAATAATTTGTTAGCGGTTCCGCGTACGGTATTGTTTTTCTTTTTGATTTTAGGATTTGTTTTTACTGGGGCTTTGCGTTTTATGCCGCGTCTCTTTTTTAAATTGCAATCCAGTTTTGCTTCGAACAAGAAACGTGTAGCTGTAATCGGCGCGGGCAAAGCAGGCGAAATGATTATACGTCAAATGAAAAATGATCCTTCCTTGGGATTTTATCCGGTGGCGTTAATTGATGATGCACCTAAAAAGCAAAATACCAAAATTCACGGCGTAAAAGTATTGGGCAAAGTTAAAGATTTGCCTCAAATTGTAAAGCAAAAACACGTTGATGAAATTATCATTGCCACTCCGTCGGCTTCGGTACAACAAATGCGGCGTATTGTGCAGCTTTGCGAAGATACGGGAATCGATTTTAAAACGGTGCCCGGTCCGAAAGAGATTGTAAACGGATTGGTACAAATTCAGCAGATCCGGGATGTTAAAGTAGAAGATTTGCTGGAACGAGTACCGGTAGAAATAGATCTCAATCAGGTGCGTGAATATTTAGCCGGTAAAACGATCATGGTTACCGGAGCAGCCGGGTCCATAGGAACGGAACTTGTCAAGCAATCTCTGAAATTAAATCCGGAAAAAGTGATCTGCGTCGATCGTTCGGAAAACAGCCTTTTTTATTTGGATAACGAACTCAAGCAAAAATTCAGTCATCAAATTTATCAAATCGTTATTGCCGATATTTTGGATTTGCCTAAAATGAAGCACATCCTTACCACCTATCGGCCCGATGTCGTCTTCCATGCCGCAGCATACAAGCATGTACCTTTAATGGAATATCATCCGGAAGAGGCGGTGCGAAACAATATTTTGGGAACGGCCAATTTGGTGCAATTATGCGAGGCCAACGGGGTGGAAAAATTTGTGCTCATTTCAACGGATAAAGCGGTAAATCCGACATCCGTAATGGGAGCCACCAAACGAGTTGCAGAGCTGGTTTTGCAATCGTATTCGGCCAAGTCGAATATGAAATTGGCGACCGTGCGTTTTGGTAACGTATTGGCCAGTTACGGCAGTGTGATTCCTTTATTTCAAAAACAAATTGCCGAAGGCGGACCGATTACCATTACGCATCCGGATATGAAACGTTTTTTTATGACTATCCCGGAAGCGGTTAAGCTTATTTTTCAGGCCACAAAAATGAGTAATGGTAATGATATTTTTGTGCTGGATATGGGCGAGCCTATTAAAATTGTCGATATTGCCCGCCGTCTGATCAAATTATCGGGCTTTGAACCGGATAAAGATATTAAGATCGAATACATCGGTCTTCGTCCTGGCGAAAAACTGTGGGAAGAATTATGGAATAAGGACGAGGCACCTTTAAAAACAAGCCATCCTAAAATTTACAAAGCGGTCGGTAGCCACTATAACAATTGGCATTTGATGACTGATCATCTGGATTATTTTCAGAAAGCGGTTAGCCAGCAGGATATCGAAGCGATTTTTACGAAATTACATCAGATGATCCCCGAATTTCGGGAATATGCCGCGCAAAACGAACAAGATGTTCGTAGCGAAACCGTTGCGCAACAAACGACCGTGAGTAATCCTTAAATCTTGATATTGGTAATCACTTTCTCAAAGTTGCTTATTCAAAACAAATTTTTTAAATTGACACGTGTCTTAAGGGCGATTAGCTCAGTTGGTTAGAGCGCTACGCTCACATCGTAGAGGTCACAGGTTCGAATCCTGTATCGCCCACTTCATTCACTAAGCTCCCCGATATTCTGGGAGCTTTTTTTATTGTTGTTTTTCTATTCCGGATTCAAAGTAAGATTTTTAGTCATTCCTCTGTACAGATTTTTACAGATAACCTTCATCCAATTCGGCCACTGATCTACACGGAGGAATGAAAAAGGAAAAAGGAAAAATGAAAAAGGAAAGAGGGGAAAGAGCGCCGGTACCTCGATATATCCCGATGAATCAGGACCACTCGGCAACCGGATCCTCCCCGCAAGGCCGCAAACAGCCCCACACCAAAAGCCCCCCTTTGAGGGGGGGCAACGGGGGGTAAAAACCGCAACAAACTACCGAAAAATCCCGATTTTTGGCCTCTCGCAGATTCCGCAGATGTTCGCAGAAAAAATCTGCGCAAATCCGCGTGATCTGCGCGCAAAATGAAGCTGCACCCTGAACCATTCAACGATTCAACCAATCAACTACTCAACTTTTGCCAGCCACTAATCCACACAGATTAGCACGCTTCCCCTTAACCCTTAACCCTTCACTCTTTCCCATCCCGATAACCAAATCACTCCGAATGAGCACCAAAGCCTAAGGAAAAACCAGTTTCACCATTCAACAAAACAAAAAACGACATTTTCCGCAAAATTCCTCTTCCTCTTATTTTTTATTATGAATTTACAATAAATTATCCTCCGGAACTTCCGATTCTGATAATAATTCAATAAATTAGGATAACAATAAAAAACAAAATATAATGAGAATCAAATATGAAAATTTGGCGCATTTTTAAAAAAACAATTTTGCGCATGACTATTGCCATAAGCATAATTATTGCTCTGCTCGCGATATTACAATGGCAAACCCATTTGGTTACCAAAACGGCCAAAGCATATCTTGACCATGCCTTAAAAGGCAAAGCCACCATAAGCTATAGCAATATTTCGGGAACTTTAATTAACAATATCGAAATTAAAAATTTAAAAATCATCAGCAAATCGGGTTTAACGGTTTCTGTGGCCTATCTGCGATTGAGTTACCGCTTATGGCCTTTACTAAAAAACAAAGTAGAAATTTCCCGCGCCATTATTGACCGATTACAAGTGGAATTGCCTGCGGAAAAATCATCTCAAACGGAAACCCCTTTTTCTGCTGATTCGCTTTTGGCTTATTTACAAAAGCATTATTTACCCAAACAATTGCTGGGAAATTTACCTTCTTTTGATCTTAAAAATTTTCATTTAACCACTTCATTTTTCCAAGTAAAAAATCGGCCGCTTACTTTTACGAACATCCGTTTGGATTTGGCGCATTTGCGTGTGGAACCTAATGCTATCTTTTTAATGTTGACCGATATGTCCGGTTATTGGCAGGAACAAAATTTACAGTTAGCCTCTCTTTCTTTTGTTCTAAAAGGGGATCCGTCCGGTATTACACTAGATCAGGGAGAGTTGCGCAGCGCAAAATCTACCGTATCGTTTAATATTTTACTCGATCCTACCTCCGGTTTTAATATCAATTTTAATCGATTTCATGTGGATGTCAATGAATTCATCCCCAACGATAAAAATTTCTTTGTCAAAAACGGTATTGTTAAAGGCCGTTTATCGCTTAGCGGTATGCCTGTTCATTTTGGTGTTCAAGGGCAAATTCAGGCACGTTTTGATCAAAGGACAATCCGTAAATTTGAATTTGACATGCGTTACAATCGGGGAGAAGTTTTTCTGAACCGTTTAGTCGTACAATCCAATATAGGCATTATAAACGCACAGGGTTATTGGAACCGGCAAAGACGAATTATTGGCAGCCTTCGTTTTGCCGCTATTAATTTAAATAAAATTATGCCCTCATTGCCCGTATCGCGGTTAAACGGTGCATTGCAGGTAAATGCGTCTAATCTTCGTTTACGGCATTTAAGCGGATTTGGTTCGCTCAAACTTTACAACTCGTTGTTGGATACCATTGCCATCGATTCGATTCGTCTTAAAATGACTGCTTCGAACGGATTTTTGAAATTCATTCGTCCTTCCTTTATTCAAATTGATGATAGCTCCCGCTTCTACTTAACCGGAACCATGGCCCCCAATCAACGAATCGATTTTTCACTGCTTACCTTTGATAACCGTTTGAATCATCTATTGCGCGATTTGGGCGGCCGTAATATTTACGGTAAGTTTGACGGACGCATTCATCTTTACGGCCCGTTGGCCAATCCTAATTTTTCGGGGAATTTAACACTTCCGCGCCTCCGCTACAATGGCATTCGTCTGGACAGCCTGAAATTCAATATTTTTATCGAAGGTTTGGCCAAAGAACGCCGTGGGGACGGCAAATTTAAAATTGCTTCGGGGCAAATCGGAAATTTCCCTGTCGATCAGGTGAGTTTTCAGTTGCACAGCGAAGAAAATCGTGTACAGATTCGTGATTTGCAATTTATCAGCCAAAAAAATTATTTCAAAACTTCTATTGCGGTGCTTTGGTCACTGGACAGTATGAGCGTTAAAGCCTTTCCTTTCCAAATTCAATATGAAAATTATTGGATTAAAGCCCAAGATACGCTTTTGGTTACATTAAATGCCGACGAAGCACAATTGGAGGCTTGGAGTTTTATCGGGCCCGATTCGTCTACGCTTAATATCGATGGGTTTTATGATTTTAAATTGGGCGATTTGCAAACGTTTATCACCTTAAAAAAGGTACAAATAACCCCGTTCGAGCATGTGTTTAAAACCAATTTAGGATTAAGCGGTATTTTAAATGGCTACGCCGAAATCCTAACCCCGTTTACAGATCCGAACTTTGAAGTGGATTTACAGCTACGACAACTAAAAATACACAAGGTACCTTTGGGCGATTTGACTTCAAGATGGCGTTATGCCCATGATCAATTGTCCATCGATTCGCTAATATTAAAATACCGCAAATCGCTCATTCAGGCTCAAGGCGCGTTAAACCTGCACATGGCGCAAAGCGGATTGAATTTTATTGAACACACACAAGCTCGCTTTACTTTAAATTGGAATCGATTAAACATTCATTCTTACGCAAAATTATTTAAGGATCTCCATCGCCTACAGGGATACTCATCGGGAAAACTCGAAATCAACGGGCAAGTAAACGATCCCGTTATTCGGGCAGATATCCGCCTGAACCGGTTTGCAGTGAATCGTTTTAAAGGTGATTCGTTACGTCTTTCGGCTCGGTATGAAAAAGATCGTTTCTGGCTGGATCATTTTTCCGTGTTATTAGACAGTAGCCATATCAAAGCCAAAGGTTGGCAAAAATATCATCTCGCTCTGAGCGGATCGCAAGATAACATTCTTGATGAACCTTTCGAATTGCACCTTTTTAGTCGCGATAACCAACTGTTATTTTTGGGTAATTTGAACGATGTGGTAGAATCGATTCAGGGGCCGTATTTAATTGATTTGAAATTGGGAGGTACCCCGGCCAAGCCATCCGTTTTGGATGGTACAATTCGCTTGGAAAATGGCGCCATTTTACTATCGATGATTCGGGATCCCATAAAAAAGGTGTACTTCAAAGGAAAAATAAAAAATTCGGTACTCAATATAGAACAATGCAGCGCTCAATCGCGCGAAGAAAAAGATTTTTGGCAAAAAGCGTGGGCCTTTGTAACCTCTTTTTTGCCTTGGGGAAAACCGAAAATAAAAGAAGGTACCATGGTCGTAAACGGAGCAATTGATTTTTCCGACTTATCACGGCCGTTCGTTGATTTGTCCGTTAAGCTCAATCAGTTTTATGCGGATTATTTTATTCAGAACATTTCGGCTGTTGTCAGTAGCGATAATTTGACCATTCAGGGGCGCGATACCATATTGGTACAAGGTGATTTGTACATCCCCAAAGGGGTTTTCGAAGTAGATTTGAATCAGATTGCGCGCAACGTTTATCTTTCGGAAGGCGTTTCTACTCCGGAGCCACCTTATATTGCGTTAAATTTGCACTTGCAAATTCCCGGAAATTTTGTTGTAACCAGTTCGCCCCTTGATTTGAAAAATAATTTCAAGTTGAATTTTATGGGCGATTTACAGGTAACCATGCAACCGCCATCCACCGAACCGCGTATTCAAGGACATCTGGAAGCTACTGATGGTAAATATGCCTCATGGAACCAAAACTTTGTGGTCGAAACCGCTACCATCGATTTTAAGAACAATCCGACCATCAATCCGGATATTAACTTTAAGGCATTTAAAATTTTGGGCAATAAGACCTTTGAACTTTCCATGAACGGCGATTTGAACAATTTGCATCAGGAAATTCGCGTATTGGAAAACGGACAGGAATTAAATCTTTCTTATTTGGACAAAATTGCCTTGCTTACTTTAGGGGCTGATATTTCTACTTTACAATCGAATGCCGATTCCACCTTGCGCAATGTGGGCGAAAACATTGCCACTACTTCTATCCTTACGGCTGTTGAACGCGGGGCCGAACATTTTACAGGGTTGGATAAGGTGGAAATAAGCTCTAATAAATCGCTTATCGATTTGAATCGTCTGCGATTAAACAACGGATTAAGTGATGCTTCCATTGCCTTTGGTAAATATTTAACGAGCGATTTATACGTGGAATATCGTACGCAATTCGGAAGCAGCATTCCTGCGCCGCGTCTTAGTTGGGATGCGGGAAATCGTATCGGTTTACAATATCGGATAAATCGGTATTGGTCGCTGGATAGTTATTACGAAAAAACGGAAAGAGGCAATACACGTATTAAATTCGGCTTAAAGTGGGAATATTCGTTTTAAAATCTAAAAAAAACTGGAAAATTATTGGCTAATGCAATACATCAATTTGAACAGAATCCTGAAAAATAGGTTCTCAGGAAAAGATAGTTTAAAAACCGTTCTTCCCCGAAGGCCGATTTTACAACGGTATGAATATATGAATGACAGGTAAAAATGAAACTTGCAAAAAAAAATAACTTGCCGGTACATTTAAATAAACGGCGGAATGCAGGCGTTCCCCTTGGGAAAGGTATTTTCGGTATTTTTTTTATTCTGACCATTTTATTAAATACGTACCCGCTTTGGGCGGCAGGACGTAAAATCGAAAAAATTATTTTCAGTAAGGTCTATTTTCACGGTGATCAGGATTTGACCGAAATTGTTAATTCGAAAAAAAACCATCTCTACGAGCCTAGGTTGGTTAAGCTGGATCGTATTTTGTTGACCAATTATTTTAAAAATTATGGATTCTTAAATGTTTCCGTACGCGATAGTGTGGTATTAAATCGCCGTACTAATAAAGTGCGTTTGTATTTTTTGATTCGCACAGGTCCCCGCTTTTATTTAAAAAAGGTTTTGTTTAACGGTATCCATGATATTCCCCTAAGGCAACTTAAGCCGGCGCTTAAAACGCTTAAAATAGGGGCGCCATTTAGGGAGGATGACTTAAATCTGGCCATTCGGCAACTGGAGAATATTTATTATGATAACGGCAAACCGTATGTGCAAATTCGTACCAAATATATTTTTGAGCAGGACTCGTTGGTTTCCGTGTATTTCAATATCCGCGAGAACGCTACGGTTTATATCCGAGATATCCGCTATGTGGGCATGCACTTGGTAAAAAAATTCATCATACGACGTGAGTTGGAAATAAAACCAGGAGACCGATACAACCGCCATGCATTAAATAAATCGCAGCAAAACTTATATGCCACCAATTTATTCCGCTATGTGCGTTTTGACCTTGAGCCGGAGCGGAATGATTCTACGCAAGCTATCCTGAAAATTTTTGTACAGGAAAAAAAGGCACGCTGGATTGCTTTTCGGTTGGGCATCGCACACGATCAGGACATTTATTACGGTAACAAACTGGAATTCACTTTGCAAGGTGGCCATCGCAATTTGTTTGGCACAGGCCGTAGCCTTAGCCTTTTTATTACCCCTTCCTTTTATTACAATTTTGAACAAAACAAAATTTATAATCCAGACAATCAGGCTACGCTTATTTATGTGGAACCCTGGATTTTAAATACGCGCACGCCCGGTGTTTTTAAATTGTCTTTTTCACAATATCGGCCGGTTTACAGTGCTCATTTCGATATTTATCGGACTTCTTTTGATTTGAACAAACGTTTTTCTAAAGGCACCGAGCTTAAAGCGGGCTTTTCTGCGCGTTTGGTGAAATTACTTCAAGAAGGCGCCATCGACACAACTTTAATTAATCCTGTGGATATTAATAAAAATGCCGTTTATGCGCTTTCTTTTTATTGGAAGCGAGATAAACGTAAAAATATTTTTAATCCGCAAAACAGTTCATTTACCGATTTTAGTATGTCCTTTAGTTACAGCCGTGGGAAAAACGATCTTGGAGCATTCGAGACCAACCGATATCTTACTTTGGTAGGTTCCTGGCAACGTTACCAACCATTCAGGCCAAAGGTTTTGGGGCTTCCCAGAGGTCATTTTGTCTTTGCTACGCGTCTAAAAGCCGGGGCTATTATCGAACCATTGGCCAATAAGTCTATTCCTTATGACGACCGCTTTTTTGCAGGCGGGGCAACTACGGTTCGCGGTTATCACGAACAAATGCTCGGACCTGCTCTTTCCTATGATGCTAACGGAAAAATACGGCAGGCGGCAGGAGGTAAGGCCTTGTTTTTGGCTAATGCAGAATTAAGAATTCCTCTGTTTTGGTTTGTTGTGATGGAAACATTTGTCGATTCCGGAAATGTATGGGCAGAGTTAAGCGATGTGGATCCGATGCAAATTAAAATAACAGCAGGATTCGGATTAGCGTTTATTTCGCCTTTAGGACCGATTCGTGTCGACTATGGTCATTTAATAACCAAAGATTCGCATGCGCCAAGCAATTATGCTATCCACGCCGGGTTGTATTTTGCCTTCTAACAAATCCGCGGTATACGGTTTTTACGTTAGTATAAAGGTAAAAGTGGAAAAACAGTGGGGATGAGTGGCCGAAAAATAAGTTGAATTGTTGAATAGGTGTTTGGTGCTCATTCGGAGTGATTTGGTGATCGGGATGGGAAAGAGTGAAGGGTTAAGGGTTAAGGGGAAGCGTGCTAATCTGTGTGGATTAGTGGCTGGGAAAAGTTGAGTAGTTGATTGGTTGAATTGTTGAATGGTTATTTGTGCCCAGCGCTTCCCTTGGGTATTATTCAGGGTAGCGCGGTAATTTGCTGCGGTGTTTACCCCCCGTAGCCCCCCTCAAAGGGGGGCGCTTTGATTGTGGCGGTTTGTGGCCCTGCGGGGAGAAGCCGGTTGCCGAGTGGCTCCGCGCCAGCTGAGATGTATCGAGGTACCGGCACTCTTTTCCCTCTCTCCTTTT
>CAZRBA010000057.1:0-15880 GCA_964598255.1 uncultured Caldithrix sp. | reverse complement strand
CCAAGCGCACTTCATTCCGGGCATGTACATCGAAGCGGAAATTCTGGTGGACGAAGAAACGCATCCTGCCCTGCCTGCCGATGCGGTGGTGGATCTGGACGGCGCGCACTACATTCTGGTGAAAAAATCCTTTGCCGACGGACGCTACGTGTTTGTGCAGCAGCCGGTGAAGGTGGGCCAGTCCAACGACGGCTACACGCAAATTCTGAACGCCGCTGCCTTTGCCGATGCGGATATTCTGATTAACGGGGCGTTCGAGCTGATTCGCTAAACACTTTTTTGTGCACTCCCGAGCCCCCGAACCGGAGTGGCGGTGCAAGCCGTTGCTCCGGTTTTTTTTAATTCTGTAGTTTTCGGGCGTGAATTCCTTTGCTTTTTTTCCAAACCAGCCAATACAACGCAGGAATAATGAGCAAAGATAAAACCATGCTTAAACTCATGCCACCGATCATGGAAATCGCTAACGGTTGCAACATTTCTGCTCCTTCTCCCCAGGCCAAAGCCAATGGCAAAAAACCAAAAATCGTGGAAAACGTTGTCATTAAAATCGGACGCAAACGTACCTGGCCTGCCGTCAACAGCGCCTTATTTAAATCCGGAATTTCTTCGAAATATTTTTCCGTATAATCAATAAACAGGATACCGTTGTTTACCACAACCCCTAAAATCATAATCATCCCCATAAATGCCGAAATATCCAATGGAATGGAAGTGATCCACAAAAGCAAAAATACACCGCTCACGGAAAGCACCGTACCCAGTAAAATAACACCGGCCGTACGAAATGATTTGAATTCAAACAATAAAATGGAATACACCAACAAGGCACCAAATAACAGAATAAGTAAAAGTTGATGAAAAGCTCGTTGCTGGCTTTGGTACTGCCCTCCTATTTCTACCGTAATTCCCGGAGGCAGTGGGATGTGCGCAAGCATGGTTTTAACATCATGAATAATACCGCCCAAATCTCTCCCCGAAATATGGGCCTTTACATTCACAACTTGTACCAAATTTTCGTGATCAATATCCGTTTTGCCCGGAATTTTTGCAATAGTAGCTATTTCCTGCAAAGGCAATACGCGATCGACGGAAGGCAAATAAATCGGCAACCGGCGAATTTTTTCCAGCTCATTAAAATCCTGTTTGGGATAACGCACGCGCACAGGGATCATTTTCAAGCCTTCCATCATGCGGGTAGCCACATCTCCCCACAAGGCAAAATGGACCGCTTTCTGCACATCTTCCACGGTCAATCCGAATCGTTGCGCAGCTTGGGGCTTTACCCGAACGGTCAGCTCCGGCTCACTTCGCGAGAACCCCTTGTAAACATCCACCGCACCTGGAATTCCTTTTAAAGAATCGGCAATTTGTGCAGCCACCTCATGCAGCAAAAGTAAATTCTTGCCAAAAATCTTAATGACAATCGGTGCTATTTCACCAGAAAGATCGTTTAACCGATCGGGCAAAACCTGAAACAATTCCGTTTCCAGTCGCGGTTCATGCTCTGCATCAAAAGCGCGAATTTTATCCATGATTTCAAAAGAGGAAAGCGTATGCCCTTTTTTTAGATTAATGACAAAATCGCCTTCATTGGCATGGGTACGCGGATGAGCCAAACTGCGACCGGTTCGCAAGGAATAGGTATCCACGTCAGGTAAACTCATAATATATTGCGCAATATCTTTTAACATGCTTTTCGTTCCTTCTATGGAGCTTCCGGGCGGGGCCAAATAATCATGCACAATAGTGCCTTCGTCCCATTCGGGTAAAAAGCCGGAGGGAATACGTAAATAAAAAAGAACAGCCAGCGCCGCCAACACAAGTATGGCCAAAATCGTCCAAAGCGGCCGGCGCATCAATATTCGCAAACCACTTTGTTGAACCTGTACAATGTGAGGTAAAAATTTGCCTGGTCTTTTTTTCCGTGTGGAAATAAAGAAAACGGCCAGAGCGGGCGTTAAAAAAACTGCAAGAAGCATGGAAACAAAAATGGCTATGGCCAGAGTGGACGAAAGGGCGCGAAAAAAAATTCCCGGCACTCCGCTTAAAAACACCAAGGGAATAAACACAACCAAAGTAGTAAGTGTAGCCCCCAACAAAGGCGGAATGATTTCGGCCGTGGCTTTGATAACCGCTTCGTTGCGCGGATATCCTTTTTCCAAATAGCGCTCGATATTTTCGACGACCACCACAGCATTATCCACCAAAATACCAATGGCTGCGGCCAAACCGCCCAAACTCATCAGGTTTAAATTCATGCCTAACAATTTAATGAAAATGAAACTAATCAGCAGAGCCACAGGAATGATGAACACCGCTACAAGCGTAATGCGCACCCTTCGTAAAAACAGAAACAAAACGAACATTGTTAGCAATGCACCAATGAGCATGGCATCGCGGACACTATGAATGGAATGGCGGATAAAATCGCTCATATCGTACCATTTTCGCACACGTACATCAGGCGGAAGCACGCGGGATAATTCATTCCATTTTTGTTGCACTTGCCTCATAATGCCCACGGCGTTTGTTTTGGGTTGTTTAATAATGGTTACCAGTACGGCAGGTTTCAAATCGCTTTCGCAGGCAATAAACGTTTCTTTAAACGCTGGTTCAACATCGGCAATTTGAGAAAGCACAATCGGAGTATTCTCACGGTAGGCCACAACCGTTTTTTTAATATCTTCCATTTTAAAAAAGCGATTATCCGCAATGTTCAAATACAATTTATGGGCTTGATTCAAGCGTCCCACAAAACTCAAGCGGTTGGCTTTACGCAAGGCCTGTTCGATTTGGCGATAATCCAGACGATACGCAATTAACTTTTTCGGATCCACATTCACCCAATATTCGCGTTGATGTCCGCCCATTACTTCAATATTGTAAATGCCTGGAATCGCGGCTAATTGCGGACGAATAACATACACAGCCAAATCGCGCAGTTGAAGCAAACTTAAACTATCGGAAGTAAGGCTGTATCCGGCCACGGGATAGGTACTGGTTGTAAAACGGCGCACTTCAATCTGTACGCCAGCGGGCAACTGATTTTGAATTCCGCTAACGGCCGCCTGAACCAGTTGATATGCGCGAAACATGTTTTGCTTCCACTGAAAATCAATATTAATTTCAGCCGAACCGCGACTTATGGAAGTACGCACGGTCCGCACGCCTTCGACCATCATCATGGCTTCTTCAATCGGTTTGGCAATTTCCATTTCCATTTCCTTAAGCGGCGCCAGGCCGTAATCGACCATAACGGCTATGCGCGGAAATTCGGCGTCAGGGAAAACACCCTCCGGAATTTCATATATCAAATAAAAACCGATTGCCGAAAGAAAGACAGCCGTAAAAATTAAGGCGCCTTTGTTATCGATGGTAAAGCGCGAAAGCCGGTTCATTCCGTTATCACCTCCATACCGTCAACCAGAGAATATGCCTTTTTCGTAACGACCCGTTCTCCCTCTTGCAAGCCCGAAAGCACTTCCGCATAACGTGCTTGTTTTATTCCTACTTTTAGAATGCGTCTGTGAACTTTACCATTTGTAATCACAAAAGCGCTGTAAATACCCTCTTGCTCCAAAAGTGCATTTTGCGGAATAACCAATGTCTGTCTGTGAATTTCTCCGGGAAAAGAAAGAACTACCAGCATGCCCGGTCTAAATTGACGGTCTTTATTTTTAAGTGTAAGACGGACAGGAACGGTTTGAGTCTGGCGTTGCACCTGTCCGCCAATCGCCGCTATGGGTAAGTTCAAAGAAGAATGCCGGTAATTGATAAACGTAATCCTTACAGTTTTTCGCCGCCGAATGAAGGGTAATGCTCGCACAGGAAGTTCCCCCAAGACATTCAGAACATTTAGATTGCCGATATGTACGATGGCATCGCCTTTTTGCAATACATCACCGTTATGCAAAAACACGCGTAAAACCACCCCATTCAACGGACTGAGCAAGGGGATTGTACGTATTTCCTTTTCCAGCAAGGGGCGCATTTTTGCACTGATGTGGGGAAGAACCTGTAATAGCGCTTCGCGCCGGGCAGGAATAATTTCGGCAATTTTTTGGCCTTGTATTACCCGATCGCCCAAATAGAGGCGAAACCCGCTAAGACGTCCGTCAAATTGAGAAGCCAGAAAAACCTCGTTCCGTAAAACCGTTTTACCGAAAAACCGCAATGTATCCACCATGTTCGCACGTTGCACAACAGCGCTTTGCACCCGAATTTCGGGTACGGTACGGTTTTGCTTTTCCTGTTGCCCTGATCTGCAGGAAAACAAAATTAAAAACGTTAGCATTATTCCCTTAAAGAATCTATTATTCATAGAATCCCTTTCATCCTCGTATTTCAAAGTTTCTTGCTATTTTACCATTGCCCTAAGACGGGCCGTTTGGTTGGTAAGCAGATAAAAATTGACCAAGGCCAATACATAATTTAACTCGGTGGTTTGCTTTGCAATACCTGCTGCGGTGCGTTGCTGCCGAATGTTTAAATATTCAAGATTTGTAATGAGTCCGGCCTGATAATTTCCTTTGGCCATTCGCAACATTTTTTGCAGTGCACTCAGACGTTTTTCTTGTAACGACAAAGTGCGCTTTAGACCTTGTAAACGGGTTAAGATTTTTTCCGCCTTTATTCGCAATTCACGCCGGGCATCCCATGCATTATCGCATAACGCCTTACTTTTGATATAGGCGGTTTGTTCTTCGAAATGTGTGGCTTTCCAGCGGAACAAGGGAATTTGCATTCCGGCTCTAAACAAATAGTAATTTCCGTCACCGGTCGGATCGTGATCCGCAAAATATCCGCCCGCCAAATAAAACATGGGCAAACGTTGTGCCCGTGCAGCCCGCGCTTGCCATTTTTGCGCGTCTGCTGACAGTCTCAAAGAACGTATCCAAGGATTGTTATCAAGCAAGGTATCGGATAGCACAGGTACCGGTTGCGCGCAAATTTTGGGCGTATTCAAATACATTAGTTGCAAACTGTCGCTAACGGCCAGTCCTAAAAACAATGCAAGTTCACGACTTAACATCTTTTTGTACCAAGCCGTTCGATTCAGCTCTACTTGGTATTTTAGAATTTCGGCCCGTGTTTGCAGAACATCCAGTTCCGTCTTGGAACCGGTTTGCCAAAGCGCATGCACAAGGTTAAAATGTAAACGAAGCAACTGATGCTGTTTTTTTAGCAAAGACCATTCTTGATTTTTTTGTAATAAACGGATGTACAACGTTGCCGCACGCTGTAATACTTGCAGTTTTTGCCAGCGGGCCGCTTGCCCCGCTGCCTGCATTTGCCATTGCGTTGCGTTAAACGTTTTGTACAAATAGCGACCCGGCTGCCATTGGGTGCCCAGCAAGGCCCACTGCTGGGTAAAATCATACCCCGAAAGCCGATGGTCTTCCAGCCCCAAATCAACAAAAATTTCAGGGCGACTTCGGGCGCGTTGTGACATGAATTGCCGGTTTAAACTCTGTTTGTTTAATTCGGATGCCTTGACAACAAAACTTTTTTCTTGCGCCAGCCGGAGGCAATCCGTAAACGTAAGCGTTTGCGCCTGCACCCGCAAAACACTCAAAAGGAGAATAACCGAATTAAAAAGCACTATTTTGCAAAACCGATTCACCATGTGCATTCCCCGGTTTGGTTGAATACAAACACAAAATCAAACGGATGTAACAGGTTTTACCTGTCAGGTCAGTCTAACGTGATCTTTCGATTCGTAAAGGATTAAAGTACAAAGCGCCAAACCAATTTGGTCAAAACCGTTGTGTTAACGGTTTTTAACCCATTTCCGGAAGTATCGATTCCCTGATTAACTACAAAATAAAAGTTCGTTCCAGGAGTCGGAATCCAATTGACGCGCAAATTCAACAGCACCTCGTTATCATCGTTGTTCCACTGACCGAAAATTGATCCGAACAGATCGGGATTCACGGCCATGGAAAGCCGTCCGCTTACTTCATGAATAATAAAATCGCCGCCGGGTAACGAAATAAAATTTTGCGAATAATTAATACTGGCGCTCACATGCCGATTGATTTGGTAGACATTGCGCACGGCCCATTCGGTGCGCTGTCCGTCGTAATATTGTCCCCAGTTAAAAAAGATAAAATAATGATAGGGCTTACCGCGGAAAGATCCGTATTGCAGTTCATACCGGGTGAACCAATATTCACCCTTTGGAATGACCACGCCTTTGTGAATTTCAAAATCTTCCGTCAAATTTTCGGCCCGTCGCTGGATGTTGGATTCGAAAAAATCGCCGCTTTTGGTGGTAAAACCAAGGGGACGAAATTCGGACCATAACGATTGCAGCTTATGGGTTTGGTCATCGACATAATAATTAAAATCAAACGGTTTAAACACCAGCTTTTGAATCCAGGGAATGAATTTTGGACGGGGCTTAATGCGAAAATCGGCATTGTACATTTGGTAATTGGTACGGCGCTGGAAGCCGGTCTCCGGATTAAAATTCACGTCCGAACGATCCCACACGGCCGAGAAGTCAATAAAATCATTGGGAAAATCAAGAAATACGCGGCTGGCCAATCCGGTTTTATTTTTGCGGTCGGAGGTGTAGCTTTGGGCAATGGCACCGCCAACGGAAAAATTCTTATCACCAAACATACTGGTAGTGGAATACAAAAAATCGGTACCGTAAACTATGTTGCGGCGGCCAGGTTGCAATTTTCCCACACCAATTACCCCGATGGTCGATTGCTTGAAAATATCCTGTTTCCAGCGTAAAACGGTATAATTGGTCGAAGGAATGGAATCCTTGGCTTCGGTTTGCAAACTCATGGCGCCCAAGGTGGTGTTTCCTTCCTTGCCCAACAAGCGGGCTCCGGCCAAAATGGGAATGGCCTGCCCTTCTTCGGTTAAACCGATACGACGGCTGTAAAACGGTTGGGTACTGTGCCCCAATCCGAAATCGAAATAATTGCGCCCTTCCAAAAAGAAAGCGCGTTTTTCCGGATAATAAAGAGAGAATCGGGTCAAATTAACCTGCATGCGATCCGATTCCACCTGAGCGAAATCGGTATTTACTGTTAAATTTAATTTCATGCTGGGTGTAATCAAATAATTCAAATCGCCACCGGCATTCAACTTGGTATCGGTAGGTGCATCGGAACGCGTTTCGAAACCGGCAATACCGTAAGGCTTGAATTCGATCAACGTCACACCGCTAATGCCCTTAATGCCCTCCAAAATACCAGCACGGCTTACCTGTTCGATATGCGCGTCGCGAGACCATCCCTGCCATAAATCCTGCTCGCGTTTGCGCCGGATATTGCGTTCAAAATTTATGCCCCAAACCTGTTCCGGTTTAGTACTAAATTTTAAGGTGGAAAACGGAATAACGAATTCGGCAAACCAGCCTTTGTCGGTAATGGTGGCCTTAACATTCCACACCCCGTTCCACGATTCGTTAACGCGGTCGCCATTATTTTGAATTAAGGCGTCAAAGCGGGCGGCATTGGGATTGGTTACAAACAAATAACCGTTACGACCGTCGTGATAGGTATCGAGTACGACTTTAAAATTATCGTCGGTAGCGTAACTGAAATCGCGTCGCATTTCCTGAGCCACAATTTGGCTGACATTCGAATCGTAACACCAAACACCGATGTACAGATTTTTATGATCGTAAAGTACCGCCACTTCGGTATGCTCGGTAGCCGGTTGTCCCTCATTCAGTTCGCGCTGGGTAAAATTGGAAATGTGTTGTGCTTTTTGCCAAGCCAACTCGGACAAACGACCGTCCAGCTTAATTGGTTTATCGGTATAAAATGCACGAATCGTATTAGGTTGCGATACCTGAGCAAACGTCTCACCGAAAATAACCGACAAAATCATCATGCTTGCAAAAAACAAAGACCAAATACCGTGTTTCATTTTTCCGTACTCCTATCCTTTTCCTTTCAATTCGGGCACACAGAAAATCCGATCGAATTCCTTCTAATGGTTGAAAAACGCACGTGTCCCGTTAATTTCTTTTCGGCCTGGTAATGCTTTATTTTAACGGATTAACCTAACTTTGGGCCTAATCGTTTTTTTCATAATTGTAACAATCGTTTGGCCTGGGCCACATCCCCTTTAAATTTCAGATGTCCATGTTCCAAAATCACCACTGTGCGAGCGATGCTAAAGGCTTCTTCCCTATCGTGCGTTACGTACAATAACGTAAATCCCAACTTTTCTTGTAAATGCACCACTTCGGAACGCAGCCGCACATTCAAATCGTAATCCAAACCGGACAACGGTTCGTCCATCAACAGAACTTCGGGTTGTAAAATCAATGCACGGGCAAGGGCTACCCGCTGTTGCTGGCCGCCGGAAAGTTCCGCAGGTTTGCGCTTTTCGAATCCGTGCAGGCCAACCAGCTCCAACATGCGGCGTATGCGCAGCTTTTGTTCGGTTTTGTTAATTCCTTGCGCTTTTAAACCAAAAGCCAGGTTCCCTTCAACCGTCAAATGCGGCCACAAAGCCAAATCCTGAAAGACCATGCCGACATTTCGTTTTTCCGGGGGCAGAAGGATTGTTTTGTTTTCGGAAACTTTTTTGCCGTTCAAAAAGACGGCTCCGGAGTCGGGCGCGATAAACCCGGCAATGAGCCGCAATAGGGTTGTTTTACCGCAGCCAGAGGCGCCCAAAATGACCAACCGATCTCCCTGTTCAACTTTTAACGAGCAGGAATTCAGGGCAATCGTATCGTGGTAAAACTTTACCACCGATCGCAATTCGATCACCGTCACAGCCAGACCTCCTGTCTTTTAAACAAAGGCAGTAATGAAATCAATGTTGCCGGTACCAAGGTCGCGGCGATAAGAATAACGCAAAGCGCTGCTATTAATTCCGGCGACCCGTTGGCCATTAAAGTAAAAATACGTACCGGTAAGGTATCATGTCCGGCAGGATAAACCAACATGGTAATAGACGTATCCCTGAGCGAGAAAATATATCCCACCAGCCAGGCGGCCATTAACCCTCGTTTGGCCAAAGGCGCGATAATAAAAATCATGCGGCGCAGCCAGCTTGCACCGGTCATTTGAGCGGCTTCTTCCATGGAAGATGGAATGTGCGCTAATTGGGTAACGGAAATGCGGCTGGTAAGCGCCGTATATTTGGCCAGATAACCCAATAAAATAATCAACGGCGTTGCGTAGATAAAATTCGTCCGAGGCGTATTCCACAAACGAATTAGCCCGATACCGATTACCGTTCCGGGCAATGCGAAGAGAAAAAGGGTTAGGGAATCCAGCGATCGCCAAAATTTAAAAGCGCGGATACGGATTAAATATCCGCTAAAAAAACCCAAAATGCTAAGTAAGGTTGCACCGATAGCAGCATAGCTTACGCTACGGATCAAACTTTCTCCGGCCTTGTTTATGGCTTGCAGGTAAACGGCAAATCCGCCTGATTTGATAATTAGCGAGAGGAGAGGCACAATTACGATCATCAGCAAAAGTAAAGTGGTGCTTATTACCACACCCGAACGAAAGCGGTACAAATGAATTTTCATTCTTTGTGCACCTTCCGGTAGCGGCTGAAGTTGATAGGTTCCTTCACGTAAAAATGCGGATTCGAAGATTAAGGCTAATAAGGTGATAGCGGCCATGGGCATGGCTGCGGCCGTTGCCGCTTTAAAATTGTAAAAAGCGGAAAATCGGGTAAAACTTTCCACGGGATAAACAGCGTAACGTAAATAGTTCGGAACTCCGAATTCTCCGAATGTTAAAAGAAAAACCAAGAGCGCCGAAAGCAAAATAGCCGGGAAAATAAGCGGAAGGGTAATTTCTTTAAGTACCCTTCCCCAACCGGCGGCCGAACGGGCCGCTTCTTCCAATCGCGGATTTATGGTGTGTAAAAAAGCCACGGTTAATATTACGGGGATCGGTAAGAATACCGAAAAAAGGACGAACGTACAACCGGGCAAACCGAATAGCCAGCGGCCGATATGTTGCGTTAAGGTACTGCCAAGCAAAGGAGCCAAAAGGCCTTCACGCCCCAGCAAATCGAACCAAGAAACAGCCGTAACATAGGGTGGCAGCAGTAAGGGAATGACAAACAAGAAAAGAAATAATTTGCGTAAAGGAAAATCGGTTTTACCCAGCAAAATTCCCAGCGGCACCCCGATAACCGTGGTAAACGCTGTTACCAACGCGGCCAATGTAAAACTATGTTTTATTAAAACCCATTGACGCGCTGATCCGAGCAGTCCGTGATAGGCGCTTAAGGTAAAATGTCCGTTTTGAAAAACGCTTTTGACTAACATGGAAATAACGGGCAGTAAACCGATAACGATTAATATTGCCGTTGTTCCGATCAAAAAAGCGCGTTTTTGCATTACAATCCCATCCAGGATTTAAGGAACGGTTGAATTTCAATCATTTTTTTTGCTACTTCGGCGTAATTGACTTTCATGACTTTAATTGCGGAAATCGGTTTCATTTCGGGCGGCATTTTTACGCCAGCATGCAAAGGAATTTGGGCGCAATCTGCAAAGGCCAGTTTGCTTTCAGTTTGCGGCGAAAGCAGGAAATCAATAAGTTTTTTGGCCGTTTGGGGATGGGGCGCACCTTTCACCAAAACCACGGCATTCGGGACGATAAAGCACCCGATTTGCCCGGGCTGTTGATCGGGATAGACAATGGTTACTGGTTTGCCCTGACGCATCCGGTTCACTCCGTCATCGCTGTCGACCAAACTAAAATCGTATTGTCCGGCAGCAACGAAATCGGCACTTTCGCCATTGCTGGTGGAAACGGCGACTTTGTTCTTTTTAAGGGCCATCATAAATGCTTTGGCCTGCTGGTCGCCCCACAAGGTAAACAAGGCAGCGATTTCGGATGTGGTGGTGCCGAATAAAGGATTGGCCATAACCGCTTTGCCCTTCCAGCGCGGATCGAGATAAGCGGAAATGGAATTTGGTTTTTGTTTTACCTTTGTGTTTACGATGAGAACCCGCGCGCGGGCCGAAAATCCCGTCCAATAGCCCTGAGGATCTTTGAATGCCGAAGGAATGTCTTTGGCATTCGGTGAAACGTACGCTGCGGAAATACCTTTTTGCTTAAGCACCTCTGCGCGAATCGGTTCGTTGGCCCAATACACATCGGCCTGGGGATTGTTTTTTTCGGCAATCAAACGATTCATGGTGCCGGTACTTTTGGCTTCTTCGGTATCGTAAACCGCCTTGACCTTGATTCCGGTTTGTTTTTGGAAATCTTTCAGAATTGGCTCGGAAAAAACCTGATCTTCGGATACGTAAACGGTAACCGTTTTAACGGTTTTTTGTCCCCTTGTACAGGCACCCGACAAGCCAAGTACGCTTGCCACAATTAGCGAACTTAATAGCAAAGGCATGTATTTGCGCATAATTTGTACTCCTGTAATTCAAAAAGTAATCGTCGATAATTTTCAGTGCCCTGTTCCCTTCCCGAAATTCATTTCGAATCCAAGGTGAAAACAGGTCAATACGCAGACACTGCGTGTTACGATAATGTTAAATCACGGTTGCATAAACACTTGAAAGTCATCAAACGAGGTGGCCGCATCGGCTTTGGTCCACAAACCTACACCACCGGTTTCGTTAAATACCTTGCACGTTGCGCTCAACAATTTTTTCCCATTTAAATACCCTTCGAATTTATGGCCTTTCACAACAATCTTCATCGACTGCCAGCGATGGGCTTTTAATGCAATACGCGCACTGGCCAGCATGCGACGCACACCGTTTTTGACGTAATAAATACGAAAATTGTCTTCCAAAGGATTAAATCGGGCGATGTAATAATTATTACGATCCTGTGCCCTCCAAATAACACCGCCACCTTCGTCCTCCCGACCGCTATTAGCTTTGAATTTAACTGAAATAACGCCGTTTAAAAAAGGAATGTTTTTAGTCCAACACAAATTGTACGTACTACCAAACGAATGACTGGCATCAACCAACGAAAGCACTTTATTGCCGGAAGGTGCGGTGCTGTCCTTAATAACTTTCCATACGGCCAATTTTCCTTTTGGGTTTGTGGCTTCAACCTTCCAGCCATCCGGAATTTGCCCTACGGGCACATTTTCAAAATTGATGAATGCCTCTGTTTGCTTGGAAGTGTTAAAATTCTTAGCATTTAACAATGCGCTTAGCACCAACAGTAGTAAAACAATGTCTGAAACCAATATTCTTCTCATGGCACAACTCCTTATTTTTTATTGGGATTGTAGCTAATCGTTTTTTAATATTTTTCATATCGTGTGTAAAAACCACAACATTTCCGTCGCCTTTGCAAATCGATACCGCGCGTTAAGAAAAAGTTATGGGCTTTAGCATATCGGCTTGATCCGATATTATTTCAATGGCATCGAAGGGGCATTCGTTTACGCAGGTCATACAGCCTGTGCAAGCATTTGGAACCGGTTGTGGTAAAGCCATATCACGCGTCATGTAAATGGCTGCCATCATACAAACATCAAAACATATTCCGCAACCCGTACAGGAATTTTCCCATAATTGCCAAATCCGGTTCATTTTTTACGCTTTTAATTTGTTAAATGTTTTCATAGCACGCACAAATCCCCAGAAAAAAACAACCATCAAAATAGGAAATGTCAAATAAAACGTCCATTGAGCCACTTCCAAACCATGAGGCAAGGAATTAGAGCGAAAATAGGTTTTTACAAAAAACCAAAAAGCGGACGGATGGGTCTCCAAATACTCGCTACCGGGTGCTTCCATTACCAATGAAAATCCGATGACATTTAACAGATTTGCTACAAACATCAGCCACAGAACATCTTTAAAATGTTTACCGTTCGGACGATGTCCGTCGTACATTAAGCGTAACACCATGGCAGTGGCAAACAATAAAATGGCCAGCGGAATAAAGGGTACGGCTATTTTAATATCGGCCATAATGTCCGGATTGAGTACCAAGAATCCGATCAATACTGTCAACACCAAAAAAATATCGGCCAAAACCACGGTAACCAAATCCCAGATTTCAACGGAAACACGCAAAGTTAAATAATTTTTAAGCGAACGATAATAGGGTTGCGCCAAAACCAAGCCCATGGCTACAAGCCCTGTAAGCAGCGAAATATCCAGTAACGTTTGCAATGACCAAATTTCCAATCCTTTTGCAATAACGGCACTTTCCATTTTGCACCCTTTCCAAAAATAAAATTATCAAATAGGCAGAATAATAGAAAACACCGAACCACTTTCCGGTCCGTTTTCCACAGTAATGTGGCCCCCCTGTGCCCGAATGGCCCAAAGCGAAATGGCCAGCCCCAAACCACTGCCGCCCATCTCCCGCGACCGCGCTTTATCCACGCGATAAAAGCGTCGAAAGATTTTTCCTCTCTGATCGGCAGGAACGCCTTTTCCCTGATCGCTAATAGCAATAACGATTTGATGACCGTTCGTTCCTATTTGCACGGTTATTGTACTTTTTTGCGGGGAATATTTGATGGCATTATCCAGAATATTCAACACCGCTTCGCGCAGCAAATCAGGATCGGCCCGCACGGTCAAATTGTTTGGTCCTTTTAATTCGATGTGTTGCTCTTTTTCTTCCGCCAGCGGATTAATAAATTCTATGGTTTGTTCCAAAAACAGAGCCAATACAATGTTTTTTTTGTGTATGTTAATTTTATCCGAGTCGGCCCGGGAAAGGAAAAGCAAACTGTCGATGAGCCGGGTCAGCCTTTGATTTTCTTCCAAGATACTACCGATAACATTACGGTAATATTGCGGATCGCGATTTTCTTGCAGGCTTACTTCGCCAATGCTGCGAATAGCCGTTAACGGTGTGCGCAATTCGTGCGCCGCATCGGAAGTAAACTGTTTGAGCCTCGCAAACGACTTTTCCAATCGATCAAGAAGATTATTAAACGTAATGGCCAAATTGCCCAGCTCGTCTTCTGGATTTACCACGGGAAGACGCCGGTGTAAATTTTGTTCGCCAATTTCGCGAGCCGAATCGGCCATGCGATCCACAGGAGCTAACAATTTCCGACTTAAAAAATATCCGCCCAAACCTGCCACCAATAGGGCAAATGGTAAAGCAACGGCCAAAATCACAACAAAGGCATACAAGGCCCGCCAAAGCTGATGTTCGTTTTTTATGATGCGTACCAGAAGCCAATGACCGTCAATATTGACTTTTGCAAACATTACGCGCAATCGAATATTATGATCTAATTTTAAGGATTTAAATGTAAAACCACCGTTGTGAAATTGGGAGGGACGTAAAGGAGGTAAGCGTTTGGAACTAACCGGAAGACTGGAGAACAACAACGTACCTTTTCCCGACCAAATTTCGAACCACTCCTCCCGCAAAAAAGGAGAATCGTCTTCGTCAAAAAACACGGAACCATCCGGAGTAATACCGATCAAATCTTCCAATATCTCGTAATTTTCCTGCAACTCGCTATCCAAATCCTGACGTAAATTAAAATAGTATAATGAACTAGCCATGGCTGCATAAAGAATAAGAATAATTGTGAATACCAATACGTACCACAGGGTAAGTCGCGCCCGTACGTTTTTAATCATTCCGGCCATTAGGGTGTCTCCTCTGAAAGGATAAAACCTACGCCGCGAATGGTGTGTATCAGTTTTTTTGCAAAGGGATCGTCAATTTTGCGTCGTAAGCGCGCAATGTGTACGTCAATCAAATTATCGATGGGCGTTACGCGGTCAACTTCTTGCCATACTTCTTTGGCAATCATTTCTCTGGAGACAATTTGTCCCTGATGACGCAATAGCAATTCCAACAAATCGAACTCGCGAGCGGTTAAAGTAATTTCTGTCGAACCGCGTTTAACTTTGCGCGTTACCAAATCCATTTCCAAATCGGCTAAAAGTAAGCGAAGGCTGTTTTCGGGACGACCACGGCGTAACAATACACGAATACGAGCTAATAATTCAGCAAAGGCAAAGGGTTTAACCAAATAGTCATCAGCACCGCTATCCAGACCTTTTACCCGATCTTCCACTGTATCGCGGGCTGTTAATACCAAAACGGGAAAGGTCATTCCTTTTTTGCGAACGGATTTCAGAATTTCTAGTCCGTCTCGACCGGGAAGCATCAAATCAAGCAACAGCAAATCGTATTGTCCAATACTTAGCAGGTAAAATCCCTCTTCCCCGCTAAAGGCCAGGTCAACTTGATAGCCTTCGTGGGTTAATCCTTCTTTTAGGGCCCGGGCCACTTTTTGTTCGTCTTCAATTACCAAAATACGCATTGTCCGATCTCCTGTTGAATGTAATAATAATAAATTTTTCGACGCGAAAAATATAATTTTTCCTTAAAATTTTTTAAGAATTAGGCTGTAGTAAAATTAGTATCGGAAAGATCGGATTGTTGTTTGTTGAATTGCAGTATGATAATGCTTGCCATGTCAAGCAAATTTTTTTCGCATTAGTGCTTACCGGTAATTAGCGGAAAGATAATCCGTTAATAAAAAGTCAAATACGAAATGCTCCGTTTTTTCTGTTCATTGCGTAAAAAATTTGCTAACCGTACTGTATCAAATCTAATCTAATGGATTTAACAAATAATCGTATTTACGAATGATTTCTCGCAACACGCGCATAAATGCCTGAAATGCCTTGTATTGATCGGACCAGTCGGCCTGTACCGTTTTACCGTTTTTATCCAATACAATTTGTCCCGATTGGCCGTTAAAACGTGCACGAAAGGTTTGAATGCCATTCGTATGAATTAAAACGAACCCGTCATTTTCGCTGTTTTCAAAATCTTCTTCATTCCAAAATACGGTAATTTTGTCTTTGTACGGCGCCCCCTGATAGGGACAGAAAGTAGCGCAGTTGCCGCACTCATTGCACATGCCGTCGATGTGCACAATTTGTGCTAAA
>CAZRBA010000056.1:0-80531 GCA_964598255.1 uncultured Caldithrix sp. | reverse complement strand
GCGTTGCATGCCGCAATGGGCGCTGGCCGTCAGTTCCACGTTGATTTCGGAACGATCCAAAAAAACGCGATAATAGCCGGGGTGGGCCTGTTCGTTGCGGTGCGAAAAGGCCGATTGGTAGCCGGGATGTTCCTGCCCCTGTCCCGTGGCCTGCCAACAAATTTTTCCCTGATATGGCATGAACAAAAAATCGAACAAATCGGCCACACCGGTACCGCTCAAATGCGTGTGGCTAAACCCGACAATGGTGGTGTCGGCATAGTCGTACCCGCTGCAGGGGTCTTCCGGATTATCCCGCGTATCCGGGCTGAGCTGCACCAGCCCCCAGGGGTAAACCGCTCCGGGAAAGTTACTGCCGGAAAGGCTGAGACTATCCACCGACCCGGTGCCGATAAAGGGATTGACGTATTGAATAAAATTTGCATCTGCTTGTAGCTTTTGAGACTGAATCGCTAAAATAATTATCCAGCAAAGGGAAAGTACACGAAAAAAATGTTTGAACATGGTACATTCCTTTCAATCATCCGTTTTAATATAAAAATAAAGAAAAAACTATTCGTTTTACATTTAAAATAAGAGATTGCGATACAATAGTAAAGAATAAAAATACAAATCTTACGTCACAATGATTAAGCCGGAAGGACAACAAACCATTGATTCAAAAGATAAAATCAAGCAGGTAACAAAAAAATATTTGTTTTTTTAAGCTACTTTAACCGGGCGCTTCTGTAAATAATCGGACTTCGTTTTACGTAGGCAACAGGAATACTCCACACATGCACCAGACGGGTAAACGGCCAAATCCCCATAACAAGAAACGCTAAAAATACATGTAACTGGTACGTCAAAGGAACACCCATCATTAAACGGGAATCGGGAGCGAATATAATTAAACTACGCAAATAAGGAGAAATGGTACTGCGATAATCGAATCCTTCGGTTAGCAAATTAAATCCCAAAGTATTGTAAATGCCAAACCCCATAACCAAAAGCAAAAGTACGGCAATCAATTTGTCCCCAAAGCTGCTGGTAAGCGAAATATAGGTATCTCCGTATCGGCGAACGATAAGAATCAAAAGACCCAAAATCGCTATTAATCCAGCCAGTCCGCCTAAATAAACAGCCATAAGATGATATGCTTCATCGCTAACTCCTACCCGACTCAAAAGAGATTTGGGCACCAATAATCCCACCACATGCCCGCCGAAAACGAACCAAATTCCGTAATGAAACAACAAACTACCCCACCGCAAACTCCTCTTTTCCAAAAATTCGCTCGACTTAGAAGTCCATCCCGTTTGGTCGGTTAAATAACGAAAAAAGTGCCCTACTAAAAAAACGGTAATCATTAAATAGGGAAAAATAACCCAAAAAAATTGATTCCAAACATTCATCACAAAACTCCTTTTGAGATGGTATAATCCACTATGAGCAAAAGTCCCTGTATTAATCCGGCATACGGACTTTCGGCTTGCTCAAGAGCCTGTTGCAACTGTGCAACAGATTCCCGAAAACGGTTCATTAAAATCAAGCCGGTTTGGCTATCGGCCCGAGCGATAAATTCAAGAACAAGAGGAAGATAATCGGGCAGCTCCTTAGAATCGATAATCAGCCCGGATCGTTCATATAATTGTTTTAATTCGGCAAGTGCCTGGCCCCGCTCCTTTTCATCTCCTAATTTGGAATAGGTCAAGTAGAGATTAGCATGTTCATTAAAATCGAACGTACGTACATAATTTTCTTGTAATTTGGGTAGTGGTGTTTGTTTAAAATAACGTAAAAACGTATTTAAGCTTTGGGCCAATTCGGCACTAAAAAGGTTTAAGTCCCGTAAGGACCAATCCGAATTTTTAAGTTCTTCTTCGGGATATTGTAACATAAGTGAAACAAATTTTATCTGTTCGCGCACGCCTATTTTATTTGAGACATTCATCGGGGCGGCTCTCCCGGCAAACAGGCATTACCACCTGTATTGAATTCGAATCCCGTCATCCCTTGTCCCTTGTATAAATCTTCATATTTTTCCCTATGCGCCGCGGGAATTACAAACCGATCTTCATATTTGGCAATGGCCAACAGATGGTACATTTCTTCTGTTAATTTTTTATTTAATCCGACTTTTTCCAAAGACTTTTCGTCAAAATTCTTGCCAATGGTTTTGGCGCGCATAAACTGGCGCATTAGTATCATTTTTTTGAGTACCAGACGCACCACATCGGTATTTCCCGCGCTTAACAAGTTGGCCAGATATTGAACCGGAATCCGCATCTCATCAATAACCGGCAACAACATTTCGTCAACCGTGGCATTGAGCGATTTACCTTCAAACCATTTCATTACCGGACTTAACGGAGGCACATACCAAACCATGGGTAGCGTTCGATATTCGGGATGTAAGGGCAATGCTATTCTCTGCCGGATGGCTAATTTATAAATTGGTGATTTTCGGGCCGCTTCGATCCAATCATCTGGAATTCCGTCTTTTCGTGCTTGTGCAATAATTTGCGGATCTTTCGGATCCAAAAACAAATCGAGCTGCGCCTGATATAGTTCCTTCTCATCCGTAACCGAGGCAACTTCCTTTACGCGATCGGCATCGTAAAGCACCAAACCGATATAACGAATTCGCCCCACACACGTTTCGGCACAAACCGTTGGCAGTCCGGCCTCAAGACGCGGAAAGCAAAAGGTGCATTTTTCGGCTTTATGGGTTTTCCAATTAAAATAAACTTTTTTATACGGACAGGATGAAATACAAAAACGCCAAGCGCGGCATGCTTCCTGATCCACCAATACGATGCCATCTTCATCGCGTTTGTACATAGCCCCGGAAGGACAAGCCGCCACACAAGCAGGATTCAGACAGTGTTCGCAAATACGCGGCAAATACATCATAAAGGCCTCTTCGAATTCCAAACGGATGGCTTCTTCCATGGCCTTCATATTTTGATCCAACTTAGCCGTTTCCATGGAACCGGCCAAATCGTCTTCCCAGTTCGGTCCCCATTTAATCTCCATTTTTTTTCCCGTGATTTGAGATTGGGGGCGGGCAACCGGTTGATAATTCCGAGCCGGACTATCGGTTAATTTTTGGTAATTGTAGGTCCACGGTTCGTAATAATCTTTTAGGGTGGGCAAATCCGGATTATGAAAAATATTCACGTATTTTGAAAACCGGCCGCCCGATTTTAGTTTAAGCTCTCCTTTGTTAAGTACCCATCCGCCTTTGTGGGTTTCCTGATTTTCCCAATCTTTGGGATAACCAATACCTGGTTTGGTTTCCACATTATTAAACCACATGTATTCGGCGCCCTGGCGGTTTGTCCACGTATTTTTACAAGTTACACTACATGTATGACAGCCGATACATTTATCCAAATTCATGACCATTGCAACGTGTGCTTTAATCTTCATGCCAAACCACCTTTTTTAATTTTCTGACACAAACTTTTAAGTCCCTTTGATTTCCTGTAGGGCCATAATAATTAAATCCATAACTAAGCTGAGCATAGCCCCCGATAAAATGCGTTGGTTTAATGTGTACCATTGTCGGACTGTTATGCGTGCCTCCGCTTAGTTTGGTTAGCGGAGATTCTGGCGTATTAATCGTTCTGTCCTGGGCATGGTACATGTAGGTTGTTCCGCGGGGCATTCGATGGCTTACCACGGCCCGGGCCACCACTACTCCGTTACGATTGTAAACCTCTATCCAATCGTTATCGCGTACATCTATTTGCGCAGCGTCCTCATGATTCAACCATACCGTTGGTCCGCCGCGGAAAAGCGTTAACATGTGTAAATTATCGTAAAACATACTGTGAATATTCCACTTGCCATGCGGAGTTAAATATTTCAGAGTGATGGTTTTACCCGAATCAGCAGGAATGCGATCCCCCGTAGAAAACGGTATAGTAGAAAGCACCGGTTTGTAAACCGGCAGTCCTTCACCGTACTCAAGAATTATTTCATGATCCAGATAGAAATGTTGCCTGCCGGTAAGGGTACGAAAGGGTATCAAATATTCAATATTAATAGTAAAGGGCGAATAGCGACGATTTTTATTGGTCCCGGTAAATATGGGAGTAGAAATAACTTCTTTGGGCTGCGCCGTAATAGTTTGTAAAGAAAAACGCTCCGCTTCACGGCCGCGTTCAAAATCTTTTAACGGGAGACCGGTTTTCTTTTCTTCGGCCTGCCAGGCTTTGGTCGCCATTTTTCCGTTGGTAGCGCTCGAAAGCGTTAACATTGCTTCAATAACACGGGAAGCTTCCGAAATATCCGGTAATTCTTTACCTACTCCCCAATCGTGTGTGCCGAGTTGTTTTTTTAACAGTTCAAACTGTTCTTTGGCCGACCATGAAATTCCATGGGCACCCACCGGATTTTTTTCTACAAGCGGTCCCAAAGAAATAAATTTGTCATAAATTTTAGTGTAATCGCGTTCCACCAAAACAAATTTTGGCATGGTTTTACCAGGGATGGCTTCGGTTTCGCCTTTCGTCCAGTCTTTTACCACTCCGAAAGGCTGTGCAATTTCGCCAGGAGAATCATGTAATAAAGGAACGGCAACCAGATCGGTTAGTACCTCGGGTAAATATTTTTCGGCCATTTGCGAAATTTTTTTGGCCAAATTCTTGAAAATATCCCAATCCGATTTGGCTTCCCAAGGAGGCGATATTGCCGGATTAAACGGATGCACATAAGGATGCATATCGGTACTGCTAATATCGGTTTTTTCATACCAGGTAGCAGCGGGCAACACAACATCGGAATAAAGCGCCGTACCGGACATTCGAAATTCCAAATTGACGAGTAAATCCAATTTGCCTTCCGGTGCTTTTTCCCGCCAATTTATCTCTTGGGTTTTGCGCATCTCTGAGGATTCTGTAGCCAGCACGCCTTGATGTGTGCCTAAAAAATGCTTTAAAAAATACTCGTGTCCTTTCCCGGAACTTGAGATCAGATTCGCCCGCCATACAAAAAGCGTTCGCGGGAAATTGACCGGATTATCGGGATCTTCAAGAGCAAATGCCAGATGTTTTTCTTTTAATTGCTTGACAATATTTTTAATAATTTCGTCGGCAGTTTTAGCTCCGGATTTGTATGCCTCGGCCACAAGCTTCAGAGAATTCCGGTTAAATTGCGGATACGAAGCAGCCCAGCCCAAACGTACAGCCAACACATTATAATCGGCAGGATGTTCATAGCGCGCTTTTTTGGCCGTTGGGGTTGTAAGATCGCTCATGGGAATTTCTTCATAGCGAAATTGATCGGTGCCAAAATAGAAATAAGAGGTCGCATTTTGTAAACGGGGTGGCAAAGACCAGTCGCGGGCAAAAGCTATGGTTTGCCAACCTTCCGCAGGACGGACTTTTTCCTGCCCTACATAATGGGCCCAGCCTCCGCCATTTACGCCTTGCGATCCTGTAAGTAAAACCAAGTTTAAAATCGTCCGATAGGTCATGTCCGCATGGAACCAATGATTTATTCCTGCGCCCATAATAATCATGGAGCGACCTTGCGTTTCGATGGCATTGCGTGCGAACTCTCTGGCAATTCGAATAACCTGAGCGGCTTTAATACCGGTAAATCGTTCTTGCCAGGCGGGTGTATACGGAAGCGGGTCGTCGTAATCGGTCGGATATCCCTCGGCTTTTTCTTGGATAGCCACACCGTAATTTGCTAGCAACATATCGAACACTGTAGTTACATAGTGTATTTTGCCATCAATTTCCACACGTTTAACCGGAACGGAACGTTGCAAAACTGCTCGTGTGTGGTCGTCAAAATAAGGCAAATTAAGGAGAATATTTTCGTCTTCAATTCCGCCAAAGCTCATTTGGGGCTCATATTGTTTTCCGTTATGATCTTGCATTTTCAGATTCCACGTACCTTTACCTTCCCACCGATGGCCAATACTGCCATTGGGAACAACCATGCGTTGGCTTTGCCTATCCCAAACAACGGTTTTCCATTCCGCATTTTCCACAGTCATTTTTAAATCCGAAGCACGCAAAAAACGATCGGTTACAAATCCGTCGTCCCGTTTTTTTAATAAAACCAAAAAGGGCAAATCGGTAAACTTCTTGGCATAATTATAAAAATATTCGCTTTTATTTCGGACATAAAATTCTTTTAGGATTACGTGGGTCATGGCCTGAGCAAGTGCGCTATCGGTACCGGGATTGACGGCCAGCCATTCATCGGCAAATTTTACCGATTCCGCAAAATCGGGACTGACGGAAACAACTTTGGTTCCTTTGTAGCGTACCTCAGTCATAAAATGGGCATCCGGAGTCCGAGTTAAAGGAATATTCGAACCCCACATAATTAAGTACCCTGCGTTATACCAATCGCTGCTTTCCGGCACATCGGTCTGATCGCCCCAAATTTGAGGAGAAGCCGGGGGAAGATCTGCATACCAATCATAAAAACTAAGCATCGAACCGCCCATAAGAGATAAAAAACGCGAACCTGCGGCGTAACTGACCATGGACATTGCCGGAATCGGGGTAAATCCGGCAATCCGGTCCGGTCCGTATTTTTGCAGGGTGTACAACAATTGCGCGGTAATGATTTCGTTCACCTCATCCCATGTAGCCCGCACCAGTCCGCCCTTACCCCGCGCCTGTTTGTACACCCGGGTTTTTTCAGGATCTTCCGCGATGCTCTGCCAGGCTTTTAAGGGATCTTGCGTTGTCTTTAAAGCCTCTCTCCAAAACCTTAGCAATACACCGCGCACATACGGATACTTTACACGCAACGGGCTGTATGTATACCATGAAAAAGAAGCGCCGCGTGGACATCCTCTTGGTTCATATTCGGGAATATCCGGACCCGTTGTAGGATAATCGGTGGCTTGATTTTCCCAGGTAATAATACCGTTTTTAACAAATACCATCCAACTGCAGGAACCCGTACAATTAACGCCATGGGTTGTGCGTACCACTTTATCGTGCTGCCAACGACGTCGGTAAAAATCTTCCCATTCTCTTCCCTGAGAATCCAATGCGCTCCATCCTTCCGCATAGGTTTCCTGTGTTTTAAAGAAGCGAAGTCTCTTCAACAAAAACGATGCTTTTTTATTCATAACATGTTTCCAGATTTTATAATAAGTTTATTCATTTAAAATTAGCCATTATGCTTTCTTTTTTTGGGGATTGTAAACCTTTAACAAAATAAAAGCCGTAATAATAGAAATAAGAGCCAAAACCACATAAACGACAAATCCTTTGGCATAACCCGAAACGCCATAATGGTCTACAAAAACGCCTAAAATCGGCGGTACCACAAATCCGCCAAAGGCGCCTAAACCTCCGACCCAACCGGCCGCACCCCCGGGAGCTCTGGGAACATATTTGGGAACCAATTTAAATACAGCCGCATTCCCTACGCCCATACCTGCACCTATGATAATTTCACCTGTTAACGAAATACCGAAAGACCGGGAAAAAATAAGAATAACCGCTCCCAACAATACGGTAACATAGCTTAAAATCGCGATGAATTCTCCGCCGAATTTATCACTGAGATGCCCGCCGTAAACGCGAATTACGGAAGCCAGCAAAGAAAAGCCAAAAGCCATTAGTAAGGCGGCTTCTCTGAGATTAAATCCGTAATTTTTGGCCCAATACACGGGGAACCAACCAGTAAGTGCAAGAAAGCCGCCAAAAGAAGTAAAATAGAGCAAAACCAATCCCCATGTACCAGGAATTTTTGCGGAAATTTTCAATGATTCGATGGTACTGCCGGAGGGAAAAAGTTCCTGGCCCAAAGCCCGTGCTATTTTTTCCGCTTCGTTCGGGGCCACACCTTTTTTTACTAACTGAAAATAATAAGCATCATGAACAAATCCGAGATAAATAATTGTACCAACTAACAAAAGTCCGAACCAAATAAGATATGAAACGGGCAAGCCGAATGCCCGTAAGGCAAACGGCAACAAAATACCGAAAATACCCGGAGCCGTATTACCGATACCGGCGTAAGATCCGAGCGCAATGCCTTGTTTTTTTTGAGGAAACCAGTAGGATGTTTGAGCAATACCCACCGAAAAAGTGGCAATGCCGCAACCGCTTAAAATGCCAAAAAACACAATTAGCCAATACATGCCCTTGGAAAAATCGGGATAATACAGGAGCAAAATGGCAGATAACCCGGCCATGCCAATAACGGCCAATATCAATAGCGTTCCGAGCGGTTTTTTACCGCCGACTTTATCGACCCAGGCGGCAAAGGGAATACGCAGCAAAGAACCGGAAAGATTCGGAGCGGCAACCAATAACCCCAGGAGCAAACCGGATATGCCCAACAGTTCCTTCAACTTACTGGCGACCGGACCATATAAAGAGACAGCAGCAAAACCAATAAAAAAACCAAAAGTTGCCATAATCAGGCCACTGGTAGGCGAGCCTTTCAAATGGTATTTTTGTTTAAGTGTGCTTTCGTTCATCTTCCCTCCTATTAATTAAATTAAAAGCTTGGGATTGGGAGTAAATTGGATTTTAATTCATCTGGATTCCCAATAAAAAGAAGTTGTTTTTTTATTATTAACAACGGATATTTTAAGAAGAGATGTTGCAAACCGAGGCCTATCTTTTTAGGATATTTTTCCCATTTCTATGCCTTTCAATAAACAAAGTCCATTTTTATTAAAAATAATCGGAGACGTTTAAATTTACCGTAAGCTTCGGTTTTTTAAAGAATAACAGGAGAATTTAGAAAGAAGAGTATAAATAATTTTAATATCCTTTTAGCTAATATCGTCTCTTAATATTTAAGGCAAAATTAGCATTAAATCAAATAAATACGCAGTTTGTTAGAAAAAAAATGCAAAAAACATACGATAGCCGTCTTTTAAATTTAAAAACGATTTCATAAAAGGAGGGAAACTATTACTTTCAAGAAAAAGCAGGAACCGCTGCTTTGTTTTTTTCGCTAACGCCTTTGATTACCCAAAATCCTTTGCCTTAAGTTCACATTTATTCGTAACGTAAAGCTATGATGGGGTCCAGCTTGGCTGCCTTTTGTGCGGGATAAAGTCCGGCGACTACCCCAACAAGCGAGGTAACTATCAACGAACTAACCACGGCCCAAATGGGCACCACAAAGGTAATTTTTAAAAACACGGCAACAATTCCGGCAAAAGCAAAGCCGACCAACATGCCGATAATCCCCCCCACTAAAGAGAGCATAATGGCTTCCATTAAAAATTGCTGCATTATAACCGCCCGTTTGGCACCTACGGCTTTTCGAATACCAATTTCGCGCGTACGCTCCGTAACGGTGACCAGCATAATATTCATTACCCCGATACTTCCGACCAAAAGCGAAATTAATCCAAGCAAAATCCCCCCGAGTTTAACTTTACTGGCAATATTGTTAAACGATTGCGTAAGGGTTTCGTTGGTTAAAATCGAAAAATCGTTTTCTTTACCCGGCGGAATTTTGCGTTCTTTGCGTAAAAGTCCGATCACCTGATCAATAGCCGCTTGCATTTCCACGCCTTTTTTAATCATAACGGTAAATTCGCAAGAGCGTTTTTTACCCAGCATATCTTCGAAGGTTGTTATGGGAATCAAAATACGGTTATCGCGGCTTTGCCCGAATGTGGCACTGCCCATTTTTTCCAAAACGCCAATCACTTCGAATTTTTGGCCTTCCACTTTAATGGTTTTATTAAGCGGATCGACAAACGGAAAAAGGTCTTCGACAATATCCATGCCTATAACGGCGACATGACGATGAAAGCGAATATCTTCGGGTGTAAGCACCCGCCCGCTGCTAACAAAATAGCCGTTGGTCATAAAATAATATTCATCGGTTCCACCCAGTTTTATGACCGGGCCGGTCGCTTTATCTTTGAATTTAACCGTTACGCCGTTCTTCCAAACCTCGGCGCTTACAGCTTGCACTAAATCGCAATTTTCACGGATCGCTTCGGCCAGCGATTTATCCAAGCGTTTGCGTTCTTTTCTTTTTCGGAAGCCAATTTGAATGCCTGTAAATACTTCTTCCCGCTGCACCTGAAAGGTATTGGCCCCCAAAATATTCAATCTTTTTTCGATGGAATGATTGTACCCCTCGAGAATAGCCACGATAAAAATCACGGTTCCGATCCCTATGGTAATCCCCAATGTCGTTAAAAACGAGCGCATTTTACCCGCTTTAATCTGATCGATGGCAATATGTAAATTTTCATTTAACAACATAATTTCAATTTGCTCCGCTCAATTTTCTATTCATAGCGTAACGACTCGATGGGATTTAAACCGGCTGCTTTGTATGCCGGGTAAAATCCGGCTAACACGCCCACCGTAGTGGAAAAACCGAAACCGATTAATATGGATATAAAACTAACGCCTGTAGACAAATTCATTTGCGACAGAATAATACTTCCGGCAATATAACCCAACAAAATGCCAATTGCTCCTCCGATTGATGCAATGACAATGGATTCCAGCAAAAACTGACTTAAAATATTTCTTCGGCTGGCACCAATGGCTTTACGGATGCCGATTTCGCGCGTTCGCTCCGCCACACTGACCAGCATAATATTCATAATACCAATTCCGCCAACCACCAGAGAAATACCTCCGATGATAAACACAATACCAAACAACGTGGTGGTTAAATTTTTGTACAAATCGGTTAGCATATTTTGTTGATTGATGGCAAAGTCGTCCGGTTGCTGGGGTTTTAGTTTGCGCACGCGGCGCAAAATGCCACGGATTTGATCTTTTAATTCGTCCAAACGATCGGGCCGGTTGGTCATTATGCCAATACGCATACCGCGATGCCCGCCGTAAACATGGCGGAAGGTAGAAAAAGGCACGATAATAAAATTATCCATGCTTTGACCGAAAAAATTTCCTTTTTTTTCCAGCACACCTACAACGGTATATTTATTATCCCCAATGCGCATACGCTTACCCAACGGATTTTCCTTTTCAAACAAATGCTCGGCTATTTGCTGACCGATAACACACACATAGCGGCTATTGCGCACATCCAAAGGGGTTAAAAAACGCCCGATTCGAGGAGCCATATTAGCCGTGTACGCATATTCTTCATTTGTGCCGATGACAAAAATATTGCTGTATTTTTTATCTTTGTAGCGAATATCGCGCATAGCGAATATTTCGGGAGAAATATGATCGGCAAGGGTACAGCTTTTTTCCAAGGCTTGGTATTCCTTGTAGGTGATTTCCTTTCGATTGCGATATTTCCAAAAATTTCCCTTCATTACCCAGGGAAACTTTTGAATATACACAGTATTGGCTCCGATATTAGACAATTGGCCGAAGACGTATTGATTTAATCCTTCTATGGTTGTCCAAATAGTAATAATCGTGGTTACGCCGATTAAAATGCCCAGCGTGGTAAGAAAAGTACGCATTTTATGGGTGGCTAAAGACTGCCAAGCCATAGCCACATATTCGCCGATTCTGGAAAATGTTACCAACATACGCGCATCAATTCATTTCATCTTTAATAATTTGGCCGTCTAACAAGCGAATTAATCGTTTACACTTTCGTCCGATATCTTCTTCGTGGGTTACTAACACAATGGTATTTCCCGCTTGGTTCAGATCGTTAAAAATTTGCATAATTTCTTCACCGGTTTTGGAGTCCAGATTACCGGTGGGCTCATCGGCCAAAATTAACGAAGGATTATTAATGAGTGCACGCGCAATGGCCACACGTTGCCGCTGCCCGCCGGAAAGTTCGCTGGGGCGATGAAAAGCGCGATCAGCCAGCCCTACTCGTTCCAATGCCTGCATGGCCAATTCGCGGCGCTTCGCTCTTGGCGTGCCGTTGTAAATAAGAGGCAGTTCCACATTGTGCAAGGCTGTGGCCCTGGGTAACAAATTAAAGGTTTGGAATACAAACCCGATTTCTTTATTGCGGATCCGGGCCAACTCATCATCGGTCAAATGGCTTACATCCTGATCATTTAATATATAACGGCCTTCCGTCGGGACATCCAGACAACCCAGAATATTCATCAAAGTAGATTTACCGGAGCCGCTTGGCCCCATTATGGCAACGTATTCGTTTTTGTTAATGGTCAGGTTTACATTGTTTAACGCACGTACCTGAACCTGCCCCAATTGATATATTTTACTTAAATTTTCAATTCGGATTAACATCAGCGTGCATTCCTTCTTTTGTTTTTGATCTGAACGGCTTGCCCGTTTTTCAATGTTTTGTTTAAGATGCGAAACGGGCCGGTAATGACTTCATCGCCTTCTTGCAAACCTTTAAGAACCGCATAATGCGTATCATCGCTAATGCCCAATTTTACTGGGCGTAAAAATGCTTTGCCATCTTTGACAATAAAAACCACTTCTTTCATTTTTTGTTTTTTTTCGGCAAAGGTTTCTTCATCCGTTTCATTCTTTTTAGTGGTCGTTTTTTTATTTTTGTGCAATGCCTTTTCAATTACATCCTCGGAACGCACGGTAACGGCCTGAATCGGCACACGCAGTACATTATCCAAGCGTTTGGTTAAAATATCGACCGTGGTACTCATGCCCGGTCTAAAACGCGGATCCGGATTTTCAATGGTTATGGTTACTTCGAAATTGGTTACTTGTTCGGCCGTACCCAAGCCTTTGGTAATGGCGGAATGCGCAATTTTAGTTACCACACCGCGATAAGTGGTATCCGGGAAGGCATCTACTTCTACAACTGCCGAATCGCCTTTTTGGATATTAACCACATCGTTTTCATCAACTTCCACCACAGCTTCCATTACGGAGAGATCCGAAACGACCAAGATGACATCTTCCTGGAACTGGGCGCCAAGGGTCATTTCGCCTTCTTCTTTGTTTACTTTGGTCACCATTCCGTCCATAGAAGCGTAAAGCATGGTTTTGTCCAAAGCATCCTGTGCTTCTTTTAACGAAGCTTCGGCCTGCATGCGATTGCTAACCGCCGCTTCGTAATTGGCTTCGGCCGCTTCCAAATCGGCTTCGGAAACCAAATGTTTTTGGTACAGTTCTTTGGTACGATCCAAATCGCTTTTGGCCTTTTTTTCATTGGCTTTGGCAGCTAATAAGGACGATTGAGCCCGTTCCACACTGGCCTTGTATTTTTGTGGGTCCAACTCTACCAGCAATTGTCCCTTTTTTACATGGTCGCCTTCTTTGACATAAATACGAATGATTTTACCTGCGACCTGAGCACTTACTTTTACTTCCACAGCCGGTTTAATTTGCCCTGATCCGGTAACTTTTTGCTGCACGGTACCCCGAACAACTTTTTCTGTCATCACTTCTACACCTTTTTCTTTTTTGAGCAAATTAGCCGCAATTATCAAGACGATGAACAGAAATATGCCGCCTGCAATCCAATATTTTTTCATTCTAAACGTCTCCCGTACTTATTGTACGTTTTATTTTTCTATTTTATCTTTAATTTTAGCGTAGGTTAAACCCATTTGGTTATCCAGTTCGGCCAACAGTAATTGAGCCTGATATTCGGTGGAGACCAAGGTTTCTTCCGCACGCGTTAGGTTTACCTGAGCATCACGTACGTCAAGTGCCGTACCGGCTCCGATTTGATAGCGTTCTTCGGCCAAACGTAATTCTTCTTTGGCCGCATCCAAATTTTCTTTGTTTATTTTAATCATTTCCAAAGTGGATTTGTAACTCATGTAGGCTTTATGAATTTGTGATTTCAATGTTCGCTTGTAATCTTCCAGCGCTTCTCTGGCCATTTTGCGCCCCAACTCGGCCTTTTGAATATCCGCATAATCGGAAAAACCGTTAAAGAGATTAAAAGAAACGTTCAAACCGTAGCGCAGTTGATAATTCTGGTCGTAATCCGAAAAAACTTTTATGGTGTTTTCATGAAAACGGTCGTAATTCAAATAAACGGAAATACGGGGAAAATTCAATCCTTTGGCCATGCTTACCGAAAGACTGCGTGCCTTCAAATCCATTAATTCTTTTTTAAGCAAGGGTTGGTGTTGCATAGCGGTGGTAATGATTTCGTCCAGAGCAGGCAAATTGCGATTGATGTTTACTTCGGTTTTGACTGAGATCGGGGTCAAAGGATCACGGCCCATTAAAATATTTAATTTTTTTCGTGCTTCCGCAACGATATTTTTTTGATTAAGATAATTAATGCGATCGTTTCCTAAATTTACTTTTGCCCTAAATACATCGATACGTGCTGTTGCGCCCAAGTTATACATACTCTGTGCCCGATCTAACTGGGCTTTACTGCGCTGAATGGCTAATTCGTAAACTTCGAGCAATTTTTCCTGTTTAATCAAGTCGAAATAGGCTTGTTGCACCTGAAGGATGATGGAATTGCGATCGCTTTCATATTGATATTTCGAGGCCTGGTTATCGGCTTTGCTTTTGCGGATTTGATTCCACCAAATGCCACCGTCAAAAATTGTTTGACTGACGGACAGACTGGCCGAGCTGGATGAGCGGGTTGTTCTGGGTAATTTACGGGTTCTTTGTTGGTAAATGACATTGCCTTCGTTATCGATACCCACCGGTTCATTACTTAAATATTCCGATGGTCCGTTTTCTACTTTTCCCTGACCGGCGGAGACGTTAATTGTGGGCAAAATACCTCTGTAACTTTTTAAAACATCGTAATCCGAAGATTTTTTCATGTAATACGAACTACGAATTTTGTAATTATTTCTCAAGGCCTGTTGAATGCATTGCTCCAACGTTAATGGTGCCAACGTTGAATCTTGTGCATGCACAGAACCGACCAACCCGATACTTAAAGCCACAAAAGCAAACAATACGGCGCGTAACATGGCGTGCCTCATTTTTTCAACTCCTTATTTTAGATAAAAAACCGTCCCAAACCTATGCTTATAAAAATATAAAAAACATAGATGGAAATTACGGTGATATATGATTTTTTAGGACTGAAATGATAGATATAAGCGAACCCTATGGCCCAAAGGATGATGCGCCAAATATTAAAAACATCGACAGCGTTTAACAACTGGAACAAAACGGTTTTATTCTGCGCGGGGTCCATTAATACGGCCAAACTTGTATAAACCTGCGCCGATCCTTTGGCTAATGCCAAGCCTCCTTTTACCGGAAGTTCAATAAGCGAAACCATATTGCCCCAAACATACAACGAAAAAATTTGTTTAAAGGAAGCTTTACCGCCCAAGATAAAGTTTCCGACAAAGATAAAAATTGCGGAAGCAAATAAATAGACCAGAACCAAGCCGACAAGTCCGCCACCAATGCTTTGTATATAGTAAGCCTTAGGTGTCATATTATCCATTCGTTCCAACATCAAATCTTTTTGTTCTTCGGGAATTTTGTCGGAGTTTAAAATCACTTCTTTGCGGTATTCAATCATCAGATCTTTTGTTGCAACGGTAAAGATTACCGTCATAGCCATAATTAACAATAGGGGTAAAAGCCAAGTGGGATTGGTACGCAAGGTGGCTAATGTTTTATTGGGATTGGTAAAAATGTACATTATTTTTTGCCATGCCGTTAATTGCGGCTCCGGATTTTCCGACAACGTTTTGTTTTGCGGATTCATTGACTCATTAATTTGCGGTGAGCTGTTATCTTGTTCGGCCATAGCACCCTTCCTTTCTGTATTCGTCTTACAAGACTGTATTAACGTGTAATTTTATCAAAAGTTGCTATTAATACAAAGCGGAATAAAAAAAATTCAATAAAAACGGACATAAATCACTTTTGCGTTTTATTGCTTTAGGATTTTCATCCATGTTGTTCAACCGAACTTTCGGAAAATTCCTTTTTTGATTTAAACGTTTTGCTTTTTTATCCTGCAAATTTTTATTCATTCAAAAGTTGCTTTTTATGTTGCAAAATATATTGTAAACAGGCATCGTGATCGTTTGCCACTTCCCCATTCAAAATGGCTTCCAAAATAAATTTTTTAATTTGCCCGACTTTGGGGCCTGGCTGTAAGGCAAAGCGTTGCATAATTTCGTTGCCATCTACAGGCGGTTGAAAATTTCGCAACCGGTCGCGTTCTTCCACTTCATTAATTCGCTGTAAAACATAATCGTAATTTTGCAAATAACGTTTAACTTTACCGGGAATTTTTGATGTGATATCGGCTTTACAAAGCACCATTAAATCATCCAGATCATCACCGGCCAAAAAAATTAACCGACGAATGGCCGAATCGGTTACTTCGTCGCCTACTAAGGCCATTGGCCGCAGATGCAAGCCCACAAGTTTTACCACATATTGAATGATATCATTGGAATATTTAAAACGGCGTAAAATTTTTTTGGCCATCCGTTGTCCGACCACTTCATGCCCATGAAAAGTCCAACCGGACCGATCGTCAAAACGTTTGGTAATCGGTTTTCCGATATCGTGTAATAAAGCGGCCAAACGTAGTTTCAGGTCGGCTTTTTTTGCCGCCACATTATCTACTACTTCCAGCGTGTGGTAAAAAACATCTTTATGATGAAATCCTTTACGCTGTTCGACTCCTTTCAGGCGTACTAATTCGGGGAAAAAGTACTCTAATAGTCCGCTTTCATCCAGGAGTTTAATGCCAAGAGATGGTTTTTCTGTCAACAAAATTTTATTGAATTCTTCGGTAATACGTTCCTGAGAAATAATTGACAAGCGATGTGCATTGGCTTTGATGGCTTTAAATGTTTGCTCTTCGATGGTGAACTTAAGTTGTGCGGCAAATCGAATGGCGCGCAGCATTCTTAAAGGATCGTCCGAAAATGTTTGTTTGGGTTCCAGGGGTGTACGAATAATTCTTTTTTGCAAATCTTCTTGTCCGTGGTAGATATCGATTATTTGTCCAAAATGCTCGGGGGAAATATCCATGGCTAAGGTATTGATTGTAAAATCACGGCGGCTAAGATCGGAGAATAAATCGGCCTGCTTTGTTACGGGCTTGCGTGAGTTTTTTTGATACGATTCTTTGCGGGCATTCACAAATTCTAATTGGTAGCCATAATAACGGGCCATAAATGTTCCGAATCGCGGGTAACGAACAATTGTACGCAAGTGCAGATTTTCTTTAAGGGCATCGGCAAAACGCATAGCGTTGCCAACAACGACGAAATCGATATCTTTTACCTGTTTGCCCAATAACTTATCACGCACAAATCCGCCTACAACAAAAATTTGGTAGTTTAAACGTTTTGCCGTGTAATATATTTTATGTAGTAATTCATCGGTTTTCATTTTGTCCTCTTGCTTAAAGCGCACTTGCTTGTTTTGGCAAATATCTGTTTATCAAAATCGTTAAAACGATTGAAATGCGCACACTATTTCACTTACCCCAACACGAATCACAAAAACCGTTAAAACGGTTCTGTTTTCTCTTCCGCCAATTAAATTACTAAAGATTAAGCAAAAATCCGAATCGAATTATCGTATATAGCTCTTTGCTTTTGGCCCTAATTTTATTAAATTCTATTGTAAATAAAACAGGGTTATTTATCCTGTTTTTCAATTTGCCGAATAAAATAACGGAGATATGTTTGGAGAATAAGCCCGTACTGATATTTACCGTATTTATGGTAACGGCTGTCATTCTTATTGCCGGATATTTGATTTTAAGTAATCCTTTTGAAGCACCTCATCGTAGTAAAACAGCTTCCGCCGTTATGGGCGATCAAGAAGCCATGATTTTATATTTACACAATTGCGCTTCGTGTCACGGAACCGGCGGGAGAGGGCTTAACGGCAACCCATCTTTAATTAACAACGGATTAAGTGAAACACAAATTAGCCAAATTATTCAAAACGGAAAAGGCAAAATGCCTGCCTTACCCCAGCTTAATGAAAAACAAATACAACGATTAGCAAAGTTTGTTAAAAATTTTTAATATCATGAAAATAGTTTACCACCTTTTTTACAGGCTATCCGCAAAGTCCGAATCATATCAATGGTTTAACGAATGTGCTCAATTTTCAATATGAAACATAAATTGCCCATTACGGAAATTTTTCAAAAAGTTGTTTTTCATTCAGGTTTTTTGGAGAATAGCTATGATCCGCCGTTTACTAACGATCCCAAACGATAACAACAATCTTATTCACTTCGATTTAAGGTACAGCGAAGGCACCAATCAGGCCCCTGCAATTCTTATTCTTCACGGATTTAAAGGTTTTAAAGACTGGGGCTTTTTGCCGGATTTGGGCCGATCGTTAACCCGCAGCGATTACGTAACCTTAAACATTAACTTTTCGAAGAACGGCATCGGGCCCGACGGAAAACATTTTACGGCATTGGATGCATTTGCCCAAAATACCATTTCGCAAGAATTATCGGATGTTCGTACCGTTATTCACGCAATTTTAGACGGAAAAATCGGCAAGCAGGTTATCGATCGTGAACGCATAGGAATTTTAGGGCATAGCCGAGGCGGTGCGATTGCACTTTTATCCGCCCTGGAATTCGAAGATGAAATCGGAGCCGTAGTAACCTGGGCCAGCGTTGGCACTTTATTCCGCTACAGCGAAGCCGAACTTAAAGAATGGGAAAATAAGGGCTATCTTGAATTTAAAACACCCTTTTTACAGCAACCCCTAAGGGTTAACCGGTCGTACTGGCAAGATCTTACGGCAAACAAAGCGCAATACGATTTGGCCGAACGCGTAAAAGAATTGTACACTCCGACCTTATTCATTCACGGAGCCGAAGATAACACCATTCCGCCCGATGAAAGTGCCTTACTTTATGAAAATTGCGCCGCACCTTCCAAACGCCTGGAAATTATCGAAGGCACTGACCATACCTTTGGTATTCGGCACCCCTTTGAAGTGGGAAGCGAAGCCTATTTTATTGCGCGCGATTTAACAGAATCGTGGTTTGACCACCATTTGAAATATTAAGACAGACATCAGCGTTACCAAATAACAAACAAAAAATTAGTATCGCAACAATCTTATTCTTTCGGTTCTTTTATCTTTTCCGTAAATTACGGCAAAAGACAGGCCAATAATGTGCCTGAATTAAAACCGTTTAACATTCATTTTCTTAATTTGCGGAGGCAGAAATGAAAATCGGAGCATACGAAGTATTTACGATTGAGACCGGATACGTTAGTCTGGACGGCGGGGCCATGTTTGGCGTGGTCCCCAAGGTTTTGTGGAGCAAAACCAATCCGGCCGACGAACTAAACCGCATTGTGCTGGCCATGCGTACCATGGTGATTCGCGGCAATAATCGTTTGATTTTAGTCGACACCGGGGTTGGTCATAAATTAAGCGAAAAGCTAAGTAAAATTTACAATGTAGATCATAAAAAACATGATTTGGAAAAAGATTTACAAGCACACGGTTTAGCCGTAGACGATTTTACGGATGTGATTATTACCCATTTGCACTTTGATCACACCGGTGGCGCCACCGCCATGCGCAACGGCAAAGTGCAACCAACCTTTCCCAATGCCAAATATTACGTACAAGCAGAACAATGGTACTGGGCCAACAATCCCAGCGAAAAAGATCGTGCCAGCTATATGCCCGAAAATTTTAAACCCATCGAAGAAGCGGGCCAACTGGTGCAATTAGACGGTCCAAAAGAACTGTTTCCTGGTATTGAAGTGCTGGTGATGTTCGGCCATACCCACGGCATGCAGTTGGTTAAAATTTCCGACGGTCGGCAAACATTGCTTTATTGTGCGGACCTTATGCCTACGGCCTCCCACATTCCCTTACCTTACATTATGGCTTATGACAACAATCCGTTAATCACATTGGAGGAAAAAAAGCGTCTTTTGCCGCAGGCCGTTAAAGAAAATTGGATTTTGATTTTCGAACACGATCCCTTTCGGGCCGCAGGCAGAGTTATTGAAGACGACAAAGGATTTCGCTTGGGTGAAGAAATCGATTTATGAAGCAACCCGAAATCAAAGTCGCTCGCAGCAGTGATATTAAAGAGGGCAAAAAGTTGGCTTTGACGGTAAATGGCAAAAAAATTGTTCTTATTCGCCATCGAGGCAATCTTTTTGTCCTGAGCAATGTTTGCCCGCACCAAGGTGCCCCTTTAAGCGATGGTGTTACGGACAACGGACACATTGTCTGCAAGTATCACGGTTGGCGCTTTCGATTGCAAGATGGCTCTTTTAGCGGGAATCCGAATCTCAAAATTGCCACCTATGCTGTTAGCGAGCGGGAGGATTGCGTTTACGTGTGTTTGCAAGGAAAAGCACGTTAAGACCAAATAGAAAAAATTCGCCAAAACAAGTTGCCGAAACATCGGATGTTATTACAGGAGTTCATCTTTGTTTTTATTGGGTAAAACTTTTGGGGTTACCTTACCGTCCAATTGTTTTTCGACCCGTACCTGTTCAATTTTGCGTAAGGGGCGCTCCAATTGATTGGTACGCGTCGTAATCAAATTCGTGTATTCTTTTTGTGCATCCGCCAAACGTTTACCCATTTTTTCCATGGCTTGTTTAAATTTTTCCCATTGTTTATTAAAATCGTTAAGTAAAGCCAAAATTTCGGCCGCCGTTCGTTCCAGATTAAAATTATCTACCGCTTGACGAATTACGGCCAACACGGCATAAAGCGTAATGGGTGAAGATAAAATCACTTTGCTTTTTAAAGCTTCGTCAAGAATGGCGCCATCGTGCTCGTTAATAAAAGCATACACCTGTTCATTCGGGATAAACACAATCACATAATCAACGGTGTTTTCGGCCGGGTTAATATAATCGCGGGTGGTTACTTCCTTAATTCGGCTACGCACATCACGAAGGAATAGATTTTTGTAATGCTCTCGCTCCCGATCTGTTTGGGCGTTCAAATAATTCAAATAATTGGTTAAAGGAAATTTAACATCCATATTTACTTTTAAATTTTGGGGCAACAAAAACGTAAAGTCCGGCCGTTTATCGTTCGACTGCAAACGCGATTGTTTGAGATAATTAATTCCTTCAATAAATCCGGCCATGCGCAGAACATCTTCGGCCATACGTTCGCCCCACTGGCCGCGGGCCTGGGTATGTGTTAATGCTGTGGAAAGCTGCTGAGTGATGTTCTGTAGATGCTGGGTTTGTTGCATCGATTGTTTGAGTTGTTCACTTAACTCACCGTAACTTTGCTTGCGCTCGTTTTCCATTTTTTGAATCAAATTTTGGACTTTGGCCAATTCTTCCTTCATATTCCCGAGCGTTTGATCGATTAGCTTTTTTTTACTTGTTAACTGTTCTTCCGAAAGTCGGGATCGGTCTTCCAGAACTTTATCTGCCATTTGTACCAATTGCCGGGTACTTTTATTTAAAACCTCCACGGACATATTACCAAAAGAATCTTTAACCCGATTTAACAACGTTTCCAATTCACGCATTTTTTCTTCTTGGGCTTTGGAAGCAAATTCCGCTGCCAATTCCCGGGCGTCTTTTTGCTGTTTGGCCATAAAATAATAGGTGATACCGGCACCTATAAGTAATCCCAATAAAAACAACAAGATCATTGTAATACCGAATACGGAAAGGCTGACCATAAAAATTCCTTTGTCTTTAAAATTTAACGGTTTTAATTTAGCGGGTAAACACCTTTTTTGAAAGAAAAAATTCTGCTTCGGAACTACCCGGGCGTACGGTTACCTTCCCGGTTGAAAATTTCTCTCAAACCATTGAGATGTGTGAGAGCGTACCATTTGCACCAGACAGATGTGCGCTAAAAAAGGGGTGGGATTTTGTAAAGCATTTTCGTACAGATAAATCAAGGCGTTACTAAATTTATCGAGATAAACACTGTCGATCTGCGTAGGATCGCCTAAAACAATCAACTTGGTATCTTCGCCCAGACGTGTACCCAATGTGCGCATCTGAAATGGGTTGGCGTTTTGTGCTTCGTCAAAAATAACAAACGAATTCGCCAGATCGGCACCGCGAATATCAGCCAAATTCAACAGCTCGATTACACCGGAATCGATTAACTTTTTGTAACTCTCTTCGCTGCCATCTTTGGTAAAAAGACGCAATTTTTCCACAAAGGGACGCATTTTGGGTAACAGTTTGCGTTTAACAGAGCCCGGCAAAAAGCCAATATCTTCGCCCAATCGGCTTTTGGTGATGACCGGTTTAATCAATTTAATAGAATCGTATTTGCGTTCTTTAAATACCTTTTCCAGTGCCGCTGCCATGGCAATATGGGTTTTTCCCGTACCGGCTTTACCGATAATAATTTGGATTTTAATATCGTCATCCATGGCTTGTTGCATGCATACCGCCTGCTCAAAATTATAGGTGTAATGTTCCATATCCAAAACTTTGGGCGGCATGTCTAAAATTTTTGTGGAAAAATAATCGAAATACTTTAACCGGTCTCCTTTACGGATCCCCATGCCAAAAAATTGATTTCCCGGGTCAAATAAAGCGGCACCTTCGTTTTCGTTTAACCGCCATTTTTTTCGATAGGGAATTTCCCAATTACCGGCTGCCTTGTGCTTAAACAGTAAATTGATTTCGCCTTCTTCGAGTGCTATTTCCTTAACCGGCTGGAAAAAGCTATCCAAATATTCTTCGGAAATTTTATCGTGCAAATAATCTTCACAGGGAATTTGTAAAGCCCAGCTTTTAATACGCAAATTACGATCTTTGGAGACAAGAATGAAATGGCGTTCCGGAAAATTTTCTTTTAGCCCCATAATTTGCGAAAGCATGGCGTTATCTTTATAAGAAGTGGCCAGTTCTCCTGGAAAATTTTCGGACATAAAATTATTGACAAAATAAAGCGTACCATCGTATCCGTTTGGAATAGTTAATCCTTCTTCCGGCTTGCCACCACGTTGAATGAGCTGCTCTAGTTTTTGGCTGATATCCCGTGCGTTGTAGCCCAATTGAGGGTCTTTTTTCTTGCTGTCAATCTCGTCCAAAACAAACAACGGAATGAGTACAATATGCTCCTCGAAACGGAAAATTGCCGAAGGATCGTGCAAAAGCACATTGGTATCCAAAATGTAACAAGCGCGTTTATCTTCCGCGTTTTTGGGTTTTAAATTGATGTTAGGGTTCATAATTCCATTGAATAAACTTATTAAAATATTTTGCCCGTTAATTTTTGTACGAGGTTAAACATCGTTTAAGCATCAAACATTGAAACGAATGTTCAATATGTCTCCGTCTTTGACGATGTATTCTTTTCCTTCCAGACGTAGCAATCCTTTTTCCTTGCAGGCGTGTAAGGAGCCCTCGCGAATCAGGTCATCATAATGCACGGTTTCGGCACGAATAAATCCTTTTTCCAAATCGGTATGAATAACTCCGGCGGCTTTTTGCGCATTGGTGCCTTTGGGAATAGGCCAGGAACGGCATTCATCTTCGCCAACGGTAAAAAAAGAAATAAGACCCAAAAGTTCGTATGATTTGCGAATAAGTTTTAGCAGTGCCGGTTCTTTAATACCCAAATCGTCCATAAAAACCTGAGCATCTTCGTCTTCTAAATCGGAAATTTCTTTTTCAATTTCTGCGCTTAATGTGGTAACACCGGAATTTTTAGTATTTAAATATGCAAATTTCCCTTCAATTGTATGCGCAACGGGAATTTGATCTTCCTGAATATTAATCACATACAGTACGGGCTTGGCTGTTAAAAATTGATACCCCTTTAAAATCAATCTTTCGTGCTCATCAAAATTCATGGTACGTAAAGGTTGCTCTTCTTCCAAATGCGCTTTTAGTTTTTCGAACAGAGCTAATTCACGGCGATCTTTTTCATCCTGTGTTTTGTTGACCAATTTGGAAAGTTTTTCGTATCGTGTTTCCACAATTCCCAAATCGCTTAATAAAAATTCGGCATTGATATATTCGATATCCGCTTTGGGATCAATTCGATCCAACGGATGCGGATAATATTCGTTTTCGAAGTTACGGACAATCACCAGCAAAGCATCGACTGTTTTCAAGTTGGCCAAAAATTGGCCGGGCAAGCCACGGGTTCCGGCCGATTCTCCTTCCAGCCCAGGGACTTTGATATATTCGATCGTTGCGTTTACTTTGCGTTTGGGATTAAACATGGCGGTAAGTTTGTCTAACCGTTCGTCCGGGACTTTAACCACGCCGCGCTCGGCGCTTACTTTACCGCCCGTTTCCTGCGTTTTATGTTTTAATAACGTTGAAAAAATCGTTGTTTTACCGGAATAGGGTAATCCTACGATACCGATTTGCATTGTGTTAACTCCTTACCCGGCCCGGCCGGACTTTAATTCTTAAAAAATTTTGCATTGCTACTTCGGTTTTTTTAAGTAATTATATTTTACTCGAAGCTATTTATTCGTGACAATTTACAGTTTATCGTTTAATTTTGATTTTAAGCGTAATCCGTTTTACCGATCCGATATTCTTTCTGGTTAGTAACGTGCCTTATTCAAATTCAATTGTTCGATTGCATTAATTTACTGAATTGTTTTCCTGCGATCAAAACAAACTCTTTTGAGCCATTTACGGATTTTGCATCCCATATTTTTCTCTATTAAATTGTAGGCATATAAAGCGCCGCTTTGATTTGTACATCATAGTGGCAAGCAAAAATTTGCAAATAACGGTTTTTCCCTTCTGCTCGTTGCGGTTTTAGAATACAGCCGGAAGCATTAAACCAAACCCAAAGAAAGTTGTTTGAATTATTATGGACTCACCCCAACAATTGTATATTTACGGCAGACAACCGGTTTATGAGGCTTTACGTTCCACACATCGGGTTTTGCAGGTTTATTTGGCCGAGGCGGCCAGCGGAAAAATTATCGGTAAAATCCGCCAATTGTGCGAACAAAAGCATGTTCCTACGAACTCCGTAGCTAAAAACGATTTACAAAAGCTTGTAGGGCCCGTGGTTCATCAAAGTGTGGTTGCGTTGGTTGCCTTTCAGCCGTTTCTTTCCGCTGGCGCATGGCACTATCTGATTCACGAAAAACCCAATCCGCTTATTTTGGTTGCCGACCAAATACAGGATCCTCATAATCTGGGTGCCATATTGCGTACTGCCGAAATTACCAATGTCGATTGCATCGTTTTACCCGTAAAGGGTGGCGCTCCGTTAAATGCGACGGTTGCTAAAACATCTACCGGTGCTCTATTTTACTCCCGTTTTTATCGGGCACCGTCTACTGAAAAAATTCTTTTAACGCTTCAGGAAAACGATTTTGCGGTATTTGCGACCATGCCCTCGGCTGAACAAACCATTTACGAAAGCGACTTTACTCGGAAAACTGCTTTGATTATTGGCAGCGAAGATAAAGGGGTACGTAAAAATTTATTGCACTATTGCACCCATACCGTTAAAATTCCTCAGTTTGGTCATGTGAATTCCCTAAATGCTTCTGTTTCGGCTGCGATTGTATTATACGAGGTAATAAGGCAACGGCATTTTGCCGGGCCTATGATTGGGCCGAAAAATCTATAACGGCATGCGGGGTAAACAAAAAATTTGAAAATTTTTTGGCAGATGTTATTTTTGATCTCCTTCGCCTAAAGGCGGCTTTGCGCCATGGTTGCCCAAGGAGCCGACAAACATTTTGCCCTTGACATTTGGCAAGAAGGACAAACGGAAGAGCATAAAAAACAAATGCCTTAAAAGGCATGCCTATTTAAGTGGTTTTATCAGGCCGCCATGCCCGACGGAACCAAAGCCCTATGCTTTGAGTAAGACATTTGATAAAAAATAAAATACGTCTTTACGTATTTTTAAACAAATACAAAAGCTCGAAAACAGAAGTAAACTTTTATGAAACAAAAAGACGGGAGCATTTATGCCGCGTATTTTGTGGGTTGATGATGAAATCGAAATTTTACAACCGCATATTTTGTTTTTACAGGAAAAAGGTTATCAGGTAGTAACGGCCAACAACGGTGACGACGCTATTTTTCAAGTACGCCATCAACCTTTTGATTTGGTTTTAATTGACGAAATGATGCCCGGCAAAGACGGCTTAACCACCTTAAATGAAATCAAGGATATTTCTCCGTATTTACCGGTAATTATGATAACCAAAAACGAAGAAGAATCGTTAATGGAAGAGGCCATCGGCCAACGCATAGACGACTATTTGACCAAACCCGTTAATCCCAGCCAAATTTTAATGGCGTGTAAAAAGATCTTAGATCGCAAAAATATTATCGAAGAAAAACGCAGCCAACAATATGCCAACGAATTAAATCAACTGTCGTTGGCTTTAATGAACCCGCTTTCCCATGGAGATTGGACCGACATCGCTTTAAAAATTTTCCGAATGGATATGGAATTAGACTCCATTTTGGAAGCCAATTTCCGCACCATACTTTACGATCAACGGCGCGAACTGAACAACGAATTCGGAAAATACATCGAAAAAAACTATGGCAAATGGGTACATCAAAAAGAAACCGTTAATCGGCCCGTTTTTTCTACCGACATCGTAAAACATTATCTGCTTCCGCAGTTAAAGCAAGGCAGGCAAGTTATCTTTTTAATTATCGATTGCTTGCGTTTAGACCAATGGCTAACCATTGAACCGTTTTTTTCGCAATGGTTTAATATCGATCGCGAATATTATTTTTCGATTTTACCCACAGCAACACCTTTTTCGCGCAATGCGCTTTTTAGCGGATTATTTCCCGAAGACATCGAAAAATTCTATCCCGATTTGTGGTCATTAAACGAAGACGACGAAAGCCTGAATCGTTACGAAAAAGAACTGCTCGATTTGCAATTGAAACGCAGCGGCTTAAACCTGAGCAACAATCTCAAATACGTAAAAATCATGAACAGCGACGATATGCGCAAACTGGAACGCAACCTAAACAATTATTTGGACGTGCAACTGACCTCCATCGTCGTCAATATAGTGGATATTATCGCCCACAGTCGTTCCGATTTACCGATTTTAAAAGAAATCGTACCCGATGAGTCCGCCTATCGCAGTTTGACACGCTCTTGGTTTGAACATTCACCGCTTTTTTCCATTTTGCGCCAGGTGGCCAAATCGGATGCCATTGTTTACGTAACTTCCGACCACGGAAGTGTGCGTTGCTTGCGCGGGACCAAAGTTATCGGCGATCGCGAAACATCCACCAATTTACGCTACAAATACGGCCGTAGTTTAAAAGTGGATGCCAAACATGCCATCTTATTAAAAGAACCGGCCGAATGGCGTTTACCCAAACGCGGCGTAAACACCACCTACGTATTTGCCAAGGAAGATTACTATCTGGTTTACCCGACCAATTACCATAAATACCTAAACTATTACAAAGACAGCTTTCAGCACGGTGGTATTTCGCTGGAAGAAATGATTTTACCCATTGTAAAAATGGAAGGTAAAAAATAAAACGGAAACCCGTAAAAACACCATTAAACCGTTTTAATCCGAAACATAACGAATTTGCGGATGAACCCGAATGAATATCGCCCTTAATTTAAAAACCAAAATAGAGTCCACTTCATGGTGGAAAGACCGGCATAAACGCATATTACTGCTGGCCTTTTTGCTGTCCGTTTTGTTTCACGGGCTGTTATTTTGGTTGCTCAACCTGGACAGCTTATGGAACCCGCAAATTTCCTCGTCCGAAGACGCTCCGGCCGAACAAGTGGTAATTACCTTTCCCGAGAACAAACCCCAGCCCAGACAAAAGGAATGGAAAATTGTGCAAAACATGAACGAAAACGAAAAACAGCCCGATAAAACCGATTTACTTTCCGATAAAAATTCACGGGCCAGTAATCCGGAAATGACGGCCAACAAAGGGGCCCTACCCAACAGCAAAGGCAATGTTGCCCTGCGCGATTTTTCGCCGGCTCCGAGTTTTAAAACTTTTAAGCAATACCAAAACAAACCTTTCAGTAAAAGCGCTCTTGGCGAACAAAGCGCTACGGCCGTTAATACCCCAACTTCAAAATGGCAAAAATCGCAATTGCAAGCGCAAGCACAAAAAGGCGCCAATCAGGTTATGAATCAAAAAGATTTTTCCGTAGAAGATTTGGGAGCCCTTTCGCTAAGCACCTACAAATGGGAATGGGCGCCTTACGTTAATGCACTTAAAAACAAATTATATCAAGTTTGGTTTGCCCCTCCAGCCTACTATCAACTGGGGCTGATTCACGGCTACACCGTTATTCGTTTTACAATTGACAAACAGGGGAATATGACCGAACTTCAGGTTTTAAAACAAGTAGGACACAAATCCCTGCAACTTTCAAGCACGGAAGCTATCAAAGCACTATTCCCGTTCTTACCGTTGCCTAAGGATTTCCCGGACAAAACCTTAACCATCACAGCAAAACTCATTTATCCAGATCTTAGACAAGGGAGATAACGTATGGTAGAACTATTCCAACGCGGCGGCATAATGATGTACTTTTTGGCAGTTACTTCGCTTTTTGCCGTGGCTCTGATTATCGAACGTTTTATTTCATTGCGCAAAAAGAAAATTTTAATACCGGAAATCATTTCCGTGGTCGAAAACTTTTCGTCGTTAAAAGACATGGATTTGGCACGAAATATTTGCACCAAATACGATGGGCCGTTGCCTAACCTTATTTTAACGGCGTTGGATCATTACCACCTGCCCAAGGCCGAAATACGCGAAGTTTTGGAAGACCAGGGCAGGCAAGAAATCCGCACCCTAAAACGCGGCCTGGTATCTCTGGAAGCCATTGCAGCCGTTGCCCCTTTAATGGGGTTGTTGGGTACGGTTTTGGGCATGGTACAAGTATTTGCCGTTATTAAAGAACAAGGCATCGGCCAAACAGCAGCCCTTTCCGGCGGTATTTCTCAGGCTCTGTTAACCACCGTAGCCGGTTTGTTTATCGGTATCCCCGTATTACTCTTTTACTATTATTTTTCCCAAAAAGCAAACAATCTTATTTTGGATATCGAAAAATACACCAATAAACTGCTGGATAAAATTTATCAATTGCATGCCGCCCAAGCCGAACCAGTCGAAACGATCGAAGCGTAAAGAAATTCGGGGTTTAAGATGAAATTAGAAAACAATGAAGAACGACACGTAACCATTAACCTAACTTCGTTGATTGACGTGTTGTTTATTTTAATCATTTTCTTTTCGGTATCTTCCACTTTTTTGGAACAGCCCGGCATAGAGCTCGATTTACCCAAAGCCATAAGCTCCAAGGGCCACACTGCCCAAAAAATCATTATTTACGTAGATAAAGACGGCAACATCTTTTTAAACGATAACATCGTTTCGTTGAGCAATTTAAAAACGGAAATCAAAAAATTAGCCAATTTGCGCAAAGATCAAAGCATTATCATCAAAGCAGATGCCGATGTGCGCCACGGCGTTGTAATCAGCATTATGGATTTGCTGCGGCAAGAAGGAATTTACAAAATCGTAATTTCCACATTAAAACCTCAAAAATAGAATAAACAAAAGCCACAAAGAACGGTAAGCATCGGATGTCCCTTTCCAAAACAAAAAATTGCATTATAAGTTATTAAACAAGTATTTTTAAAATTACGCTTCATTAAAAAAGGAAACATCGGATGCCAAGAAAAAAAGAAATCAATTTTGCTTTGCTTGGCCTGGGCAAATTGGGCCAAGGGTTTTACAAATTATGGTTACAAAAACGACAGGAAATTTTAGAAAAAACCGGCTTTCAACTTAATTTACGCCACGTTCTTGTGCGTCATGAAAATTTCAAACGTCCCGACTTTGTCGATAAAAGCCTGCTGACGACCGATTTGGATGATATTTTAAACGATCAAAACGTGAGTATTGCCATTGATGCCATCGGGGGCATCGAACCGACCTTTTCCATTATCAAACGGATCATCCAAAATAAAATCCATTTGATTTTGGCCAATCGCATGTTATTGGCCTCCAAAATGAAAGACATCGCCCAACTGGCAAACGAAAGCCGCATTTACATTCAACCCGAGCCCTCATTGGGCGGAGGCGTGCCTATCATCAGCACCATTCAACGCGATTTACTAGCCAACAAAATCAAATCGCTTTACGGTATTGTCAGCGGAACTTCCAATTTAATTCTGACCAAAATGACCGAAGAAAAAATTCCTTTAAAAGAAGCGTTAAAATCCAAAGAAATTTTAAAACTCGGCGAAACGCTCTCCATTATTGATTACGAAGGTGCCGATGCCGCCCAAAAAATCGCCATACTCGCTGCCGCTGCTTTTGGCATTGGGGTTAACTTTTTACATGTCCACTCCGAGGGCATATCGGACATTTCCGATTTCGATATCAAATGTGCGGACGATTTCGGATACGTTTTCAAGCTACTGGGAATTATTAAAAACCACGGCTCCAAATTCGAACTGCGCGTCCATCCTACTCTTGTACCCAAAAACCATCCGTTGGCCTTGGTACGCGGTGAATTTAATGCTTTTTTAATCGAAACCGATTTAATGGGGCATTACATGGTTTACGGAAAGGGAATCGGAATAGAAGCTACCAGCAGCATTATTTTGCGCGATCTTGTTTACATTGGGAATATCATCCGTTTTTCGCCCTCGCGCATGGATTTGTACCTACCCGACCGTAACCATAAAGAACTGATTCCCATCGAAGACATCGAATCGGCTTATTACATTCAATTTCCGTGTATCGATCAACCCGGAGTTATTGGCCTTATTGCCACTGTTTTCGGAGAGCACAATATTAATATTGCCTCGGCCCACGCCGAGGTTCAACCTAACGATTCTACCACTATCGGTTACGTGCACATTTTAATTGACTATGCCAAAGAAAAAGATGTTTTAAGCTCCATTGAGTCCGTAAAAAAATTGGACATCATACGCGGAAAAATTAAATTATTTCGCATTCTGAAGGAGGAACAATGAACCGCATAAAACGCGCGGACGGCGTCTCTTTTACCCCCGGCAAAATACTGGCCGTTGGCCTAAACTATGCCGAGCATATCGAAGAAATGCGTTCCAAACGGACACACGAACCAGTCATTTTTCTAAAGCCTAATTCCGCTCTTGCTTCGTTAAACGAACCCGTCCGAATACCCACTCAATACGGAGCCGTGCACCACGAAATCGAACTATGCATATTAATCGAAAAACCCGCATTCGGAATTTCCGCCGAAAAAGCCATGGGCATAGTCGGAGGCTACGCCGTAGCCCTTGACCTTACCCTACGCGATATTCAAAAAAAGGCTAAAGAGCGCGGTCATCCTTGGGCCATTGCCAAAGGATTCAAAGGCGCCTGTCCGGTCTCCGATTTCGTTTTAGCCAATCAAGTTCGCGATCCGCATAATTTGCAGCTTACTTTAACTGTAAACGACCGTATTCGTCAAAACGGAAATACCAAACAAATGCTTTTTCGGATACCGGAATTAATTTCTTACGTCAATCAATTTTTCCCCTTGGAAACGGGAGACTTGTTATTAACCGGAACGCCATCCGGAGTTGGCCCTTTACAACCCGGAGATGCCATCAAAGCCGAAATCGAATCTGTTGCCATTGTTCAAACCAAATGTACAGGCTGGGAAAATGACTAATCCACTGCAGAAAAATCATTTTACCATAGATGATTTACTTGCCATTATGCACCGTTTGCGCAAAGAATGTCCTTGGGATTCCAAACAAACCCATCAAAGTTTAAAGCAATATTTGCTGGAAGAAACCTATGAGGTTCTCGAAACCATCGATCAGAAGAATGACGACAAACTTGCCGAAGAATTGGGCGATTTGCTTCTTCAGGTAGTTTTTCACAGCGAATTGGGTGCCGAAGCCGGTCGATTCGATTTTAACGATGTCGTTAATCATATCGCGCGCAAACTGATTCGCCGCCATCCCCATGTATTTGGCGACAAGCAACTTAACAACGCTCGCGACGTGCAGGACAATTGGGAACAAAGTAAAGTTAAAGAAGAAGGACGCCGATCTCTTTTGAGTGGAATTCCCAAAACGGCTCCGGCTTTGCTGCAAGCGCAACGCCTGCAAGAAAAAGCCGCAACCGTCGGCTTTGAATGGGAATCCGTCGAACCGGTTTACGAAAAAGTACACGAAGAATGGCAGGAGCTAAAACAAGCCATCGCGCATAACCGGCAGGATGAAATCGAAAACGAATTCGGCGATTTACTTTTTGCTTTGGTAAACCTTGCGCGCTTTTTACACGTAAAACCAGAAGATGCTTTACGGAAGACCAATCAAAAGTTTATTCGTCGTTTTGAGCATATCGAAAAACAATATCACAACGATGTGGATGCCATGAAAAATGCATCACTGGACGAACTTGACGCACATTGGGAAAGGGCCAAACAAAACGAACATGAATAGCCTTAATTTAATCCGAAAAAACCTAACCCGATTCGAGACTCTCGATGACTTAGCCATAGCCGTTGCCCAAACGGCAGAACAACTTCAACCCGAAGCCCAATGGCTTTTACTCCGCTACAAACCGGGCACGCATCCGTTTTCCGTACTTTTTTCCAACAGCAGGCGTATGCCCAAAGCCGAAGAATTAACAGCGGATGCCTTTGCAAATTGGGAAACCTTTTATACGGACGATTTAAAAATTTCGGGTACGGCATATCTTTTACTTTGTTCGCATCCATGGGTAGCCGAAATTACGGATATTCTAAATGTTTGGCAGGAGTTGTTAGCCTTTACGCGACGTTACGAGCAAATACTTTTTCAGGAAAGAGAAACAGCCTTTTCCAACCAATTTTCTCAATTGTTACACGACATCGAATCCTTAATAGATCTCTTTCAAAATCCGGAGACCGATCGGGAAACCTTACTACAACGCATCCGTTATCAAAAACACTTGAACAAACGCATTTTGTTTTACAACCGAGAAGTCGAACTATTACCCATGCGTTTGGCTGTTGGCGATTTGTTAAACGCCTGTTTGCAAAAACAAAATTTAAACATACCGCCCACGGCCATCGATTACATTGATCTTTCGCCTCAAACAACTGTCGAAGTGGACGCAGAACTTTTTGATCAGGCTTTTGCCGAAATTTTGCATAATGCACTCACGGCAACGGGTCGTGATGTGCACAAATTACATTTGCAAATTCGTAAACGTATCGACCATTTTCACTTTATTCTAAAAGAATGGCTGGTTGTTTCGATAATAGATCGTGGTTCGGGTATCCATCCCGACTTTTTGCAGTGGGTCACCATGCCCTATTTTACAACATGGAAAAAAAGCGGGCATACCGGATTTGGCCTAGCGATAGCCAATAAAATTCTACGGGCGCACCATGGATTTCTGGAAATTTTTTCGCTACACGGAAGTGGTACAACAGTAAATATGATATTACCTTGGTCAGATGACAATGCAAAAGAATGATCACAAAATACTAATCGTAGAAGACAACGTTGTTTGGCAGCAAAGTTTTCGTAAATGGTTGGGTAATCGGTACCGCTTTGAATTTGCCTCAGATGCGGAAAAAGCCAAGCAGGTATTTAGCCGATTTCTTCCGGACATCATCATTTTGGACTTGGGGCTGCCCAAAATTGAGCTGGGCCTTTCTTTATTGGATTTTTTTGTGGCACAAGGCAGCGATGCCAAAATTATCGTCATTACCTCTTCTCAGGATCACCAGCATGCCTTGGAAGCCCAACGCCGGGGCGCATCTTCTTATTTCTTCAAATCCGAAAACATCAAAGAAGAATTACCGCTATTGGTACGTCGCGCATTGCAAATGCAAGCGCTCGAACGTGAAAACCGCACTTTGCGGCGCAAGCTCAACGAAAAACTCGTTTTTGAGGGTATTGTTGCCGTAAGCAAACCCATGCAAAAAATACTAACCTTAATCGAACAAATCCGCGAAACCTTAGAACCTGTTCTTATTACCGGCGAATCGGGTGTGGGCAAAGAAGTTATTGCTCGCCATATCCATAACCGCAGCAAAGTAAACGACAAACCCTTTATCGCCATTAATTCCGCCGCTTTGCCGGAAGCCCTTTTGGAAAACGAACTGTTCGGACACGAAAAAGGAGCTTTTACCGGAGCCCACGAGCTTAAAAAAGGCAAAATAGAAATGGTAGAAGGCGGAACACTTTTTCTCGATGAAATCGGTGAACTTCCGCCTTCCATTCAAGCCAAATTGCTACGCGTTTTGCAGGAAAAGAAATTTTACCGTTTGGGAGGCACCAAAGAATTAAGCGCGAATTTTCGCCTGATTACAGCCACCAATCGCTCATTGATCGATGAAGTTAAAGCCGGACAATTTAGGGAAGACTTGTTTTATCGATTAAACGTCATCCCCATTCACATTCCCCCCCTACGCGAACGCCCGGATGATATTCCGGCGTTGATAAATTTTATCGTGGAAAATTACTGTGCCGAAAACAAAATGGCTGTTCCGGTTATCGAACCCTCATTAATCTCTTATTTTTCCAGACTGGAATGGCGCGGCAATATACGGCAACTTAAGAATATTTTAATACGTATGCTGGTTGTGCATCCACGTACACTCAGTTTAAGCGATGTACCCGACGAACTGGTAGAGCAAGAAAACCCCATTCTTCAAAATGCACTTAGCAACCGTCTTTCGTTGGAAGAAATGTCGCGCCTGTATGTTAAAATGGTTTACGAACATGTGGGCCGGAATAAAAAAGCAGCCTGTGAATTTTTAAAAATCAATTATCGAACATTAATGAATCGTTTAAAAGAACGATAATTGCATTTTCTGCAATTTAGCCTTTTTGTTGATTGTAAAAAATACAATTTAAACAATTTTTGATTTTTTAATTACTTGTATTTAATGTAGTTATGCAACGCAAAAGCAAAAATCACCCTTATTCTTTTATTTTCAACATGTTACAATTTGGCATCATTGTTGCTTTATTAATTAATAAAAAAAACAAGCAAACGGAGGCAACAATGATGATTGACAATATTCTCGACGGCCAATTCAGAATCGAATCATTAGAAGACGAACAGGGACGTCGATATTTTTCAATTAAAATAGCTTTTTCGGACGATGATATATTAACGGTTTATAAAGAAAATATGCACGATCTTATGGATGTATTACCCAACATCGTGTCTTCCGCCGTAAAGGCCCGAATTTTGACCGAGGCGGTTCCAAGCTTTTAATTAAGGAGTTTTTAATATGAAAATCTTCATCTGTGAGCAAGACCCTTATCGCGCAAAATTAATACAGGATATTCTCGGTATTTACAACTATCGAATTGTAAATGTTAACCATATATCCGATCTGTTTCGCAAAGCGCACTTCCAGCGTCCTAAAGTGATTGTCGTAGATGAAACGTTTATTGAAAACTCACCGCGTGATTTTTTCCGCAGACTACGCAGAGATCCCATTACCGCTAAGATTCCGGTTATTTTTATTAGCAATCGCAGCAACATTATCAGTGAATCCGATCACCTGACCGAAGTAATACAGGAACCGTTTAAAATTAAAAATTTCAGACACTATATTGACCGGTGGACTATTTTCAGAAGTTTGTATTTAAAAAATTGAGAGAACTATGGAAACCTATATCGTAATTCACCTGGTATTAATCGGCGTGATATTTGTTCTAAGTAATATACGTATTAAAGACGACGCGCTCTCCTAAGCAAACAATTCGGAGAGAAAGCAACGGCTTTTATATTTTAACCTTAAAACGGACTTTAACAATGAACAGAATGTTCTGGGTTAGGATATAAAAGCCTTTTTTATACTCCCACCGATCCGTTTAAACACTTTTCAAGACAAAATGCAGGACGCTTTTTTTATATCGTATGAAAAGATTTGCGACTCTTTCCCGCAAATTTTTTTCATCTTTTCTTTGCAAACGGCCTCTTCCTATTTCCGTTTCCACCTTCCGTCAACTCGAATGTTTAAAGGACTGTGTTTTTTGATATAATTAATAATGGCCTCCCGCACCAATGTACCTGTGTACGTAAAAGCACTGTCCGGTAAAAAGCTCAAAGGCGTCATGCCGGAATTTCCCTGAGCCAAATAAGCCGAAAGCGCAACGCGATAAAGGCGCTCGCTTTGCAAAGGTTTGCCCCCTATTAAAAATTTTACAATGCGATGCCCATCCGGACGCTTGGGATCGTATACGACCTTTCCTCCGGCAATGGCCACGCCCATGTAGCTACCTACGATGCTGCGCTCAATTAAATCTTTGAGCATTTTCCCTTTTACCTTAACCACAACCAATTCATTGGCAAAGGGGAAGGCATCAAACACATCCTGCTTGGTGATGGGTCCGATGGAAAAATTTTGACGCATACTATTGTAATTATTAAAGGCAAAATCTGCCTTGGTCGCCTCCAGCATGGCATTGGTCATTAAATCGCCAAGAGGCGATTCACCCTGAGAACCGCGCCACAAGGTCGTTAACGTATAACCTAATATTTCGGACGGATCGGCATGATACGTTTTTTGCAAGCTATCAATAAAGGCCGAAGTACTCTTATCCGGCCAAAATTCGTCTTCGGTTAATAACAGTAAACTGCCGTTTTTAGCCAAAAAATCGTAACCAAGCAACGCTTTATGTTTCGTATCGAATTTGGCGACTACAACTCCCAAATTTCCGCCCGAAGGATAATTTTGAAAACAAAGTGTGTGTGTAACAGGATCTTCCCAGGGAATATTATATCCGCGACGGATGCGCCCGGAAAAAATAAAATCGATTCCTTTGACATAATGCGCCAAGTCCATGGTATTCATGAACGATTTTTTAACGATATGCTGTTTGTCTTGTGCTTCGATTACCGGGTAATACTCTTGAGCATTGTATGGTAAACCCAAATTGGACAGAGCAATAATCAGGTCGCAACCTTTGGCCCGCAATGTATCCACAGCCCTTTGGGCAGCATCGCGTTCGGCAGTAAAATGCAATCCTTTGATTTTTTCCGGATGATCGATAAATTCGGCGGATTGGCTGGTAACGCCGAAAATTCCGATTTTAAGCCCGTTCTGTTCAATAATAAAATACGGCTTAACCGCGGAAGAAAGGTTAAGCGAATCATCCATTCGTAAGTTGGCAACCAAAAAGGGAAAGCGTGCGAACGAATGCAAACGTAGGGCATCTTTACCCAATACATCAAAATCATTAACGCCCAAGGTGATCGCTGTGTATCCCATAAAGTTCATGTAATCGATCATCGCTTTACCACGGGAATTACGTACCAAATCCGAGGTATTGCTTAAAAAATCACCTGCGTCCACCAACAGGACGATATCGCCGTTTGCATTTGCTTGTCGGCGTATTTTATTAATAACCGTAGCTGCCGACGCCCCGCCTCCCAAAACGGGGGGAAAATTCGGATTTAAAAACCGGGCTTTTTGTTCGCCGATACGCCCACCGATATCATTGGTATAAAAAATGTAGATTTTTTTCATCGATGAGGCCGTTTGGGCCTGCAAAGTAACGGCAAAAAATAAGGCCAAAATGGAAAGTTTTTTTAACATGTGCTAAAATCCCGCTTAATCAAAAAGGTGATAGCTTAAATCCAAACGCAAAAAATATTGCGTCCACGTTACCCGATCCAAATCGGTACGAGCCGGCAAGCCGTAAATTGTGTCCGGAAAAATATCGGGTTGAAAAAACTGCTCATGCACAATTCCCGCGGCGGCATTCAAATTTGCCGCTCCCACATGCCAGCCTGTCCCCACGGTAAGCAACGTTCTGGTCAAATCGGGATTTTCCGGAAGCTGATTAAAAGCAAAGCCCACTCGAAACGGTAATTTATCAAAAAAGATATGCTCAACGCCGGCTCGAATTGTGTAAACATCTCTATATCCGTTTGTGTTTAATCGCGTATCTTCAAATTGACTCCAAAATTCGTAATAAAAATCGACAAAAACCCGCGCTTGTAAAATATTGCGGAAACGATAATCAATTCCTGCACCCAATCGCAAGGGGTAAGTGACGGACTCACCGTACTTTGTCAGGGAAGTATCGGAGGCATTTTTTACCTGACCATCGAATGTAATTTTGTAGGGGAAGCGCATGCTGTATGCAATTCCCAAACGATCATTAAGCTGATAGTGCAAACCAAAATTCACCACTACGGGCGACGATTGCAACGATCGGGAACGCTGATCAACCGAGCGGGTTAAAAACGCTTCGCTAACCTTGGGTTCAATTTGTCGGGTGGAATCTACGGAACCCCAAAGTAAGCCGATATTCAGCCCAACGCTTAAATTTTTTAGCGGCTGATAACCAACGCCTAAATAACTTAAATTCAGCACGCCATCCTGTTTAATCCAATTATATCCCAATAACTGATCCGACTTGTTAACCGGATCGCGTACCTCTTCCGTGTAATCATAGCGAAAATCCAAAAAGGGCGTAAAACCCGCTTGCACGGCGAACAGACCCCATTTGTTTTTATGTGAAAACCGCAGGTTAAAATAAGGATCGTAGTACCAATTTGCATTGTATGCATACGACCCATAATCATTAAAACCCACAAAAGAATCGTAATAAGGATATTCCCTGTTTTCGATTAATTTGTTCACCGCAAAACCGGCATTAAGGCTCCAACCCGTTTTCTCGCCAACTATTAATGCGGGGTTATCAATACCCTGGCCACAAGCTCCGCTTAGGGCCAGCCCGCTTCCGGCCAAGCCAAGCATGCGAGCGGAATAGGCTTCTGTTTGCTGCCCGTAATGCATTTTGTTGTAATTTAAATAACCGATTTGAGCCTGTGTAGCAACAGCCAAAAACGAAACGATAAGGATCAGACGTATTATTTTCATTCTTTGCCTCTAAAAATTATAGTTTAATTCGAAATAAAACATATTTTGATCGTACCGCAGCCAATCCGCGGCAAATTTTTTTCCGGGATTCGCATCGATGGTTGATTGATAAGGTTGAAACTGAATATTATTAATGGGTTTATGATGATCGGCCGTGTACTTGATGCGTACCGACAAATTCGATGTAAGACGCGAATAAACCGACAACCAATAACGCAACGCACCTTGTCTGCTATCCATCACCATAAATTGGGTATCTTCAAAATTCCAGAAAAAACCTTTGTAGTAGGCCACCATTCCGCTAAAGCGAAAATAGCGATTCACATTGTGCGAATAATTGGCAGCGATCGCTTCACCGTCAAGAACGATATCCCCGAATACACGCGGCCGCGGATGAACGATTAATTTGGAATTGGAATACAGCAAATCCAGGGCATCATAACCGGAAAGACGAAACCGCAACCGCCCGCGAAATTCATAGTTTTTATAAAAGCGATTGGGCGTGGCCGCATTTTGCGGTTCACGAGATTGCCATTTTTGCCGCAGTTGAATGGCAAGCGGATAAACCGGACGATAATCGACTGTACCGACCAAACGGTAATGTTTGGCCGCATCCGATTTGCGCATCCAGTTATCGTAATCCATACGAAACGTCAACTGACGGAACATTTGGTAATAGGTGCTAATAAAAAAACCCTCTTCCGCCTGTGATTGCGGATTATTCAAATACAACTGTCCGTACAACGGAGACTGCAAATAATAATACTTTTCGAACAAGGTACCTTTGTAACGATTGTAATTGGAAAAAGAGCGCTGGTAGGGGTTATCGAATCCCAAATCGTAATTGCGATACAATGCCAATACATTAAATGTTTCGCTTTGCCAATACGCCGAGGCTACAAAAGCACGCGGCCCAGTGCCCAACTTGAATCCTTCCCGGCTTTTGTCCAGAATACCGTATTCGCCCTGCAAAGCGATATTGCGCCAAACTGTTTGAAAGTTAAAGCCGTAAACGCGACGAAAGGAAATAGCTTTGCTCCAAAACGGATTGGATCCCCTTGAAACCGGGCCGCCGTACGATTGTAATATTTCCGCATCCGCTGTGGTTCGCCGTAAATCCCAATTTTGGTTTCCTTTATAATCGGTTCCCACGATTTGGTACGGATCGGGGTCAAGATAGCGATCGTAAGCACTTTCGTAATAGCTAATGCCTAAAAAGGTACCCGGAGCAAACGTGTACTGTAAATGGCTACCGTAAGTCAGTTCGTTTACCGCATTCAACCAGCTTAGGTCTTTCCCACGTAGTGTATCGCCCGGGGTATAATTTAAACGTTGATTTAAGACAATAAACTGATTAAACGAATAACGATCGTCGTATTTTTTGCGATTCAAAATAGCGTCGCGGCTGTTGTACGAAACAAAACCGATCCCACGCAAACGGTGATAATTCATCTCGAACGCCAAGCCACGCAAAGCAAATTCGCGCGTGCGTGAAAGGTCACCGGAAATCCCATTAAAGCGTTTACGAAAACCGTAGCCCGATTTCCGGGGCATAAAGAAATCGGTGTTTTCCATAATAACCCCTTGCCCGAAACTTACTTTGTAATAGCCCAAAATCAATTTACGCAACAAAATGTCTTTCCAGTGCAAATCTTTAAAGGTTATATTGTATTTTATCTCGGGCAAATGAAATGGAGAGGTTAAGGCATAATGCATGGGCTCGCCGATATTGCGCACATAGGCTAATCCGACATCGATCGTTTTGCCTTTGCTAATCCGCATTTTATAATACATGCCCGGCAACTGGTTACTGGCGGACGACCGATTTTCTACCAAGTCTAAATTTTGCGCCACATTAGACTGCTCGGCATCTCGGGCCATAAAGGGGGTGTTATCTACACGCATTAAAATACTGCCGTGCCAATCGGCAAAAGATTCGTCGGAATATTGCACAAAATTGCGCACACTTCGGTAAGCATAATTGGAAAGCCCAGGGGTATAACGCAAATCGCGGCTGTTCCGAAACCAATGGATTAAACGCCTTTGTTTTAAAATGGCCACCGCATCCACCGGAGAAACGTTTTGCAAATTTACCAGCTCTTCATAACTGATGGTATTAATATTAATCGGCTCCAACGCTTTTTCGATCCACAAATCCACAAAATCGCTATTGAACCCTTCGCCGGAGGACCATCGCTCCAAACGATAGTAAATTTGTTCTATGCGTTCTTGTACCAACGATTGCTGTTTTACCGGTACAATGGAAATCCGTTCTTTCAGCTTTTTAAAGGTTTGCGCATCCATACCCGGGATATCCCAAAGTTGATAAATGCTCGAGAAATAGCCTTCAAAACGAATATAATCGTACAGTTTTTGAGCCAATTGCTTGCTTATCGGTAGCTTGACAATTTGGTCGTAACCGGCACGATTGATATCCAGCTTGGTTTGTGCTTTCAGAGCCGGTGGCGTGGATAAAATAAGCACCAAAATAAAAAAGGACAGAGCCCATAGCAGCCCAATGCGGTCGGATGACGAATTCTTTAAATCCGATTTTTTCCCCGACCATATTGAGTTTGCTTGCTTATGTTCATTTGATTGTTTCATAAAAATTTTTTTACCCGTTTAAAAATAGCCGTTCTTTCAGTTTTGCTTACCAAACATATACATTAAACCGATCTTATGCGTTTCTGGCAATACCGGATGATTTTGGAACGAATAGTCCAAGGCAAAACCTTTAAACCGAATACCAAAACCGGCAGAAACCCGATTCGGTTGCGTACCGGCACCCACACGCAAGGCCAGCCAGGGTACCGGCTGGAATTCAAAACCGCCCAGAACCTGGGTATCGAATCCGATGGTCTTATCCAAACTAACGGAGGTCATCACGCTGCTAATGGGGCGATATCCCGCACCGACCACCACACGTTGGGGTAAATCGTGCTTGGTGTATTTGCCCATTGTCGGAGCATTAATATTGTAAGCATAAACCCCTCCGTAAATTCGGTGATACAGGGTTCCCTGAAACCCCAAATCAACCCCGAGAGCGCCGGCAGAGCCCAAATTCCTATCATCGATCGACCGGCCGAGATCCCAATAATAATATCGCAAATTATACCCGAAGGACAAGCTGGAGTGAATATCGTTCATTAAATAGAACCCGTGCGAAAGGGTAAACGTATTTTCTCGGGAAAGGGTTGCACCGTTGTATTTTACACCGAAAAATTCAAAATTAACCGCTATGGTCCCGTATTTGGAAGAAACGGGCAAGGTTGCGCCGAAAAAGGTACTTTGCAAAAACGTTTGGTTAAACAGACGCTGCACTGCCGAGGCAACCTGAATTTCCCTTAGGTTAGCTAACCCGGCCGGATTATAATAAGGCGCCCAGACATCGGCACAAAACGCAACATTGGCGTTGCTCATTGCCGTAGCCCGCGCCGAAGGATAGCGGCTATCAAACACCCCGGCCGAAAGGCCGGATGTAAAAATGACCATCAAGAATAAACCGAATATTAATGTTTTTCGCATCTTTTTGCCTTCTCTTTATTTCAAAATCGTTCCGACTACAATGGGTGCTATTTTTACCGTCCGTTTGCCGGTATTGTTGTTTACCACCTCCAGATGGCAAATATAGGTTCCCAGCGGCACTAATTGTCCCAACTGATCCCGGCCGTCCCATTCTTTGGTAATGGGAAAGGGCAACCCGGTTCCGTCGAACAGCGTGGTAACCATACGTCCGCTTAAATCGAACAAGCGCAACGTAACATGAGAATGGACGGTTCCCGCACTGTATTCGATGGGAAATTTTTCGCCTTCGTCGGGTACAAACGGTTTGGCCGGTACTTTTAAGGAAACCACGCCTTCCACTTGTTCAACAGGGATAATATCTTCCTGATAGCCAAGCAGTATTTGTCCCGAGCCCTTGTAAACGCTGCAAACACCGCGGACAATAATATAATCGCCGATTTGAAAATCGGTTAAATCCAAGTTGGCCGTATCCCAAACGCGTATTCCTACTTCGCCGCTGCCATCATTAATGTACAATGTCGTACCGCCTCCGCTGGAACTGATGCTTGAAATAAGCCCTTTAACCTGAACAAAACTACCTTCGTACAAAGCCCGCGAGGCATCGAACGTACTAATTTGCCGAACGGCGGGAATAGGTTGATCGCCCCGCAAAACAATTACGTTTTTCTCCTCCAGCTCTAATTTACCCTGATATTCTTTAAGCGTTCCGGTAATAATGACCAAGTTTCCGCGTTTTATACGCGCATCCAATCCGCCGGGTTGGTAGATATTAATTCCGTAACCCGATTCATCCTGCATGTAGGCATCGGTAAAATTGGTGCGTAAAATACCGGCGCCGATGGTAACAACGCCTTTAACCGTTACCGTACTGCCCACCGATTTGTTGCGTGCCTCCTTAATAGAAATAACCGGACGGCTCGATCCTTTGCCCACCATTACCACCGGCGGATTAGCTACGGAAACCAAAATACCGTCGGACGGAGCTGTTTTTACATCGAAAACCGAGGACGTATCTGCATCCGGACTTTGTAAATTGTTAATGGTAATTTGGCCTGCGTTGGCATCGGTAAGAATAAAATTTTGCAACGAAATCGTCTTTCCGCTAACCGCCGGAGTTAATCCACCAAAAACACCTGTCAATTGAATATCTCCGGCATCACCCGACCAACCCCATTCATCCGGAATGGTTAATGATAGCTTGCTCAAAGTATCGGGTAAGGTTCCCTTTGCCGTAAACGTTAATGAAACCGCCACACCTTTTCCTACGCTATCGGGCTGAACGCTCACCTCTCCGGTACCGGCCACGGTTTTGGGCAGCGACGATTTTTCGATATCTTGCTGATAACAAACCAAAAGCTGCGGAGCGAGCCGATAACTGCTGATAACGCCGCGCACCTTAATCGTATCGCCGATATTAAAACCGGACAAATCCAAACCAGCCGTATCCCAAATGCGCAAAGCTAAAGCCCCGCTACCGTCTTCGATGGTCATATTGGTTCCTCCACCCACGCCTTCAGCCTTATCCGTAATTACACCGGCCGTTTGTACAAACGTACCTTCCAGTTCAATATTTGCGGCGGCGGCACAACTTAAAACGGGTACGGCGGGAACCGGATTATCGGTCGAAAGTACGGTTAAGGTAAAGTTCTCGATTTGGGTGGTTACATCGTTGTATTTGCCCGTATATTCAGATACCGTCCCGGTAATGCGTAGTCGATTGCCGCGTTTTAGTTCCGGATAATTGGTACTCTGGTCGCTCAAATTAATGCCCCTGCCCGAAGCATCTTGAACATAGGCACTGGTACGATCGTTACGCAGCACGTTAACGCCTACGGTGACAACCGCTTCGATGGTAACTTGCTTGCCCTCGTAAACACTTACATTGTTTTGAATATCGGCAATGGTCAGTTTTTTTACCACAAAAACCGAGGGGAACACCGCAATCGGAGTCAAATTTCCATTGGCTGTAGCCGTTTTGATTTGCAAGGGATATTTTCCTTCATCCGCAGGAACTTTAATATTTTTAAGCGTCATGCTTCCGTTTTGCTGTTGATTAAGCGCGGCATTTTTAATAAGAATCGTATCTTGGTTTATCTGCACCTGGGCAGAACCAAAGGCATCGCCTTGCAAAACCACATCCGCAGTTTGCCGAGACCAAACAAAATCCTGCGGTACGTCAATTTCGATCCGAGTTAATTCATACGATTCGTCCGTAGAAAAATTCAAAACGAAATCTTTTGTATCTCCGGCATTTACGGTATCTGGCTTAAGTGTAACCGAGCCGGTCCCGTCACCGGCAACCGCACTAAAACTACCAGGGGTCGGCGATGCGGTTTTAAAGCTAAGCTGCCAGTTTTCTGTGGCTTCATTGTGCCCGGTAATCCCATTACCGCCGCTGGTAACCTCGTCAACCTCTTCCACCCCGTTGCGTTGCAAACTTTCACCCGCAGGAATACTCGAAATCGCTTTTTGTTGGGGTTTGCTCAAATCGTCGGCATAGGCGCTGGTTTGGGTATCGGCATCCGGGCCGTCTATTTGTACGCCGCTTTTATCCATCCAAACACTATTGAATGCACTCAACCCCCAGGGAATATAGTCCACATCCTTAACCAGATCGCTTTGCCCATCCCATTGAAACATGATAATCATACCTTTAAGCGTTTCCAACGAAGGATTGTCTCCCATTCGGATTACATTCATATCCGGCGTTTGGCCGTCACTGCCTTTAATTTCAAAATCGGCATGTTTACCGAACGCATCGAGATAGGCAGCCCCGTCTAAGGCCACCACCTTCACTTCGCCTGGCCGGATGGTTATCTCAGGAAAACGAGCTACGAAAAACTGGGACGTAACGGGAAATTGCTTGTCTACCAGTTGATAGTAGGTATTGTAATTAGCGAGATAATATTGGCCCAAATCGACGGATTGTGCAGTTTCATTTGCAATTTCCACAAAAGCCTGATTAGCCTCGGAAGAGGGCGGAACATAAACTTCCGTAATGAGCAAATGGCTTTGGGCAAATACTAAAACCGGTAATAAAACGAATAAAAAAAATCGGTGCATTCCGAAGTGCTCCTAATATTAAGGTATTTTGCGGTTAGGATTTGGTACCCATTAAAAGGCACATAAAACCGCGGTTATTATTTATCCCCGTGTTTTTCCGGCACTTATTTACGAATTTTACTGCCGGTAACCGTTTTTTACGCATCCGCAAGGGACTCATAATTTAAAGAAGAAAAATGCAAAACAAAAGTAAATTTTTACGATCTGTATTTCAAATTCACGATTTTACCGACCTGTGGTTTTCGCCTTCCCAATTGTATTCGCTGGTTTTCTGTTATCTGTGTTCTAAATGTTTACCGGTTTTTCGTTATTTGCAAATCGTAGGTTATTTGGGTGGCCTTGTTGCAATTATTCATCAAAAGCAATGGATAAAATTGAATCAATGATCGTTGATTCTTAAATTACATCAACTTTTACACAAAATCAGAGGATTCTTTTCAATGAAAAAACAAAGCATACATGCCGATTATCTTTTTAAAAATGCCCGTGTTCTAACCATGGACAAACACTTAAGCCAATTCGAATCCGGAGCTGTGGTTGTAAAAGACGGGCGTATTGTTGCCGTAGGCGAGCACGATTCCATTCTGCAAAATTACACCGCTAACGAAACCATCGATTGCCAAGGCAAGGTTCTCATGCCCGGTTTGGTTAACGCCCATACGCATGTTCCCATGTCGCTCATGCGCGGACTTGCTGACGATTTGCGTTTGGACGTGTGGCTTTTGGGCCACATGATGCCGGTTGAACGCGAGTTTGTTTCACCCGAGTTTGTGCATTTGGGCACGCTACTTTCCGCGGCCGAATTGATCCGCTCTGGCGTGACCACTTTTGCCGACATGTATTATTTTGAAGAAGAAGTGGCTAAGGCTACCATACAAGCCGGATTACGCGCCATTGTGGGCGAAACCGTTCTCAAATTTACGGCTCCCGATGCCCCTTCTTACGAAGAAGGATTAGCCTATGCCGAAGCATTTATCAAGCGTTGGAAAGATCACCCGTTAATCGTACCGGCAATTGCACCACATGCACCGTACACCTGCACCGAAGAAATTTTGCAAAGTTCGGCACAACTGGCACAAAAATACGATGTGCCCCTGCACATCCATCTTTCCGAAACCAAACAGGAAGTGGAAAACATGCGCAACGAACACGGTATGCCGGTTATCCCGTTTGTGCGCAAACAAGGCGTGTTCGAAGCAAAAGTCATCGCCGCCCATTGCATTCATTTGGACGAGGGTGAAATGCACACTTTAAAAAATTTTAATGTGGGCGTCATCCACAATCCTTCTTCCAATTTAAAGTTAGCATCCGGATTTGCACAAGTGGCCAAAATGCTGGAAATGGGCATTGCCGTTGGTATTGGTACGGACGGCCCTGCCTCGAATAACGATTTGGACATGTTTGAAGAAATGCGTTTGACTTCTTTCATTGCCAAAGGATTAACAGGCAATCCCACGGTTGTACCAGCCCCGCAGGTACTAACCATGGCCACCCGGTTGGGAGCACGCGCTTTGCATCTGGAAAACGAAATCGGCAGTTTGGAGCCGGGCAAAAAGGCCGATCTTATTTTAATTGATACCTCCCTGGTTCACAACGCTCCGCGTTACCAGCGCGACCCCAAAATGGTTTACGCCCAACTGGTTTACGCCTCCAAAGCACCCGATGTTACCGACGTAATGGTTAACGGACGCTTTTTAATGCGCGATCATCGGTTGTTAACTTTGGATGAGCGCGAATTGATGGCTCAGGCACAGGATTATGCCCGCAAAATTGACGCTTTTCTGACGGAACGGGAAAAATCGGTGCTTTCCAAACTGATCGCCATCGAAACCGCCACCGAAGAGGAAAGTTTCGAAGTCCAAATTAAAGTACCTGTTAAAGAGCCGCAAACAGTTTTGGATGGCTTGAATACCCCGGAAATCACTATTTTGTACAAACGTCATTATCGAGAATATGACACCTACTTCTTTTTTAACGATACCGAGCAGGGGCGTATTCGTTACCGCGAGGATGAATACATAGATGAAAACGACGAAATTCTCAAAGTGCGCTACCGTCTTACTTTGCTCGGCCCCGCACATGAAAAAGAATTCTCTCATACTGTATTGCTCTCCAGAAGCCGTTATTTGGCTCCGGCCACGCACAGCTTGCGTTTTTATCGCGAGTACTTTAAGCCGAGCCGCGAACTGGTTATTGAAAAAGAGCGCCTACGCTGGAAAATTCTTTTTAAGGGCACGGAATTTTATATCAACCTCGATCATGTTACAGTTCCGCCCATAGGTGATTTTTTGGAAGTAAAAAGCCGAACCTGGAGTCGTCACGATGCAGAAGAAAAGGCGGCCCTAATTCCCGCCTTGCTGCGCACTCTTGGCTTGGGCGATGTGGAAGCTATCGGGCGGGATTATTCGGATTTGGCTTAATCTATTAAGGGAAGTAAACTTATTAAAAGCTCGTTGTATTGAACATTTATCTTAAAGTTTCATTTCAACCGTTCGCTCAGCCAAAGCGTCTGGTTTACCAACTTCCAAATGCGTTTTTGAACTTCCTGGGAACTAATTCCCGTTGTGCCGATTTCTTCTTTCAGGGCGTAAATAAAATGCGGAATAACAAGACAACGGGCGTTGAGCATTAACGAGTTTAAAAGGCCCATTCCGGCCATGTAGCTGTTACGGACGCCTCCGCTAAGTATCAGACCCATTATTTTTTCTTGCCAGGCCGAAACGGTTAAATCGATTAAATTTTTGTTTTGGGCGCAGGCACATCTCTGGCAAACTTTAGCCCTCTAAACGCAAAAAAGGCTCCGGTTTTTCCCGCCAACCGAAGCCTTTTTCTTTGCTTTATTTACCGATACCCAAAATGCGTTTAAAAACAAATCCAGCCATTCGCGGATTTTCTTTTAACCTACGGGTAGAATAACCGTACCAGTCGGCCCCGAACGGTACGTACACACGCAACCGATGGCCGGACTTGACTAAAATATCGCGTAATTGTTCGTCTACGCCCAGCAACATCTGAAATTCGTACTGTTCCGGTTTTAAATGATACTTATCAATCAAACGCAGCCCGTGCCACACCATTTTTTCGTCGTGCGTGGCAATGCCCACATAGCAACCGGCATTAATCAGTTTTTCCAGATTGTATTTGTAACTCTCGTTAATTATGGCCATGTCTTTGTAAGCAATTTCGCGTGGTTCCACATAAATACCCTTGCACAAACGAACATTGGCTTTATGCTGGCACAAACGATTCACATCGTCTATGGTACGCCGTAAATAAGCCTGAATCACTATCCCCACATGCTCGCCGAATTCTTCTTTTAACCGCAAATACATGTCAATCGTATCATCCGTGGCCGTATGATCTTCCATGTCAATCCGCACAAAGTTGTTGTGTTTTTGCGCCTCCTGCACTATCCGCCGGATATTCCGATAACACAACTCTTTGTCAATTAGCAAGCCCATGTGGGTCGGTTTAACCGATACGTTGGAATTAAGCCCTTCTTTTTGAATGGTTTGCAATATTTCAATGTACTCATCCGCCGCTTGAATCGCTTTTTCTTTGGAATCGGTAAATTCACCCAATAAATCCATTGTAGCCATAATGCCCTTGGCATTAAGCTTTTGAACGGTTCTAACGCCGTCGGATAAATGTGCACCTGCGATGTAAATCTTCGAAAAAAATTTAACGATGGGTTTGGGTACCAATGGCAGGCTCCAAACAATCATTTTATCAAACAAACTCATGATCACCTCGCCCGTTATTGTTTTTGCTCCGAATCGAAACTTAAACCGCCCTAATTTACGGGCTTAACCCCACAGATTCAAATCGTTAATCCGGTTTTTTTCAATTACTTAAAGTAAAAATTTCACCGGGACGAAACAAAGTTAAAATAGTTTCGCAAGAATGCATATTTTTAACCCTTAACACACAAACGCAGGGAGAATTTTTCCGGCGGTAATAACCCGCAAGCCAAAGCGTTCGGTTACCGAATTAATAAAATTACATTTCCATCGGCTTAACAATTTTCCGTATTTTTTATTAAATTGCCCGTACTCGCCACCGGTAAGCACAGTGGCTTTTTGGGTATATAATCGTTTGATTACTAAATTTTTTTGATTTCGGCGTTTGGAACAAATATCTTTATCATTAAGCAACACACCAACTTTGGGGGACCATACCATGCGTAATCGAATCGTTTTTCTGGTTATCGTATTCGGATTTGCATTTCAGGGCATTGCCGGTGTTATTCATGAAAGTAAATCCACCGTAAAATTCAAAGGACTCGGCCAATACAGCACGCACGACTTGATCTTTATTCAAGGAATGAAGCAATACAAAGAAAGTAGCGGTACGTTTAAAGGCGAAGGTATGGTGGGCCAAATAATGTCTGGCCTTTTATTCGGAGATAAATCCAAAGGTGAAATAACCGATTTGCAGGCCATGAAGGTAATTGAACTGTTCAAAGAAAAACATCAATATAGTGAACACCCCATTGAAAAAATTCAACTTAATATGAATGAAGAACAAAATGAACAAACAGAAGCACAGGAACAAACCGGAGAGACAGATAACGCTATTAAAATTATTCGTCAAGAATTAAGAGTAGTTCCCACCCACAAGAGCAAAACCATTCATAATTTTCCTTGTCGCGAATATCAGGTATTTTGGATTACGGAATGGGAAAACACCGAAACAGGCGAAAAAGGCAAGGATAGCTTGTTCACAGATGTTTGGGCCACTCAAAAAACGGCCTCTATCAAAAAAGGGTTGCAGGAAGAATTGAATTTTCAAAAAGTTTATTTGCAAAAAGTGGGTCTTAAAGTGGATCCTAATTCCCAATCCATTTTGGGGCTTAACTGGATTAAAATGTTTCAGAATATGAAACACGGCCAAGCCGGTAAGGCTAATTTTAACGAAACAAAATGGATTGAAGAATTAAAAAAGATCAAAGGATATCCGGTTGTAATAGACGGAGAATTTTATGTTTCCAGCTCGAAAAGTAAGAAAATAAAATCCGAAAAAGAAAATGAAAATTTCGATTTTACCAATCCGACCGGTATGTTTGGCAATTTACTTAAGAAAAGTGCCCGAAAAACCAAAGGTTCAAAAAGCAACAAAAAAGAACCGGCCTTTGCTTACCACACGGAGCTTATTAAAATTGAAGTAAAACCGATTAGTGAGAATAAATTCAAAGTTCCGGCAGGCTATCAAAAAATCAATTAATGCGAACGGCTTCGCATTCTGTTGTGTTAATTTCGGGGCATACGGCCCCGTAGGAGGGTGGAAATACAAACCGCCCTTTTTATTTTTTACGCCGCGCCCATTTGAATTGCGGAATAAAACTGCCAAAACCTTGATTGCAATTACGACACATGGGAATGCTTTTACGATCGGTATTTAGTTGCGTACGAAAACTCATGAATTTTTTGTCAAACCAAATTTCTTCCAGATTTTTTACCTTTAAAACGTTGCCCATTTCGTAATCGCCGTTTTTATCAAAGCAACACGGTACCAAACCACCGTCCCAGTTAATAAGAGTAGAAAGCCAGGGACGCGGACACGATTTTTTTTCGGCATTTTTGACAATCAATTTTTCTCCGTCAAATTTGTAGCGGCGATATTTCTCATTTTCTGGCAACCACTCTTTTGCTTCTTTTATCGAATGTACTTCGATGGTTTTAATTAACAAGCGATCCACACCCAGTTCCTTTGCCAAACGGCGCACAGCCGGAATTTCATGTTCGTTATGTTTCATCACTAAAAACTGCAATGCAATTAACGGGGTTGCGGACTTCATTTCTTTTTTAATTTCCATAAAACGTTTTGTACCCTTTACGACCTTTTCCAACTTGCCGTTTACCCGATAATGCCCGTACGTTTGCTGCGTTACTCCGTCCAAAGAAACGATCATGCTGTCCAGACCGGATTGAACGGTTGCCCGAATGGTCTGCTCGTCAAAATAATGGCCGTTGGTGCTGGTAGTGCAATAAATATTTTTTTGTTTGGCCAGGCGTACCATTTCCAAAAAATCGGGATTCAAATAGGGCTCGCCCTGATGGTAAAGAAGCAGAAAAAAAATATCGTCGCCCATAAGCTGCAAAATCCGGCGGAATGTGGCAATGGTCATGCGCCCCTGAACGCGGCGTAATTGACCGGAACCGGTAATGCACAACGGGCAGTGCAAATTGCACAAATTGGTCGGTTCAATGGTTAAAATTGCCGGTTTTCCCCATAAAATCGTTTTGCCGGTTAATGCCGATAGAAAAAAAGAACTGCCGGTTAGCAATAAATTCTTTAATCTTTTGATGTTAAGGCTTTTAATTAAATTGGAAATAACCAATTCATTGGAAACAAATTGCATGCCTGTCCGTCCGTTTTGGTTTTAGAAGGCGAAAGTTACGGTAAAACGTTTTGTTTTGCAAAATGCGTTGGGAATATTTGTTTTTGAATGGTGCTTCGGAAATTTACCGAACACCCATTAAGAAATCGGAAATTTTTCTTTTATTTCCGCAATCAATCGTAAAAATTCGCGTTCTATTTGCTCGATATCGCGCCTACCATACGTACGTGTAAAAAGAGCATCGGCCTGAATAAAATACAAATCCACCGAAAACTCCGCTTGTTTGGGCAACAAACGACTTAACAACAAAGCATAGCCTTTCATTTGGATGTCATATTTTTTCCCGACACGGTCAATTTGCCCTTTGCTCAGGCGGTTGGTTTTGTAGTCGATTACACGCCACAGGTGTTGTTCATCTGCAATAAGTCGATCGATGGTTCCGGTAAAGTAATCGTCTCCCAAACGCATGGTAACAGTAATTTCGTTGCGGGCCTGTTTAGCCCAAATGATTTTTTGTCCTAACGGAGAAGAAAAAATTCTTTCCTTAAGGCGTAAAACATCCTGCCGAAATTGCGCTTGCTTTTGCGGATCGAATACTTCGTATTCAAACAAAACACGCTCCAAAGTTTCCTGTTCGTCCGCAGCCTGGTCATCGGTTAACAATTGCAAAAAGCGGTGTAAAATTTTCCCTTTGATCAGCGAATCATCACTTTTGAAAATGGCATCGGCAAACAACTCGTAATCGCTTTCGAAAAAGCCCAAATGATAACGGCGATAATATTCCCGAGCATCCTTTTGAAAAACCATTAAACGTGTTGCCGAAAACGTAATGGGACCGGGGCTTTCCCGCAGAGGGCGGTACAAGCGTAATGCCTTTTCGGGGACGGCGTGCGGATGCAATACCCGTTCTTTAAGTTTTTGCAAATTCTCCAGCCATTGACTTATTTTTTGTTCGGCAGGTTCCGGTCGTTTTACATGGCGAACAATGTGTAAGGTGTATTCCGGATGCCGGTATTGGTTTTGCTCGGAATCAAACAGATCCGTGTTTTTATTTTGAAAATGTTCGCTAAGCCATTGCAGGGCGGAATGCGGCTGAATATTTTGTTGCCCTTTCCTGTCCGTTTTAATTTTGGCGCTTAAAAACAAATGATCGCTGGCGCGGGTTACCCCGACGTAAAAAATACGTTTTGCCTCGGCCAAATCCTTCTTTTTTTGTTGTAGTTTTAACAAATTGAACAAGGCATACCCATTGTCTTCCGGTTCGGTTTGCGTACTTGTTTCGGAAAACAAATCTTTACGCGGAGGCGCCCCTAAGCCGATTTCGGCATCTATTAAAACCTTGGAAACAGAACCTTCTTTTTTAAGGTTGTCTGTATTTAAGTACGGAATAAAGACGACCGGAAATTGCAATCCTTTGGCCGCATGAATGGTCATCAGCTTAACCGTACTTTTGTCTTCCAAATTGATTTGCGGCTCGCCTTCGCGTAAACTTTGTTCGATAAATAATTCGACCTGCTTAATCAAATCGACAAGCCCCAAAATGCCATTGTTGTTAAAGCGGTAAACATGATCGATAAATTTTTCGATATTGGCCACCAATTGGTCGCCGTTAATTTGGGAAGTCAGCAAGGCGCGATAATGTAAATCGTCCAAAACCGTTTGCAAAAGTTCATGCAAAGGTAAAAAATTGCGCATCCCGATCCACCGATTTAACGTATCGCGAATGGTTTTAAGGCGGGTTTTGTCTGTCTTTGCATAGTTTCCCTGCTGCAGATCGCCGTTTAATTTTTCCCAGAAATTTTTCCCCTGCTCTTTGGCCAAAAAGAACAATACATCATCGGGCAGCATAAATAATTTGGAGCGCAAAATCCCCACAAGAGCAAAATCATCCGTGGGATCGGCCAAAAATTGCAGCAAATGGTAAAAATCGTAAATTTCCTGTTGCTGCCAATAGCCGATTCCCTTAACGGTTTTAAAAGGAATTCCGTAATTGCGCAATGCTTGTTCGATTGCCAGCAAATTATTTCTGGAACGTAAAAGAATGGCGATATCGCCAAACGAAATAGCGCCCCGGGGGGTCATCAATTCTTTTTGTTCACCGTTTACAATTTCAAAAATCGTATGCGCAATATAGTCTTCTTCGCTAAGTTCATCTTCCTGATCGAGCAACGCCAATTCAATATGCGCCTGTACCGATTCAGTGCGTCGAGATACCAAAGGCTGAAATTCTACTTCGTAGTCATTGCCGCCGACCGGTTGCAAAATATGGCCGAACAAATCGTTGATAAAGGCATTCAATTCCGGCAAAAAACGGAAGCTGCTTTCCAGAACGAGGTTTCCCGGAAAGGTTTCACTTGATTCGTAACCGGCCGCAAGGGCAAAATTTTCTTTTACCTGACGGAAGATGCGAATATCTGCATTGCGAAAACCATAAATTGACTGTTTGGGATCGCCTACAATAAATATTTTATCCGCAGCCAAATGTCCGTCTTGCAAGGCAAGTTGTTCGATAATTTTCCATTGCAATGCATTGGTATCTTGAAATTCGTCCACCATAATAAATTCGTAACGTCGGTTTAATTCCGCCCGCACTATTTCATTAGAACGCAACAAACGGTACGTTTTAAGCAACAAATCCTCAAAATCCACGGCGGGAATTTCGTTTTTCTTTTGTTCGTACAAATCGGCTGCCCGAGTGTACAATTGTAAAAAGGTTTGAAAACGGGTAAAAGCTTGCTCATCCCGCGCATCCGGTACATTGCCAGGGAAAAAATCGTTAACGCGTAACAACCATTGCGAAAGCGCACCGCTCAGTTCCAGCACGGTTTCTTGAATGTGTTTTGGCCAATTCTTTTTTTTGCCTAAAAAATTCAAATTGGCATATGGCGTATTTTTATCGGTGGTAAACCGACGGGCAAGGCGTAAAATGTTCCGAAAATCATCCGGAGTTAGTTCCCGCACACGCTCCGGCAAATTAACACACACCCGAAGATAATCGGCCACTTCTTGCAATTCGGCTGGCAAAGGAGCGCTAAGCGCCTGCCAACAGGCTTTAATCAACCGGTTCCAATAGCGCAATTCTTGGTCGGAAAGCAAGCGGCGCATTTCGGCCAGCCATAGTTCCGTTACAAAATGGCGATAAGATTCCGGAGTAAACTTCCGGTAGCGTCGGACAATGGTTTCCATTTCATAAGGATGCCGCAAGGCCATGCGCAGCATTTTAACCACCGTGGTGCGCTCCCAAAATCCGAACAGTTCCCAAAGCGGCTGACGACGTTGCACATCGTCCGCCGCGGTCACTTCTTCCAGCGTTTGTTCGATGGCTTCGTCCGTAAGCATTGCCGATTGCATATCGTCCAATTCGCCAAAATCGGGCGCAACTTGGGCTTCGATAGGATATTCGCGCAAAATTCGCGTGCAAAAAGAATGAATAGTAGAAATGGCCACCGAATTCAACTGATCGCGAATGGCCAGCAAATGAATGCGCAAATCCGCATTTTCACCTTGTGCCAGCCGTTGGTTAACCGCTTGTGCAATGCGTTCCTTCATTTCACCGGCGGCTTTGTTGGTAAAGGTAATTGCTAAAATACGCCGAACATTTTGCGGCTTGCCGCGGTAATATTCGATAGCAATTTTAAGAAACCGCTCCACTAATAAACGGGTTTTGCCAGCACCCGCTCCGGCCGTAACGGAAATATTACGATCTAAAAAAAGAGCTTGTTTTTGTTCTGCGGTTAACTCTGCCATCTCAACCTTTTACTTTGTTTTGTTTTTGCGTTTGCGATTCGAATTTTTTCTTTGCCCGTGCAGCCCAAATAACCGTTTGTTTACGATTCCCCGACTTCTTTTCTTTCTTTTAACTTACCCGTAATTTTTTGGCAAATGCGCCGGTAATCGCAATAGGAACTGCACCGCGGATCGTCCGGAAATTTGGTGTGTTCAAATTGTCCGCGACGCAGTGCTTCGATTTTTTCAAAAGCCAATTTAACCGAATGTTCCAACAAACCATCAAAATCAAAAAGTTCGTTTTGGCCTTCGTTGCGTACTACTTTTTTATTGGGAACAAAAGCCATCGACCGTGCCTTGAGCTGCTGTAAGCAAGAATTGCTTTTATTGGCAATCACCGGCTTTAAGGCCAAAGTATCTGCCGATTTCAACTGGTACAACCCGCCGTAAACCGGCGTTAATTCGCGGCTCAATACGGGAAGTACGTAAAGGTACAGCGGTATCTGAAAATGAATTCCGTCCACAATGTCCGTTATTTTGGTTTGCACCCGGCCGGTTTTGTAATCGATGATCATAGCGCCTCCGTCAGGCAACACATCTACACGATCGATTCGGCCCTGCAAGTACAATTGCTTTTCACCCAGATGCAAAGCGATCGGCTGGGGTCGTGAGCGGACATCTTTGGGAAAATTGCCGCTGTAGCCAAATGCCCATTCAAAGTACTCAGGACGGGCCTGCAGCGTATCCAAGCGTTGCTGTTCCTGCTGTAAAAAAACATCAAAAATACCGCGCACACGTTCGTTCCCCAGATAACGTAACTTTTCCAGCTCCCAAAAAAGCCCCTCATACGGCATACGCGCAAATTCTTCTTCGGCAATTTCAAAAAGGCGTTCTCGGAAATCGAGCGGTTTGGTCGTATTTTTCGAAACGTGCAATTCCGAATAAAAACGATACAAAATTTTATGCACCAATGTCCCGCGTTCGAGGGGCGTTAATTCTTCTTCAAGCACCATTGCCGGTTTAATTTTTAAAACGTACTGCAAAAAGAAATGCATGGGGCAAAAACCGTAGGTTTCCAATTGTGAAACCGACCAAACACGTTTTTTAAAGCGTTTGTCCAATTCCCGCAGAATATCTTTATTGCCGACCAAATTACCTTCGAAGCGGGTAAATTGCGAACCCATTAAACGCAAGGAAGCAAATCGAATACGATTCAACAAATCAATAAGCGTTTTACGAGGTTGGGCAAGCAAGGCAAACAACAAATCCGCCTGTTGCAAGGCAAGCGACATGTGTCGATCCGTATTTAAAAAGAAAATATGTTGTCCGAATTCTTGCCAAAGAGTTTGGCGGTTTTCAAACAGAGACCGATCTTCCTGCACGGAAAGCTCGGTTACTCCGGCCACATCTTTCAAATCCGCTATAAACGATGACGGCACAAGTGCTTCTTCTTCTCGATATTGGGGATAGGTAAGAAATACCTTTTCTGCAGGACTGTCCAGCAATTCGTAAAATAAAAAACGATCTTGCTCCAACAATTCTTCGCTGGCTACCAATCCCATGGCCGAACGTACTTCATCGCCAAAGAAAATATCTTTTACCGAAGCACGCGGAAAATCTCCGTCAATCAATCCGCCGACAAACAGAATCTGAAAATCCATAGCCAAAACTTCCAACCGTGGCATAATTTGCACACCGTAATCCTGCCATTCGGTTAAATTGTACAGTTCGCGTTCCAGAGCCGATTGTAACGCACCGAACAGGGTTTGCAAGTCAATACGCTGTTCTCCGTAAATAATTTGTAACGTCCAAATGGTGCGTTCGAAAATTTTTACGAAACGGTTGTAAGCCCGAAAACTGCTTTCTTTTTGGCGTTCGGTCAACTGATTGTAATCCAGTTTGTACCAATGTACCAAATCGTAATGATTGAGTAATTCCAGAAAGCGCGTGCGAAATTCCACTGCTGTTCCTTTTTGCGGAAAGCGATACAACGGCTCCAATATTTGCAGCAACAGCGCAATCTGATCCCGTGCCGTTTGAATGTCTGGAAGTTGCGAATCTTCGTCATTATCGTTTTCCCATATCCGCTCCAATAACGTTTCCATACGCTGCACATTTTTTTCGTACAAATACGCACTGCGCGTTTTCAAACAAATACGGCGCATCAGGGCGGGGTTGAATTCGGGCGGAGTTTTAACCAGAGAGCTGTCTAACAAAGTTAGTGTTTTTTCCGTGGGAAAATTTTCGGTGAGCAACCGAAACAGCCCCAAAAAAGTAGCGATTAACGGTGCTTTGGCTACTTCGAACCCGGTAGACAAATTGAACGGAATACCATAATCCGCAAATATTCGTCGCAGCAAGGTTACGTATTTTTCCAAATGACTAAAGGTAACGGCAATGCGATGCAAAGGGACACCCTGCCAATATAAATCTCGAATTTTACCGGCGATAAATTTAACCTCTTGCTCACGGTCGGTTAGCCCCGCTAAGAAAAAACGGTTGTGGAGCAACAATGGTTGGGAAAGTGCTTTTTTTCGGTTAAACAAATACAACGACAACTGCGTCCGCTGCGGCGCTATTTGTTTAATCAAGGGATTCAATCTTTTCAGATGCTTCAATGCCAGTTGGGTATGAGCGAACAATTCAGGATTTTGCGGCAGGTAGTCCAGTTTAATTCGGACCGGTACCCACTGTATTAATTTTTCAATTAATCGTATCATCGGCGGGCTGAACAACCCGTATCCGCTAATGTAAACCGTTTGTACTTTGGGAAACTGTTTGCGGAAGAGTGCTTCCGTCAAATGCTCTGCCGCTTGTGCACGCGCAAAAGGTTCGTCAATAAGCTGGCGCCCGAAATGTGTCTCCAAAAGTGCCAGCAGTTGAGCAAACGCCTGATACTTTTGCGGATGCCGTTGGCGATCTTCTGTTTTTACTTTTGAAAATTCACGGCTGTCATAACCGAAATTACGCAGTTCGCTTAAGGTATCGGCTACCTTTTGTACCAACCCGTCGCTTAAACGACCATCCGGCATAAAATAAGAAAAATCTTCGGTATGTTTACTTAGAATATCTTTAACTAAAACCAAAAAGATTTCACGGGAAATAATCCTTTTGCATGCGGGAAAAGAGCGGTAAAGCTCCAATAATAACCGGTCAAAGGTAAATACCGGAGGGTCGGCCATTGCCTGATTTCGTGCCCGATCGATTAATTCTCTTTTCAGTTTACGCACGGCACGGTTTACGGGAACAATCAGCAAAAACGTTGGTTTGTCCTGCGTAACCTGCGGCAAAACCGCGTCAAAAAAATGGTAATAGCTTGTGGCGGGTCCGGTATAAATGATCAGACGATTCATTTTTTTCCTTCACATTAGGCCAATCCACGTTTACACGTCTAATAAGCAAGCGCTTCGGCCAGGCTTATTGTTATTTAACAACTCTTTTACAAATTAAAAGACATTTCGGGCACTTTGACAAAAAATCACGTGCTAAAAAAGAACCGGTAGCAATCCGTTTTAGCTAGCGAACCCCAAAGAGCCCGAACGGGTAAAACGATTTTGCCTTTACCCGTTCAAATGGGTCAGGCGTGTTTGAATGCGTTGCTTGCGCGTTTGCGAAATACGCGGTAGGGCAATGGTAAACGTTGCCCCCTGCCCGGGCGTGCTGCGGAACCAGATGCGCCCTTCGTGGGCTTCGACAATTTTTTTGCACAACGCCAAACCGATGCCCCCGCCGTCCGCCTTGGTGGTAAAATACAAATCGAAAATATGTTCGCCTGTTTCCGGCGGAATACCCGGCCCGTTATCGGTTACTTCGATGTACACTTTTCGGCCGTCTTGACTTGTTTTAATTAGCACCCGACCATCTTCGCCCACAGCCTGAAATGCATTTAGCACCACGTTCAAAATCACCTGTTTCAATTGATCTGCATCACCATAAATAAAATCGATATTGGCATCCAACTCGGTTTGCAAACGAATTTGCTGTTCCAGAGCATGGTGTTGCACCAATTGTATTACATCGTCGATAATGGCATTGGGTTTTAAAGCGCTTAGTTTAAGTTCCCGTTTGCGCGCCAAATTAAAAAACTGGGTGTGAATACGATGAATGCGTTTGATTTCGTTTTGAATAATGTCTAGCGATTTTTTTAATTTGGGATCCAGCTCCGGGTATTCTTTGTGCAAACGGGTGCTTAAAATTTCGGTATGAATGCCAACCGCAGAAAGCGGATTGCGAATTTCGTGACTGATCGAAGAGACCAGATTGGCAATAATGCCGAACTTCATCGACCGTAATAAATTACTTTGCAATTCTTTGATACGCGAAAGATCCTTAAACGTCAAAAGAAAATGCCCGGCATCCAAACGCTGCAACGTAAGACCGATATTTAATTCTTGCTCGTCGGCAGCCCAAACAACCATATCGCGACTTAATGATTTTTGATTTAACGTTTTAAACTGCTGAATCAAATCGCGCAGGGCCCGATTTTCTTCGAGAATCTGCCTGAAACACGATTCGAAGGTTTCTTCTGAGGGACAATGTAACAGGCGCACTACCGCAGGATTAAATGAGGTAATTTTAAGATTATCGTCCAGCACCACAATACTTTCGTCCAACGCTTCCAGCAAATTACGGATGCGCGCTTCTTTTTGATGATAGCTGACATTACTGGCACCCAGACGTTCCAGTGACCGATTAATGCGCACAAACGTATCGGTAAATTCATCCTTTCCGGAATATTTGATGCGGTATTGATAATCACCGGCCTGCAAATGATCGGCCAAATTGCGCACCGATCGTAACGGCTGCCTAAACGAATGGTAAACAACCACCAATATCAAAAGAACGATTAATGAAATAACAACAATCAACGGTGCAAACCAGCGCCAAAAATCCACTGTAAACCAACCGATTTTGGGAATATTTTTAATCAGAATCAAAACGTAAGCCGGTTCTGCATTTCCGGCCCCGACAGGAACCAAAAGTACCCATTGCGCTTTTTTGGGCAATGCAATCAAGTCGGGTTTCGATGGGTTGTACGATTGTAATTTTATTAAAGAATCCGGTGCGGCGGGAAGTTTTACTGCCTTTCCGTACCGTACCTTACCCGTACTCGTCTGGTACAAAAGTACCTGAGAAAATTCGCCAAATAAATCATTTGGCTTTTTGCGTTCGATTATTTCTATTATCTTTTGCTGGGCGGCCATGGCCGAATCATCACTGAGAAACAAATCGAGCTGATTTTGCAGCCAATATGCCTGTTGTAATGTTTCTTTGCGGGCAAAATCTGTTTGTAAATCGCGGTAGGTAAAATTAAGCAGCACCACCGCAACACCCACGGCAAACAAAACCAATAGACTTAATTGCCAAAATCGTTTAACAGGCAAGCCCATGCATTCTCCGGTTCTTTAAATTCGAAAATAAAAATCGACGTTTTGTTTTTCATGTTTCTTTTTCCCATTATCACTGACTTTTGCCTCTGCCCTCAATCGGCACGGTTTGCACCCTGTACGCTCGGTCGATCAACTGGTAAGCATCAAACAAATTAGCCACGGCACAAGAATGATTGGGAATCAGCAAAACGGGATGGCCCGCAGAAATTTCGGTTTTCGGAGGAATTTCCAAAACGCCGTGTTCTTCTGATAGGCGCACGACTTTTCCCTTAATGTTAACCGGCAGCCCGAAATGCCCGGTTAAATTTGCTCCGTCCGTGTGCAAAGCTTTGCTGCCGGCATCAATAACCAGACGATTGGCAGCCGGACGCGAAACAACCGTAGCCAGCACAAACAAACTCACCTGTTCGGGCCGCGCCGCACCCAAAGCAAGTTGCATGGCATCGTAAAAAACATAATTACCGGGGCGGATTTCGCTAACAGCCGAATTTCGGACGGAATAGGGAACGGTAGGTGTCGAACCGACACTTACCGCAGATACGGCAATTCCGTGCTTTTCAAGAAGCGCCCGTGCCCGTGCCATTAAGGCACCTTCCTGTTTGCCGATAGATTCCGTTTCGGCCCGGGATGTGGCGGCGTAAACATGTCCGGCATGGGTAAAGAGGCCGTCCAATTTTAAAAACGGTTGTTTGAGCACCTCTTGTGCCAAAACGAGCAAATTGTTGCCTACCGTTACCCCGCAACGATTCAAACCGGAATCGATTTCGATACGAACCTTCAAGGGTTTGCCGACATCGTTAAAAAACGGCTCCAGCAGTTTAATTTGTTGTACATTATCCAATCCGACAATCAACCGAATTTTTTGGTGCAACGTCCGTAAACGTTGCAGCTTGCTTGCCTGAGTTATTTGATTGGCAATAAAAATATCATCGATGCCACGAGCGGCCATTACTTGGGCTTCGCTTAATTTGGCCACCGTAATTCCTTTTGCTCCGGCCTTTAACTGCCAGTGTGCAAAAAGCGAGGCTTTGTGTGTTTTAACATGCGGACGCAGGTTAACCTTAAAGCGATCGGCCAAATTTTGCATGTGCATTATATTTTCGTTTAGCTGCGGTTGCCAAACAAGCAATGCGGGTGTTTCGATTTTCGCATGCAAATATTTAAGTTGCCGCAAGGGAAAGGAACATTTCATATCGACATTTTCTCCGTCGGATTACAGTAAGCCTAACAATACAACACTGTATTTTCCCCACGTAAAAAGTGAACGTTGCTGCCGGCGGATCAGCCTTTACCCCCTGGCCGCCCGGGCGTTTTTACGGCACAATCCGTTAACGAAAACTTTGTCTGATGCGTTGCCACAAACCTTTACCCAGGTAATAATCGGCTACGGTTAAAATATTTTGAATACTGGCCAAAACATCACCGCGGCCGGCCCAATGTTCGTAAAGCAAGTCCATGTCACCCTGATTAATAAAATCATTCAACACATAAGCGGCCAGAGCAAGGTCGTCCATGTAGCCCATAGGACCGAAAACGGCTTCGGGAATAAAATCGAACGGTGTAATAAAATAGGCAACCGCGGCCGAGAGTTTGAGTTTTTTATTGGCCGGAACGCGTTTATCCAACATTAATTTGACCAAAAGATGGAAGAAATCCGGCACCAATAACAGCAAGTCTGCATATTCCACATTTTTGCGTTGCAGAAAATCACCGATTTGGTTACGCAATTTTTTGTAAAAATCATCGTAACGTTTGTTCATGGTTTCATCCCATTTCATCGGCACGTTTCCCATGGTTTCTTCTTTCGTTTTTTGATATTTCAAAAGCCCCGTTCTTTTCTGATTTGATCGTAGGCATTGTTGATTTCGGCCATTTTTTCATTGGCAATTTTAATAAAATCTTCCGGCACCCCTTTGGCAATCAAACGATCAGGATGGTATTGGTTTACCAGTTTTTTGTAGGTCGCTTTGATTTCGGCAATATCGGCCTGCGGCGAAAGTCCCAGCACTTGATAGGCATGATGATCGAACTTGACAAACAAAGCGCGAATCTGATCGTATTCTGCGGAAGAAAGTCCAAAAATTTCGGCCACCTGGCGGATGAAGCGTTCTTCCTGAGGATGAAAGCGACCGTCTGCCATGGCAATGCGGAAAAGCAAATGCACCATTGTTTGCAACACTTCGGGCTGATAACCGATAAGGCTGCGGAACTGGCGAGCAAAGTCCATGGGATCCTGCGGAGAATTTTTCGCTTCATTAAAAATACCAGCCACAATTTTGCGTTCTTCGGTAGGAAGTCTTAATTCCTCACGTACAAAACGATCGAACGCTTCGATTTCTTCTTTGCTTACCACGCCATCGGCTTTGGCCATTTTGGCCGCCAGTGAGGTAAGGCTAACATAGAAGAGAAATTGGCGGTCCGAAGCGTTTTGCGGTTGGGAATAACCGGCCGTTTTCAAATCGCCGCCGCAAACAGGGCAATGGCCGTCCGCTGCGGGAGTAACCGTATTGCCGCAATAAGGACAACGTACACCCAGGCCAAATCCATGGTGTTCTTTTTCCGTATCGTACCAATGACCGAAAATGCCGCCCAAAACCGCGCCTAACGGTCCGCCCATCATAAATCCTACACCAATACCAATGGCTTTTCCCCAAAATCCCATTTTAACCTTTCGAAGTTTTTAAATTTTCCGTTTACCATATTACTGTTTTAAATTTACTCTTTTTCGTCTAAATTTCAACTGTTCATATTTCGGAATCGGATAAAAAGTTCCGGCCTTTCCGATCTGTGTGCACAAAATCAGCCGATTTCGGTCAAACGTTTTGTTTTTCCTTTTTTACGATGTGAATAATACTTGAGTCTTTTCGTCCCTGCCTTTAAATTGCAGCTTAAAAAAGAAAGGTGAAATCGTGCAGGAAAAATTCGAACAAATCAGCCGCCCGGTTGTTCCCGAAATGGAGACGATTTTGGGTAAACCCTTTTCCGTTTTGGATGAGGGCTTCGTACGCGTAGTCGATTACATGGGCAGCGACGAATCCATTGTTCAAGCCGCTCGAGTTTCCTACGGACGCGGCACAAAGAAACGGCATCAGGATCGGGGATTGATTCGCTACTTAATGCGTCATCAACACACCACGCCCTTTGAAATGTGTGAAATCAAATTACACGTACGAGTTCCCATGGACACATGGCGGCAGTGGATTCGCCACCGCACGGCCAATGTAAACGAGTATTCCACCCGATACTCCATTGCCATCGATGCCGCCTATGAAACAGACCCGCACGCATGGCGCTTGCAAGCCACGGTAAACCGGCAAGGCAGCGAAGGTTTTTTGCCGGTCGCTGTCGGCGAAAAGATGAGCGAACGGGAGAAAGAACTGCATCGTTTAAGCCGTGAAATTTATGAAGAACGATTGCAGGCAGGCATTGCGCGTGAACAAGCGCGCAAAGATTTGCCATTGTGCACTTACACCGAAGCCTACTGGAAAATCGATTTGCACAACTTATTGCATTTTTTAAAACTACGCATGGAAGGCCATGCCCAGTACGAAATTCGGCAATACGCCACCACCATCGGCGAGCAAATTGTTAAACGTTGGGTGCCATTAGTTTGGGAAGCCTTTCAAGATTACATTTTAAATGCCGAGAATTTCTCAAGCCTTGAATTACAAATTTTGTCGGCGCTGTACAAAAATGACACGCAAAAAGCAACAGAGTTGGCCCGCGCCTTCGGATGGATTGTTTACAAAGAAGGAAAACTAACGGGCAATATCGAACGGCTGGAATTCGAAAAGAAATTAAGCGCCCTGCAAATCGAAATTCCCTGGAAATAAGCAGGAAAATTTTCGGTGCGAAACATTATCATTTTGCCTTTGGAGGTGCCATGAAAGATTTATTTGATCACAAGGCCAAAATCGTTTGTACCATCGGCCCGGCCAGCGACGACGAATCCGTATTGCGGAAATTGATTTTGAGCGGTATGGATATCGCGCGCTTGAATTTTTCGCACGGTACGCACGAAGAACATCTGCGCAAAATCGAACGCATTCGAAAGATCTCGTACGAAATCGGTAAACCGGTGGCCATAATGCAAGATTTACAAGGGCCGAAAATCCGCATTGGCACCTTTAAGAATCCGCCTATCCATTTAAAACAAGGAGACACCTTCACCATTACCATTCGGCCGGTAACGGGCGATCAAAATATGGTAAGCACCACCTACCGGAACTTACCCAACGATGTGCATCCCGGCGACTTTATTCTGGTAAACGACGGGTTAATCAAATTAAAAGTTTTGACAACCACCAAAGAAGATGTTCACTGTGAAGTGGTAAACGGTGGCAGCTTGTACGACCGTCGTGGTATTAACTTGCCTGGCGTTAAAATATCCGAACCGTCTTTGACGGAAAAAGACAAAGACGATCTGAAATTCGGGTTGGATCATGATATCGATTACGTGGCACTTTCGTTTGTCCGCGATGCCGAAAGCGTTGTGCAATTGCGTCGGTTTATGGGCGATCGGGCCGTGCCAATTGTTTCCAAGCTGGAAAAACCCGAAGCCTTGCAAAATTTGGATGCCATTATTAAAGAATCCGACGCGGTAATGGTAGCCCGCGGCGATTTGGGAGTAGAAATATCAACCGAGAAAGTACCGTCCGTACAAAAACAAATAATCGAAAAATGCATGCTTTGTTCCACACCGGTTATTACGGCCACGCAAATGCTGGATTCCATGATGGTTAACCCACGTCCTACCCGTGCGGAGGCAACGGATGTGGCCAATGCCATTTTTGACGGTAGCGATGCGGTCATGCTTTCGGGCGAAACGGCCTTCGGTAAATACCCGGTGGAATCGGTGCAAATGATGCGCGCCATCATTCGCGAAAGCGAGCAGCATCGAAAATACTTTCGTCTGAATCCCGATCGCGAACATACGCTTCAGGAGCATCAATTTTCCTATTCCATTTGCCATGCTGCTTCTCACGCCGCAGAAGAAATAGGGGCGCGTTATATTGTGGTTCTCACCCGTTCGGGTTACACCGCACGCACCATGTCGCATTTCAGACCATCGGTTCCCGTTTTGGCCTTAACCGGCAATGCCAAAACCTTCAGACGCATGAATCTTTATTGGGGAGTTGTTCCGATTTTCGTAGACAAAGATTTGTTTGTTAGCGGCGAACTTTCCGATTTGCAAACATTGCTTTTGCAGGACGGTTGGATTAAAAACGAAGACCGTTTGGTTATTATTGCCGGATCCAGCCGCAAACAGGGCGGCACAAATTTGCTGCGTTTGCACGAAGTAAAATTGTAGGCAATTCGCTTAACCCACGGCCTCCAAATCGGCAAGGGCGCAGGGCAATAAATCACCCGCTTTTATCTTCTATTCCAAATCTGCGAAATAATGCGTATATTAGGCAGGCAATGCTATTGACGTATTGCGTTCGTTTTGTGAACCGTCAAGGCAAATGCCGCTCATCGATTTATTTGCAAAGGAGGAAACCTCATGCGCTCTTTCAGTAAGTCTTTTCTTTTTATCCTCATTTTTGGCACTTTGTTAATCGCAGGGAACAAACGCGCAATTACCTTCAACGATTTTTTCTCAATGAAACGAATGAGTTCGGTTACCGTAAGCCCGAACGGCAATACAGTCGCCTTTTGCCTAACTACGCCGAACATCGAAGAAAACAATCTCCACACCGAAATTTTTCTTTATTCGTTAAACGATCATTCGCTTAAACAACTAACCCGAAGCAAACAATCAAGCAGCCACCCTGTCTGGTCGCCTTGCGGCAAGTATTTGTTTTTTAACCGCGGGGGACAAATTTGGAAAATTCGTCCGGACGGCGGCGAGGCCATGCAGGTGACCCACTTTGTTGCCGGAGCGTCCGATGTGGTCATAAGTCCTCAAAAAGATAAAATGCTCTTTGCCAGCGAAGTGTACCCAGAATGCCAAACCATCGAATGCCTGAAGCAAAAAATCGATTCCGTGGCGCACAGTAAGGTTAAAGCACGCATTATCGATCATTTGTTTTATCGCTATTGGAATCACTGGTTAAACGGTAAGCGTTCTCATGTTTTTATGGCCAATACGGACGGGACAATTATCAAAGACGTTACCCCGGGCGATTACGATACGCCGCCGTTGGATTTGGGCGGCGAGCACGATTACGTGTTTTCTCCGGACGGTAAGGAAATTTGTTTTGTGCGTAACACCGATCCCATTGTAGCTGCCAGCACCAATAATGACCTGTTTGTTTACGACATTAAAAGCGGTCGCACCCAACGCCTAACCACAAACAAAGGAGACGACTGCAACCCCACCTATTCTCCGGACGGTCGTTATTTAGCTTATCTCTCCATGGCCACGCCGGGTTTCGAGGCTGATCGCAAGCGCATTATGCTGTACGATCGTAAAACGGGCATAACGCGCGAACTGACCAAAGGATTCGATTTGTCTGTGGGGTCTATTTTTTGGCACCCGAAAAAAGAAGAAATCTATTTTACTTGCCCAGAGCGCGGTACGGTTAGCATTTACAAAGTGGATGTTAAGAAAGCGCATATTCGTCCCGTATTAAAAGGGCACACCGTGGCCGATGTACAATTTGCCGGTGACCATTTGCTGGTTTTTCGCGAACAAAACGAGGCCATGCCGTACGAATTGTTCCGTTACGATTTGAAATCGCATAAGTACCAACAATTAACTCATGTTAATCAAAAATTGCTGGCTCAATTGGAATTGCCAAAATTGGAACCGTTTGCTTTTATCGGAGCAAACGGCGATAGCGTCCACGGGTATGTAATGCGTCCGCCATTTTTCGAAAAAGGCAAAAAATACCCGGCCATCGAACTTATTCACGGGGGGCCGCAAGGCGCCTGGGAAAGAGAATTCCACTATCGTTGGAACTACCAAATGTTTGCCGCACCCGGTTACGTGATTTTTATGATTAATTTTCACGGTAGTAGCGGTTACGGCCAGGCATTCACCAACTCCGTTTCCAAACATTGGGGCGGGGCACCTTACCAAGATATCTTAAAAGGCACCCGCTATGTGCTGGATCATTACAAATGCATAGTTAGGCAGCGCGTTGGCGCAGCCGGAGCATCTTACGGCGGATTTATGATTAACTGGATCGAAGGCGGAAAAGAACAACCTTTTAAATGTTTGGTGTCTCACGACGGGGTTTTCGAGCAGGTAAGCATGTACGGGGCTACCGAAGAACTTTGGTTTCCCGAATGGGAATTCAACGGGACTCCTTGGGACAAAGGTTCTTTGTACCAAAAATGGAATCCGGCTGCGCCCGAGCGTGTACGCCGATTTAAAACGCCCATGTTAATCGTACACGGCGAACGCGATTACCGTGTGCCTTACACACAGGGGTTGCAAATTTTTACCGCTTTACAGCGTCAGGGAATTAAATCGAAACTGTTGTTTTTCCCGGACGAATACCATTTTGTGGTAAAACCTCAAAATGCGCGTTTATGGTGGAAAACGGTGCATGATTGGTTTCATCAATTTCTGATGCAATAATTACATTTAAACGGTATGCGAAAAAAATATAGGTACGGAGTTTTTGCACATGGAAAGTCACAAATCGATTTCCGAATCTTTGAAAAAGTTGCTTTCGGAATATCAGCGAATCGAAATTACCGAGCATTATGTTTACCGATTTTTGGCCCGAAAGGCCAAAGGCAACAATAAAAAGGTTTTGCAAAAAATTTCCGACGATGAGGAACGACACGCACAATTTTGGTCGCAATATACCGGCGTTTCAATAAAGCCCAAGCGGTTAACTATCTGGAAATATCTATTAATTCAAAAAATTTTGGGGCTTACTTTTACCATCAAAATGATGGAAAAAGGCGAAGAAACGGCCGAACGAAATTATCAAAATATTTTGAACGAAATCCCGGAAGCAGCACCTATTTTAAAAGAAGAACAAGAACATGAAAAAATGCTGGTTGAAATGATCGACGAACGGAAAATCGAATATATCGGTTCGATGGTTCTGGGATTGAATGATGCCCTTGTGGAACTAACGGGCGCTTTGGCCGGTTTGAGCTTTGCTCTGCAACACACACGTTTAATAGGCATGGCCGGGCTGATTACGGGCATAGCGGCTTCGCTATCCATGGCCTCCTCGGAATATTTGTCCAAACGAACGGAGGCAGGCGAGCAAAGCCCGTTAGTGGCGGCTTTTTACACGGGCATTGCCTATATTTTTACGGTATTGCTATTAGTAGGCCCTTTTTTTGTATTTGCCCATTATCTTTTGGCCCTGGCTAATACGCTTATTTTTGTGATTTTGGTTATTTGGTTCTTTTCGTTTTTCGTTTCGATCGTTAAAGAGATGGATTTCAAGCGAACATTTGGCGAAATGACAGCCATCAGTCTTGGGGTAACTCTTGTTTCCTTCGGAATCGGATTACTTACCCGTCATTTTTTAGGCGTGGATGTGTAGCGGGTTTGAACATAACAGGTAAGGAGAAAATTTCCGCACATTGCCCTAATTTGTAAAGTAAGCAATATTCGGACACAATTATGAAACGCATTTTATTAATTGTTTTTATTTTTGCTGTGGGCATTTTTCGCTTTTGCTCTTTTCCGGAACGGAAAGTTCCGGCAAGACAAAGGCCCATTGTTGCAAAGCGCATGAGGTTGCCGCAAATTGTTATTAAAGATGGCACCAACCATCAATTTACTTTTACCAACAAAATCAGCGGATTTTTTGTCGGTAATTCCCACCGCTACAACCAATCGTCATTTGAAGGCTGGACCGTTAATGAAGTTCACATATTCCGTGATTACCGCATTTTTAAAAACGGACATGAACTAAAACGTACGCATATTCGTCTGTTTCGTTACTTGCCGTTTCGCAGCGAGCGTGTGTATGGCGACGGAACGGAGGAGCGTTTTACGCTTTTCGATTCGACCAATGCTATATTAATTGCCCTTAAAGCTCCGCGTTCGGACGATTATTATGAATTACAGCTTAGTGGGATAAACTTAAAAAGAAATTCGTTGCCGTCTCCCAATGTTCCGGTAACGATTAAAAGAATAGAGGGATGGCCGGGTAAATTTTTACGTATTGATTACTTACCATCACGCAAAAAATTAAATCTTTTTCTCCTGCGCTTGGTCGATTCGCTGCAACCCGACACTCTTGGATTGCATTATTTGGCCCACATAGACACGATGGTGCTCAAACGTCGGGTACGTTTACGCAAACTACTAAATCGCTATCCTTTTCGGGTTAAAAACGAACGGTTGCAAAACGCACTTGAATGGGCTGTTATCTCTATGGATGCATTGGTAACGCATCAACGCGGACCTGGCATTTGGGCGGGTTTGCCTTGGTTTAATAATTACTGGGGACGCGATACGTTTATTTCGTTACCCGGGGCTTTGCTCGTTACAGGACATTTTGATAAAGCAAAACAAATTTTAAGCAACTTCGCCCGTTTTCAGCAAAAAGAAGATGGCAGTCGCCTACTCGGTCGCATTCCCAACAGAATCACCAACAAAGAAGTTATTTATAATACGGCTGACGGAACTTGGTGGTTTATTCGTTCGCTGTATCAATACTATTTGTACACAGGAGATCGCGGGTTTCTTAAAGCGATGTTTCCCCATATCCGTCTGGCCATCGAGGGTGCTCGCAAATACCGCACGGATCAATACGGTTTTTTAACACACGGAGATGCCGAAACATGGATGGATGCCGTGGGGGCCCAAGGTGCCTGGTCACCACGCGGTAACCGCGCCGTGGAAATTCAGGCTTTGTGGTACACGGCATTAAACGTGGGCATACGTTGCGCACAAATCCTAAAGACCGATTCGGCAAAGGCAGGCACGTGGCAAAAATTAGCGAAAAAATTATGGCGAAATTTCAATCGTTTTTTCTGGGATAGCAGCAGAACCTGCTTGTACGACCATTTGAAATCCGACGGTACTCCGTCCGAGGCATTGCGGCCTAACCAAATTTTCGCATTGACAGTTCCGGATTTGGCCGATATTCCACCCTTACTTTCACCCAGCCGTCGAAAGATGGTCGCCCGTAAGGTAACGGAAAATTTGACCACGAGGCAGGGTGTTCTTTCTTTGTGGTTTAAGGATCGCCATTTTCACCCGTACCACCATTATTTGCCTTATTATCCGCCGGATGCCGCCTATCATAACGGATTAATCTGGTCGTGGTTGGCCGGACCGGTTTTGAGCGCTCAATTGGCTTTTAATCAAATTTATCCTGCGGACACACTGTATTTGAACGAAGCCAGACAAATTATGCGAAACGATGCTATTGGCAATTTTGCGGAACTTTTGGAGCCAGTTGCGAGAAAAGGCAGACAAGATTTATTGGTTTCCGGCGCTATTTCTCAGGCATGGAGTCTGGCCGAATTCATCCGTAATTTTTATCAGGATATAGTAGGATATCGCCCCATAGCAGCGAAAAACCGAATTATATTCAAACCTCATTTACCTGCGGATATTCCCGAAATTCGTTGTCGCTTACCATACAAAAACGGCTTTTTGGATGTTCATTTACAAAAAACGAAAGCCGGTTGCAAGATTGACATTCATTCCAGTTTGAGCAAAGAAAGGATTGATGGCAAGGCCTATTTTGCAAACGATTCGCTTCCGGTAACCATTTTTTTGCCTGACTCCGGCACCAACTTTATTTACGAATATATTTCTACGGATACCACATCCGATTCGTTAAAAATTTTACGTCGCTGGAAATTGGCGAGAATCGATTCCGGATTGAAATTTCCGGTTATTTCTCAACTGTCTTTTACGATATTGCAGCCGAACGATGTTTATTTTCCGCTTGGTAGTAACGGGCCAACCGTACTTTACGCTACCGATGCCATTAATGACGATCATGGGCCGAAGGGAAATTACCAATATCCTTCAAATAAAATTTTTGCTGCGGGTATTGCCGATTTGAAGCGTATCACCGTTTACGATAACGGTGCTTTTTGGGGTTTCCGGATTGACATGCGTAATTTGATTGATCCCAATTGGCATCCGGAGTACGGATTTCAATTAACGTATTTGGCACTGGCTATAAATGACCCTTCTCTCAGAGAAAGGAAAGACACACGGCCTGGTCATTTATCGCATTTTCAATTACCGGGCTCCCGTGCGTTTAACCGAATTATTTACGTTGGCGGCGGTTTGGAAATTCGTGACGGACAAAATAAGCGGCTTGCTTTGTACGTGCCCACGGATCGTAAACATCCATTGGGATTTTTACCATATAAACAAATTCGTTTTCAAATACCCAAAACGTTTTTACCCGGTTTGAACGGCCAAACGAAAATCACGGTTTTAGCAGGGTTACAGGATGATCATGGCGGATCGGGTTTGGGTGATTTTCGGGCTGTTTTTCCGCGTGGTGATCAATGGCATGGCGGTGGTGCCGTAGGGAAAAACGCACCGGCTGTTTACGATATTCTACGGGTTCATTAGTGCTCTGCGATGGTTCTGTTTCGTAAAGGGAAAATTTTTCGATTTGAGTATTTCGGTGATTTAAGAATTTTTCACCTGTTTATTACTCTCACGGCAATATTTTAGCATTTCCAAAAAATTCTAAGTTTGCTTTTGCGATGTGACACGTTTGGTGTTGCCTAATTTACCTGCAATATGCGACGCATAAGCGAGATGGATTGTTTTGAGTGTTTTAACCGTATCGCCGTCCATGTATGCGTTTGTTTTTTATGCCCGTTTTTTTTAGGTTTGAAGAGTTCGTTCAGATTGAACTGAGAAGATTATATGGCAGAAAAAACGATTCTACTTATTGCCGGGGAAGTTTCGGCAGATCAGCATGGCGGTAAACTTGTTCGGGCGCTTCGTTCGCTGCGACCGGACTTAAAGGTTTGGGGCATTGGTGGCAACGATTTGGCAGCCAACGGCATGGAATTGGTTTTTCATCTCGATAAGATGGCCTTTTTAGGTCTAACCGAGATTATCCGACATTTGCCTTTTATTCGTATGGTGATGAATACCATTTTGGAAAAAGCACGGAAGAATCCGCCTGATTGTGCGGTTTTAATCGACTATCCGGGATTCAATTTGCGTTTGGCGGCACGATTGAAGAAGATGGGGATTCCGGTAGTTTATTATATTAGTCCTCAATTATGGGCGTGGGGCCATCGTCGGGTAGATAATATTCGCAAGTACGTGGATAAAATGCTGGTACTTTTTCCGTTTGAAAAGGAGTTTTACGCACGACACGGGATTGAAGCCGAGTATGTCGGGCACCCTTTGGTAGACAAACACCATGCGTATTTACCAAGGGAATTCAAATCCGTTGAAACGGATAACGGGATATTGGGCTTACTGCCAGGCAGCCGTCGCAATGAAATAAAAACCTTATTGCCCGAAATGGTTAAAACCGGTAACCGACTGCTTGCCGAGGGAACGGTGCGATCCGTTTTAATTTTAAAGGCACCGCATTTGAAGGCGGAATATTACCGCCCTTTTTTGCAAGAGGCAAATGTGCGTTTTAAACTAAAAGAAGCTCCTATGCATCGGTTTTTGCCTGAATTGGATGCGGCTTTGGTAGCCTCGGGAACAGCAACTTTAGAAACGGCCTATTATGCGGTACCGATGGTAATTGTTTATCATGTTCATCCTTTAACGTATTGGCTGGCGCGTCTTTTGGTTAAAATTGACCATATTGGGTTAGCTAATATAGTTGCGGAAAGGGAAATCGCACCGGAGCTAATTCAAGGTGCATTTACGGCCGAAAGGGCGGCCTCACTTTTGAAACCTATGTTCCGTCCTTCGAGAAATACGGAAATACGGAAAGAAATGCTTATCGTTCGGAAAAAACTGGGTAAGCCGGGAGCCTCGTTACGAGCGGCGCAAGCAATTGACCGTTTTTTGCAGGAGCGGGGTAACTAAACCGTTGAAACGGTTAAGGCAAATTTTAAATAGAATTTTTGCCCCCGGGGTTTTTTTCTCCTTGTAAACAGCCATTTAAGGCACTTTAATTTTAAACCGCAAAGTACGCTAAGAAAACGCAAAGAATATGCTTTCGATTTTTGTAAAACGTAACTACCAATAAAATCCATTCCCTTAGGAACAAGCGCAATATTTATGAATCTCTTGCCTAATTCTTTAACCGCAAAGTGCGCTAAGAAGCGCAAAGAGTATGCTTTCGATTTTTGTAAAACGTAACTACCAATAAACTCCATTCCCTTGGGGATAAGCTCAATATTTACGAATCTCTTGCCTAATTCTTTAACCGCAAAGTGTGCTAAGAGGCGCAAAGGGGGGGGGTCAGGCAACATTTGCAAAGGGATAACTCTAAGAATTTCTTACCTTTTTTATTGCTCTTTTTATTACACAAATTTTGCTCAATTATATCGAACCAACAACCTTCCATTTATTGTACATATTTTAAATAGTAATTCTTAAGATTAGGAGGCGGACCTTTTTAAGATAAAACCTATCTGATTATTTGCCCCAATATATTTTTCTTAAACGGTTCCTCTTCAATGGAAACACCATGCAAGCGAGCATTTTCCGGTAATTGTTTGTTAATATGCTGCAAAAGCTCAATAGCCAAACGTTCCGGGTGGGTACGTGCCACTTTATTCGCATAAACGGTTTCGGGGTACAAACGCACAAAAAGCGCATCCCCTTCCAAATATACTAACGACTCTGCCACCCAATCGTATTCGTTTAAAACCGCTTCCAATAATTCAGGGAAAATACATTCGCCCGAAGGCAATAAAATCCGACTGGCCTTACGCCCCAAAACGCAAAGGCGCGCTTCATGCCGACGAACCAGCCAACCCGTCTTCAAATATCCATCCGTAATTTCCTTTTTATCCGATTCGTTTAGCGAAACCATCGGCCCTCTTAAGGCCAATTCTCCGCTTTTCTCATCATCTCCTTCGGCTAAAATTTTCCATTCGAACTGCGGCAGCAATTGTCCCTGCGCCCAATACAAATTATCCTCGGCTTTCCCCGTCATAAATACGGACGCCGTTTGAAAATGCCCCAGCAAAAGACGATGGTTTATCTTTTCCCGTACCAAAAATTGACGAAGTTGTTTGCCCAAAGGAGCAAAATTGGTACAAATTAACCATTGCAAATTTTGCGAGAAAACAGAATCTTTCGGTTGCGATGTTTTAAAAAAACCAAGAGCCAAGCGCCGGATCAAACGCAACGACCGTTTAAACAACGACTCCGTTGCCCCCGCTTTACGGCTTTGTTTAAATAACCGTTGCGCATAATTCGTATCAACCAAAAGATGTGTGGGCCTAAAACGCTTTAGCCATTGCCGAAATTGCTTTTCATCTTGCGGGAAATCCGAAAGGACGGCCTGAGCATTTACCAACAAAGGAATTAAGACTCCCAACAAAACAGGTAACGTAAACGAAAGTGGTAAAAAAATGGCAACCCGATGTTCGGCGTGAAGCTGCAATGTTTGTGCAAGATTTTCGGCAGCGGAAATAATGTTCCGATGCGAAAGATGTACCTGCTGCCAGCAATTTTTCGTATCCGGAACATATAAAATGCAAAAGGGGTCGTCCGGGGTAACCTCAACTGTTTCTTCTTCGCGGAGGCCTTTCATAAAAACCAAAGCCGCTTTTTTAAACTTTTCGAACTCACGTTCCAACTTGCCAGGGAAATCTTCTTTGTTCTCCGGCAATTTTTCTACGGAAAAATTTTCCAACGCCACTATGGTCCGCAAAGAGCCGATAGCAAACTGTCTTAAACGCTCTTTTTGCCCGGACGAAGTAAAAGCAAGAGCCACTTCATGCGCACTAAAAAAAAGCGCCAAATCTCGGTCACTCATTTCCGGCAACAAAGGCAAAGCCACTCCGCCAACCCGAGCAATGGCAAAATAAGCACACGCCCAATTCACGGTATTTTCGCTCAAAAGTGCAACAACATCTCCCTTTTTAATACCCTGTTTTTTCAGCAGTTCGGTAACCAATTCCACCCGATTGTAGAATACGGCAAAGGTAAGTTCCTGTCCGTTTCGGTCGAAATAAAGTGTTTTGCGACTATCTTCCGGAGCACTTTGCTCGAAAAGTTGTCCTAATGTTAAGGTTTTCGATTCCATTTCTCTTTCGCTGTTCTCCTTTTTCAGAAATGCATTACCTTCCAAACCCAAAAGGGAACCCGACGGTTTTCGACATGTGAATCCTTTCTCTGGCACTCCCAATCGTGTTTTTGCCAACAACAATTTATAAAGATTTATCCCTTGATCAAAGAAAATTAAACTTCCGTGGTTTTTTTACGTACCTAACGGAAATTAAACAACGTTTTAATACGGGAGGTATTTATGCGTTTGTATGTTATCATATCCGTTATTTTTATTTACGTACTTGCCTATGGAAAAGATACGAATACTCGTCTTTTAACCCTCGACACACAAGGAATAACCACTTTCGAGGCCACCTGCGGAAGCGGATTTTTAAAGATTTACGGTAAACCCGGGTTGAAACAAATTAACGTTACGGCAAACATTCGACCCGAAGGATTGAATCCGCGCAAACTGCAAAAAGTGGTTACGCTCACGTTAAAACGCGCAGGTTCAAGAGCCATCTTAACGAGCATAACTAAAAATGACGCTTTCGGATTGTTCGATTGGATATTCGGAAATAATGAAGACAACATCGAAATAGATCTCACCATCGAAATTCCGCAGCACATGAATCTTAAAATAACAGACGGATCGGGCGGTACGGAGATACGCAATATTCGAGGAAACGTAAACATCATTGATGGTTCGGGATTCTTGTCTGTACAAAACATTGACGGTGCGCTGGAAATTACCGACGGTTCCGGAGGAATACTGGTTCGTAATATCAACGGCAACTGCCAGGTACATGACGGATCCGGTGAAATAACACTCAAACAGATTAACGGCGATCTTGCCATTACTGACGGTTCCGGAGCCATGTTTATTGATCACATCGGAGGATCGGTGGAAATCACGGACGGTTCAGGGGAAATCAATTTAGAATACATCCGTGATACCATAACCATCTCAGACGGTTCCGGCGATATCAAAGCAGGTCATGTAAACGGCGATCTGATTCTCAAGTCAACAGGATCGGGCAAGGTAATTACCAATCAAGTACGCGGACACATAATCGGACTTCGCAAATAAAAAAAGGCCCGTCAACGCCGGATAACTAGTTTACGGTACACGTAAAACCCGTTGCTTTTCAGTCGTAAAAAATACATACCTGATGATAAACGAGGGAAATCAAACAAAAAAATATTCCGGCCCGTTTGGCCTTGCAGTTGACCGTTTTTTACCGATTGCCCGCGAACATTAAAAAGGGTAAAGTCAATCTCTCCGCCGCTTTTTAACGTAAATGTTAATTGGCATTGTCCGTTAAACGGATTGGGATAAAGCCGCACCCGATCGATAGGGAAAAATGCAGAGCGTTCGGCTTTTCGTTTTGCAATGGCAGACGGCTCCGGATAAGTAACGGGTTGTCCTAACAACCAATCGACAGCCGACCACAAAAACGGCCAATCCGAACCATCATCATCCAACTCATCGGCAAAAGTAGTACTGTCACGATCGCTATCTTCTTCGATTTCGGGATGCGGCCCCATCAATAATACACGTCCCTGCCCGTAGCTACAGGTTATGATGCCTGGCAAATCGTGAAAGCCATACCACTTTCCGACCGTATCCATTTGTGCGTTTGGGTGCTTTCGAAAATAGGGCCCGCCGTAATAAAGAATCATCTCGGATGCCGGTTCAAATTGATTAATAGGGTGGTTGGAATTCAAATCGACTTGGGTCATGGTGTAATTATCCCACGCGGCAATCGAATCGATAGCGCCGATAGCCACGCCGTCAAACAAATCCAACGGATAATCTAACATTCCGTCTTCTTCCCAAACAACGGAATCGCTGGCAAAATAGGCACCGGCGCAAATCCCCAGATATCCGCCTCCCTGACTGACAAATTCTCTTATCTTGCGGATGCCGTTGGAATCGATAGCTAATTTGTAATAATAGGCGTATCCACCCGGAAAACAGATAGCTTGATATCGCGATGCCCAATCGGAATTGTTTATGGTATCGGCATTCACTTCTCCATAGGGCACCCCTTTCCAATCCAAGAATTGCTCCAAAGCCGTCAAACCGTCCTGCCATGTGCCGTATCCGCCGTCGTTGTACAAAGCAATTTGCGCTGTTAAGGAATTGTTGAAGGAGATCAGCAAAATGCCAAAGAATAAAAATCGTTTCATTTCTTTTGTTTTTCGCTTTTTTTTTAGGCTAATATAAAAAAATGTGAGCCCAAGGCTCACATTAAAATCACATTTTTGTAACAAAACAAACACAGCGCCATTCACAAGCCCAATTTTTTTCTGACCCAATTTTCCAAGCCTCCGGCAATAATAATTTCCTGAGCGGCCCGTCCGAAAGGTTTAATGGCATACGATTTACCTTCGACCTGCACATGGGTTCGAATAAAATCGACCAGAGCCTTTAAATCGGTACGTACGGTTAGTTTGTTTTCACCGAATTGTGCCCTTAAATCCCGTACCAATTGCGGAATGTCGATGACAATGAAGCCGTTATTAATGGCATTGCGTTTGTACGTTTCGCTAAACGATCCGGCAATTAAGAGCTGAATTCCGGCATATTTTAGGGCCGTGGCCGCCTGTTCACGGGAGCTACCGGTTCCGAAATTAAAGCCACCGACCAAAATATCCCCTTTTTTCATGATGTCCCGAAACCGGGGATCGTAATTTTCCATTACCACTTGTGCCTGTTGTTCGGGTGTAAAGTCATCAATATACGTATACTTGCCTGGATAAATGCCGTCGGTATTCATATTATCTTTGGGACAAAAAAGCAATGTACCTTCCACTTTTTGCGGAAAGCCCTCGAGAATTTCCACCTGCGGCATCGGCCTATCCGGAGCCGGATTTATTTTTATTTCCGCCTTCGGTGTTTGCGGTTGTATCGGAAAAGGCGTATCGATTTTCCCGCTGATTGCCGAGGCAGCGACCACGGCCGGTGAGGCCAAATAGGCCTGTGCATCAGGCGAGCCCATACGTCCTTTAAAATTCCGGTTGGTCGCCGAAATGCCTACTTCTCCGTCTTCGAGCAACCCGGTTCCCAGCCCGATACAGGGGCCGCAACCCGGAGGTAAGGGAATGGCGCCTGCTTCCAACAGCGTTTGCCAATACCCCAATTGCTGCGCCTCTTTTTGCACTTCGCTTGAGGCGGCAGCCACGTAAAATTTAACGTGCGCGGCTACTTTTTTACCCTTAATAACTTCGGCGGCTTGTTTGATATCTTCCAAACGACTGTTTACGCAAGAGACGAGATACGCTTTATGAATTTTAATATTTTTCTTTGCCAATTCGGTAACAGGATGCGTAACCTTAACCGTGTCGGGACCGGCAACATAAGGCACAACAGAGCCCAAATCCAAAACAATTTCGCGGGCATAATAGGCGTCGGGATCCGGAGCAAGCGGATTTTGTTTTAATTCCCGCAACTTTTTGGCATTAAGGCGGGGATGTTCGCCCTGCCCGTCCGCATCGGATGGCACTCCGGCCGGACCGCGTTTATTAACATAGGCGACGCGCTTTTCCAGCCATTCGATCGTACGCTCATCCACGGGAAAAACACCGGCCAAAGCTCCCCATTCGGTAGTCATGTTGGCTATGGTCAAGCGTTGTTCAACGGATAATTCGGCGATGCCTTCTCCGGTAAATTCAATGGCATGATTCAAAACCTCGTCACTGCTAAAATAGCCGGCAAGGGCAATTATAACATCTTTCCCGGTAACGCCGGGGCGAAGTTTTCCCTTAAAAATAACCTTTGCCACAGGTGGTACCTGCCACCAGGTTCTACCAGAAGCCCAAATTGCCGCGGCATCGGTACGTACGATAGGCGTTCCCAAACAGCCCATTCCGCCGTACATGTTGGAATGGCTGTCCGAAGCAACTACCATGGTACCCGGCCAGGCATAGCCTTCTTCAATCATAATTTGATGTCCGATACCTCGACCGGCAGGATAAAAATCCGCCCCCATTTCTCGGGCAAAATCTTCGATTTTACGATATTTCTGCATATTTTTTTCGGATTTATCCTGAATATTATGGTCTAGTGCATAAACGACTTGACGCGGATTAAACAATTTTTTGGCACCTATTTTTCGAAACTTGGGAATTACGGCACCAGTGTTATCGTGGGTCATCACATACGCCGGTTGGATCATAATATAATCACCACTTTGCACGATATGCCCCGTTTCGAGATCAACGGCAAAACGTTGTGCTATTTTTTCAATGAGATTTTGAGCCATGATCATCTCCCGTCAATTAGTAAATGGCAAACATTAAACATGTGTTAAATTACGAAAAAAGCGTTTTCGGAACAAAATCAAGTTTGCGTTGCTTGTAGGCTCGAGCTTTATCTTTTACGGGGTCTTAATTGGCATTTTGATTTTTTTTTACTACCTTCAAAAATGAAAAGAAAAAGGACAAAAAAGATGAAAAACACTCTTTTGAAATTTGTTTTATTTTTGTTAACTACAACTCTTTTTACCGCCTTTCCCCTTTCGGGCGGAGACGTTTATCTGGTGATCGGTTCGGATACGGCCATCTGGGAAGGCATGAACACCAATCGCTTCCATTGCTTTTACAACGTAGGCTTGTACACCGATCCCCTGCGTAATGCGTACAAGGTAATGGATCCCGCTTTCCGGGCCAGGCTCACGGACTCGGATGGACATGCGCTCAAAATGACCTGGTGGATGATGGCCGGTAATATTTTCCGCTACGCATCGAATACCAACGTACCTATCCCCAACATCATGACCATGTATTTAATGAAAACCTATCACGGTAACGAGGTAAAAGCCAATGGT
>CAZRBA010000055.1:0-83237 GCA_964598255.1 uncultured Caldithrix sp. | reverse complement strand
ATAAAAAAATTAGAAGAATAAACCGTTTCATTTAAGCTCCTAATAAATATTTTTTAAAAAATTACAAAAAATTTAAATAACAATTGTGATATAGTTTACGATTTATTATTTTTTCGTAACTAATTTTTTTATTACGAGATTATTTTCGTTTTTTCCAGAAAAAAAAATGAGGAGGAATTATGCGTTTAAAAAAATTGCTACTATTTTTCTTTCTCTCTTTACCAACAATTATTTTGGCTTGGTCTGGAGAGTTTGCTATAAGCTGTAGTGAAGACGGATGGGCAACCCCCGACCAGATAAGCTCACTGGACGGCGCTTGGAAATTCGGCGGAACGGATAACAGCCCGGCTATCGGTAGTATTAATAAGGTATTAACGTTAACTTGCGTCTCCTCTGCATCGAACCCAGGCGAAATAAATGCCGGTACATTTTATTTTCGAATAATACATTTGGAAGGAACAGATTGGTATAGTTGGGGCGGAGACGGAACGAATGACGAAGAAATAGTTTTAAACGATCCAGGCGAATCTATTATATGCCCATCAGGGAACTATCAATCAAGTAAGGCGGCCTATTTTACGGCCACTGCAGGCAAAACCTATCAAATTTTATTTCAAGCAAATCCAAATGGTGCGGCAACAACAAGTAATATTTGCATTTTGGAATTTGACGGACCAACAGCAACGATTACCGATGTTTATGACGATGGCCCTGTAAGTGCGGGTGAAGATTTGCTTGTTACCGTAGTGAGTTCACTATCTCCTCCACCCCCAGATCAAAAATTTTGGGTACGGTATGTTTATAATAACGGCGATTGGAATTATGCTTCTTTTGTTGGAGATGTTATTACTTCTGGAAATTCGGTCCAGCTTACCATACCTGGCCAATCTTCAGGTGGAACTGTTAGCTATTATGTTTTAACGACCGAATCTTCTATTGTCCCAACGAATTCAGATGTTGATAATGCCACATTATGGCTTAGCGGTTATACGGATAACACGTATGATCAATCTTTACCGGTTGAATTATCATCGTTTACTTCTCAGGTAGTAAATAACAAGGTACAGCTCCGCTGGACCACACAATCCGAACTTGATGTGTTGGGTTATGAAATTCAGCGTAGTTTGAACAAGGACGGCCCGTTTAACACCATCGCTTCTTATCGCGATTATGCCCAATTACGCTCTGCAGGAAATACGTCCGCAAAACGCACCTATCATTTTGAAGACAGTAACGTGCTTGCCGGACAAACCTATTGGTATAAACTTATTTCGCACGATATCGATGGCAGCCGACAAATGTTTGGCCCGATTTCAATCACGGTTCAGGCAAATAATCAGGATGTGCAGCCGGTTGCAGGTAGTGTGCCGAGTAAGTTTCGCCTCGAGCAAAATTTCCCCAATCCGTTTAACCTTTCCACAGAAATCCGTTTTGGCATTCCCAAAACGACAAAAGATGTTCAGCCCGTTAATCTGAGCGTGTACGACATGAATGGCAAAAAGATCGTTGAATTACTCGATGCGCCGTTAAGCGCCGGTTCGTACCGTGTATTTTGGAACGGTACGGATGCGACGGGCAAGGTTGTTCCTACGGGAATTTATTTTTACCGCCTGAGCACACCGCAATTTGTGCAGGCGCGCAAGATGTTGCTGGTCAAATAATCAATCACTCGTTTAAGGCGGAAGTTTTTCTTCCGCCTTTTTTTTACGATTTTTTGCTCATCTTTGTCGCTTCCCTTTAATAAAGCCGCTTCCGGTTCGATAGTAAATTCAGGTAAAATCCATAAACGCACGATAAGAAAGACACAATACCATGCAACCGCTACCGGCTAAAAAACGAGTACAAAGCAAACGACGTTTAAAAGAATGGGAACAAAATCCTTTTTTGTTTACTTTCTGGCAACGTTTATTTCATTTTGAACGTTTCGAATTTTTATTCTCTCTGTTTATTCCCCTTCTTAAACAAAGCGGTATTTATAGTCTGGGACGCGCGCAAGCCCTTAATATTCGTATGCATCAAATCCACCTTAAGTTCAAGAATTTGCCTTCTGTATTCCATGGTTACCGTATGTTATTCATCGCGGACTTGCATGCCGATTTTAATGAAGCCGTTATTGAACGTCTGGGGCAAGAAATAGGTAATTTGAACTTCGATTTGATTTTATTTGGTGGCGATTATCGGTTTAAAATAAAAGGCTTTACAGATAACGCCATGAACATTCTCGAGAAATTAGTCAAAAATTTAAACGCAAACGACGGTATTTTCGGCGTATTAGGCAACCATGATCCGTGGGAAAGCATCGAAACGTTGGAAGCAATGGGCATTCGCATGCTCATCAACGAATCGTACCCTATCCGACGTAATGGACAAACCGTGTGGCTTATGGGGCTGGACGACGCACATTTTTTCGCAAGCGACGATTTTTCACGTGCCGATCAAGGTATTCCCGAAGAAGCCTTTCGGCTGGTGTTTTGCCACTCAAATGATGCGTTGTTACACATTCCGCCGGACCGTTGTGACTTGTTTTTAAGCGGACACACACATGGGGGACAAATATGCTTTCCGCTTATCGGCCCGCTTTTGGTTCATAGCCGCCTGCCACGAAAAATGGCAAAAGATTACTGGCAATACAATGGCATTCGCGGTATTACCACCAGCGGCGTCGGAACTTCCGGACTACCCATTCGCTTTAATTGCCCAGGCGAATATGTTATCATCGAACTGCAAAAAGAAGGGATTTAGCTTCCGGATAAGAATTTGACGGTCATGCGTATAAGAATAATAAGCAAAACAACGGCAATAAAAATTTTTTTGGTTTTTAAGGGAATACGCCCTTGGTAATGGGTTCCCCATACGGAAGCAGGAACGGCGCCGGCAAAAATCATTAAAGCGCGATCTATATGAATATAACCTAACGTAAGCGTACCCGGCACCCGCGGCTGATGCAGGGCGAAAGGTATTAAGGCAAACAGAGCGTTTAGCAACATTACCGCATTGGTAATGGGCACAACACGTGCGTGTATTTCGATGCGGCTTTTAAATAATAAAGGAGTAATTATCGCTCCGCCGCCTACTCCAGTTGTTCCGGAAATAATCCCACTTGAGGCGCCGATAATTGAACCCCAAAACCAAGGAGAACGCGTTGACAAATCGACCTGGTCACTTAAGGAATAAGAGAGAAAAAGTGTTTGTAAAAATACATACAAAACAAACAAAACAAAAACAAGCAATAAGAAACGCTCATTTAAAATTGTAGCCAAATAACCACCAGCCAGCGAACTTACCGAAGAAAAAGTGACAATAACAAAAACCAGGCGCCAGTTTACCATTTCCTTTTTCTGGAAACGCCACGTATTAAGCAAGGTAATAAATGCAATGGTCATTAAACTGGTAGCCACCGCATGGGCATGCGGCATATCGAAAATTACGGTTAGCAAAGGAACGATAATAATTCCTCCGCCCAAACCAAGCACTGAGCTCAGCAAACCGACACCAATTCCACTAAAAAGTGTTAACAATAAAGTTATCATCATTTTAAAATACCAGTCGTTTTAAACGGCAGGAAGTAAAATGGTAAAGGTTGTCCCTTTATCAGGTACGCTTTTCACATCAATTTGTCCGCCGTGTTCCTTAATAATTTGATAAACAATTGAAAGTCCTAACCCTGTTCCTTGCGATTTGGTAGTAAAAAAAGGATTAAAAATCAATTCCAATTCTTCGGGTGAAATACCGACACCCGTATCCGATATTTTGATTTCAATAAATTTATCGGATAGCAAGGCCGGAATACGTTTGCGGCGATCCAACACAGGCATAGCTGCCTGAGCGTTTTTTGCTTCGATAGTCAAATGTCCCCCCGAAGGCATGGCATCGATTGCATTTAGAAACAAATTAAGCAAAACTTGCTGAATTTGATTTTGATCTACAAAAACATTGGCCAAGTCGGTTGCGTATCGGGTAAAAAATTTGATGTCGCGTTCTTTTAATTTACTTTGAATTAAAGGCAATACTTCATTAACAATTTTTTTAATAGAACTGGGCGAAGGGTCCGGACGCACCGGACGGGCATACGAAAAAAATGCGCGTAACAGTTTGTCTAACCGATCGACCTGACGCAGGATGCGGGCAATGTATTCCAGCTTTTGGGGATCGTCGCGCAATTCGTCTTCCAAAGATTGGGCCATAGCTTTAATTCCGGCCAACGGGTTGCGAATTTCGTGGGCAATCCCCGCACTTAACACCCCCAAAGAAGCCATGCGATCCATACGAATAATTTCTGCCTGAATGCGTTTGGTTTGAGTAATTTCCGAAAAAACCATGATGTACTTTTCATGGGTATTTCCGTTTTCAAAGGGATAGATCGACAAGCCGATATAGCTATCCGAAAAAAGACGTGATTCCAATTGAACTTCATGCCGCACAATGGGTAGCGGTTTTTCTTTGATCAGTTTTCGGATTTCGCTTATCACATTCGTATCGAAGATATCCGTTAAATTTCGTATTTTGGATACTGGTTTTTGAAAGTTGAGAATTTGCGATGCTCCGGAATTTAAATAATAAATGGTAAAACGATTATCAAACACAACGACACCAAAATTAACGGCTTCCAAAATTTTTTTTACTAATTTGTACTGTTCTGCTTCCTGAAAACGAACTGGGCTGGCCGAATATCCCGAAAGAATTTCCTCTTCCGGATTTTCCAGTAAAAATTCTTCGAGTACAAATGAAATACGCTGGGCCGCTATGGTAGCGAAGGCCAAATCGTTTTCATAGAAAGACTCCCGATAAATTTTATTAATTAAAATAAGGGCACCGAATTCCCGATGGAAAATATTTACCGGAGCAAAGAGCAAACTATAAATTTTGAATCCCAAGAACTCTTCCAATTCCTGAACAAACCCATCCGATAAATCGGCATGCTCCAAAACTTGTGCTTTGTTCTGTTCCAAAAGGGGAAGCAGAAGGCTGTTCTCATACGAAAAATAAACCATGCGTTCCAGTTGGTTTTTTCGTCCGGGCTGTTCAATACGCAAACGTCTTTCTTCTTTTTCGGCAAATCCAAAAAAGGCTTTTTCTACGGCCAAAGTCAGTTCTATCTTTTTAACTAGGGCATTTAGTAAAAAATCGCGCACTTCCGAAAAACGGGCGAATTGATGAATTTGATTAATTTCCAGCAAATCGTCCATATACGTAATTAATTTTTGCTCTCCTTCGAGCAAATCTTTATAAACCTGCACCCGATTTTGCAGGGTTGAAAGACGCAACCCGCTATGAATGACCGTAATAAGACTAAATTTATCAACAGGATCAAATAAGATTTGACTATTGGGTAAGCGATAAATCTGATGCTTTACCGATTCCTGCGAGGGATTTAGAACAAAGACAAACAATTTATTGCGCAGATTTTTATGCTCTAAAAGATGCTGAATGGTCTGCAAATTAAAGGTTAATTCAAAAGCGGCATCAACCAATACGATATCAAAAATTTCTTCGGAAAGGCTTATTTCGATGCGCTTGCCAAACGGTAAGGACACAATGCGGTGAAACGATTCCTTCAAAATATTCTTAAAATAAGAGAATCTTTCGGAATTACTGCAAACAATGGCAAGGCTAAACGAACCCGAATCCATTTTTTAAGAAAAATCTTCCCTGAATTTTTCATAATCCAGTATGATCAGTTTACTGCCAACTTTTTTAACATATCCCATTTGGCCGAGCGATTTAATAACACGCGAAATGGTCTCGCGGCTGGTACCGGCCATATTGGCCAAATCTTGCTGAGGAGGTAATTGCGAAATTTCGACTTGTCCGTGCTTAATAATCCCAGAATCATCGGCTATACGCAATAAGGTAGAGGCCACCTTGCCCATGGCGTTTTGCAGGGAAAGACTTTTAATTTGTTCGTCGCTGCGACGTAAGCGGTGGGCTAATTCTTTAAGCAAATTAATCGCTACTTGCGGATAATCGCGTAAAATACGTAAAAAATTTTCACGCTGGATTAACATTAATTCCGAATCTTCAAGAGTTACCGCATTTGCACTGCGGGTCTGGCCGTCTAAAATGGACATTTCACCGAAGAAGTCTCCGTCTACTAAAATGGAAAGAATCACTTCCCGTCCTTCATCGCTAATGCGCGAAATTTTTACTCGGCCTCGCAAAATAATAAACATGGTCGATCCGATTTCTTCTTCGATGAGTACCATGTTGTCTTTTTTGTACGTTTGACGTACCGACATTCGTGAAATTTCTTCCAGAGCTTTATCGTCCAATTCGGAAAACAAGGGGATCATTTTCAGTTCCTTTATATCCATGTTCCTCCCTATGGCTTAATAATACGATAATCTAAATGAATCTGCTTTTTTATTTGTTCGGCAAATTTTTGCGTTTCTTCAATGTTCTTTAATCCGTTTACCCATACGCAGAAGAACGGTTTGTTGTTGATCTTTCGTTTTACAACTCGGGCACGGATGTTTTGCTTTGTAAGTTTTTTGGCCTGTAGCTCGGCATTGGCCTTGCGACTAAATGCTCCGAATTGAATTTCAAACGGCGATTTTTCGGAAAACAAATTGTGTGTGGCCGGTTTTGCCTTTGTCTTTTCTCCCGATTTTGTTAATGTTTCGTTTTGATACTGGGAGGCTTTAAAATAGAGACCAAGCGCATAATAATAATCGTGTAAACGTTGGGCAGCCAGTTGTTTGAGAGGATTTTCGGATTGTTTAAAAACGGTTTCGTAATTTTTACGCGCCTGCGCTCCGTTACGCAAAAAAAGTGTCTTAAAAAACAAATAGGTTGTTCCGCTTGTATCATTGGGAGAGGCTTTAGTTAGCATTTGTTTGATTTGATCAAACTGCTGATTACGGTACAATGCGATTAATTTTTGTGGTTTTATTTGGGCGTAGCTGCCGTTTTGTATGAAAACCAAAATTAAAATATATACGCAAACAGTATTAACGAATCTAATTTTAGGCAACACGGCTAATCCCGTAATAATGTTTAAATATTTTTATCCCAAGAAAATAGTTTTGCAGCGTTAAACTTCCGATTCGGTTTGAGGTGCTTCGCCTGTAGAATCCGTTTCCGTTTTCTGCAGGGCGCGTTCTTCTTTTAATGTTTCCAGTTCTTTATTGACCGCATCAAGTTTGCTTTTCAGTTTTTCTATTTCTTTATTTAACCGTTTGGCTTCTCGTTTAAATCCCGCAGCACGCGCCTTTTCTTTCAGAATACGTAACGTCATAATAATAGCGCCCAATAATACGCCTAACAGGGTAGAAAGAAAGATAACCGTAACCAGGTTAATATTTTCATACGTTTGGGTAAAGAACCAAATATTTACGTGCTGGCCTAAATTTTTGGCAAAAAACCAAAGTAAAACAGCACCAATGGCAATCCAGAAAAATGTTAAAATTATTTTCATAATTATTGACAACTCCGCTTGATTCGTATTGACAAAAAATAAGCATATTTGTTTATAATTACAATATGCGATAAAATATTTTTTTCGCATGTGTTTTGTGCATGCATAATCAAAAATCTTTTTTTATGCGATAATCTTTTATTTGCTTCGCGATTTTGGTAGTCACGAAAGGAAAAGATAATCTTTGCTTAACCGTCTTTCTTTTAATAATGCTTTTAAGGCCTTGAACAATTCGGGATCCCAGAGTCCGCGTCGGGTTTCTTCTTCGCAAATTTGCAAAGCTTCCCGAGGGGTTAAAGAGGGGCGATAAGGTCTGCGGGTTGTCAGCGAATCGTAACAATCTACCAGTCCTACGATGCGCGCATGCAACGGAATGTTTTCTGCGGAAAGTCCGTCCGGATATCCGCTACCGTTAAAACGTTCATGGTGGTGTTTAATTACAGGCAAAACCGGCTGTAACGTTTTTAAAGGAGCACAAATTTCCACACCGATTACGGGATGTTTTTTGATTACTTCGAATTCCTGTTGTGTTAACTTGCCGGGTTTGAGCAAAATTTGATCGGTAATGGCAATTTTTCCGATATCGTGTAATATGCCTCCACGACGTAATACCAATTGATCGCCTTCGCTGAGATGTAAAAAGGCGCCTAATGATTCGGCCAAATTGGCCAAACGATTACAATGATTTTCCGTATAGCGATCTTTGGCTTCCACGGCCTTGGCCAGGCTAAAGATAACCTGTTCGGCATTTTCCAGTTCGTTCAACGATTCTCTGAGGCGTAACAAATTTTTAATCCGGGCCCGTAATTCAAATATGTTAAACGGCCTGGAAATAAAGTCATCGACTCCGGCTTCCAACCCTTTCACTCGATCCTGCAAACTATCGAGAGCGGTAATCATAATAATCGGGACAAATCGTGTTTCGGGATTGGCTCTGATTTGCCGGGCCACTTCAAAGCCATCCTTAACGGGCATCATGGCATCCAATAGAATCAAATCCGGTATTTGCTTGGCAACCGAATCCAAAGCCTGTTGTCCGTTTTCGGCTTCGCGAATGATAAAATTCGTATCTGCAAGGATATCTTTGATCGTTTCTCGGTTTGCGCTTTGGTCATCCACAATCAGAATGATCGGCGTCTCGTTTTGCATGAAAAAAAAACCCGTCTTAAAATTTCTCTTAAGACGGGATATTCGGATCGGTTAGCCGATTTATTAATTTTTCAGGCGTATAGCAAGGGAATCGATCAACCCTTATTTAATGTAAAAGGTGTTGCCTGCATTCCATAATTTTTCCAGTGTGCCTTCCCCTTTTTGGGCCTTAACTTTGCGTATTTGGTTAACCAACAATTCTTCGTATGTGTCTTTGCTGACATCCCTGAAAATTCCCATGGGTGTGGGGAAATTGGCGTCGTAGGTCATGCTGGCCAAACTGAATTCGTAGGTGGGGTTAATCGAATTTTCGTTGTGTAACACCACGCCTTCTTGCTCACCTTCTTTGTACGGAGCCACCTCAAAATGGTCGCCGACCCATTTTAGATATTTATCCTGATTATTACCAAACACATAGGGTTTACCCTGTTCCATGTAAACGGCGCGTTCGTTTTTGGTATCGGGTTTGGTTAATTCGGCATAGGCACCGTCGTTAAAAATGACGCAGTTCTGATAAACTTCTACGAAGGATGTGCCTTTATGCATGGCGGCTCGACGTAAAATTTCCGTTAGATGTTTGGGATTACGATCGATGGTACGCGCCACAAAGGTTGCGCCGGAGGCCAAGGCCATAAGCACCGGATTGAAGGGGTCTTCTATTGTTCCGTAAGGAGACGATTTAGTAACTTGCCCTTTTACCGAAGTCGGAGAATACTGGCCCTTGGTTAAACCGTAAATACGATTATTGAACAGGATGACTGTCAAATCTACGTTGCGACGGCACATGTGGATGAAATGGTTTCCGCCGATGCTTAAGCCGTCGCCATCTCCGGTAATGACAAATACTTTCAAATCGGGATTGGCCAGTTTAATGCCGGTGGCAACCGTAGGTGCACGCCCGTGGATACTATGAATACCGTAAGTATCCACATAATACGGAAATCGGCTGGAACAACCGATACCGGAGACCAAAACAAATTTTTCTTTGGGGATACCTAATTCGGGCAATACTTTTTTCATGGAGGCAAGAATGGCATAATCCCCACAGCCCGGACACCATCTGGGTTCCGACTTGGAAGTAAAATCCGCCGGGGTCAACTTTACTTGCCCTGCCTGCACTTTATTTTGTTCGTTCATTATTCTTTTACTCCTTTTAGAGTTTTAATCGTTCAACATTTCTTCAATGGCTTCTACCAATTCATGTGTTTTAAGAGGTAAACCGCGCACACGATTAAAGCCTTTGGCATCGACCAGATATCTTTCTCTTAAAACTCTGGAAAGTTGTCCCAGGTTAATTTCCGGTACGAGCACTTTTTTGAAGTTGTGAATGTATTTTTCCAAGGTCGGAGGCATTGGATACAGCCAGCGCAAATGGAACCAGGAAACGTTCTTTCCTTTTTTTCGCACTTCTTCCAAAGCCGTAAAAACCGTTCCGTAAGTACTCCCCCAGCTTACCACCAGCAATTCGCCTTGTGCATCGCCGTCGATTTCGGGATATTGTAAATATTTGTTAATCCGTTCTATTTTTTCGGCACGCAAACGATTCATACGATCGTGATTATCCGGATCGTACGAAACATCGCCGGTATCGTCTTTTTCCAAACCACCGATATGATGTTCGAATCCGGGTGTTCCAGGAAGGGCCATTTTGCGAGCCAGTGTTTCCGGATCGCGTCTGTAGGGCATGTAATTTTCGGGATCGGTTGCGTATTCCACTTCAATCTCCGGAATATCTTCTTCATGCGGTATTTTCCATGGTTCGGCACCGTTTGCGATGTAGCCGTCGGTTAATAAAAAGACCGGTGTATTAAATTTTAATGCCACGCGCGAGGCTTCGATGGCTGCGTAAAAACAATCCGCCGGACTTTTGGCTGCAATAATGGGAATGGGCGCTTCGCCGTTGCGTCCGTACAACGCTTGCAAAAGATCCGACTGCTCTGTTTTGGTCGGCAAACCGGTACTCGGTCCACCGCGTTGCACGTTGGTTACGACCAACGGCAGTTCGGCCATAACGGCAAATCCCAGGAATTCGGATTTTAAAGCCACTCCGGGGCCGCTTGTTGTGGTAATTCCCAAAGCACCGGCATAGGCGGCACCGATGGCCGAGCCAATACCGGCAATTTCATCTTCGGCCTGAAATGTTTTCACATCGAAATGGCGATATTTGGAGAGCTCGTGCAATATTTCGCTGGCCGGTGTGATGGGATAACTGCCAAGAAATAATTCTTTTTTGGCTTTTTTTGCGGCTGTAATAAATCCAAGGGCCGTGGCTTCGTTTCCGGTTACATTACGATATTTTCCGGGTTCTTTTTTGGCTTTATCCACGCGATATGATGTGCTGAAAAGTTCGGTAGAAAGTGCAAAGGAATAACCGGCCTTTAGCGCACGAATATTGGCTTCGACAACTTCGGGATTTTTTTTGAATTTTTCTTTGATCCATTCAATGGTCGGTTCCATGGGATGGGTGAACAACCAAAAGATAATGCCCAAAGCAAAAAAGTTTTTGCTGCGATCTTTTTCCTTTACTGAAAGATTGATACCTTCTAACGCTTTGCGTGTTAATGAGGTAATGGGAACCGCAAAAACTTGAAAACCTTTTAGGGAATCATCTTCCAAAGGATTGGTTTCATAACCGGCCAATTGTAAATTACGTCCTTTGAAGGCATCGGAATTTATGATTAAAATTCCGTTATCGCGGACTAATTTCAAATTGACTTTAAGTGCGGCCGGATTCATGGCTACCAAAACATCCGGTTGGTCGCCTGGGGTATGAATTTCCGAACTACTAATTTGAATTTGAAATCCGGAAACACCGTATAACGTTCCGGCCGGTGCGCGGATTTCTGCCGGATAATCCGGCAATGTTACCAGCTCATGTCCTTCCTGTGCTGTAGTCGAGGTAAAACGCATTCCTGTCAACTGCATTCCGTCACCGGAATCACCGGCAAAACGGATGGTAACGCGTTCTAAGGTTTTGGTTTCTTTTTTCTTTTCCATAAATGGTAACCCCTGTTTATAATTTTATTAATTGAAAAACGATAAAATAGTTTAGCTAAATTATTCTGCCTTTTACCCACCAAACGTTTTGACTGATGGCCATCAGTCAAAACGCAAATGGCGACGGGGACTGATTGCAATCAGTCCCCGAATAAAGCAAAAAAACGCCATTTTTACCGACGCTTTCTTTCCGTTTTATTTAAGAGTAGAAATTTAAATCTTTTAATTAATTAATCCAAAATAAATTTCATTATTTTTCGGTTTTTTAGGCAAAAATATAAAAATGTCATGCAATTTGTAGAATTTGAGATACAATTTCCTAAATAATCCATATTTTGAGAAATATTTCTCAAAAAATCCCCATAAACCAACTTATATTCCCCCGTTTTTCTCTCTATTTTTTTGCCAATAATCTTACCTCAACGACTGCCAGCAGGCAGTCGTTGGCACAACCATGGGGTTTACCCTACGTTGAAAAAATGACAATGTTCATATCGGCCACATTCCGGTGCCATATACAAAATCGCAAAATTTCCGAATTTATTAAAATATTTTGCCTGTCTTTGACGTTTATTAGAAACCGTTTTACCGTTATCGGATTATATTATGATGTATGCCTGCAAATCTTTCTTATTCACGCGCCATAGTGCATCACCCTTCCATGGCCCGTCCCAATTCTTTGCGTAAAAACCGGCCCGTAAACGATTTCTCATTTTCGGCTATCTGTTCCGGTGTACCCTCGGCCACAATAAAACCTCCCTGTTCCCCACCTTCCGGACCCAAATCAACGATCCAATCCGCTGTTTTAATCACATCCAAATTATGTTCGATAACAATCACCGTATTCCCTTTATCCACTAAACGCGTTAATACCTGCAAGAGCATTTTAATATCTTCAAAATGCAGTCCTGTAGTTGGTTCATCCAAAATATAAAGCGTATTGCCGGTTCCCACTTTACTCAGTTCCGAAGCCAGTTTTACACGTTGCGCCTCCCCTCCGGATAGCGTAGTGGCCGATTGTCCCAGCTTAATATAACCCAACCCCACATCAAACAAAGTTTTTAAACGCCGTTTTACACTGGGGATATTGCGAAAAAAATGCAATGCTTCTTCCACCGTCATATCCAGCACATCGGCAATGGATTTTCCTTTGTATTTGATTTGCAATGTTTCGCGATTATACCTTTTTCCTTTGCACACCTCGCATTGGACGTACACATCGGGCAAAAAATGCATCTCGATCTTTTTTATTCCGTCGCCTTCACAATATTCACAACGCCCGCCCTTCACATTAAAACTAAATCGCCCAGGTTTGTAACCGCGAATTTTAGATTCCGGCAGTTGGCTAAACAAATCGCGGATAGGCGTAAACAAACCCGTATAAGTAGCCGGATTAGAACGAGGGGTTCTTCCGATGGGCGATTGATCCAAATCGATTACTTTGTCGATATTTTCCAAACCATCGATACGCCGGTAAGGCAATGGATTTTTTTTGGCTTTGTAAAAATATTTTGCCAGAGCGGCATAAAGCGTTTCATTTACCAACGTACTCTTACCCGAACCTGAAACTCCGGTAACGCATACAAAAGTACCCAAAGGGAAACGCACCGTGATGTGTTTAAGATTATTTCCAAATGCTCCCACAATAGTCAAAAACGTTCCATTGCCCGTTCGCCTTTGTTGTGGAACAGGAATAGATTTTTTATCGGACAGATATTGACCGGTCAAACTTTTCCGGCTGCGCATGATGGCCTTGGGAGTACCCATAGCAACGATTTCGCCCCCGTGAATTCCGGCACGTGGCCCCAAATCGATTACAAAATCCGCTTCTTCGATCGTTTCGCGGTCGTGTTCCACCACCAAAACCGTATTACCCAAATCACGAAGTTGCTTTAGCGTACGAATCAGTTTACGATTATCGCGCTGATGCAAGCCGATACTCGGTTCATCCAGAATATACATCACCCCCACCAGTTGCGATCCAATCTGCGTAGCCAAACGAATGCGTTGCGCTTCACCGCCAGAAAGCGTTCCGGCACTTCGGCTAAGTGTCAAATAATCCAAACCCACATTAATCAAAAACTGCAAGCGTTGTTTTACCTCTTTTAATATTTGTCTGGCGATTTTTTCCTGCTGGCGACCTAATTTTAGACGGTTAAAAAATTCCAACGCATCACGTATCGAAAGCTCGGTAACTTCATAAATATTTTTACCTCCAACCGTAACAGCCAAAGCCTCTTTTTTCAAACGAGTGCCCCGGCAAGCGTCGCAAACCATATTATTCATAAAGCCTTCTATCCAGCGACGGACATGCACCGAACCCGTTTGTTTATAACGCCGCAATAAATTGTTAACAATCCCTTCAAAATTACTTTGCCATTCGATGCGAGTTTTTTTGCGCTCATAAACAAAAGCAATCTGCTCTTCGCCAGTACCGTAAAGAATAATGTTACGTACTTTTTCCGGCAAATCTTTCCACGGCGTATCCAAACTAAAATCCAAACGTCGAGCCAAACTGGCAATCATCTCGTACAACCAGCCTTCGCGTCGTCCGCTTAAAACGGAAATAGCACCTTGATTAATAGAAAGATTCTTATCCGAAATAATTAAGTCGGGATCTATTTTAGTCAAAACTCCCAAGCCGTCACATTTGGGACAGGCGCCATAAGGACTGTTAAAGGAAAACAAACGCGGGGCAGGTTCTTCAAACGAAAGGCCGCAATGCGCACAAGCAAACTGTTCGCTAAACATAACATCTTCACCGCTATCCGGTTTATTGATGTACACAAGCCCGCCGCTTTGCTTAAGCGCCAACTCAATCGAATCGGTCAAACGCTTTTGAATTTGGCCGTTTAAAACCAAACGATCAACAACCAACTCTATGGTGTGCTTCTTATTTTTCTCAAGAATAATCTCTTCGTCCAAAGAGCGAATTTCACCGTCCACACGCACACGCACAAAACCATCTTTACGAAATTGATTAAAAACTTCTCTGTACTCTCCTTTGCGCCCGCGTACCACCGGCGCCAAAACCTGAAAACGCGTTCCCTCAGGCCAGGAAAGAATCGTATCCACAATTTGTTGCACCGTTTGCTTTTCAACCGGACGACCGCACCGATAACAATGCATCTTGCCCACACGCGCAAATAGCAAGCGTAAATAATCGTAAATTTCGGTTACCGTACCTACGGTAGAACGCGGATTACGACTGGTAGATTTCTGCTCGATGGAAATAGCAGGAGACAAGCCCTCGATATAATCCACATCCGGTTTTTCCATCAAACCCAAAAATTGACGCGCATAAGCGCTGAGCGACTCCACATAGCGGCGCTGCCCTTCGGCATAAATAGTATCAAAAGCCAAACTCGACTTACCCGAACCAGACAATCCGGTAATAACCACAAATTTATCTCGGGGAATTTTAACATCAATATTTTTAAGGTTATGCTCGCGCGCCCCTTTAACCCACAAGTAGTTCTTCTTGCTCATTCTAACCGTTTATTTGTTGGATTAAAACCCATTGTTTTAATAGAAAAAAACAAATTCGTGTTTTTCGCGATTATGTTTGCCCAAAATCGGCTTTTATATTTTTTGCACCGAGCATTACAGTTTAAATAATATTCTTCAGTTTAACCGTCAATACCGGAAATCGAATCGATCGAATAACCCGTTCCGTTGTACTGCCCAATAAAAAACGTTCCAATCCTACCAAGCCATGTGTACCGATGACCAACGCATCCGGACTGATTTCGTCGGCATAAGTGCTTATGACCTTATGCGGTTTACCTTCACGCACAAGTTTAATGATTTTTCGTTCTTTAAGTTCGGCAATACGTTTAACCGATTCGTCCATGCGTACCTTTACTTTTTTTTCCAAATCCGGAATCACTTCGAAAACCGTTTTCATGCCCCATGCATACAGCGCAGGATGCACATCTTGTTCCACAGCATAAAGCAAATGAATTTCACCGCGTGGCTCATCCGTAAATTCGGCTGCCATCTTTAAAGCCAGCATAGCCGGTTCGCTGAAATCAAAAGGAACCAAAATTTTGGTAAAACGGTCTTTTACATATTCTTTGGAGCGTACGGTTAAAACAGGACAGCGAGCATAGCGCACCACCTTTTCAGCCACACTGCCAATTAAAATGTGTTCCAACCCCGTTCGGCCATGCGTTCCGATGACAACCAAATCGAAATCATGATTGTTAATATACCCCAGTATCGCAGAAGGAGCGGAGTACCCTCGAATAATTTCATGCTTTATTTTAAGATGCATACTTCCTTCGGTACACTTTTTTACTTGCTTCATCAACGCATTTTCCACCTTATTTTCTTCCCGTTGTAACGAAGAAAGTTTTTTTGGTAGTTCCGCAGGATCGTCTTCAAACAAAAGGCGGGCATGCAACACCGTTAATTCCGCATCGTATTTTACGGCTAAAATTAATGCCTGATCCACCGCTGCACGTGCGGTTTCCGAAAAATCGGTAGGCACCAAAATTTTACGTATTTCCATGAGTCCTCCCTTGTTTTGCCGTCTTCAAACACTCGGTTCATCAAACATCGGAGCAAATACCATGGTTTTAAGCAATTGTTTGCTCCGACCGCCTTTACTCCGGAATCGCCACAGACAAAAAACCAAGTTAATTTTGATTTGGTTTATTAACCTAACTTTCATTAATTTACAAATTCTTTCTATTCGAACCAAAAAACTACCCCCTTTGTCGGGAAAGCCGTTTGCTTGCTGCCCGAAAGAAACAAAGACGGGGTTCATTAGTTTACCACTTTTTGAATTCCGATTTTAGATCAGGAATGTATAGACGATTATACAAATAGTCGGGAGCCATTTTAGACTTTCCGACCGAAATAAGACAAATATGAAAAATTAATAGGAGAACAAAGCAAATCTATTACCTTTAAGGCCATTAGGTTAAGGACAAAGCGTTAATGCCGATCTGAAAAATTGTCAAATATTTTTTAGTCGGTATTGATAATTTTTTAAATAATTAGTAAAATTGAAGTATACCAAAAAGCGGACTCAATATGAAAAAAATCTTAGTTGTTGATGACGATGATCTTATTCGCGATCTTATCTACGAAATTTTGGAACCAAACGGATTTCAGGTAATTCTTGCCGATAACGGAAATAAAGCGCTTGCGATCTTGGATAGTGAAGAGGTGGATCTGATCATTACCGATATCATCATGCCGGACAAAGAAGGCATCGAAACCATAATCGATATTAAAAAGAAGCTGCCAAAAGCAAAAATTATTGCCATGTCCGGCGGAGGCCAACTTGACGCCAACAGTTATTTAAACATTGCCAAACGATTAGGCGTAAAAGCAACCATCTCCAAACCCTTCGATCCTGCGAAATTGCTGCAAACCATTCAACAGGTTCTGGATTAACGACACATTTAAAAAGTGTATGTTTTTCGTGAAACATCGAGATTTCTGCCACAAAATTTCTTTTGTTGTCCCCTTACGATTTCTCACAAGCAAAAGCGCAAAAACAGGCCAAAAAAAATTAATTTTTTTGGGCCTTATTTTTTAATCAGTTAGAACAATTTTGCAAAATTTTTACAAAAAAATTCTTCGAGTTTACTTGATTTTTATCGGCAAAATATTAAAATGTAAATGAGGTAGTTAACCGTTGTGGATAACTTGTGGATAACCACCAATAATCAACAATGGCAAAGAACGCAAAATGGGCGTGGGGCTAACATCGAACCCATCAACCGAGCTTAACTCATTAATTTACAAAATATTAAACAAAATAGTGGCGCCTGGCGCACAAGGCCTTTTATGGCTTTAACATTAATATTTTCATAGGATTAATTCTTTAAAATTGTGGATAACTTACAACAGGGACACGAAATGGCATCAGAATTAGCACAGCAACTTTCTTCCGCAGACTCTGTATGGAAAAACATTCAGGACGTTCTAAAAGAATACATCAATATTCGCAGTTTTAACACCTGGTTTGCTCCTATCGAATTGGTTAACCTGGACAATAAAACCATCGAATTACGCGTACCCAATCGCTTTTTTTGTGAATGGATCGATAATCACTATGCCAAAATTTTAAATAGCAGCATTGTTCAAGTTTTGGGTGAACCGCGAAAAATCAAATATCACATTAAAAATTCCGCCGTCCCTGAATCGCCTTATGTAGCCACCGATTTAAAACCCGTATCCGGCGGCAATCATTTACATCGCGTAAACCCGAGCGCAACCAATACGCACTCACCCTTTTACACGCGCATCAACGAACGGTATACCTTCGATAATTTTATTGTCGGAGACGGAAATAATTTTGCTTACGCTGCAGCACGCGCGGTGGCCAATGCCCCTGGCCGTACGAATTACAATCCCTTGATTATTTACGGCGGTACGGGATTAGGCAAAACGCACTTAATTCAGGCAATCGGTAACTATGCGTTGGCCCAATATCCGCCAACCAAAGTATTTTACACTTCCAGCGAAACCTTTACCTCGCATTTTATTAATGCCATTCAACAAAACCGCATCTCAGAATTTTCCGCATATTATCGTTCTTGCGATATTCTTCTGTTGGATGATATCCACTTTTTTTCAAACAAGGGAAAAACACAGGAAGAGTTCTTTCATACATTTAATGATCTGCATCAAAACGGCAAACAAATTGTGCTCACATCCGACCGACCGATCAATGAACTGGAAGCCTTAGAAGAGCGATTGATTTCCCGTTTCAAATGGGGACTAATTGTCGATATTCAACCGCCCGATTTTGAAACCAGGCTGGCCATTTTACGCAAAAAATGCGACGAAAGCGAACTCGATATTCCCGGAGACGTTCTCGAATATCTAGCCGCCAATTTGGTAGAAAACGTGCGCGAACTGGAAGGCGCATTAACCAAAATTATGGCTCAGGTTACCTTTACCGCTGCCGAGCCAACGCTGGATTTGGCCCGAAAAATCGTCAACGAAATTGCCCGGCCGGACAAACGCATGCTAACCATCGAAGATATTGTGGAATACACAGCCAGTGTTTTTCAGGTCTCATCCGATCACTTACGTGCCAAAACCCGTAAAAAAGATATTGTGCGCGCCCGGCAAATTGCCATGTTTCTGGCCAAACGTCTGACCAACCATTCACTGATTACCATCGGACTGCATTTTGGCGGTCGGGACCATTCAACAGTAATTCACGGCATTAATACCATCGAAAAACAAATTAAACAAAACCGAGAATTACGCCAGCAAATCGAATCCATGGTTAAACACTTGGAATACCAAAAATAAAAAGGCGGCCTTAAGCCCCTTTTTTATTGCCTTAATTTTTTAAGTAGGGCAATGTTTTCCTTAAATTTTTCTTCTCCGCCCGGAATTTCCAGAATTGCGGGATGTTCTTTAAATCGCGGATGATTCATCAAATATGCAAACGCCTCCAGCCCTATCGTACCCTCGCCAATAGGCGCATGCCGATCGCGGCGGCTACCTTTTCCCTTTTGCGAATCGTTAAAATGCCACACCAGCAGTTGCTCCAATCCCAAAATATCATCAAAACGCCGCAACGTATCCTCCACAGCTTGCTTGTCTTCCAATCCGTAACCTGCAGCCCAAATATGACAAGTATCCACACAAACTCCCAAATGCTCTTTAAGCTCAGTTTGTTGCATAATGGCGTGTAATTGTTCAAACCGATACCCCAAACTGTTCCCTTGACCCGCCGTGGTTTCCAAAAGAATTTTTACTTTGGGCCGATAGGTTTCCAGAGCCCAATTTAAGGTTTCGGCTACCTTAGCAATGCCCCATTCTTCCCCTTTACCGCCATGGCTGCCCGGATGTATTACAAGGTAGTTAACCCCAAGTATATCGCAACGTTTTAGTTCATCCACAAATGCCAAGCGTGAGCGTTCCGATTTTTGCGCATCATGCGCACACAAATTAATCAAATACGAAGCATGCGCCGTCAACGGAACGTTTTGATAAAAACTGCTCTGCCTTATTTTGTGAAATTGTTCTATGTCTTCGCTGAGATATTGAACCGATTTCCATTGGCGTTGATTCTGCGTAAAAATTTGCAATACTTCGCTTTCAACGGCGCGGGCCCGTTCGAAGCACTGCCAAATTTTTCCGGCTATGGATACATGACAACCGATTTTCATTATTCCCGCCTTTCGAAAAATTGGTTTTGAAATTGACCTTAATTATAAATCGATCTTTAATCATTAAAACAATAAAAACAAGATCATGTTCGCTTATATGTTTCTGTCCATTTATCTTCAAGTATCGTTTGTTTGTTACGATAATCATTTTATTCGCTTGGCTAATTTAATCAAAGGCAAGGATGCAAGGCAAACGAATCAAAAAGAATCATTCGGGGGAGCATTTATGAGCACAAATCAAAGTAATGAAGAAATCGCCCTGGCCTCCACATTGTTTAATCGTTTTTTGAAAACCTTACCGCCAGAGGCGCGAACCGTCTTCGTTACACATCCTAACCTAATCCGGTTGTTTTCGCAACAATTACCTACTGTTATTAACAAAGAAATTTTTCAGAATATTGCCGGACTCGAACTTTTAAAAGGACGTGACGTAACGCTCGAAATCAAATCGGAATCCGAAACCATTCGGATTCCGATGGATGACTTTCGCCTGTTTCACGAGCCGGAAAAGAATATTTTCGGTATCATTTCCATTAATCAACAAAATCCCTCCGATCTGGATCAGCCTGATGAAGACAAAACAGCAGGTACACCGAACATTAGCGAATCCAAATGGCAAAAATACTTTACCGCTATTAATCAATTGACGGAAAAATTATATTTAAGCAAAACGTTTGATGAAATAGGTACGGCCATTGCCGACGGTTTACACGAACTTTTCGATTACGATGTGTACCAAATTTACCACATCGACGAAAAAGGCGAATTTCTGGTTCCCATACAATCAAAATCTTCTTACAAGGAAAACAAATACATTTCACATGAACCGATTTCCGTAAACAAAGGAATTATCGGCAAAATTTTTCGTACGCAGCGCCCCATGCTTTGCAGTAACGTACGCACGCATCCCGATGTTTACTATTTGCCGGGCGAAACTCCTGTTGACGAATCCTTAATGGGAGCCCCGTTAATTGTAAACGAAAAGCCCGTGGGTGTGCTGGTACTTTTGAAAAAAGGCATTAACCAGTTTTCCATCAATCAATTCCATCTGTTTTCCATTGCAGCGCGTCAGGCCGCCATTGCCATCGAAAATGTCCGTCTGATCGAAGAAGAACGCAAAATGCGCGAATTGGCCGAAAAAGCCAACCAATTTAAAAGCGAATTTTTGGCTAACATGAGCCACGAAATTCGCACCCCCATGAATGCGGTTATCGGGTTAACAGAATTGACGCTGGGTACCGAACTCAACGAAGAACAACGCGATTTTTTAACCACCATTAAAGAAAGCGCTTACGGTCTGCTGGCCTTGATTAACGATATTCTGGATTTCTCAAAAATCGAAGCCGGTAAACTCGATTTATCCGAAGAAGAATTCGATTTGCGCACCATGGTCGAAACCACTATCGAAGGGTTGGCTGCCAAGGCCTACGAAAAAGATTTGGAATTAGCTGTATTTATCGATCCGGAAATTCCGTCGAACGTATTTGGCGATCCCGGACGCCTGCGGCAAATTATTACCAATTTGGTCGGCAATGCACTTAAATTTACCCATGAAGGCGAAATTGTTTTGCAGGTTAACTTGAACTCCATTTCAGATAATCAGTTGGATTTGCTTTTTTCCGTACGCGATACCGGCATTGGTATTCCCAAAGACAAACAAGAATTGATTTTTAAAGAATTTACCCAAGCCGACGGTTCCACTACACGAAAATACGGCGGTACCGGACTGGGCCTTTCCATCTCCCGCAAATTAGCCAAAATGATGGGCGGAAATTTGTGGGTCGAAAGCGAAGAGGGCAAAGGAAGTACTTTCTTTTTTAATGTTTTGCTCAAGCCGTCCAAAAACAAGCGCAAACCCAGAATTTTGGATATTGATGAAATTGAGGATTTGCATATTTTAATTGTCGATGACAACAAAACCAATCGTTTTATTCTTAATCAAATTCTTACCAACTGGAATTTTCGCCCGGAAGAATGTTCCAACGGTAAAGATGCCATTGTCAAATTAAAAGAAGCGGCACATAAAAAAGATCCCTTCCCTGTGGTTTTGCTGGATATGCAAATGCCGGAAATGGACGGTGAAGAAACGGCTCAGCGTATTTTAAGCGATCCCGAAATTAACGATACCAATATCATTATTTTAACTTCTTTAGGGCAACGCGGAGACGCCGCCTATTTAAAACAATTGGGCTGCAAAGCCTATTTGGTCAAACCCGTCAAACAATCGCATCTGTTTAATACCATTGTCAACGTTTTGCAAATGAAAAAGGAAGAAGCCAAAGGAGAACGATCCGAAGAAAACGGGGAACCCGAAATTATTACGGCACATATCATCGAAGAACAAATCCGCAATAGCATTCGTATCTTGTTAGCCGAAGACAATCTTATCAATCAAAAGGTCGCAAGGAAAATTCTGCAGAAAAAGCACTATTCGGTTGATGTGGTTAATAACGGCAAAGAAGCGGTTAAGGCCGCTTTACGCCAACATTACGACATTATTTTAATGGATGTCCAAATGCCCATCATGGATGGCTATGAGGCCACCCAAAAGCTTAGGCAAAAACTAAGTCCCAAGGAACATATTCCCATTATTGCAATGACGGCACACGCCATGAAGGGCGATCGCGAAAAATGTCTGTTAGCCGGAATGGATGATTACATTTCCAAGCCTATTAAGCCGGATGATCTTTATGCCATGCTGGATAAGTGGATTAATAAAATGAAAGAAGATGGAAAGAAGATCGACAAACTTCAGGTACAGGCTTCTACTACTTCCTGAACCATTTTTGCCAGATAACGGTGGCTGAACTGCCCTTTTGAATAAGCCAGTCGCGATAGGCAAAAGCAGAACGGGTTCCTTTGCGTACCTTTTCTTCGAACACCGCCGCAGAATCCATACGATAAATATTTAATCGGCGCAGAGCAAAGGGAGCAAAACCGTTTAATGACCGTGCCTTAAAATAATAAAGCGAAGCAACACCGAAAGCATAGCCACATTCTTTGGCCATCTGCAAAAGTTTGCGGTTAAATTGCCCGAAGGGATAGCTAATCGAATAAACCGGTCGGTTTAAAATTGCTTCCAGTTTTTTTTTGCTTTCCGCCAGTTCATGCATTGCCTGCACATCGTTCATGGCCAATAACGACCGATGCGAACATCCGTGCGAACCGATTTCAAACCCCTGGTCGTTTAATTGGCGCAAATCGTCTCGGGACAAATGAGCAAACTTGCGCCCGCCAAATTGCACATCCCAATCATTGGTTTTGTCAATATAATCGGTTGGCATATAAATCACGGCTACGTAGCCGTATTGTTGCAGGGCGGGTAAGGCGTTTTCCACAATCGATTTATACCCATCATCAAAAGTTAATACGATGGGACGTTCCGGAAGGGGGCTGTTTAAAATCAAGTCCTTAAAAGTAACGGTTCGAAAGCCCCAACGGTAAAGCAAGGCAAGATCGCGTGCAAAATCGTCGGGTTTGCGGCTGGTAATCCCGATATCCGATTGTTGCGAAATTTTATGGTAGTTAATAATCGGAATATGGAAAGCAGGGGTCATGATTCAAAGGTTCATTTCTAAAAGTTCGAAAATGTTGTAAAAATCTTGGCTGTGATAATCGGCCACCATGCGGTTAGTAATTTTACCTTTGTAAATACCAACGGCCGGAATTAACCCCGGTTCTTCCAGCAATGCTTCCTTAAGTTCTTTTAGGGCTAAAAGTTTAACATAGGGGACCAATTTTTTAGTAAGAACACGGCTTGCTGTTTGCGGAACCAAGGCCGCCATATTGGGCACACAATAATGGACCACGCCGTCTACCACAAACGACGGTTGATCGTGATTAGTGGCGTGAGAAGTTTCGACAATACTGGAAAGCGCCACCGAAACATCAATTAGCACGCTCCCCTTTTCCAACAGTTGAACTTGTCTGCGTGAAATCCTGATATCGAACTCTTTTTTTAAAGAATGGACAGCTACAATAAACACATCGGTTTGCGGCAAAAGTTTTTCCAGCACTTCATCGGAATAAGAAAAAACCTTGGCCGGATGCAGTTCTTTTTTTAGGCTATCGGCTTTTTCGGGTTTTAATGTAAGCACATTAACATTTACCCCCATGTCCGTGGCGGTTTTGCAAGCCGTTCGTCCCACCGTGCCCGCACCTAAAATGGTGATGGTAGCCGGTCGGGTTACTTCTGTGGCCGTAAGTAAAATTCCCTTGCCGCCTTCCGGAGGGGTTAACAGCATGGCCGACAAAAAAACAGACATTTTTCCGGCAATTTCACTTACACCCGTTAAAACCGGATACCGTCCGTGTTCATCCTGTAAAAGCTCGGCGGCCACAAATGTACTTTTGGTATTTAACAGATTTAAAATCCGTTCGGCCTGATGTGTCAGAGTCATAAACGAAAGTAAAATATGATTTTCATTTAGGAGTTCGAATTGTACCGGATGAGGCGGTTGTACTTGAATAATCAGGCGTGCTTTTTCAAATACTTTTTCCATGGTCGGTAATAGTACGGCACCGGCCCGTTCGTATTGTAAATCGGGAAAGCCCGCTTTTTCACCGACACCCTGCTCCACATAAACGGTTAAACCGCTGCGTACCAACAGGCCAACCCCCTCCGGCGTTAACATTACCCGGCCTTCGTAGGGTTTTATTTCTCTTACCAGTCCGACTTCAAGCATCAGGTTTCATCTGAATTATGTTAAACTTATCCATATTAAAAAGATTTCGCGCCAAATCCAAGAGTTTTTGCGCATTTAATTTATCCACCTTACGGATGGTTTCCGAAATGGATATTTGTCGACCAAAATAAATTTCGTTTTTCGCCAGACGTGACATGCGGTGAGCGGTATTTTCCAAGCCAAGCAACAAACTCCCCTTAAGCTGATGGCGAATTCGGCGCATGTCGCTTTCTCGAATGGAATGTTCGGTAACTTTTTTCAATTCCTTAAATAACAAATCCACTGTTTTTTTGCGTTTTGTCCCGTCCGTACCCACATACACACTAAAAATACCCGTATCTTTAAAAAAGTCCACCGCGGAATACACCGTGTAGGCCAACCCATAATGTTCCCGAAGAATCTGGAACAGACGCGAGCTCATTCCGGAGCCTAAATAGGAATTTAAAGCTGCTATTTCGTACCGTTGGGGCGCAGCATAGGGCACACTATCAATACCTATTAGAATATGTGCCTGATTAAACGATTCCGGAATTTCAAGCGAAATACCATGCGCAGCATGGGGTTTGCGTAAATGCCTAATTTTGCCTTTTTGCGTACAGGGAAAATATTTTTCGACCAAACGCACCAGTTTTTCATGCTGCAAATTTCCGGCCGCCGAGATAATCATGTTATCCGGCACGTAATACGATTGCCAAAATTCCCGAACATCTCTTGCGGTTAAGGACATTAATGATTCCGGAGTACCCAAAATAGGATAGCCCAACGGATGTTCCGGAAAAAGTTTTTCCTGAAAAACATCAAAAATATATTCTTCCGGTGTATCCTTCACCGCGCTGATTTCTTCCAGAATAACTTCTTTTTCTTTTTCAATATCCTTTTCGCGAAATAACGGATTGCAAACCAGGTCGGCCAAAACGTTAACGCATTGCGGCAGGTGGTTATCCAGAGCAATGGCGTAAAAATTGGTTAATTCCTTGCTGGTGTAAGCATTCAGATTACCGCCAAGATCTTCAAGCGAGCGGGCAATTTGTAATGCGGTGCGTTTTTGAGTGCCTTTAAAAACAAGATGTTCAATAAAATGAGCCACGCCGTTATTGCGCTTATTTTCGTAACGCGAACCCGTTTTAATCCATACCCCAACCGAAACAGAACGCACCGTGGCAATGGTTTCGCTTACCACGGTGAGTCCGTTGGAAAGAATGGTTTTTTCTATGTTCTGGTTCATAAATGCGGAAAAATCAGAATTTCTTTTTGTATGTCGGCTTTTGCTGCTTCATTTTGCGGCGTAAGAAGGCTTTGCGGCTTAATGCGACCTTACCGTTAGGTTCAACACGCAGGACAACCACATCAATTTCGTCTCCTTCTTTAACCACGTCCGAAACCTTATGCGTGCGTTCGGTATCCAATTCCGAAATATGGACCATACCTTCGCGTCCGGGCAAAAATTCCACAAATGCGCCAAAATCCTTAACGCTTTTAACAATGCCGCGATACGCTTTACCTACAACCGGTTCTTCTACCATGGATTCAATCAGTTTTTTGGCTTTCATGGCCACTTCCGTATCCGGAGAAGCAATGGTAACCTTACCGGTTTCATCGATATTGATATCCAATTCATCGGCCGCTTTGTCGATAATTCCGCGAATGGTTTTTCCGCCAGGGCCGATAATCAAACCGATTTTATCCACCGGTATTTGCACTTCGATTATCTTGGGTGCCCATTTGCTGATTTCCGGTCTGGGTTTATCGATGGCTTCATTCATTTTTTGCATGATGTGCCGACGACCTTCACGCGCCTGTTCCAGAGCCGAGGCCATAATCTCTTCGGAAATTCCGTCGATTTTAATATCCATTTGAACGGCTGTCACGCCTTTTTCCGTTCCGGCTACCTTAAAATCCATATCGCCCAAATGGTCTTCATCGCCTAAAATATCGGAGAGAATGGCAATTTGGTCATCTTCTTTAATAAGCCCCATGGCAATTCCGGCCACAGCGCTTTTGGTGGGTACACCGGCGGCCATTAAAGCCATGGAACCGGCACAAACCGTAGCCATGGAAGAAGAGCCGTTGGATTCCAAAATTTCCGAAACCACGCGAATGGTGTAAGGAAATTTTTCAGCCGGCGGAATAACCGGTTTTAAAGCGCGCTCGGCCAAATTGCCGTGCCCTATTTCACGACGGCTTACTCCGCGAATGGGTTTCGCTTCGCCGGTGCAAAACGGCGGAAAATTGTAATGCAGCAAATAACGTTTGCTGGATTCACCCTCCAATGCCTCCACAATTTGCTCGTCGGATTTGGTGCCCAGTGTTACTACGCCCAATGCCTGTGTTTGTCCGCGGGTAAATAAGGCCGAACCGTGGGTTCGCGGCAATAGATCGACTTCGCAGCTAATGGGACGAATGTCTCGCCAACCGCGCCCGTCTAAACGTACTTTTTCCTTAATAATCATCTGCCGCATGATATCCTTTTCCACATCATGCAAAATGCCGCCAATAAAAGAGGCCGAATCGGGAAATTCTTCTTCCAACTGACTTACAATATCCTCTTTTATTGCTTTTAAAGCCTTACGGCGTTCGGCCTTTTCGCGAATACGCACGGCTTCCCGCACGCGCTCATCGCCAAGGGCATGCACTTTTTCTTCCAGCCCTTCGGGCAATTCAAACGGCGGAATTTCCCGCTTGGGAATGTTTAATTCATCGGCCATTTCCTGCTGCAATTGCACCAAAAGACGAATGGCCTCATGGGCTTTGGAAATGGCTTCCAGCAAATCGCTTTCCGGTACTTCTTTGGCCTCGCCTTCGACCATCATAATCGAACTTTGAGACCCGGCAACCACCAATTCCAGCTCGGCCTCTTCAATTTGCGAAATGGTTGGGTTTATGATGTATTCCCCGTTAATTTTGGCGACCCGTACGGTGGCAATAGGACCGTTAAACGGGATATCGGACAACATTAACGCCGTAGAAGCACCCAAACCGGCCAATACGTCGGCATCGTTTTCGCGATCCATGGAAAGCACGGAGGCGATTATTTGCGTTTCGTAGAAAAAATTATCCGGAAATAACGGCCGAATCGGGCGGTCGATCAAACGAGCCGAAAGGATCTCTTTTTCACTCGGCCGACCTTCGCGTTTAATAAATCCGCCGGGAATTTTACCGGCAGAAAACATCTTTTCACGGTATTCGACGGTTAAAGGCATAAAGTCCCGTTGTTCGGTGGGATCTTCCGAGGCAACAGCCGTGACCAGAACCATGGTGTCTCCATAGCGCACCAAAGCAGAGCCATGGGCTTGTTTGGCCAGCTTTCCGGTTTCGATGGTTAATGTCCGGCCACTTAATTCAATTGATTTCTTAATGTACATTCATCCCTCCAGGGAGCAAATCGTTAACGTCTGATACCTAATTCTTTAATAACTTTACGATAGCGCGTAATATCGGTTTTGATCAAATAATTCAGCAAACGGCGTCTTTGCCCCACTAATTTGAGCAATCCGCGTCGTGAATGGTGATCTTTTTTGTGCACGCGCAAATGATCGGTAAGGTACTGAATACGAGCCGTCAACAGTGCAATTTGCACCTCGGTTTTACCCGTATCGGTTTCGGTATCACCGAATTTTGCTACCATTTCTTTTTTGTCTTCTTTAGTTAAAGCCATTGAAAACCTCCATTATATTTTCAGACTTTGTTCTTTGTCCGTTTTTAATTGTTCAATTAATGCTTTTAAATTAGGAAATTTGATTTCATCTCTCATGCGTTTTTTAAAATAAACCGTTATCACCCGGCCGTAAATATCTCGATCAAAATGATGGATGTGCACCTCGATACTTCTTTCGGTCGAATGATTCAACGTCGGACGATAGCCAATGTTCATCATTCCTTTGAATTTTTGACCTTCCACTTCCACATCCACTGCGTACACTCCGTCGGCCGGTACCAGTTTTGCCGAATGCGTAACTTGCAAATTTGCAGTGGGAAAGTCAATTTCTTTTCCTAACAACCTTCCCTTAACCACTTTGCCGCTTAAAAAGTAGCGATGCCCCAACAAATGGTTGGCTGCTTCGATGTCTCCTTTTAAAAGCAAATCGCGAATATGGGAGCTTTTGATAACTTGCTGCCCTTCGGCCAAGGGATTAACCCGATACAACTCAAAATTCCATTCTTCGCTCAACTTGCGTAAATTTTCAAACGTCCCTTGCCGGTCTTTGCCAAAACCGTGATCGTAACCGACCACCAGCACTTTCATGTGCAAACGATCGATTAAAATATCGCCTACAAATTGTCGATAAGGCAGTTGGGAAAAACGACGATTGAACTCCAATACGCCCACGCAGTGCAAAGGAAACCGTTGCAGCAAATGCAGTTTTTCTTCGGTGGTGGTTAACAGCTTCACTTTGTCCGCTCCCAGAAGTACCTGCCTGGGATGCGGATCAAATGTCAACAAAGCGGTCTGCAAATTGCGATCACGCGCTACCTTAATCAGCTTTTCGATAATCAGACGATGCCCCCGGTGAACGCCGTCAAAAGTACCAATGGTTACCGCACACGGTGCATCGGAACGAAGTTTCTGCAATCCCCTGATTATATTCATCTGCCTACTTTCGTCTTCCATAAGTCTACAAACGCATTAATTTCAAAACTGTCTTCAACGCGGTACGCTCCTATTTGGGTCCTTTGTAAGGCATCTAAATAGGCGCCTGTTCCTAAGCGCCGGCCTAACTCGTGGGCCAATGAACGCACATACGTGCCTTTGGAAACCAATAATTCTACCGTTACATAAGGCAAATCGAACCGTAGTAAACGCGCCTGGTAGACGGTAATGGGTACGGGTTTTCGTTTTATCACTTTCCCCTTACGCGCCAGTTTGTACAGCGGAATACCGTTTACTTTTTTAGCGGAATACATGGGTGGCAATTGCATTTGCTCACCCACCATAGTGGCAACCACCTGTTGCACTTGGGCTTCATCTACCCCATCGATGGCTTTCCGAACTACAATTTGTCCGGTTTTGTCATAGGTATCGGTTTCGCCGCCCAAACACATCCGTGCCAGATAGCGTTTTTCCAAGCCGACAAACTGTTGCATGTAACGTGTGCCTTTGCCCACACCAACAATTAGCAACCCGGTGGCAAAGGGATCCAGCGTTCCGGCATGTCCGACCTTTTTAATTTTTAAACTACGACGTATTTTATTCACTACGTCAAAGGACGTCCATTCTTCGGGTTTATTTATCAAAACAACAAAACCCTCTTGCGGAAATTCTTCCGGCCAGGGTTCATTTTTCTTCAGAATCGGAATCATGCTTAATGGATTTCAACAATTCGTTAATATGCTCGGCATATTCCAATCGTTCATCGTAAAAAAACCGCAGTTCGGGCAGCCAGCGCGCGGTAATAAACGGCTTTATTTCGTTACGAATAAACGAGGCGGAACGCTTTAGAACCTCTTTGGTTTTGGCTTTTTGTTTTTCACCGCCCAAAACGGTGTAATAAACGGAAGCAATGCGCAAATCGGGAGATACTTTTACCTGAGTTACGGTAATCATACCTTTATTGGGATCGCTCAATTTGAATTCGATCACTTCGCTAACGACCCGCTTAATCAAATCGTTATATCGTTTTACTCTTCTGCCTTCTGCCATTTTACAAATACTCGATGTTAAATTGAACAATTTCAAAGCCGTAATCGGAATCCAACATCTTAAATACGTTTTGCAGGGTTTCCTCGGCTCGTTTATAATCGTTACTTACAGTGGCAAAGGCCAGTTGAGCGCGTTGCCATTTATCCTGAAAAGCCACTTCCGCTACCGAAACATTAAATTTATTACGCGAACGATCTTTAATGCGCTTTAGTACACTACGCTTTTCTTTTAAAGAACTACTGCCCGGAACCAAAATCTCAACATTCAACAAGGCAACAACCATGTTTTTTCGCCGTTTTTTATGTTCGAATTTAAAACGCGTCCGGCCCCACGCCGATTCTGTGTTTATCTCCTTACCGTTTGCAAACAAACGATTTGTCAGGCCAGTTTGCGTTTTACTTCCGTCAGTTCGTAGGCTTCGATAATATCGCCAATCTTCAAATCGTTAAAGTTTTCTATTTGAATGCCGCATTCGAACCCGCTGGCCACTTCGCGCACGTCTTCTTTAAAACGTTTTAAGGAGGCGATTTTTCCGGCATAAATTTCCACATCATCGCGTACCACGCGAATTTTGGCATTACGCGGAATTTTTCCGTTAATCACGTAACAACCGGCAATGGTGCCAATGCGCGAAATTTTGAAGGTTTCCCGCACTTCGGCCTGGCCCAATACGTTTTCTTCGAAGGTCGGTTTTAACAAACCTTCCATAGCCATTTTAATATCGTTAATGATATCGTAAATCACACGATAGGTACGAATATCCACATTTTCTTTGGAGGCCAGCTCTTTGGCTTTCATATTGGCGCGAACATTAAATCCGATAATAACCGCGCCCGATGCCGAAGCTAACAGTACATCCGATTCCGTAATAGGCCCTACCGCCTTGCGCACGACATTTATTTTTACTTCGTCGGTATTCAAGTTAATCAAAGCATCGGAAATAGCTTCTGCCGAACCATCCACATCCGCTTTGATAATAACCGGCAAATCATGCATTTCACCCTGAGCAATTTGTTCGGAAAGTTGTTGCAAAGTAAGCATTTTAACCTGCTTTACTTCCTGCTCACGGCGCAACTGCTGGCGTTTTAGGCTTAGTTCGCGGGCTGCTTTTTCATCTTTCATTACCACAAAACGATCGCCGGCCTGCGGAACTCCTTCGAATCCGAGTACAACGGCTGGCTGAGAGGGACCAACCTCTTTTATTTTGTCTCCGCTTTCGTTTAACAAGGCGCGCACACGACCGTAATACAATCCGGCCACAAAATGATCGCCCACATGAAGCGTTCCGTCTTGCACCAATACCGTGGCAATGGGCCCTTTCCCTTTGTCCAAACGGGATTCGATAACCACACCGGACGCTCTTTTTTTGGGATTGGCTTTCAAATCGAGCATTTCGGCTTCCAAAAGAACCTTTTCCAGCAGTTCGGGAATTCCCTGACCGGTTTTGGCCGAAATTTCCGCACTTTGATACGTACCACCCCATTCTTCCACTAAAATATCACGTTCGGCCAACTGCTGCTTAATACGCTCCGGATTGGCACCCGGCTTGTCAATTTTGTTAATGGCAATGACCATACGTACACCAGCCGCTTTTGCGTGGTCAATCGCTTCATCGGTTTGCGGCATTACGGCGTCGTCGGCGGCAATCACCAGAATAACGATATCCGTTACCTGTGCTCCGCGGGCGCGCATGGCCGTAAAGGCTTCGTGACCAGGCGTATCTAAGAAGGTGATCTTTTTCCCTTCGTATTCCACTTCGTACGCACCGATGTGCTGGGTAATTCCGCCCGCTTCACCGGCGGTAATATTACTCTTGCGCAAATAATCCAACAAAGACGTTTTACCATGATCCACATGTCCCATAATGGTTACAATGGGTGCGCGCGGAACCAGATTTTCTTCGCTTTCTTCCTCGTCTTCTTCCTCCTCCGAAACAAATTCGGTAGCAAACTGTTCTTCCACTTTGTAACCGTATTCTTCGGCAATCAAGGTAATGGTATCGATATCCAGACGTTGGTTAATGGTTACAACCAACCCCAAGTCCAAACATTTCATAATTACTTCGGAAACAGGCACATCCAAAAGATTGGCCAATTCGTTTGCCGAAATAAACTCGGCCACGCGAATTATCTTTTCTTCGTTTTCATCCGCAACGTCTTCTTTGGCTTTTTTCTGTTTTTTGGGTTTGCGGCCTTTGGCATCCATAGAGGCCAGGGTTTTCTTAAGCGTTTCCTGCACCTCTTTCATATCTACCTGAGCTTTTTTCTTCTTCTTTTTACGGCGTCCGCTCGGCCTTATTTCTCCTTCTTCACCAATGGCCGTAAGATCAATCCGCTTGCCACGTTTTCGACCGCCCTTTTCTTTGCGGATCATTTCAAGAGCTTTGCGCCGCTTTTTCTCTTTTTCGCTTAATCCTGCTTCGAGCTCTTCTTTTTTCTTGGCCTCGGGTTTTGCTTTTTTCTTACCCGATTTCTTGGTTTCTTTGTCTTTTTCCGCCTTTTCGGCTTTTTTAATCGGCGCAGGCGCAACGGCCGGAGCTTCGGTTTTAGCAACCTCCTGCGCTTTTTCCGGTTCTTTTGCAGCCGGTTCCGCAGCAACTTTAACTTCCTTTTCCGCTACTTCCGGTTGCTGTGTTTCGGCCACGGACGGGGTTTCGGCCTTAAGCGGCTTTTCCTCAACGGTTTTTGATTCAACCGCTTCCGGAGTCCGGGCTGCTTTGGGTTCTTTTTTGGCAGACGCTTTTTTGGCTTTGGTCTTTGTCTTTTTAACTTTCGACTCAACCGTTCCTTTGGAAATCGCTTCCGCATCCTTTTCAATGGACTCTTTAAGCACATCCAGATAAGAAGGTTGCTTTGCTTCGGATGCCTTTTCTTCCACGGCCTCTTCAACCGCTTCCACGCCGCTTTCTTTTTGCCGACGTGCTTTTAACTGCTCTGCCTTAGCCTTATCCTGCGCAAATTTCTCCAGTATTTCGACGTACACATCTTCTGTTACCGAAGCGTTTGGGCCGGCTACCTTAATTCCTTTCTTCTCCAGAAAGCCAATAATCGTATCGGTCCCAAGGTTTAATTCCTTGCAGATTTTGAATATTTTGTATTTTTTCCCTGCAGCCATTTAAACTCCATCTTAGTATTGAAATTCCATCAATACTTTAAAATTTATTCTTCTTTTTCTTTGTCTTCGCTTTTGGCCTGTTGTTCTTGTTGCGTTTTTTCTTCCGGCTCGTCAAACTCATCTTCCGGTTCCACATATTGTCTGGCAATTTCCATTATTTTATCCGCCGATTTGTCTCCGATACCCGAAATTTTGGTCAGATTCTCTTTACCCTGTTCCAAAATTTCATGGGCGTACAAGATATCCGCATCAATAAGCTTACGCTTAATTCCTTCCGGAATACCGACCATGTCTTCTATGGAAACCGATTCGGGTGCCGTGGTTTCTTTCTCGTATTCCGATTCACGCAAGGGTTCTATTTGATAACCGGTAAGCTGCGAAGCCAAACGCAAATTTTGCCCGCCCTTGCCAATAGCCAGCGAAATTTCATCGTCCCGAATAATGGCCACGGCCATTTTTTCTTCTTCGTTTACAATCACTTTAATTGGCTTGGCCGGCGTAAGCGCACGGGAAATAAAAATTTCCGGCTCGCTGGAATAGTTGATAATATCGATTTTTTCGTTGTTTAACTCGCGCACAATGGCCTGAATGCGTACGCCCTTCATGCCCACACAAGCGCCTACCGCGTCAATGCGGCGGTCGATGGATTCCACGGCTACTTTGGCCCGTTCGCCCGGATCGCGGGCTACGGATTTAATTTCCACAATGCCGTCGTAAATTTCGGGCACTTCCAGCTCGAACAGACGCACTAAAAATTGATTATCCGCCCGGCTAACGATGATTTCGGGACTGTGCCCTTTTCTATCTTCGCGTACTTCCTTAATCAGGCAGCGCACGGTTTGCCCACGCCGTAATATTTCGCTGGGAATTTTTTCGCTGCGCGGCAAAAAGACCTCGGTTTTGTCCTGATTAATGTAAATCCCCTTATTGTTAATCTGATGAATATCACCGATAATAATCTCACCGATACGGTTACGGTATTCTTCCAAAACATGTTCGCGTTCAAAATCGCGAATGCGCTGCCCCAAATTCTGTTTGGCTGAGGCAATTAATCGTCGCCCGAACATACGCGGATCGATAATTTCCACGATTTCTTCGCCGATTTCCGCATCGGGATCTATTTTTTGGGCTGATTCCAGGTCGATTTCGCTAACCGGATCTTCCACCTTTTCCACAACCGTCTTTTCCTGATAAATTTCAATATCACCCTTATCAATATTTACGATTACATCAAAATTTTCGGTAGTACCGAATTTTTTCTGGATCATATTCAGAAAAATATTCTCCAGAATATCGCGCAGGTTATCTTTGTCAATACGCTTGTCTTTTGCGATTTGGGTGATGGCTTCCATAATTTCGGTATTCATACGTGCCTCACTCCCCTTTTACCATTGCAATTTAACTTTTGCTTGTTTAATGTCATCACGCTTAATCTCCAAAGTTCCACGTTTGCTTTCCAATACAATTTGCTCGGAATTAAAGTCAATTAATTTTCCGCTTACGCGCCAAAGCTTGTCTGGCTCAATAAAATACTTAACCACCAGCGGACGCCCCAAATTCTTTTTGAATTCCCAGTCGTACCGCAAGGGATGATCCAAACCAGGCGACGAAACATCCAATCGGTAATTCATAAACAGCGACTCGTCCATATCCAATTCGTCCTGAATTCGGCGGGATAAAAACGCGCAATCGTCAATCGTTATGCCTTTTTCGTTATCGGCAAATACCTGAATCACCAAATGACGTAAATCGCCCTTTACTTTCAGATCGAGCAAATAGAATCCGTTGTTTTCACAAATCGGCTGTACTAATGCTTCGATCTTTTCTTTCAGATCCATACCAAACTCCAAATAACAAAAAAGTGGGTTCCATGACCCACTTTACTTCCAAACAAATAATAAATTTAAAGATAATAATTGCAATTTGCAAATCTTAAATGGCCCCATTCCTTAAATAGGTCTGCCTTTCCCGCTTTTTCTCCTCGGGGTGCCTGCAGCCCTTTTCACGGTTTTCTCATATTTAATCGCCTAACGCTATTTTCCGACCCGACATTCCTTCAATTGCAATTGATCCAGCAAAACTTACGATTTTAACTTCCGAAAAAAAAACGGACAGGCAACCCTTTTTACCTGACATTCGCTATTTATCTACCAGCGCGACTCGATGCCGAACCTTCCTTTTACTTTGTGCTCTTCCGGGACAACCCAAATATTGTCTTTAATTTCCAATTTTACGTCATCCAGGTACACCGCGCGTCCGCTGCCCCCGGGACGGAAATCTGTGACGATATCCACATGCTGGGCCGAACGGTTCAACTTGCCGCGTTTGTACAATTCGTCAGCTAATTTACGCCCCTCTTCCGAAGCCGGATCTTGTACGTAACATTCGGGATAACTGGCGCCAATGGCGATATGTAGGGTACCTCCCACCTTTTCCACGAACAAAGGATGTTTGAGGACTTCCTCGATACCGTTGTTCATGCCCAAAGCCACTTCGCCAAGGCGATGTGAACCCTCGTCGGTTTCGATGATTTTTTGTAAGGCTTCGTGCCCAGTATCGGCTTTGTAATCCGTAATTTTTCCGTTCTCGAATTTCAAATAGATGCCCTTAATGGTCTGGCCCACAAACGAAACCGGCAAATCGACAAAAATTTCACCGTTTACTGTATCGGCATTGGGGCTGGTAAATACTTCACCGTCGGGAAAATTGCGTTTGCCCGTACACTTAATGGCAAAACGCTGATCGATATCCATTCTTAATTCCAGTTCCTTGCCCGTGTGCGGATGCTCGGTAACGATGCGAATTTGTTTGCTTTGATCCATCAGGCGGTAAATATCTTCCTCCACCTCATCCAGCATGCGCGGATCGACCATAGAAGCATTGACCACTACTTCGGTGTAGCGTTCCAGACTCATTCCTTCCATTTCGGCAAATCCTTGTGTTGGAAACAACGTTAAAACCCATGGTTTAAGCAAACGGATTTCTTTGAGCGGCTCGTCGGCGCGCATTACCGCCTGAGAAGTTTCTTCCGGTAAATTGGCAAACAGTTGCGGATTTTCGGCGCCCAAAACTTCGATGTATTTGGTCATGGCCTTGTAGCGATCGATGTGCCACTGGGGTACACGTTTTATTTGTTCTTCCGTTCCGTAGCGGGCCATGGCCGCGCCCCACACTTTACCGCGATCGTTATCGGGCGCCACAATATTCATATCGGGAATGCCCCCGGCTTTGATGATCTTTTCCTGCAACACTTCCAAAAGCGGCCAGGTAATGTGTTCGCCCTTTAGCATAATTACGTCGTCTTTTTGCACGCCGCCCAACGAATAATCGAGCAGGTAATCCGCCCATTTTTCCAATTTTTCACGAGGTATGTTCACTTGCATAAAACTATTCCTTTCATTCGATAAAGTGCAATTTTAACCTTTGGAAATATACGGCTCTTTTGAAAAGCAATCAAAGGAAGTTTTTCCGTACAAATACTTTTACGATTTTGTAATGCACGATGACTTCATTAACTTTCGAAAGAAATTTGATTCGGTATGCAATCCATGCTACTTTAGAATATATAGCCTAAATTATTCATTTTTCGCTGCTTTTGCGGTTGACAAATGAATGAAGTAATTACTTATTTTTCAAAAGGATAAAAAAATGACTTCAAAGAAAAAATTCGGCAAAAAAAAGAAAAAGGCGATTATCGAACCGTTGTACAAACCAACGCAACCTGCCTATTTTATTCAGGAAAAATTTATCACTGCTACCATAAACATTATTTTACAGAAAGAGTTCAATGCATTGTTGCTTCCTCTTGTCGATCTTTCCGAAATTTTTGCCGAAAAACTAACCGAACTAAAACCCGATATTTTGGATACACCTCCTAATCCAAATGATCCGGACTACATTGAGCTTTATGACCAAGCTTTGATTAAAACGGCCAAAGAATTTTTAGCAAAGGATGATGAGTTTATCGATAATATTATGGATAACCTTCTGGCAATTAACGAACGCCTAAAGGCCGAACCGGACAAAATGCTGGAAAAGGATGTGCAACTCGTCATCGACTTTTTTAAGCACAAACATTCCCCTTCCGAAATAGCTTTGTTCCCCCTTACCAGAGAGATAATTTTAAAACATTTTACTGTTTTCAACGAATTCACTCTCAAACTTGAGGAAGAATTTGGCCAATCTTTTCCTGATTTTAATGAAAACGACCCCCAAGAGTTTGAAAAGTATTTCGAAATTGTCAACGCGTTCGATGACCGTTATCCAGGCTTTTTCGAAATGTTAATCGGAGAAACGGACGACGATGATGAAGAAGAACTGAATTTGGATGAAATCGAAGACGTTATTAACCAAGGCATTGCCGCCGTAGTTGACGGTGAATTCGAATTGGACTTGTTTACAAAACAAGAATTAGACAAAGGACTTGAATCGGCCAAGCAATTTTACCGGCAGTTGTCTGATTCGGACAAAGAAAAACTGCGAAGTTTCGATGCGCGTTTTAACAAAAAAGCCAAAGAATTCTCCGATATTCTCTCTATGTGTTTAATAGAAGTATGCACACACTCCCGTTTAAAACAAATGGGCAAAAAACTACAAAGATATCAGAAAAATCCTAAATACGGTTCCTGGTACTATTTTCTTGATATACTTAAAACAATGGTGGCGGAAACCAATGAGATGGAAATGATAATTACAATATTAACCATGATTTATACCGGGCAATTGCGCAGAGTTAATCGTGACGCCGCTCAGCCTTACGCACTTTTGTTCTGGTATCTGTAAAGTTTTGCCACGGACATCGATTGGTTGTTAAACGGGATTTTAATTTTTCGGAAATTTAAAAGGAAAAGGATTTTTCATGAGCATCTGGCAAAAAAAATGGGCTCTGGACAATTTGAACGCATTATCTCGAAATACTATGGTGCGGCATTTGGGTATTGAATACACGGAAATCGGCGAAGATTATTTGAAGGCTCGCATGCCTGCGGATGAACGCACCAAACAGCCAGCAGGACTGTTGCACGGCGGAGCAAACGCAGCCCTGGCCGAAACAATAGGTAGCATGGCTGCTCGAATGTGCGTGGACGACGACAAATACGATATTGTCGGGGTGGAACTTAATGTTAGCCATTTACGGCCGGTGTTTAATGGCACTGTGGAAGGTATTGCCAGACCGATAAAAATAGGACAAACGGTACATGTTTGGGAAATTAAAATTTACGATGAGCGCCAACGGCAAACCTGCGTTGGCCGTTTGACCTTAATGGTGGTAAAGAAAAGAAAACATCACTAAAAAACTACCAGCGGAACGGAAAAAATTTTCTTATCCTTTTGTTTGCAGGCAATCCTCCGCTTTTTGGCGAAACCATTGCAAATCGATCTTCATGCCGGTAGGCGCGTCTTGGGGCCAAGGCAAAATACGCAAAGGAATTTTAAAGCCCGGTAACACGGTGCGCAAGCTTGCTTTTAATTTTTCTTCATCCGGCGGCAATTGGTCCCAACGGCTTACAAAGGCTACCGGCCGCCATCCGAAACGCTCGTGCTTTACCGGCACCACCACGACTCTTTTGATTCCGCCCGTTCTTTCCAGAGCCCGTTCTATTTCTTCTGGATAAATATTTTCTCCGCCGGAAATAAACATGCGATCCTTACGCCCGTAAACAATCAAACGTCCCTGCGCATCAATCCTGCCCAAATCGCCGGTGGAAAACCATCCGTGCGCATCCAGTGGTAGCTCAATACGGTTGCCCCGCCAATATCCCAAAAACAAGGTTTTGCCTTTAACGCGAATTTGGCCCGATCGATCTATTTGCAATTCTCTGAATGGCAATAAGCGGCCCGAAGTTTTCCATTCCGCAAACGGAGCACCGGGTACAGTGGCTGTTATTTGCGAGCTCATCTCGGAACTACCGTAACTAAGCACCAAAGGCCATCCGCGCCGGAAGGCTTCCGTTAGCAATTTTTCCGGTATTGCGCTTCCGCCCATGAGCATGGCTTTTGATTTTTTCAATACCCGATCTGTTTGCGCGTTACCGAGCAAATCGCCCAATTGCGTGGCCACTAACGAAAGATGCGTCGGTTCGAAATGCAAAATGTTTTCGCCAAGCCTGTGTTCGCTATCCGGCAAAACAACTGCTGCACCGGCCAAAAAGGCGCGGAACAAAATAGCAATTCCGGCCACGTGAAATAAAGGCAACGAAAGCATCCAACGATCGCCCGGACGCAACGGAATATTCCGATTTGAACCCAAAGCACAAAAATAATGATTGCGGTAAGCATGCAACACGGCACGAGGCCTGCCCGAACTGCCCGAAGTAAAAATGATGGTTGCCGGTTGGTCGCCAGAAACGGTTCCGGGTAACCGTTGGTTTTCCTGCTTGCTTGCTTCGACTTTAGCAGGCCAATCGAATTTACTTACCCCTGCGGGCAAAATGCGCTGCGAAGAGACGTATGCCAGACGACAGCCCAAATCATTCAACTGTTCGTCAAATGTTTGCTGCGGAAGACCAGGGTTCATTAAAACGGTAATAATCCCCTTGGCCATGGCGGCCCAAAGGAGACCGATTACTTGGATATTCGGCCGTGCTTCAACGGCCAGACGATCGCCCATATCAAGTCCCGAATGTTCCAGCGCCCTGACTGCTGTTTGAATGTGGCGGAGTAAGCGGTTAAAGGAAATGGTTTCCCGTGGGCTGATAATAGCCGGACGTTGGCCAAAATTTTGCGCGCTCCAAAACGGTAAAAATGGTAGCTTCATAGTTCGTTTAACCTGCTCCAACGAATGCGATTGTTTATTTCATGACCGGGAAGCAATTTCAATTGGCCTTTATCGGTGTTTAACGGCTGATTCAAAAGATCTTCGGCCAGAAGGTCGTAGGTATTTAAACCGTGTGCTGCCCGAGAATTTAGCGCGGCAGCCCAGTGTGCCAAAATATTAAGACCGATTCCGGACGAAAACGTATCGCTAAGGATTATTTTTTGCCGCTGCCGTTCGGCCCATTGTGCCCAACGCAACGTTTCGGTTGCACCCAATACGGTAGGTTTAAGCACAAGCGCATTTACGCCCGGCAACTTTAAAAGCTCGTGAGCCTTCGGTAATGTTAATGACTCGTCCAGGGCAACCGGAATTCCCGTCGCCCGATAAAATGCGGGGATATCGTACGGATTTTGCAGCGGTTCTTCCACGTATTCGATGCGTTCTTTGGGCAGGCTTTGCAAAGCTTTTGCCTGTTCAAGTGTCCACGAACGATTGGCATCCAAGCGTACCCGTACGGAATGGGGAAGTTCCCGCAAAAGGCGAGTTAGCATGTCCAATTCATCCTGTAAAGCATGGCGTGCAACTTTAATTTTAAGGTCGCGGAATCCCCGAGCAATATATTTTTCGGCCTGTCGGATTACGGTCGGCGGCTCACCGAAAAGCAGGGCGTTCAACCGAATGCTTTTCGCGGACGGTTTGCCCAAAAACCAAGAGGTTTTTTTTCCGGTTTGCTGCGCCCAAAGATTGAGGCACACGGTTTCGATTGCGAAACGCACCGAAGGAGCGGCGGGAAAATCCTTAAAAATTACCTGCGGCGTGCCCCACCAATTATCGGGCACTTGCTGCAACGTGCGGCCCGTGAACCTTCGTTTGAATTCTTTTAACTCTGTAATTACGGTACCGATTGTCTCTCGGTGCAAACCCGGCAGAGGCGAAACTTCACAAGAAGCAGTGAGCGCCGAATCCGTTGTAACGGTTAGCAGAACGCCCTGACGCGTGGCAACGGATGTATTCGCCACAAAAAGAGAACGTTTTAAAGGCAGTTCGAAACGATGCAAACGTACGGATTGCACAATCAAAGCAACCACCCGACGGAAAAAATGAGACTGTAAATAAGCATTAGCTTACCCGTTCCGGCCAGAACGTCATTTAAAATAACTCCGCCTTCATGCCTGAACATGGTTTTAATAAGAGGAAAAGCCGGAATAAAGATGAGCAGAGTGGCCATGGCATAGGCATGTTGATGCAAATTGAGCCACAAATATACCGGAACCAGAGTAGCTAACAAAATCATTAACACATATTCAAAGCGCGAAAAAGCCGGGCCGAAACGTACGGCCAGGGTATGTTTTCCCGTTTGCTTGTCGGTTTCGCGATCGCGAAAATTATTGACAATCAAAATGGCAGCCGAAAGAAACCCGGGCCCGAATCCGGCAATAAGTACCGGTCCGGTTACGGTTAAGGCCTGTACGTAGTAGGTACCGGCAACGGCCACTGGCCCAAAGAACAAAAAGGCCAAAAAATCGCCCAAACCGATGTACCCCAAGGGCACGGGTCCGCCGGTGTACAAAACAGCAAAAAGAATAGACAGCAGGCCAATCATAAGAACCGGCCATCCGCCGCGCCAAATCAAATAAAGACCGGCCAAAAAAGCCAGAGCAAAAACCAAAACAAAGGCCTTTTTCATGGTCTCCGGTGCAATGTGCCCGGCCTGCGTTAAACGCATGGGGCCCAAACGATCGTGCGTATCGGCTCCGTTCACAAAATCGAAATAATCATTGGCAAAATTGGCGCCGATTTGAATTAGCAAGCCGATGAGTAAAGCGGCCAGCGCCGAGGGCCAATGGAAATATCCGTCTGCGTAAGCCAAAGCCGTGCCCAGAATAACCGGCCCAACAGCGGCCCAGAGTGTTTTGGGCCGGGCCGCCAGATACCATTTTTGCCAGAAAGATAGCGGTTTGTCTTGCATTGTTTACTACGCTCCTTACGGTCTGCGCGGAAATTTGGAGAAATCCGGTTTGCGTTTTTGCACAAAGGCATCGCGGCCTTCCTGCGCTTCTTCGGTCATGTAATAAAGCAACGTGGCGTTACCGGCCAATTCCTGCAATCCGGTTTGTCCGTCCACATCGGCATTAAAGGCCGATTTTAGCAAACGAATGGCCAAAGGCGAATGCTGCAAAATTTCTTTGGCCCATTTTACGGTTTCTTCTTCCAGTTTTTCCAAAGGCACCACGGTGTTTACCAGTCCCATTTCCAGAGCTTCTTGCGCATTGTATTGGCGACACAGGTACCAAATTTCGCGGGCTTTTTTCTGGCCGACAATACGTGCCAGGTAACTGGCTCCGTACCCGCCGTCAAACGATCCTACTTTTGGGCCTGTTTGGCCAAAAACAGCATTGTCCGCGGCAATGGTCAAATCGCAAACCACATGCAACACATGCCCGCCGCCAATGGCGTAACCGGCCACCATAGCAATAACCGGTTTGGGACAGGTACGGATTTGACGCTGAAAATCGAGCACGTTCAGACGATGCACGCCCTGTTCATCTACGTAACCTGCATCGCCGCGAATTTTTTGATCACCACCGGAACAAAAGGCTTTATCTCCCTCTCCGGTTAAAATAATCACTCCAATCTCCTCATCATTACGCGCGTCTTCCAGGGCCATGCTCATCTCTTTAACAGTGAGCGGACGAAAGGCGTTACGAACTTCCGGCCGATTGATGGTTATTTTGGCAATGCCTTCGGCCTTTTCGTATTTAATGTCGGTAAACTCGCCTGATTTTTGCCAGTTAACGGTACTCATTCCTTCTCCTTTATTTTTGTTTTTTCGATTTTTCAAAACGGCACATGTTTTTTGTTTAGCCGAATTTGTCCGCATGCGGTTTAATTGAGTTTACGGTGCTTGCGTACAAAAAGTGGTTACTTGTCGCGCAAACCATTCCGGATTTTCGAAATGGACATTATGCCCGCAATGTTCGGCCACTTGGCGTTTGAATTTGGGATTGCAACGCTGCATGCGTTCGCTAATGCGCATGTATTTTTCATCCGCAGCCCCGCAAATTAGCAAGGTTGGTTGCCGCATATCGGCCAACCTGGGCCAAATATTTTCCTGCCGTCCTACAGAAAAGGCGTTTAATGCCCAGGCCAAACGTAAAGGATCGTTTTGCAAACGTTGGCGTAGCAAATCGGCAAAGGCCGGATGTCGGTTCAAGTTTGCAAAAAGCGGTTGAGCGTACCAATCCTTCAAAAAGCGCTCGAAATCAAATTCGGGAGACTGCATTTTGGCACTTAAAGCCAAATCGTTTTGCAAACGCAGGCGACGTTCTTCGGCATTGGCGATCCCAGGATTTGCCGATTCTAAAATCAGCTTTTCCGTGCGTTGCGGGTTGTTAACGGCCCATTGTAGCGCCAACCGGCCGCCCATGGAATAGCCCAACAGGCAAATGTGCTTCAGACGCAACTTTTGTAAAATTCCGTCTAATTCACCAAAAAAAATCTCCCATGCCTGAGACGCTTCATCGTCATGCGCCAAGGATTTTCCGTGTGCGGGCAAATCTACAAGCAACACATTACAGCATTCGGTTAACCGCTTAGCCAAAAAATGCCAATCACCCGACCGCCCCATAAAGCCATGCAGCAGCACCAATGTGCGCACTGCATTGTGATTTTCAAAACGAAAATGCAACTTCACGCCAAAGGCTCCGTTTTTTCTTTAATCGCTTTTAACAGTTCAAAATACTGTTTGGCATTCAGTGTACGGTCGGTTTTGATTTCGATAAGCGCCGGTTGCCCACTTGCCAATGCCTGACGATACGCTTGCACAAATTCCGGCAGCGAAAGCGGTTGCCGATATTGCACATCGAACTGATGCGCGGCATGCCGAAAGTGGAATGAATGCGGGGTGGCAAAGTAGTTTTCGAATACATCGTCAAATTGCGCGATGGGCAACCAGTGGAAAATTCCCCCGCCGCCATTGTTTATCAATACCACAACCAGCGGCTGGCGTATGCGCCGCAACACCCCAAGGGCGTTCAAATCGTGTAAAAATGCCAAATCGCCGATAAGAAGCGTAACGGGTTTTTGCAATCCCACGGCAAATCCGGCAGCACTTGAAATATTACCGTCAATTCCGCTGGCGCCGCGATTGGCGGCCACAAACACGGGCTTTTTTGGGCGTACAGCGAACATATCCATTTCACGCACGGAAAGACTATTGGCCAAAAACAAGCCATGGCCTTCGGGCATTTCGCGTGCAATGGTGCGTGCAATGCCGGGTTGTGTTAGTGTTTCCCGATCGAACTGTTCTTCAACCAAAGCGGCAATTACATCCGATTGCCTACGCAGCCGCTTAATTAACGATTTTCCCTGAGTGCTGTTATCCGTATTTCGTTCCGCCAACGCACAAAATTCCCCTAAGTCAATCCCAATACGATGCGTTACGGTTTTTGAGGGATTGATCCATTGATCACCGGAGGCAATTTGCACATGAACCTGCGGGGGATGTGTTTGTAAATATTGCCACAAACGTTTGGAAACAAAGCGTCCGCCCATGTGAATCACCGTGTCGAAGCGCGGTGCATCTCCGGCTAAAAGTAAGTCGAAATGGGGTACGAACCCGGGCCAATCAAATCCCAACCGCAATCCGGAGGTAATATCCGCAAAAACAGGCCATTGTAATTTTTGCAAACAACGCCAAAGGCTTATTTTGTCCGCCCAAGGAGGCAGTTCTCCCGCAATCAGCAATCCGTTCCGGGTGCGGTTAAGAGTTTCGAGAAGAAAATCTAATCTATCGGGCTCGGAGATCAAACGGCTGCGGGTGACGCTGGTAAACGCTTTACGGGAACGAAGCCAATGGGTAATCGGATTCAAATAACGGGAAGGCAATGTTTGCTTTTCCGGAGCCAACGGTTCGCGGAACATGCAATTCAGATGCACCGGCCCGGGCGGATGGCCAAGCGCTTTATCCACCAACCTGTCTACCCGATCGAGTACAAAAGCGGGACTTAAATTCGCATCCGGTGCGGGCATATCAAAAAACCAGTTTACGTAACTTCCGAACAGTCCGATTTGATCGACGGTTTGGTTGGCCCCGGAATCGCGCAGCTCGGGCGGACGGTCGGCACTTAAAACAATTAAAGGCACGTTTTCCTGCCGGGCCTCGATTACGGCAGGCAAATAATTGGCCGGTGCCGTGCCGGAAGTACAAATTAAAACGGCCGGCTTCCCCCTGGCCCGGGCATAACCCAGCGCATGAAATGCAGCCGAACGTTCGTCGTAAATAATGATTTTTTGTGCTTGGGCATGGCGGGCAATAGCAGTGGTTAAAGGAGTGGAGCGAGAGCCTGGAGAAATACAAAAATAGTTAATTCCGTGGCGGATCAGTTCTTCGACAATCAATTCGCTCCAGAGGCTATTTATGTTTTCTGCGGAACTATTCATCGGGCATGAAGTATTTTGATGAAATTGGCAATTTTATTTTCCAATTCGCGCCACTCCGATTCGGGATCGGAGCCTTGTACAATTCCGGCACCGGCAAACAAATTAATGGTATTGCCCTGCACTAAGGCCGAACGAATTCCAACGGCAAATTCCGCTTCGCTTGCACTAATCCAGCCCACGGGTCCGGCATACCAGCCGCGATCAAAATGTTCCAATTGTCTGATTTTTTGAAGAGCTTCTCTTTTTGGTACACCGCCCACGGCAGGCGTGGGATGCAAATCGCGCAGCACATCGGCATCGCTTACCTGCGCGTTCAATTCCGCCCGAAAGCGTAACATTAAATGCTGCACACGGGCATTTTCTAAAATACCGACCCGATCATCCTTGTCAATTGAACGGCTATGCCGAATTAACACCTTTTCAACGGACCGAACCACATAATCATGCTCGCGTAAATCCTTCTCGCAACCTAACAAATCATTTTTCAGTTTTTGGTCTTCATCGGGGGTGCGACCACGGCGACGCGTACCGGCCACAGCTTCGGTTTCCAGGTAACGACCGGATCGTTTAAAAAGACGTTCGGGCGTACTACCCAAAAAAGCATTGCGGGAATCGGGTTGGAAAAGGAAGAGAAAAGAATTAGGATTCGAAACGCGCAATTGCCGTAACAGCCATTCGGCTTTTAGCGGATGATTTACCACCAATTCGGTTTTCCGGGCGAGAACCACCTTTTCCAAAGGATTTTCATGTAAAGCTTCCAACGCCAGGCGGATGTTTTCGATCCATTCTTCTTTATTCGGATTATCGCTCCGACCGACCCGTTCAATAAGTGGTTTGGGCTTACCATTACCCGGAAAAAGCCGTTGCAAAGAATGCAAGTAAGTGGTACGTATTTGGGAAATATTTTGCCGCGGATTGCCATACAAGTTACAAACAAAGTAATAACGATCCGAGCGGCGCACCAACTCGAAAACCGGCAAATGAAAACGAAAGCAAGGAAAAGCTTGCCAGGTTTTGTCACCGTTTTGGTATGCGGAAAAACGTAGGCCGCCGAAAAATTTAAGGCGTTTTTCTCCTTTGGTAAACGCTTCCATGGAGGCGATATTGGCATCCAATTGACTAATGTGTTCACCTTTGAACTCCAGCGCACTACCGATTCCGGCTATTTCCGTTTTTCGGTCGCGATCGCTCCAATAAACTTTTTGCACGTCATTCAGGTGCGAAAGCCACAACAAAGGATCGATGGAACCTACTTCGAATTCAACCCGTTCTATAGTCCGTTTTTTAGGTTGCCAGGTTTGAATATAATGCGATAAATCCGCTAAAATTTTTCCGGTTTCGATCAAATCCAATCTTTGCATATTTCGTTTGCTTTTTAAGTTCCGAAAATCACATTTCCTTAAAGAAACGTTTAAGTTAAGAAATAATTCCTCCGTCTTCAAATTGAATAAAAATCGGGGGATTGTTAAAAAGTCCCGCTAAAATTTTATTTACTTGTTGTTTTGTATTTTAGCACTTGCTATTTATTTTTTGATCCACTATCTTCCAGATAAACTTATAATCACCCTTTTGAATAATCTTTCAATACATTAAAGGCATTTTATCATGGCTAAGGTACTTCATTTTGAAGTCAAATCATTACGACAGCTTTATTTATTATTTATTTTGATATCTTTAACCGTAGCCCTAATAACTTCTTTGGCAATCTCCTACCTTACCTACCCTTACAAAGTGCAAGTTAAGGATAAAAGTCCTGTTTATGAAGCTGGCTTAATTTTATATCACGATTTTAATCAGGATGGCTTCAGCGAAAAAGTACAAATCATGAATAAAAAAACTACTCAGGAATACTACCTTCTTATTTCACCTTATACGCAGGGCACCTATAAAATTATCGATCAATTTAATTTTAAAGATTCGTTGAATATCAAATGGATTTTTTTTGGCGACTATACGGGTGACGGATATGACGAAATGCTTGTGTTCACCCAACACGAAGATTCGCTTTATGTATCGGTTATTAATGTAAATTTGAAAAAATGGATATTGAAACGGCAGTATATTTTAGGCGTACAAAAACCAAATCCATATCATTTATGGGACATAAAGGAAATATTTTGCCGTTTGTTGGATGTGGATAATGATTGGATACCGGAAATCGTTTTTGCCATCCATTCCGGGTTTTCACAACATCCGCGCGGTGTGTTTATTTATGATATTGTTACGCGCCGCATAATCAACCGCGTCAAATTTGATTCCGGTATTAATGATATGTTGCTTTATGATTTAACCGGTGACGGGAAACCGGAAATAATTGTGTCGGGTCATGCGACCGGAAACATTCATAAAAAAACAAAATATACGGATTTCAAATCATGGTTATTTATTTTCGATTTACAACTACATTTTGTAATCCCGCCCAAAAGCTTTGGAGAATTTCCATCCCTAATTTCTTGTCAACCGTTAGAAATAAACGGTAAGCATAATTTATTGATTAGTTACACTTATGCCGGTGAAAAATCATTACCGGATTTTCTTTATCTCATGGATGCGGCCGGGAAAATTATTCGGAAAAAGGCCCTAAACAACTTTAATTTAAAACTTTCGTTTATCGACCGAACCTCAGCAGAACCGATTATCTATTCTTATAGTGTGAACGGAAAACTAATCAAGCTTGATCCACATCTTAATATTTTACAAGAAATCAAAATACGAAAAAGAATTCTGGCACTGTTATTATTAAACAATTTAAACAGGGATGGGAAAAGCTACATCTTATATCTGCTCCCAAACGAGTTTTTGATAATTAATCAAAACCTAAAAATCATAGCCCGATTTCCCATTAAAGGAAGAATACTTCCTTTTTGGTATAAAAGGTACAATGGTCCTAACGCACCTATTGAATTTGCATTGATTAATTCCAAATTCAATTACCTTTTTTCCTTAAAGAAAAAAAATAATTTTGCCTTATTCCCTTTTGTCTTAATAGGCATCACGGTTTTGGTTTTTATTCTTCTGTTGCTGCTACATCGTATTATGACTTTTTTAAATATTTACCTTACTTTTTTTATTTTCTCTCTGCGCAAATCCAGTCAAGGTATTATGCTTTTGGATTGCAAAGGCCGGGTTTTTTATTATAATAACCGCGTAGCGGAATTGCTGCATCCTGCCGAACCTATTTTAAGAAAACGGTACTTTAATAAAATTTTTATAAACCATGCGCCCATCATCAAATGTTTTCAACAGGTTTTTAAACTTCAAAAACCTTTTCAATGCGAGCTTAATATTAATGATTCGAACCAATCGTTTAAAGGTGAAATTATCTTCACTCCCTTTATTTCTCCTTTCCGTTTTGTTTATGCCTATCTGGTCGAAATTTACGACCATACCCAACCGATTCTGAGCGACCGATTAAAAGTATGGAGCCGTTCGGTGCAAAAAATGGCTCATGATATTAAACAGCCGCTTTCTACCATTAGCTTAAATCTTAAAGCATTACAAATGCGACTTTCAGAAATCGATATTCCCGAAAAAGAAGAAATCCATGACGACATTCGGATGATGCAAACCGAAATGAATAAAGTGCGTCAAATAACCAATAATTTTTTGAAATTCGTCAACCTGGAAACCCCCAAGTTCCAATGGATCGATCTCCATGAAATCATTCGCAACAGTATTACCCGATTTAATCCGTTGCTTAACGGAAATTTACATATTGACTTCGAATTTGATTCTGACATTACATCTTTGTGGGCGGATCCGAGACAACTGGAAATTGTTCTGCATGTGATCATCGAAAACGCAATTGATGCCATGAAAGGGAAAGGGCATATTCGAATCGGTACCGCTTTAGTACAGGATTTTGAAAATTTTGACAGGCAATTGGTTCAGTTAGAAATCGAAGATAACGGACCAGGCATTAAAGCTTCTGTTAAGGAAGTTGTTTTTGAGCCCTTTTTTACAACAAAAATGGATGGAACCGGTATGGGACTTGCCATTGCAAAAAAGATAATAGAAGACCATGGTGGCCGTATTATGATTTATTCGAAAGAAAAAATAGGCACAACCGTCAGCATTTTACTCCCGCAAAGCAAATCTTAACCGTAAGGGGGGGGGAGCCGCTATGCCATATAAAATTTTGATCGTCGATGACGATGAGAACCTATTAAAATCTCTGAAAAAAATTCTTAGTTTAAAACATTATTCGGTTGATGCGGTGGCCAATTCGTCTCAGGTTGACACATTGTTAGCAACCCATCATTATCATTCCATTCTTCTGGATGTAAAAATGCCGGGTATTAACGGTCTTGATCTTTTAAAAATAATCATGCAAAAGTCTCCTTCAACACCTGTAATTATGGTTTCCGGGCAGAGTAATATTGAAATTACGATGCTGGCCATAAAGGAAGGCGCTTACGATTTTATCGAAAAACCCATTGATCCGGAAAGACTTTTAATCACCCTAAAAAATGCTTTAGAACATAACGAATTGATGGAGGAAAAAGAAAAAATTTCTCAGGAACTGTTTGAAAACTTTAAAATAATTGGTAAAAGCAAAGCACTTAAGCATATTTCCGATACGATTCGAAAAATCGCAAAAACCAATATAAACGTTCTGATTACGGGCGAAAGCGGCACGGGTAAAGAATTGGTCGCCCGGGCTATTCATTATAATAGCAACCGTCATGCAAAACCTTATGCCAAGCTCCATTGTGCCGCTATTCCTAAAAATTTACAGGAAAATGCATTATTCGGCCACAAAAAAGAAGCATTTGCCGGTTCTAACGGAAAGTTCTTAGAAGCAGACGGAGGCACACTTTTTTTGGATGAAATTGGAGAAATGAGTCTCCAACTGCAGACTAAACTATTACGGGTTCTGAAAAAAAACGAGGCGGATGTATTTGGCGATACGACATCTAAAAAAGCAAATGTTCGCATTATATCTGCTACAAACCAAAACATCGAACAATTAATTAAAACCGGTAATTTTAGAGAAGATTTGATGTATCGCCTTAATGGAATTCGCATCCATATTCCGCCACTCAGAGAAAGAAAGGAAGATATTTTACCCTTAGCGTATCATTTTTTGAAGCAATTTAGCGAATCCTACAATCGACAAATTTTAAATATAACGCCTCGGGCGGAATCTTATTTATTAAACCGGCACTGGCCGGGCAATGTCAGAGAATTAAAAAGGATCATTGAAAAATTGGTTTTATTTACTGAGAAAAAAGAGATTGATATCGAAGATATGCGCGGGGTAGCAAGCATAACTTTTCCATCTCCGTCCAAAGAGAGTAGGACACAAAGCACAGAAATAAATTCAATCGATTTAAGAACAGCCCACGAGATATTTGAAAAAAACTACATTTTGGAAATTCTGGAAAAAACGCAATGGAAAAAATCGGAAGCGGCCCAACTGTTAGGTATCGACCGAAAAAATTTATATAAAAAAATGAGAAAATACGGACTTATTTAAGAATTTGCGTACAATTTAAATTTTGAGCATAAAGCAAAAAAATTGTATCCTTCGTTATTCATTCGCGAAAAATTCCGAAATGCGTGTATATTGAATTAGTGAACGTTTCGCCTTAATCCGAGCTCCACCCCTTTATCCGGATATGTGTTTCATTTAAATTTAAATTTAAGCGCATTCGATTCGATAATAAAGCAAAACAATAATGCGAAAGGTCGCTTCATGCATCGATGGCTCTTTATCATCCTTGTATCGGGATTAATTTCGACGGGCAAAGCTCAAATTCTGTTTGAGAATGGTCGCAACCAGGCTCTTCTTCCCTCGCTTCCGGACAGTATGTCCTATACCGAATACGAAATGTTAACGCGTTCTTTGAACTGGCAACGCTTGATGATTGCTTCTTTTGTTCCGGGGTATATTCATTATTACGCCCGTCATCAAAAAGCGGCCTACACAATTGCCGCCATACGTACAACGGGTATGATATTAAGCACCACGGGTATGCTTTTGCAATGGAACGAATCTAAACAAATCAATTTAAAATTTATTACGGATATGGAAACCAATTTTTATTTGTTTCTTGCGGGATTCATTTTAAATACAGCCGGTTACGCCTATGATATCGCGCATGGCGATTACATCATCAGCAAAGAAAAAACCACAATACAATTTAAGTTTCGCAGAATTATTGTACCAGGTTGTGTATTCTTACCGCATAAAAACATACCCGCTCTGGGTATGGCGTTTTCTTTTTAGCCAACCGTTCTTTTATTCGCTTACTTTGTTTTTAATTGATTTCCGATTAAGGTCAAAACTTCATCGGTACTCGGAAAGCGAAATGTTTTGGCCTTGGAGTACAATAACACGTCATCGAAAAAAACTTCGAAATCACCGCCTTTACCCTTGCGAAACTCAACATTTAAAGCAAACGTACGTTCAATGGATTCTGCCAGGCGAACCGCCCGGGAATAGTAGTTTCAGGCATTGCAATATTCGATAATTACTTTATGCATGTCTTTTTCCTTAAAGTCGTATTCGTTGTCGATAGTGTTTTAAGGCCTCCGTCATATCATCCACGGTATCACCGCCGAATTTTTCCGTAAAGGCATTGGCGATTACCGGCGCCACTACGGCTTCGGCAATTACCGAACAGGCCGGTACTGCCGTCACGTCGCTGCGTTCTTTATGGGCAAGATACGATTTTTTTGTTTTTACATCCACCGAACGTAGCGGTTTCATTAGGGTGGGAATCGGTTTCATTATTATTTGCAAAACAATATCTTCGCCGTTACTCATCCCCCCTTCGATTCCGCCGGCATGATTCCGTTTACGAATGATCGCAGAACCGTCAAAAAACATTTCGTCGTGAAATTGCGAGCCCGGCAAACCCGCACCCTTAAAACCCAGCCCCACTTCCACTCCTTTAACAGCCTGAATCGACATCAAAGCGGCAGCTAACTGCGCATCGAGTTTTCGATCCCAATGGACATAGCTACCCAATCCGGGCGGGACATGCCGAATAATAACCTGGATAATTCCGCCAACCGTATCCCCAGCGGATTTGCTTTTTGTAATTGTTTTTACCATGGCCTTTTCGGCTTGGGGATCAAGGCAGCGCACAGGAGATCGGTCGGCCCGTTCGTTAATGGCATCCGTTTTAAGTATTGGTTCGATTTTTTGCGGATCAGCTTTTGCCGCTCCGATTTGCAAAACATGCGAAAAAATGCGGATACCAAAATATTCCAACAGTTGTTTGACAAATCCGCCCACAGCCACGCGCATAGCTGTTTCGCGAGCACTGGAACGTTCCAGCACGTTGCGCATGTCCTGAAAATGATATTTTAACGATCCGCTTAAATCGGCATGCCCTGGTCTGGGTTTGGTAATTTCTTTGCCGGGCCGTCCCTGCGTTAAAGACATTATTTCCGTCCAGTTTTCCCAGTCTTTATTACGCAAAATAAAGCTCAGCGGGCTGCCCAAAGTTTTTCCGAAACGGATGCCCGAAAGCACTTCGATCTGGTCGTTCTCAAGTTTCATGCGTCCGCCGCGGCCAAATCCCTGTCGACGCCTGTACAATTCGTGATTTACCCGATCGACGTCAACCGGCAAATTAGCCGGCAGGCCTTCGATAATACCTGTCAAAGCAGGGCCGTGAGACTCCCCTGCCGTCAAATAACGAATCATACTAAATTCCTTTTTTCTTTTCCTTAATTGCCGTAAGCGTTTCGCGCACGACCCGATCCATCGATTTTTTGCTGGAAAATCCGGCGGCATGGAAATGCCCGCCCCCACCGAAAGAACGGGCAATTTCGCCCACATCGAATTCGTCTTTCGAGCGTAATCCGACCATGATTTCCCCGTCTTCGTTTTCCACAAACATAACAAACACATCTGCCGTGGCGTCCCGTCGAATAATATCGACCAATCCGTTCATATCCTGAACGCGCACACCGAATTGCTTTAACATATCCTTGGTAACAACGGCCCAATCGATCTTGCCTTCCGAACGCAAATCACAAAGAACATTACCCCAAAATCGCAACTGGGCTTTGGTACTGTTTTCGTAAACTTGGCGGTACACCCGGGCAGGATCAATTCCATAGCCGGTCAAATCGGCGGCCATGCGCAAAGTAAAACTGCTCGTGCCTTCAAAGCGGAAACTGCCCGAATCGCTCAAAATGCCGGTGTACAGCGCAAGGGCCATTTCTTTATTCAGCGTAACATTGGTAGCTCGGAAAAATTCGTAAATAATTTCTGCCGTGGCAATACGCTCTTCATTGATCAATTGCCAATCCACACCGCTGCATCCTTCCGGATGATGATCGATACAAATTTTGATTGCCGGACTTTGCATCACCGGTTCGTACCAGCGATCCATGCGCTGCAATGCACTGATATCCAAAATAAACACCACTTCGGCATGTTCGATAAAATCCAACGTTTGTATCTCATCCAAACAATTAATATGTTTGCGCACATCCAAAAATTCGTATTGTTCCGGAATATCACCCGGTACAACCGCTTGGACAGTTTTGCCCGAACGCGATAAATAATGCTTTAAGGCGATCATCGAACCAAGCGCATCACCATCGGTGTAAATATGACTGATAAGCAGAAATTTTTGATATTTACGAACGACATTTTGTAAGCGTGAAAAAGCCAAGTTAAAATCCATGGTGTTTACCGTTTAAACGTTCTTTGCTTAAAACCCTGTTCGGCGCAACACGCCGTAAATTACGCTGCATCGCAACCTTTTTAGGAGCGTTATCTCAAGATTTGAATTTTGGCAATCAGGGCTTCAACTAACTCGTGCGTAGTAGCCTTACCGCCCAGGTCCGGTGTTAAATGTTTCCGTTCGGCAAAAAGTAAAACCAGAGCCGCCTGAATACGATCTGCCGCTTTGTTCTCGCCCAAATGGCGCAGCATCATGGTAGCCGATAAAATCGTAGCCACCGGATTCGCAATCCCTTTTCCGGCAATATCCGGTGCACTGCCATGAACCGATTCGAAAACAGCCACTTCATCGCCTAAATTTGCCCCGGGAACTACACCCAACCCTCCGACCAATCCGGCCGCCAAGTCGGAGATAATATCGCCGTACAAGTTACCGAGCACAACCACATCAAACTGTTCGGGGCGCATTACCATTTGCATGGCGCAATTGTCCACAATTATTTCTTTATAGGTAATACCCGGATAATCGGCCGCTACCTTGCGTACGCTTTCTAAAAATAAACCGTCGCTTTTTTTCATAATATTGGCTTTGTGCACTGCGTGTACCAGCTTACGATCCTGTTTTTGCGCCCATTCGAATGCCGCTTTGGCAATACGTGTGGAAGCCTTTTCGGTAATAACTTTTAAACTTTGTGCCACCCCAGGCGCCACTTCGTATTCCAAGCCCGCATACAAATCTTCCGTATTCTCACGAAAAATAACCAAATCGACCGGCCGATGTTGGAAAGTAATTCCCAATGCCGAACTAACCGGGCGCACATTGGCATACAAATCTAATGCTTTACGCAACTGCACATTTACCGATTGAAAACCGCCACCGATCGGTGTGGTAATGGGCCCTTTTAAGGCCACTTTATTTTTACGAATCGAATCCAATGTCTCTTCGGGAAGCACACTTCCGTATTTTTCCACTGCTCCGGCACCGGCTTCCGTAACTTCCCAGTCAATCAAAACTCCGGCTGCGGAAAGGACTTTGCGTGCGGCAGAGGTAACCTCAGGCCCAATGCCGTCTCCGGGAATCAGCGTAATTCGATGCGTCTTATTTATGTTATTGGTTTTGGACATTTTGTTCGCCTTTCTTTAAATGTTCCTTTTCAAATCAAATAAATAAGAACGCATATTCCAATCCGGAATAATCCCATTCGGGTTATTTTAGGTTGATTTACGCAGATTCTCCTTATTTCCGAACTTAAATTATTTGCAAATAAGTTAAACGTTCTTTTTTAAAAGAATGTAAATGTATTCAAAACCTTGCCATGATACAAAAATTTTTATTCCTTGTACACTTTCACGGCTCAATATTTATTCATTTATTGTAATTAAAATTAGATTCCTGTATAAAAAATTTTTATATTGGCCATTCAACAAAAGATCCAAGCAAATAGGGATATATGATTTATCATGAAAGTAATCGAGCATTTGGCCAAAGCCAAGGAGACGTTAATTAGTTTTGAAATTATTCCGCCCAAACGCGGTGGCGATATTCATAGTCTGTTACAGGTTGTAGACGATATTTCCAAATACCGACCTCCGTTTATTGACATCACCAGCCATGCGGCCGAAGTAACCTACGAAGAGACTCCGCAGGGAATTAAGCGTAAAATCAAACGCAAGCGTCCGGGTACATTAGGCATTTGTGCTTTAATTCAAAATAAATATAACATCGACGCCGTACCCCATGTTTTGTGCCACGGTTTTACGCGTGAAGAAACCGAAGATTTTTTGATCGATTTGCAGTACTTGGGCATTGAAAACGTTCTGGCTATCCGCGGGGAAGACAGCGGATATCAAAAACCCATTATTGCCGGACGCAGCGTAAATCACTATGCCGTAGATTTGGTAAAACAAATTAAAGACATGAACGACGGGAAATATCTGGAAGAAGATCTGGCAGATGCCAAACCGTCCAATTTTTGCATTGGCGTGGCTGCCTATCCGGAAAAACACATTGCCGCCCCGAATTTGGAATTCGATATTATGAATCTTAAACATAAAGTGGAGGCCGGGGCCGATTACGTAGTTACGCAAATGTTTTACGATAATCGCTTTTATTTTGATTTTGTTCAAAAATGTCGGCAGGCCGATATTAATGTTCCCATTATTCCCGGCCTTAAAATACTCACATCCAAACGTCAACTCACTTCCATTCCCGCTTCTTTTCACATTTCCTTACCCACCGAATTAACCGATCGCGTTTTACAGGCCAAAGGTGATGCCGAAGTTACGGAAATTGGCATCGACTGGGCTTACAGGCAAGTAAAAGAGTTGTTGGAACATAAAGTTCCGGCCATCCATTTTTATATCATGCAAAATTCCAACCCCATCAATCGTTTGCTGCAAAAACTCGGCTATTAAAAAATAGCCGCAAGCAACCAGTAAATAATATCGGATAAAACCCAACTTAGCGTTACCGGACTTGGTGGGCAATACAAGAAAAATATTGAATCGAAGTTTGCAACTTTTTTGATCTTTTTTCACCAAATGAGTAGATTCGTAATAAAATTAAGCTTAAAATGCGTTAAAGTTAAATATGGTTAACAAGACTGGGAATTTAAGGTGAATAAAGAAATGAATTCCGTAGCGCCCAAACGCTTTACTACTCGTTTAGCTAAATTTATTTTGCATTTAATGGGTTGGAAAACCCGCGGGCAAGTGCCCGAACATCCTAAGTATGTAATGATCGGTTACCCGCATACATCCAATTGGGATGCATTTATCGGATTGGTAGTGTATTGGTCTATGGGTGTGCAACTTAAATGGCTGGCAAAAAAATCTCTGTTTAAATGGCCTTTAAGTTGGATTTTAAAATGGGCCGGAGCTGTGCCGATTCATCGCGAAAAATCACAAAATCTTGTCCAAAAAGTTAAGGAAATCTTTGAAAATAGCTCGCAATTCGTGCTTACCCTTTCTCCGGAGGGTACGCGAAAAAAAACGGATTATTGGCGCACAGGTTTTTATTATATGGCCTTGGAAGCGGGTGTTCCTATTGCTCTTGGGTTCCTCGATTACAAAACAAAAACCGGAGGTTTTGGGCCGGTTATATGGCCCAGCGGGGATATTGAAAAAGATGTGGCAACCATTCGCGATTTTTACCGGGGTATGTACGGTAAATTCCCTGAAAATCAGGGGGAAATAGCCATAAAAAAGAAGAATCCGTAACTTGCAAAAATCGGATGTACAAGCACGTAAAACCGCGAGGTAAAAAATGAATACGCACTTAACTCAGTTAATCATTTATTCCGTTAGTATTATTCTTATTGCTTGGCTTGGCGGTCTTATTCCTTTTTATTTTAGACATAACAAACGCTTAATTCATTTGTTCATCAGTCTTGGCGCCGGGGTACTTTTGGGGGCCGCTTTTTTGCACATGATACCCGATGCTACCGAATATATCGGGCCTCGGGTTGGTCTGTTTGCCTTACTCGGATTTTTGCTTCTCTATTTATTGGAAAAATTTATTATGACCCACCCTTGCCCTGCCGAGCATTGCGAATACCACAAAGTAGGTCTCACCGCATTTATCGGGCTTTCTTTACATAGCCTAATTACCGGTTTGGCACTCGGGGCGGGAATTATGGTGCCGCATTTGGGTCTTATTGTTTTTATAGCCATCATTTTCCACAAACTACCGGCTTCACTGTCCTTAACCAGTCTATTTATCAAAGAGAATTACTCCAACAAAAAATTATTTTCCTACTTAACCGGATTTTCGTTAATGGTACCCGTAGGAGCATTTATCACCTACTTCTTTTTCGATCTTTCCGGTAACCAGCAAACCATTGGTTATTTAATTGCCTTTTCTGCCGGTACGTTTTTGCATGTGGCTGCCGATGACCTTTTGCCCGAGGTTCATCACCATTCGGAAGACAGAATTACCAGATTGATTGTATTCATTTTAGGTTTACTTATTATTTGGGGAGTCAAATTTATGGAGTAAAATATAAAGCGAATTGTTAGCGATTTGCTTTTCAAAATTATTTATTTTTCGATTTCCGGCAAAAGGCCAAAGTAATTTTGCGCTTTTTGCAAAATAATTTCGGGAATGGGAATTGGTTTTCCTTGTAAATTTGTAGCAACCCAGGTTACCAAGGCTCTTGCGGCTAATTTGCCTGTTTCTTTTTTTATTATTTCCTGACGAAATATGGCCGAACTCACCCCTCGTTTAACCCACTCCGCAGTAATTTCAATAATTTCTCCAGGAAACAAAGGCTTTTTGTAATCCGTTTCTATCCGAACGATAGGGAGTAAAAATCCCATGTTTTTTAATTTGGCCAAATTAAGATCAATTGCTTCCAAAAACTCAACCCGTGCTGCTTCAAAATAGTTCAGGTACACGGCATTATTCACATGACCGTAAAGATCGCATTCATAGGTTCGAACCTTAAGTTCGGTTTTAAATACGTTCATGAGCGTTTCCCTTTTGCAGGAACAATCACATTTAGTGACAAGGGTAAAACGGAAATTTTCAGTTCTTTACCGCCCATTCTCGGTTCACCGTCCGTATGGAAAAGTCCTTTATCCCTTTCGCGTTCAATCACAACTTCCGTAACCGTAAAATGTTGATAGAAGGGTACTTTTTCGACAGAACCGTTAAACAGACGTAGCAAACGCGGCAAAGCCTGTAATGTTTTCATTTTTTTCAAAATGCAAAGTTCGAATTTACCGTCATCCATTTTGGCATGCGGAGCAATACGGGCACCCATTCCGTACTGAGGGGCATTGGCAACCGCAATGAGCAGGGGCCGTAATCGCAAAATCTGATCATTAAAACGCAACGTAAAAGCTTCGTAGTCATATTGAAACCAACCGCGCACGCCAATATAAAAATAGGGAATCGGGCCGCGCAGTCCGAAATCTTGAAATTTGGCGCCGATGTAAGCATCAAAACCGACGCCCATTACATTAAAAAAATAATATTGGTTGTTTACCTTGCCGACATCCACTTTTATCATCTCGCCGTATTTAATCGCTTCAATAGCCTCCGTAGCGCGTAAAGGAATATTCAAAGAACGAGCATAGCCATTGCCAGAACCGCGGGCAATAAGCCCCAAAGCTGTTTTGCTTCCCACCAAGCCGCTGGCAACTTCGTTCATGGTACCGTCGCCACCAACGGCCACCACGGCGTACAGGCCTTTTTGAGCGGCCTCTTTTGCAAGTACGGAGGCATGGCCGGCATAATCGGTGTAAACAATTTGGTAATCGATGGTAGAATGGTTTTTAAATTCGCGATGAATTAAATATTCAATGGACTTTTTATTACGTTGCAGGCCGGAAATGGGATTTAAGATAAACAGAATCTCTTTGGATTTCATAAAATTAATAATCCGAATCTAAAATCAAAGATAAAACAAGTAAAGAAGGAAAGGCAGCCCGAAGGCTGCCTGAACGTTTATTTCAACTTAAAGTGGAATGGAATATTCATTTTTACGCGAACATATTTATCACGCTGCTTGGCCGGCTTGAAAACGCACTTTCGTGCCGCTTCAAGTGCGGCTTCGTCAAGCATTGGGATTGATTTGAATATCTTCGCATCTTCCACATGGCCATCCTTACCGATGGTTACCGTCACCACTACAATACCCTCGATACCGGCTTTACGCGCCAGTTCTGGATACACCGGTTTGGCTTTATGAATTAACACCGGCTTTTGTGATACGGCAAAGAATTCGTACACCTCGTCTTCTTCGGGCGGAGGAGGCGGTGGCAAATTCTCGGTTGGCGCCATATTCACATCGGTATTATCAATCGTCACATCATCCAGCATTTCGTCGTCATCCGCTTCCACGGGAATGGACGGACGTGCCGGAGGTGGCGGTTTTTGTATTTGCTGTGTTGGCGGTATTTGAATGGTCTCAATGGTGATATTCGGACGTTCCGGTAATTTCACCTTCGTTTCAAATGTTTTAAATGAGTAAAACAATACGATCATCAGGAGAAGCGAAATCGCCATTGAGGCTTCCAATACCTTGCGGTATTTCAGCCTTAAATCGGCATCGGGACTTTTCTTGAGTGCTTTCATTAGAACTCACCTCCCGGAACGGCAAAGTAATACACTTTTAAAGTGCCTGCTTTGCGCAGCTCCTGATGAATTTTGTTGACAAAACCCATTTTGTTACGTTTGTCTATCTTCAGGGCGACGATAAGTTGCGGGTCGTTAACCAATTTTTGATACATAATACTACGCAAATTCGTTAATTTTTTAATGGCAATATCATCTACCACAACCCGGTGATTGCGGTCGGCCCACAACGTAACCACATGGCGTTTTGAACCTGGAACTTTTTGAATTTTCTCTGCTTGCGGTAAATCTACCTTTAATCCGGAATACTGCCGGATTACCGTAGCCACCATAAAGAAAATCAGCAACATAAAAATAATATCAGGCATTGAGGCCGTAGGAATAGCCACATTCACTTTACTTTTCTTTTCAAACTTCATCGAGCGACCTCCATACTTACTTCTCTGGCTCTGCCAGTGAGATTTTCTTCGCCCCTGCCTTCTTCAATTGATCCAATACTGTAATATATGTCTGGTAATCTGTATCGGCATCGGTTTTAAGAGAAATAACCAATTTGTCGTTCTCTGCAATTTTTTGCTTAATAATCCTTGCGATATCACGAATATTTATTTCTTTACCGTCTAAAAGTACCTGGCCTTGCGCATTTACCAGCATATTGGCCAAATTCTTTTTGGGAATCTTAATCTCAACATTTCCCGGTGGCGGTAAAACCAGATCCAGACCTTTTTCCGTATCAATGGACGTGGTTACAAGAAAGAAGACTAACAGCAAGAATACAATATCTGGCAATGAGGCAGAGGGTATCTCAACGTCTTTGTCTTTTTTTCTTTTACCCAAAATCATAGTTCTCTACCTCTAAGGGTTATTTGTTTTTCTTCTCTTCCATTTCGACCAAAGCATCCATCAATTCAATAGAACTTTCTTCCATATCAATAATTAATTTATCAATTCGGGAAGTAAAATAGTTGTAGAAAATTTGAATAGTCATAGCCACAACCAAACCGAACAATGTGGTTAACAAAGCCTCGGAAATACCACCGGCCACGATAGCAGGCGAAATATCATTGGCTTTTTTAATAGCATCAAAAGCACCCACCATACCGGATACCGTACCGGTAAAACCGAGCATCGGTGCCAAAACGATAACGGTCGAAAGTACCAACATACCTCTCTCCAAAAAGGCCATTTCAATCGATCCGGCATTGGAAATCGCTTTTTCAACATGTTCCAGTCCTTTGTCGGCACGGGACAAACCGGCGTGCAAAATAGAGGCTACAGGGCCGGGGGTTTTTTCGCATTCAGCAGCGGCCGCTTCAACCCCGCCTTCTTGCAAAGCATTATGTAAGCGGGCAAGAAATTTTCTTGTGTTTATTGAAGCACGCGTTAATGTCCAAAATCTCTCAATAACATAACCTAATCCGATTATAAAAAGGATCAAAATAGGCCACATAAATGGACCACCTGCTAAAAAAAGTTCAACCATATCGACAACTCCCTTTCTTAGTTGTTCTTACAATAAATTACACTTAAATATAATTCAAACTTTAGTCGGTAGTTTACTATTTTTACAAATTGAAGTCAATTCTAATTTTTTGTTTTCCCTTTGTATCCCTTTAACTTTAATAAACCTTCGGCCTCTTTAAAATGTTCCAAGGCAGCCCTTAACTGATTGTCGTTTTCCAGCAATATTTGGTAGTATCGTGCCGTATTCCAAAAATGGCGTGCAATTTCCGCTTTAAGACGATTACGCAGGTATTTTTTTTGTTTGACAAACTCCGATGACGGAATGGTAATGTCCTTCTTCTTAGCCAACCGCTTCAGTGTTTCTAACATGGCGTTCGGAACATGGAATTCACGGTTGAATTTGTCAAAATCCGCAGTCCATAATTTCAGGCGTTCATTCCATTGATCAACGGTTTCAAAAAACAAACGTTTCTGCAAAAGCTTTAAAATCCAAACGGCCGATTTGCCCGGATTTCTGAAAGGCACAACCACATCGGGCTGTATACCGCCTCCACCGTATACTTTTCGCCCTTTGCTTGTGTAAAAAATCTTGCTGGTGTCGGGTTCGAACTTCAAACTGTCGTTCCAAAGCTCGTCGTAATATTGCTCGCGCGAAATATTTTTGTAGGGCCTTTGGATTAACCGGCCGCTGGGTGTGTAGTATTTTGAAATGGTTAAACGGATTCTGGAACCGTCCGGCAAACCGAATTCGTTTTGCACCAACCCTTTACCAAAACTATTGGTTCCTACCAATAATGCCCGATCATAATCTTGCAAGGCCCCGGCCACTATTTCCGAAGCGCTGGCCGTATTGTGGTTAATAAGCAAAATCAACGGAAAAGTGCGCACCTTGCGGGGAAAATCGGTGTAGAACTTTTCGTCGAAGCGTTTTAATTTACCCTTGGTGTAAACAACTAATTTTTTACCCGGAATGAATTTGGCTACTACTTCTACCGCCTGACGTAACAAACCGCCTCCGTTATCGCGCAAATCAAGCACCAATCGTTTCATTCCCTTGTTCTGCAAATCGTCAAGGGCCTGTTCCAATTCGTCCGAAGTTGTGGTGGCAAAACGGTTCATCCAAACATAGCCCGTTTGGGCATCTACCATGCAATAGGTATTAATGGTAGTAATCGGTATTTCGTCGCGAACCAGAGTTACTTGGAAAGGTTCTTTAATGCCGGGTCGTTTAATGGTTACCCGAACCGCCGTACCTTTGGGGCCCTTCAATTTTTTGGGTACCGAATCCCGCGCTATTTTGTAAGCACTATGACCTTCTATTTTGATAATTTGATCACCGGCTTGCAAGCCGACTTTTGCTGCGGGCGAACCGGGAATAACTGCAATAACCGTAGGATAATCGCCCACGATATCGAATTGGATGCCAATGCCCTGATACCGCCCTTCGAAACTTTCTTCCACGGCTTTTACTTCGGCGCGGCTTAAATAAATCGAGTGAGGATCCAATGTTTGCAAGGCACCCTTTATTGCCTGATCTCCGGTTGCGTGCCAATTGACCGAATCCACATAATAGCGGTTAATGTAATCCAGGACCATCGACACTTTTACTTTACTTTTGCTTTCGGGCCCCAGATAATTGTAAAACAATATGTTATAATTGGACAGAATAAAATAGGCTAATACCAGGATAATTAGATAAACCAAATATCGGGTGCGCTTGCTCTTCATATCTTCTTAACTTTCTATTAATTCTACGACCTGACGGACAGAGAATTTAACGGATTTTTTAAGATGAATTTCGTGAACCATTAACACGGCCGAACTTTGATACACACGTTCAAATCCGCTTTCCGAGAGAGAAATGGTTTCGACCGGCATTCGCCAAATTTCCTTTACATCTTCGCCGCTCACCTGAATATCCAATTTCAGATATTCGTCCTTTAAGCCTATCATAGACGAACTATCCAAAATACCGGTTGAATTTAAGAATGGCGCTTCCAGCCGTCCGTCCGAATCATAATAATAACGGTCTTCCGCCTGACCGGCCTGTAAACCGTAATTGAATTCAACGGCAAACAAAAAATGCAATTCCCGATCGGACAAATTTTTGATTTCATATTCAATACGAATATCTGCCTGATTATGGCAAACGGTAACAATTTTGCCAATTTCAATCGGTAACATATCGTTTTTCTGCCGCAGCCATCCCCTTTGCTTAAAATGCAGGAAGGTTTTATTTTTTTGGCGAATTGCTTCGCTTAGCTCGTAGGGAGTGTTGTAAAAACCGGCTAACTCTTCGGCTTCACCATTGGCAAATTTTGACAACGTGGTATCCAAGGGCAAACAATGGTCGATGAGCGAACGACGTTCATAATGATCGTAATGCAAATATTGCATCAGGTCGCGTTCTTTGGTTAAAACCAAATCATGAATGCTGGCGGTTTGATCTCCGTTCATATTTTGAAAATCTTCCACATAAACGGCATCCTTTAACTTGCTATGATAGGCTTCTTCACGACGGGTCATGGTATCCAACAAATTTTTAGCCGCCGGTTTAAAATCGTATTCAAACAAAATTGCACCTGCGTCCGGTTTAAAATAGGCATCATGAACCGGTGTTTCGATTAGAATTTCGTCATGGCCGTCGGCATCAAAATCGACGATATTCACTTCTGGTAGGGCGCGGTATTCATCCAAAATTTTTTCGGCAAGGATCAAATTGTTAAAAATGGCAAAACGCAAATGGCTTAAATACAATCCTCCGAAAACGCCGTGCCAGTAAGGGCAATTTACTTGCGCCGCCCACAGATGATCCAACGCTTTTTGAAATTTATGTTGATCGGGAATGGAATTGCGATTGATCAAATGGCTTAAGCGCAACATCTTTTTGTGCATAATATTCACTTCTGAGTACTTACTCATAAAATTGCGCCAAAATCCGCCGCGCACAAAAATAGCGTAGTCATCCCATAAACCGATTTCCTGCAATTTATGTTGAAATTGTTCGTATTTTTTTATTGTTGGTGTGAATAGGGACCATTCCATCATTTCGGCATACGAGGCCGTGGGCAAATAGATATTTCCCACGGGCTGCAATTGCTCCAAAGCTTCGCTAAAATGTACCAGCTCCACCCAGTTGCTGTTGTCTTCCAAAACCTTAAAAAAGCGTTCCAACCAGCCGTCTTCGTAAACATGTTTGTAGGTATTCGGCCAAACGCCGAATTTTTCGCCGTCATCAGCAAATACAATTAAATTTTGTCCGTCTTCCGTAGCCATACGAGCCAGCTCGTCGATGGTATTTTGAGGATCCTGAAACGGAATGGTATAACGCAAGGTTTTACTAATGGGGAACAAAGCGATGGTATGGCCCAAATCTTCGGTTAAAAAATAACCGGTCAAATCATCTTCCTGTAAGCCCGCATATTTAAAATGGGTGTCGTCTAACACGGTGTAGCGCATACCCGCCTTGCTTAGGGGCGTGGGCAAATTGGGCTCCCAAACACGTTCGGCCAGCCACATTCCCTGTGGCTTATAATTAAACAAATTCCGAATACGTTCGTTCAATTTGCTAATTTGTCCTATTTGATCCCGTTCGGGAATGACCGAAATAATGGGTTCGTAATAGCCACCGCTCATTACTTCCAACTGACCGCGATCGACCATTTTGGCCACTAATCTCAGCAACTCTGGATGATGTTGTTCAAACCAATCCAAAAGGATACCGGTAAAATGAACGGAAATGCGTACCGCTGGATGCCGTTCCAATATTTCAAGAAAAGGACGATAGCTTTTTTGATAGGCTTCTTCGAAGACAAAATCGAAATTGCCAATTGGTTGATGATTGTGAATGCCAAAGGCAAATTTTATTTTTTTCATTATCACTCCTGTATTTTCATAACCACGGTTTTCCTTTACCGCTCGCAAATTCAAAAGCGGAAACATTTCTCCGAAATTTATAAATGCCTTTATAGATAAAACTTATAAGCCATCAATTTATGAATTAATCGGGCAATTGCAAAATCAGGTGCATGGAATCCGGCAATGGGACTTAGTTCCACCACATCGCAGCCAATTACATTTTTGCTTGCAAACAGACGTTTTAAAAAAACCATGGTTTCCGGCCAAAAAAAGCCACCGGGTTCCGGAGTTCCGGTGGCCGGAATAAACGATGGGTCAAAAAAATCAACATCAATCGTTAAATAAACATTTTCGCTTATGGCGTTCCAAATATCTTCCGGCCATCCTTGGTACATCTGATGGGCATAAACCGTTTTTAGATTTTTTTCTTTGATTAATTCAGCTTCTTCGCTACTTAAGGAACGTATGCCCAATTGAACAATACGGGCATTCAAATTCAGAATACGGTGCATTACACAGGCATGCGAATAGGGCGTATTTTGGTAAGAATCACGCAAATCGGCGTGCGCATCCAACTGGACCACTGTAAGGTCGGAAAAAATTTGATGAAAGGCTCGATATAACGGGAAGCTAACGGAATGCTCCCCTCCGATTGCAATAACAAACTTCTCGTCTTGCAGCAAACGATGCGCCGTTTGGGTGATACGTTCAAAATCTTGCCGAACATCGGTTCCAAAAACCGGTTGCTCCAAAGTGAATATTCCCTGACGAAACGGTTCGGCTTTTACTTCTTCATCATAAATCTCCAAATAAGGCGAGGCTTGCAATACCGCTGCGGGGCCATTGACGGTTCCGTGGGCATAACTAGTTGTCCGCTCGTACCCCAACGGCAAAACCACTATTTTGGCTTGTTCATAGGAACAGTCGGGTATTTCTCCTTGTAAAAAGCGCTTCATAAGGTAATGTTTCCCTTAAAATTCGCCCGATTCGAAACTTAGTATTCGTTATTACTTTTTAAGAATTCGGGGCACAATTTAATTTAATTATGGCAGCAAAATGGCTGCCGCAAAAACGGTGGTCCAAAGCCCGCGGGCATCGCCTTTGGCAAATTGCGTTATGTTTTGCGAATGAACGATTTTTCCGGATATATGCCAGATATTGCGTTTTTCATCCCAGCTCAAATCCATATCGAACTCCACACCCAAAATGGTCGCTAACATTTCTGCCGCTAAATCTTCGGCATATTCACCGGATTCTTCTTCCGATTGGCCATACCCGTGATGTTCGGAGAGGTAACCGTAGGCTGATGTATCTTTGGGAATTGCCAAACCAACCGAAGCCGTAATTCTGCGACCAGGTTCATTGGTGGCATTGCGGCTATATACCGCATGTACGATTTGTCCGGGCTTTAATTCCTTTAATCCTTCTTCTCTGCTAATCAATTCGCAACCCGGAGGATAAATACTGGAAACCGAGACCAAATTAAAAGGTCCCACGCCTGCATTACGCAAAGCCATTTCAAAACTTGTTAGTTGCTCACTGGCTATACCAACTCCTTTTGTTAAAAATATTTTTTGGGGAACGTACAATTTTGAGTCTCCTTTTTACTAAAATGTTTACCTTAATACAATTCCGGTAGTAAGGTAATTTGTCCGGCCATTAGCCCGTTGTATTAATCCCTGTAAAAAATTTAGCATTCTTCAAATATCATGCTCGTTTTGTTCGAAATACCGTAAAAATTCCGTGTCTGTTTCTTCTTTCTCCATTTCTTTGAGTTTCTTTTTATTTCGAATGTAAACAGCCAAAACCGTTACCAAAAAGAGTAGCGCAATCAGGGCAAATATCCATTCTTCGAATTTTAACAGAACCAACCAACGATAATGTTTGTAGATATATTCATTCCATTGAATTTCAAAATCCAAAAAATCAAAATGATAGGTTTTTTCAAAAGCATCGTTCAGAATTTTTCGTTGAGCCAAATAATCCAATAATTCTTTCAGACGGTTTAAACCGTAGGTTTTCACTAAAAATGCCACGGCACTTTGCGATTCAATATAAGCCAAACGCGCTTTGACCGCTCCAAACCGATACAAAGTATCGATGGCCATTAAATCGATGGTTTTGTTACTTACAATAGCATCGGAAAGGATGATTTTTTTCTGCAAACTTAAATCGCCTTCACTAAAATACTCGGCCAATCCTTCATTTAACCAGGTCGGAATAGGTGTGCCCTTAAGATGGTCATAAACCAAAATATGCACTACTTCGTGCACTAAAATTTGTGGCCCTTTTCGGATTTGATCGGCATCGCTAAGTTTGAGAACGATCATTCGCTCTCTGGGAATGGCAATAGCCTGGCTCCACTCTGGTATTTTATTTTGAAAATAAGCCCTAAATGCCCGATCCGATTTTACGATTAATATGGTTACCGGCGTATTTAACGATTCATAAAAGAACGATTCCACGCGTTTTAAAGGGGCATCGGTTTCTTTTAATAAATATTGTACCAGCAGGCTGTCGCCCTTGGGATAAATAAATAAAAAACTGCCTCGGCTCAGCTTTTTTAAATTGCCGCCTTGTGTCAAAGAACAAAACAAAAAAATCAGGAAAGTTGCGAATATAATGATTTTACCAAGCTTTGCCAAATTTAAATAGCCCTATTTTTTTTGTACCGTTTTCGATGTAATCATCAAATCCGATCATAATTTTTCACGCATGTTAAAAGGTAATAATTCTACCTCCGGCAATCAACTAAGAGCCGGTGTTTATGGATTTTTTCGCGCTTAATTTTAAATAAAAAGCGTCATAACCGATAATCTTTATTGTTTAATAAAAAAAACGAAACGGATTTTCATAAAAAATTATTTGTAAATTTGGCGGAACGGCAGGACAAAGTAAAAGCAAACGAGAAACATAATATGCTGCCTGAGTTAGCAGGAAATTTCCAATGTTGTTTTTGCGTTTTTACAGCACCATCTTTTTGTACGTTATTTTTTCATCTACCCGAGAGATAAGGAACAACCCGGCAATAAAGAAAATCAATAACGAAGAAATAGCCAAACGCTGATTTCCGCTAATGGTAGAAACCAGGCCGAAAACCAGTGGCCCCAATATGGAGGAGAATTTTCCCATCAATGCGTAAAATCCGTAAAATTCCGCTTCCATACCTTCCGGAATTAGCCTTCCCATTAGGGCGCGGCTGGCCGATTGTGACGAGCCCATGGCAATTCCGGCGATTAATCCCACAATATAAAACGTAGCCATATTGTACGAAAAAAAAGCGCCAACAGCCACCACAATCCACAATCCCAAGGTAATCATAATGGTTTTTTTCGGGCCGAATTTATCCGTCAAATAGCCGAAAATATAGGAGCCGGAAATGGCAGATGACTGCACGATAGCAAAAAATTCTATTACTTGCTGCACGGTAAAATGTAAAGTAGAGCTGGCATAAATACCGCTAAAGTAAATTACCGTGTTTACGCCGTCGATGTAAATAAAATATGCGGTTAAGAACTTAGTTATTTCCGGAAATTCCCGAATGCGTTTAAGGGTTTTTAATGTACGGCGGTAACCTTCCTTAAAAAAGTTTTTTGTTTTATCGGGCATTTGGATTGCGCGTTCGCGCACGATAAAGAAAAACGGAAGGGAAAAGACAAAAAAGAAAAGCGCCGCCCAAATAAACGTTGGACGCATAACGGCGAGATTATTTAAAGCAAAGGCTTTGCTGGCATACGGCAAGGCAATTAAAAGCGAGATAAGAGAACCCACATAACCGATGGCAAATCCGTACCCCGAAATTTTACCGATATTATCCGGTCGGGAAATTTGAGGCAAAAATCCGTTATAAAAAACCAAAGCACCTTCAAAGCCTAAATTCCCGAAAATAAACAAAAGTAATCCTTGTAAAATCATGCCCGGCCGTAAAAAATACAGCGAAGCCATAGCGGCAATACATACCATGGTATAAATAAGCATGAACATTTTTTTTCGATTACTATAATCGGCCGCCGCACCCATAATCGGAGCGCTCAAAGCGACCAACGACATAGAAAGCGATCCGCCCAATCCCCACAAAAAATCGCCGGGATTACGAACCCAATGCCCGAGAGAAATGGTGTAATTGCCCACAATGTATTGTTTGTAGTAAATGGCATACACCACGGTAACCACAATGACACTGTAAGATGTATTGGCAAAATCGTATAATGTCCAGGCAAAAATTTCTTTGCGCAAACACCGACGCTCGGCCTTTTGGGCATCCGTTGTTTTGATGGCGCTTCCCTTTCGGTTTAAATAAAAAAAGCCTTCTCCCCTTACCAACGGAGAAGGCTTAAAATACGGAAAATTTAAAAATGACAAAAGTTTTTACAATTGATCTTGTACGTGGCGCACAACCAAATTAATTACCGCTTTTAACGTATCAAAAACACCGTCGCCGCGAACGGCAACGGCTTCGAAATGTGGTACATTGAAAAAATTCAAACGCTTTTGTAAAACCTCCACAGGCTCTACCCCGGGTAAGTCACGTTTGTTGTATTGAATAACCCACGGAAAATTATCCAGGCTGTGACCTTCCTGCTTTAAATTTTCTTCCAAATCCAGCAGGGTTTCGATATTGGCTTCCATTCGATGCGGTTGCGAATCGGCCACAAACACAATTCCATCCACACCATTTAATATGACTTTACGGCTGGATGCATAATAAACTTGCCCTGGGACGGTGTACAAATTAAACTTCGGTTTTTTCCCTTTTATGCGTCCTACTTCAATTTGCATAAAGTCAAAAAAAATGGTACGATCTTCTTTGGTTTTCAGAGAAACCAATTCACCCTTTAGCGACGGATCCAATTTGGAGTGGATGTATTCCAGATTGGTCGTTTTACCACTCATGCCCGGTCCATAATAAACAATTTTTAGATTAATTTCCTGCAATGCCCAATTAATAAACATCCTGTTCCTCTTTACTTAAAATCGACTTCTTTCCCCAAAATCACCAATTAATTTAATTTATTTAAAATTATCATCCAAAGCATCACCCAAAAGTGAACTAAAATCATCATCAATCATTTTTTCGGTGGTTTCGCCTTCTTCGCCTTCTTCTTCCAAAGCGGCCAAAAGGTCTTCAATGGCTTTTTTAGTATAAATACGAATTAACCCCAACGTAACGCTAACGTCAAAAACAACCACCAGAAAAAAGTCATCGCCAACATTCGATAAATAAACATTCCGTTTTTCACCTTCGTGGAAAAGAAGTTTAAATTTGGCTTCTTCCCCTACCAATTTGGCCATTTCCGAAGTAGCGGCAAAATCGCTGGCAGCCAATGCCGAAAGTACCGTGGTGTTCATATCTTCGGTATTGCCACGCTGACTAATTAGCTGGCCGCTCATATCGGCAAACAAAATGGCCGAGGCTTTGGTTTTGGTGGCAAGTTCCGAAAGTACCTTGGTAATGGCTTCGTATTGTTTGCCATTCAAAATAACCTGGCGACTCCCGTCTTTTAACTTACGCGTTTGTACCATAGCGTTATCCTCATTTAAATAAATTTACATTCGTATCGATTGATATCTTTTCAAACGTTCCAAAGCAATTTTTACCGATTCCCTTAATCGCTCTAACGCATCCGAGAGTTGTTCTATTTCGTCTCCTGTTTTAATCGAAACCGGCTCATCCAATTTCCCCTGACTAATTTCATCGGCCCGCTTGGTTAAATACGTAATCGGGCGAATCAGTCGTCCGGCCAACAAAATAACGATAAATATCCCCAGCAACGTAACAATCAAAATCGTAATAATAATTAACTGGATTGTACTGAAAACGGTTTTTTTAACGTAATTGGTGTCCATTCCAATCCGGACAAAGCCGATGTATCCTTCTTCGACCGGAATCCAGATATCATAACATTCGGCATTTTTTTCTGGAATGTTTAGTAAATGCGGTGATTTACTTTGCGAAACCGCAGAAAAATCGCTAAAGGTTAATGCTTTGGGAATTTGGCCGTTAAACGTATCGCCCAAAATTTGCCCCTGATCGTTGTAAATAATAATATAGTCCAAACTTTCGAAGTTCATATTGTTGGTAATCAAATGCTTAATGCCCTGATTATCGTTTTCCAGAATCAAGTCGCCGCTATTGGTAGCCAAATTAAGCCCAATGGTTCTTCCGCGTTCGATCAATTCTTTATGCAAACTTTGGCTAACGGTACGGCTCAGAAAAAAAATGAGCACTAATCCCATAATTAAATTGCTTAGGATTAAAATACCGCTCATTTTCCAGCGGATGCTAATAAACTTACGCACGGTCTAATCCTTTTTTAATAAGGTTAACATCTGTTTTTGAAATTCTATTTTTTTGGATTCATCACTAATTTCGTCACTTAACAGTTCTATGAGCTCGGGTACCATATTTTTAGGATAATTCGAGCGATCGGCATTTAGTTCGAGCAATGTATCGTTAATCACATAGGTCGCCACCGGCCCGATAAATTGTACCAAAATTTTTTCCAATTGATTAAAAAAAGCCGAAGACACGGTTTTAACGGTCTCATCTTTAATAGCGATAATTTCGATAAGCCCTTTTTCAACCAGAGCGTTAAAAATTTGCATGGCCTCGGGCAAACTGAAGGTCAGTTTTCGGGCAATTTCGTCAACAGTGCGTTCACCGTCAATTTGCGTAATTACCGCCCATTCCATGGAATTAAGCGATACCTCTCCGGGCATTTTGCCCGAAACCAAACAACAAACGGCATGTTTATTTAACTGCATACGATCCGATCGTTTTTTATTACATGATAATTTTTACAATATAGATTATCCCAATCTTGAAATCAAACCGATTTCAAGATCATCAAAGGCTCCGCGACGTAAATGTTTACTCGCATCTTGTTTATGCTTTTTCAGCCATTTTAAGAACGGTTTGTTTTCCGATAAATTGGCAACCGTTACATTGAGCGTAATACGCAATAAAGCAAGCACTTCGCTGGAACTGCATACCGTAATAATTAAAAAGCCGTCGGCAAAACGGGCGGTTAAAAAATGATTATTCCAATAAAACTCCATACTTAGCAATTTATTCCCGGTGAGTTTTTGCGCGGCATAAATACGCAACAAATAAATTGCTATCTGCCGAATTTCGTCATCCGGTATCATATTACCCGATTTAAATCCGATTTCTCCCTTAAAGGAACAAATGGCAACCAGTTCCACGGTATCGATATTACGGATTTCTTTTAAAATACGTTCAGGCATATTTTGATTTCTTTTCTCTTGTTATTTGACAAACCGTGTTTGAATTGTCAGTGACTTTCAACCGCTTAAGGCTTTTTTGATGAGCGGTAAAATTAAATCCAGCCTTGTTTTCTTTTCCACATCCAGAACCAGCGTATTTTCATTTTGCCTAACCAAAATAAGATGTGCGTTTCCCATATTCATACTTACAAACTGCGGCGCTTTTAAACGGATCGTTTCGCCTATTTTTTGAGATTCGTGGCTGGCCAATGCCAAGGCAATGTGCATATCGTTTATTTCGGCCGTACTTTTTGCCAATATCCGACCCTCATTATCGATAATAAAAATTCGCTTTACGCCTTTAATAGTATACAGCCGTTCGAACAAGCGTGTATATCCGCTGCCTGACCCTTGTCCTTCGTCATCAAGGCGATGTAATCCTTCCAACAATAAATTGTTCCAATTTGTGGAAATGGTTTTGGCCGGAGCTCTGATTCCGCTTTCCACTTTAAAATTTCCGGCAAACAATTGCAAAAGGCGGTAAAAAGCATCTTCACCGATAAACGGATCGTATTCGGCATGAACTACCTGACCTTTTTCAAAATAAATAAAACCATATTTACCATTGTGTTCAATGGTCAATTTAGCCGTATTATGCTCCATACAATTCAATTGAACCAAATTGGCCAACTTAATATCTTTTAAATTTCCGACTAATGCCATTTTATTCCAATATTTCCATTATTTTTTGTTTAAATTCGATGATGTCAAACGGTTTTTCGATGTAAAGCAAAGCACCATTGCGCAAGGCTTCTTCCCGCTTTTCTTCCGAACCGTAAGCCGTAATAATAATTACCTTGGCTTCCGGTATTTTTTCACGAATATATTTTAAAATATCAATACCGGAAATTCCAGGTAGAAAAATATCCGTTATGATTAAATCAAAAGGTTTTTCATTGAATTTTTGTAATGCTTCCTCTCCGCTTCCCGCCGTAACAACTTCGTAGGGATATTTGGACAAAATAAAGCTTTGATACAAGCTAAAGGTCAAGGTTTCTTCGTCGTCAACAATAAGGATACGTTTTACCATACCGAAACCTCTTCGTTCGATTTTTCTTCGATTACGGGAAAATACAAAGCAAACTTCGTACCTTTGCCCGGTTCCGATTCCACCTCCATTTTACCCCCGTTCTCCACAATTAACCGATTGGAAATGGATAATCCCAAGCCGATACCGCTGCTTTTGGTCGTAAAAAAAGGATTAAATACTTTTTCCAAATTTTCCGGAGCAATGCCCGTCCCGTTATCGGCAACATTCACGCGTACGGCCCGTACAGGCTCGTGACCTTCCTGTAGAACGGCCTGAGATACGGTTTGTGTGGAAACTTTTAATAAGCCTCCTTGCGGCATGGCATCGACTGCATTTAAAAACAAATTCATAAAAATTTGCTCGATTTGGCTAGCATCGACAAATACCCGGGGCAAACCGTTCTCAAATTCTTTGACAAATCGAATTTTTTTCTTTTTAAGCCGAGGAGCCAAAAGGAGATAGATTCCGTCGATTAGCATCTCAATATCATGAAACTCTTGCACCGGTTTTTTGGGGCGCGTAAAGTCAAAAAAACGCGAAAGCAAATCGTTGCTCCGGTTTATTTCCCGCAAAATTCGAGCCACTAACTGGGAGCGGAAATCATCGGGTTTGAAACTTTCCTGCAAAACTTGGGTGGCCGCTTTAATACCTGCCAAAGGATTCTTAATTTCGTGCGCAATGCCGGCCGCCAGTTCGCCCAGCGTAGCCAACCGCTCCATACGCTCTAATTGCCTTCGCTGATCAAGTTGAACGGTAATATCGCTAAAATGAATAATAAATCCGTTAATTCGGTGGCTTTCGATTTCATTAAACGTGGACGTGGTTAATCCAATGGGAATTATCGATTTTTTGCCCGTAATAAAATAGGTTTCTCGACTTTTAAATCGTGCTTTTTCTTTAATAAGCTGGGTTGTAAAATAGGCCCCTTCTTCCGCATCGGCAAATAGAAAAGAAAAAGGTTTGCCTTGCAAATGTAAATATTCGTAAGCAAGCAGATCCAATGCCGAACGGTTGGCAAATATGATGTTACCCTGCATATTCACAATTAAAATACCGCTGGTTAAATTTTGCAATACTGCTTTGTGAAATGCATAAATTTTTTCAAGTTCTGCATGCCGCTCTTGCAATTGCTCGTATTTAAGCCGCAGCTCCCGATATTCTTTGCTATTTTCCACACGCAGCATGTTCGGAACAGTATAAAGACGATTAACGGCCATGGCTGCTTGTTTACGTTTTTCGAAATGTTTGCTCATATATCCGGATTCTTTTTTTAATTTTCACGGTTTGCGCCTGCTAAAAAAGCCCCCGACGATTTTTTTGGACAAAATATTACTTTAAAAAAGAAACAAAGCTTTTTCTTTTGAATAATTTAATATACATTTTATTGGCGAAAATCTCCAATAAAATCGTAAAATACCTCGGGAACAACATAAGGATTAATGATAGCCTGATAACGATGAACCCAAACAAACAACAACTTTTTAATTGAGTGTCAGCGGATCCACATCGATCGTTACCTGACCTGTTTTTTTCCGGGAATTCAAATACTCCTTTAAGCGCAAGCGCAAAATTTCTTTGGTTTTTTTACCGGTAGAATCGGTTTGCGGATTTAATTTTAAAGTAACCACCCAGCGATGCATATTGTTCATGCGCTGAATAATAGCCGGAGCCGGGCCCAAAATTTGCGCATAACGCGCAACCGTCATCTTAAGTAATCCGGCTATTTCGCGCGCCCGATGTAAGGTTCTGTAAAAATCGGTATCCTGTACCAAAATTTGAATTAAACGCACATAGGGCGGATAGCGATAATTTTGCCGATGCTTAATTTCTTCAAAATAAAAACCGGTGAAATCATGTGTTTGCGCATAGTGAATGGCATAATGAGTGGGCGAATAGGTTTGCACTACCACCTCGCCTTGTTTTTCCCGACGTCCCGCACGTCCCCCCACCTGGGTAAGTAACTGGAATATACGTTCCGGAGCGCGGAAATCGGGAATGGAAAGTCCCACATCGGCCGAAATAACCCCGACCAGAGTCACATTACCAAAATCAAGGCCTTTGGCAATCATTTGCGTGCCCAATAAAATATCGGCTTCTCCCAGGGCAAAACAATGCAAAATTTTTTCATGGGCTTGCCGTTTTTTGGTGGTATCGCGATCCATGCGCAAAATACGAGCCTGAGGCAAAATTTGGTGTAAGGCTTCCTCAATACGTTGTGTACCCGTTCCCTTGTATACCATATTTCCCGATCCGCAAGTAGGGCAAGAGTCGTATGCTGCTTGCGAATACCCGCATAAATGGCATTGCAGTTTATGTCCGTGCGAGTGATAGGTTAAACTGATATCGCAGTTCGGACAAAGGGGAATAAAACCGCACTCGGCACATTGCATAAGAGCCGAAAAACCGCGCCGGTTTTGCAGCAAAATAACCTGTTCGTTTTTTTGCAATCGTTGTTCGATTTTTTCCATAAGTACCTCGGAAAATAGGCGCAACTCACCGGCGCCCACTTTTTTGGCATGTCGCATGTCAATAATTTTGACTGTTGGCATGCGCACATTATCGATGCGATTCATCATTTCAATAAGTTGATACTTGCCGCGCCGAGCATTAAAATAGGTTTCCAAACTCGGAGTGGCTGTTCCCAGCAAAACAACGGCGTTGTTCATTTTGGCCCAATAAACGGCCACATCGCGGGCATTGTAGCGTGGCTCCATGTCGGTTTGTTTGTAGGTGTGCTCGTGTTCTTCATCCACCACAATAAGACCAATATCGGATAAAGGCGCCAGCAACGCCGAACGGGGCCCGACGACACACTTAATGCGCCCTTCGTAACAGGCCTTCCAATAATCCAGACGTTCGCCCAAAGACATTTTGCTGTGAAATACGGCAATTTCATCTCCCACCACTTTTTGAAAGCGACGCACGGTTTGCGGTGTTAAGGCAATTTCCGGAATTAAAATAATTGCCGTTTTGCCGCGTTTTAAAACTTCTTTTAAGATCTCAATATAAACTTGTGTCTTGCCGCTGCCTGTTACACCATGCAACAGAAACGCTTTAAAGATTTCTTGTTCAACAAAAGGCAAAATGGCTGCCACGGCTCTTTCTTGATCGGGCATCAAATGTAAAATTTCGCGCTCCTCTTGCCCGTCCGTTTCAAACTTGCGCTCAACATGTTTCCGAATAATCTGCACCAGTCCGTAACCGTTCATTTTTTTTAAGGTACCGTCGGCCATACCCGTTTGTTGTAAAAACATGCTGCGTAAAACTTCCTGCCCCGAATGAGCATTAAGGTACTCATCGACCTCCGGCCGGCGCCGGATATATTTAAGATAATCGGAATAGGCCTCTTTTTTTTGATTGTAATCCCGAGGAATGCGCACAAAATAGCGATACAAATCTTTGGCCCTTGCTTCCGTACGTTCTTGAACAAATCGAACGGCACCTTTTTTTTCCAGGGCACTTAAAACGGAATAGAACGAACCCTGTCCGTATTTTTTTCGATAATACCCTTTTGTATTGCCCGGGGCATCGGCAATAATCATAAAGAGTTCACGTTGTCTGGAGGTCAGGTTTTCGGGAAGGGTGTCCACATTAGGATACACTTTTTCTTTGATCGCCTCATCAGTGCCACGCGGCAAAGCCAAAAAGACCGCCTGCCCCCAACTGCTTAAATAGTAATCGGCAATCCACCGGGTTAGTTCCAGCATTTTGGCCGAAATAAGCGGTTCCGGATCCAGAATATCAACAACATGTTTTAATTTGCGCCCGAAATCCGCAAGTTCCGGCTGACGTTTTTTTACGACAATTCCCGTAATGGTTTGTTTGCCAAACGGCACCAATACCCGGCTCCCGGGCAAAGGCGAAGGCGTCATGTGATCGGGAACCAAATAACTAAATGTTTGATTCAGCGGTAAATTAAAAACGACTTCAACAATCGTATCTCGGGTCATCGATATAACCTTTTACCTTTTAAATAAAAAACGCTTGTTTTTCTTAGCACCCCGCATTGGTTAATAATAATGAAGAAAAATCAGCCAAGCAAAGAAAAAACGCAGATTCTCCGCCACCCTTCCTGGCGGAATGACCGCAAAGTGCAAACCGGCTATCAAAATCGGAAAATTGCTTATTCGTTAATGCAGCGAACAGTTAAAGAACGGATGACACATTTTCGGCAAAGAGTAGGCTCAAACGGTTCATGCTCTATCTGGGTCTCCGATTTTACAAAAGCAGATATCAGGACACGTTTTTAACTTGTCGGAGGGAGTATACGTAAAATTGCGGCCTATTGGCGGAAGTTTGTATACGTTGGTAGCCAAAAACACGCTGTTTTTCGATAGTTACAACATAAAAAAAGCCCCGAAGAAAACTCGGGGCTTAATTTTTTACTATTCCTTAACGACCCATACTTTTACAGTTGCCGTTACATCGGGGTGTAACTTAATGGGTACGGAATAAATACCAAGAGATTTAATCGGTTCTTCCAACTGAATTTTCCGCCGATCCACTTCGTAACCCAAAGCGGCCAAAGCATCGGCAATATTGTGGGAAGTAACCGAGCCAAACAATTTGTCTTCTTCGCCTACCTGTACCGGAATGGTGCAGGATACGGTTTCCAGCTTTTTGGCTAGTTCTTCGGCAGCGCGTTTTTCTTTTTCTTTGCGCCAGTTTTGCATTTGCAACTCGTTTTCCAGACGTTTTTTATTGACTTTGGTTGCAACGTATGCAATTCCCTTGGGGATCAAATAATTGCGGGCAAAACCGTCTTTCACGGTTACAATATCGCCCGTTTTACCCAACTGTTCGTAATCTTGACGTAATATAATTTCCATGCTTAATCACCTTTTTTTAGTGGTTTACCTGGTAAAATCCGCAACAAATGGAATCAAAGCCAGGTGCCGGGCTCTTTTAATGGCTCTGGCTAATTGGCGTTGGTGTTTAGCGCACGTTCCGGAAGTATGTCTGGGAATAATTTTCCCTTGTTCGGTCAAATACTTTAACAACTTTTTCTCATCTTTAAAATCGATGTAAACAACGCCTTCCTGACAAAAACTGCAGACGCGTTTTCTTCTGAACTTCAACATTTTATCATCCCCTTACTTTTGTTCTTCTTCGTTTTTGGTTTCCGGAGCCTGCGTTTCTTCGTTTTTGCTTTCGGGCGCAGAGGCTTCGGTTTCCTTTTTGGGCTCTTCAGCTACCGGAACAGAGGCTGTTGCGGGTGCCGGAGTAGCCGGGGCCGAACTTTTAACGGCCTCTTCTTCGTTTACCATGGCCATCGCTTTAAGCTTGCGCTTGTCGTAACGATAGGTCAAATAGCGTAATACTTTGTCATTAAAATTGTATTCGCTTTCCAATTCTTTGGGGATGTTGCCAGTGCCTTCAAATTCAATGGAACCGTAAAAGCCATATTGCTTTTTTTGGATTTCATAAGCGAGACGACGTTTGCCCCACTTATCCACCTTGCGCACTTTACCACCGTTTTGCGTAATGATGCCGCTAAAACGTTCGATAGCCGCATCAATTTCTTTTGGCGGTAATAGGCTGTCGAGGATAAAAATCGTTTCGTAAATCGCCATAAGTTACCTCCTTTGGTCATTACGATCCCCCGTGCATGGCTTGCAGGGGAATAGGATGAATAGATTCGTTTGGTTAAAAAAATTACATTTCAAATCGCGTTTGCTTTTCGTATTACAATAAAGGCGCGATCACTAAAGCTACAACAGACATTAACTTAATCAAAATATTTAAAGACGGACCGGCCGTATCTTTGAACGGATCGCCTACGGTATCACCAACCACTGCAGCTTTATGCGCATCGGAACCTTTACCGCCCAAAGCGCCGCTTTCGATGTATTTTTTGGCATTATCCCAGGCGCCACCGGCATTAGCCATAAAAATGGCCATTACTACACCGCTTACGGTTACACCGGCTAACAAGCCACCAAGCATTTCCGCTCCGCCAACAAATCCGAATACTACCGGCGTAAAAATAGCCATGGTCCCGGGTAAAATCATCCGTTTAATGGCTGCAGCAGTCGAAATATCCACACATTTGCGGTAATCGGCTTCGGCCTTTCCTTCCATCAATCCGGTAATCTCCCGGAACTGACGCCGCACTTCTTCAATCATGTCAAAAGCGGCATCGCCCACGGCACTCATGGCAAAAGCGGAAAAGAGAAAGGGCATCATGGCGCCGATAAACAAACCGGCCATAACCAAGGGATTGGAAACATTGATGGATTTAATTCCGGCCGTAGTCATAAAGGCGCTAAACAAGGCCAAAGCCGTCAAAGCCGCACTACCGATGGCAAAGCCCTTACCGATAGCCGCCGTTGTGTTTCCTACGGCATCTAATTTATCGGTACGCTGACGAACCTCGGGACCCAATTCGGCCATTTCTGCAATACCACCAGCATTATCGGCAATGGGCCCATAAGCATCGACAGCTAATTGAATTCCGATAGTAGAAAGCATACCTAAAGCGGCAATGGCAATTCCGTAAAGTTCGGCCTGCCAATAAGCGACCACAATGGCCGCGGCCAAAACGATAATAGGCCAGGCAGTGCTTTTCATTCCGGTAGCCAAGCCGGTAATGATATTAGTTGCCGGACCGGTTTCGGATGCATGCGCAATGGCGCGGGCCGGTTTTCGAGATTCGGAAGTGTAATATTCGGTTAAGAGTCCGATCAAAATACCGCCGATCAAACCGGCAATCAAAGCAAAATAAATACCCCAGGCTTGGTCGGGAATAAAGGCTTTGATAATAAAATAAGACAAAATAGCCATAAAAATTCCGGCGCCGAACGTCCCTTTGTTTAATGCGGCCTGCGGATCGCCGCCTTCTCTGGTACGCACAAAAAACGTGCCTACAATGGAAACCAAAATACCAAAACCGGCCAACACCAAGGGCATAAGCATGTGTTGCAAACTCATCGTAGCGCCAAGTACCATTGAGCCGACAATTGCCCCCACGTAAGATTCAAACAGGTCGGCACCCATACCGGCCACATCGCCCACATTATCACCCACATTATCGGCAATAACCGCAGGATTACGGGGATCGTCTTCCGGGATACCGGCTTCTACTTTACCCACCAGATCGGCACCCACATCGGCCGCTTTGGTGTAAATACCACCGCCCACGCGGGCAAACAAAGCGATGGAACTGGCTCCCAAAGAAAAGCCGCTAATAATCGGAGAAATTACTTTTTGCAGGGTTCCCATATCCACACCAAACATTTTGGTGTAAACGGCAAACAATACGCTTAACCCCAACAGACCCAATCCGACAACACTCATGCCCATAACCGAGCCGCCGGAAAAAGCAATTACCAAAGCATCGCTTAAATTTTTACGTGCGGCATTTGCCGTGCGTACATTAGCGGCAGTGGCAACCCGCATTCCAAAATAACCGGCCAATGCCGAACATGAGGCCCCAACCACAAAAGAAAGCGCAACCAATTCGGTGTTTTTGTGCAAATTACCCAAAAACAACAAAACGGCAACGATAATAACAAAAAATACCAAAACCCGGTATTCCCGTCCCAAAAAGGCCATAGCGCCTTGGCGAATATAACCGGAAATTTTTTTCATGTGCTCTGTACCGGCATCCTTTTTATTGATGCTGGCTGCACGAAACCAGGCAAATAGTAACGCTAAAATAGCGCTGCCCATTGCAAAAAGTAAATTCTGCGTCATAACACCCTCTCTATGTTAGATCTGCCTCAAAAAACTGACGATTGAATTGGTTCATAGCCCGATCTATTCCGTCCTTCACCCACACTACTATTCCTTTATGGGCAATGGGTAACAATTGTTTGAGGCCATCGATCTCTTTTTCCGTAAAATCGGAAAGAACAAAATCAACTGCGTCCTCAAACCGGGTTCCTATCCCGAAACGTAAACGCGCAAAGTCTTCGCTACCCAATTCGGCTATAACAGACTTTAAACCGTTATGCCCCCCGGCGCTTCCTTTTTTCCGAAAACGTAACATACCGAACGGAAGCTGAAAATCATCCAGAACTACTAAAATGTCGCTCAAATCTATTTCAAACCGCTCCACAACCTGCCTTACGGCAATACCACTTAAATTCATGTAAGTTGTGGGCTTAACAAAAAGAACCGTTTCTTGCTCTATTGCGCATTGCATAAAATAATAATCCCCTTTCCCTGGACGAAAGGGGACTTTATAAATCGATTGGATATAATCCAGAAGAATAAAACCAATATTGTGGCGGGTATTAAGGTAGCGCTTGCCCGGATTTCCAAGCCCAAAAACAACATGCACTTCCCTGAAAATTCCTTATGCCTCTTCTTCTTTTTCCTTGCCCTTAGAAATAACTTCCGGTTCAGCAGCTTCTTCCTCTTCCAGCTCACCGGCGGCTGGTTCTTCCACACCATGCGGTGCTTCCACACGGCAAATGACATCTTCCGGATCACCTAAAATTTCATACGCATCGGTTTTTAAATCTTTTAAACGCAAAGCATCGCCGATTTCCAGATTATCCACATTAACCCGAATAACATCGGGAATATTTTTGGGCATTACTAAAATATCGACCGCATGCTTAATTTCGTCAAAAATACCGCCGTTCTTGACTCCGGCCGGTTTACCTTCAAAAACAACCGGAACTTCCATTTCGATGGCCTGATTTGCTTTGATTCCCATAAAATCCACATGTAAAATACGACCGGTTACGGGATGATATTGCACATCGCGCACAATACAACGGTGCGATTTACCATCGATGGATAAATTTACTACCGAATAATGTTCACGCAATCCGAGCGTTAAATCGTGTTCGTCCAAAGCAATATGGAAAGGTTTTTTAAACTCACCATAAAGAACGGCCGGAACTTTCCCCTGACGCCGCAGTCTTCCTGCATCAGAACTGCCAACTCCCTCGCGTGTCGCTGCGGCCAATTTTAATTCACTCATGTAATCATTCTCCTTGTTGTCCTAAAAATTCGAGAAAGCCAAACTTACCTTTATAAAAAAAAGCAAGCCGTAGCTTGCGAATAATAAAGCTGGGGTGGGAGGATTCGAACCCCCGCATCGCGGGACCAAAACCCGCTGCCTTACCGCTTGGCTACACCCCAATAAAAAATCACAGATGACAAATTTAATATTATCAAGTTGAAGTGTCAAGTTTAGTTGCATTGTTTTTTTATTTTTATTTGTTTTTTAACGAAAGTCACGTTCCTTTGTTAGCGCAGCAAGATCATTTTTTTGCTACGCACAAATCGCTTGCCGATCGTCAAACGGTAAAAATAGATTCCCGTGGGAATATTTGTGCCATCGAAGGCCACCCGGTAGGTTCCGCTTTTCTGGCGCCCGTGCACAAGCAGGGCCACACGTTGCCCCAGCGCATTGTACACCGTTAGGCGTACCTGCGCACCGTTATTTTTTGTCCCCACCCGGTAATGAATGACCGTGCTGCTGTTAAACGGGTTGGGAAAATTACCGACCAACTGCGAGGTTAACGGCACCAAAGCTCCGGCACCAATGGCCGAGGTTTTTTCGACTTCA
>CAZRBA010000054.1:0-1518 GCA_964598255.1 uncultured Caldithrix sp. | reverse complement strand
ATTGAACCAGAGTGGTTGTCGCCCCTGATACTTTACGTACCGGTCTAAAAATTTAAACGTGGCCGCTGCATGATTGTAACGGAAAGTCGCTTCGCCATCCAGGTATTCATAGTTTTCAGGATCGCCGCGCTCTGCGAATTTCCCCACGTCATGCAATAGCCCTGCTAAAACAATGTCCCTAATCATACTGTTTCCCCTTCAACATAAGTAACTTTTATTTTTCCTAAACCAAGGCTGGTGTTTTTCCCAATGTGAAAAATTTCCGCCCCTTTTAACATTTGAATGACGGATGAATCGAAGGCACCTTCTACTGTGAGAATGCCCGTTACGCCTCCCATGCGCATCGCTTGTTTTTGCCGTGCAGAATAGCGGGAATAATCCGTCCACTGCAACTGGGCATTGGAATATTGAATATCGAAGTCCCCGAATTCAATGGGCAGCACTTTTGAAGGTCGCATGTAAAGTCCAAATAAAATCTCCATTCGGCGCTTGATGGCTAAAAGCACGTCATTAAATTCAATTTTTTCCATCAATCGGCCGTTTTTTTTGTAGCGGAAAGGGCTTAGAAATTCAATAAACACTTTCCCCCGCTTAATTTCCGAATCTTCGTTTTTTAACGTCCAAGCTTTCGTTTTGGGAGGAATAATAATCTGCCCGTCTTCATTAATACCGATAAATTCATCAATATAAACATCTTTTATCTCATATTTAACCCGCGCTTTAAAGATGCCGCGTTCTCCACCGTTTTTTATTGCCAGATAGATTAAAGGTAAGAATTTTCTGCTTTCACCAATCAGCGTAATAGACAAATTAATCTTATTTACGGAAGTATTGGGCACTGCATCCGTAAACAACACAAACGGATGTGAAGCATAATTCCGGCCCTTCAGAACAGGATTTTCATGAGGAAGCGGTGATTCGAAAATGTAGGAATAGGCGCACTGGAAGCGCAAGGCACATGATGAACAAGGCCTTTGCTTAAAAAGACAAACTAAACGGTGCAATTCGTTTCCTAAAATTGAACGGAAATAAAACGTCGGTAAATTTTTGAACTGAATGTTTTTCTCAAAACTTAAATGGAGATTCAAAAGTTGATAATCAATCGAAAACATTGCACGACTCCAAACACTTTGAAATTTTTTAGTGGGGATTAAAATAAAGGATGATTAAATACTATTCCTGGTACCTCGGGGATACTTAGAATTCAGCGTGAGTCCAGGACAAGGGAAATTTAAAGTTTACTAAAAAATCGAAAAGCTTTTGTAACAATTTAAGATAAAATAATTAATTTTCAAAAAACTTGTCCGATTTTTTTGCTTTGTTGGAGAAAAAGCTATCGAGCCTTCCTATCCCAAAACCTGCCATTGCCATTAACAAGCCCCATAAAATGTACCCCAAGCCGGTACGGGCCACGGCCGCAGGTTCAAAAGCTGTCAGAACCTGACGGGATTCCAGAAAATAAAACAAAAGCGTGAACACAAAACCAAAAACGATGGAAAGATTTACCTGTGCACTTCG
>CAZRBA010000053.1:0-10805 GCA_964598255.1 uncultured Caldithrix sp. | reverse complement strand
CAGTAATTCGGGCAATTCATCCAGACTGGTGGAACGCAGGAAGCGGCCGAATCGGGTCAGGCGTTCCTCATCCGGCAGTAGATTGCCTTTCTCGTCCGTCTTGTTGGTCATCGTTCGGAACTTGTACAGCACAAATGGTTTGGCATCCAAACCAGGACGGGTTTGCCGAAAAAGCACGGGTTTTCCTAAAAAAATTCGAACAAGAATCGCAAGAAGCATTAAAATGGGAGAAAGTAACGTAAGCAAAATCAATGCAGTGACAAGATCAAAAACAGGTTTGCCAAATCTCCGATAAAACATTGTTACAGCCCCATGGCGGAAATAATCGTCTTGTTCACTTTATGTACATCGTATTTTTGTTCTGCAATTTCCCGGCTGCGTTTGCCCATTTTAAGAATAAGATCGGGATTTTCAATACATTTGATCATAGCCCGGGCCAGGGAATCCGGATTTTTTACATCGACCAGGAACCCATTTTCACCTTGCACAACGGTCTCTTTACAACCGGGGACATTCGTCGTAATGATCGCTCTCCCCGTCGCCATCGCCTCCAGCACGGTTCGGGGCGTGCCTTCCCGATAGGAAGGCAAAACATACACCGAACAATTTTTCAGAAACGGCCTTACATCATTCGTTTCACCTTGGTAAATAATGGTTCCTTCATCATGAGCACGATCGATTACTTTTTTATCAATCGCATCGGGCGAATCGTAAAAATAGCCCACCAAGTGGAATTCCGCATTAGGATATTTTTGCTTAACGATTTTTGCTGCCTCAATGTACTCTAAAATGCCTTTACTCTTTAATATCCTTGCGATAAGCAGGAAAACAGGCTTTATAGGGATATTCGGATCATATCGGAAATGTTTGAGATCAACGCCTGAACCATTCGTAATTTTAACTTGTGAATTCTCTGCAAGAATCTTTCTTTCTCTAAATACGGCAACATCATCCGGATTCTGAAAAAATACAGTTTTGTTCGCCCTTAAAGCTATGGAATAAAGAAACGCAGAAATAGGACTGATCAATTTTTGTTTGGTTGTCTTTTTTTCGAAAGTGTATCCCAGCCCCGTGATAAATGAAAAGATTTTTGGGACTCCGGCCAATTTTGCAGATATTGATCCATATATAACTGGTTTAATGGTGTAAGCAAAAAAAATTTCCGGTTTTTTCCCTTTTAAGAATGAAGTGAATTTTTTTATGAATGCCAGATCTTGCAATGGACTAATTGTAGCGGGATTTAGAGGGAAAGAGTAAAATGGAATGCCAAATGCATCTAATTTTTCTATTACCCAATCCACATTTTGTGGTGCGCAGGCAATGACATTATAACCGCACTTTTGAAATTCCAATAATAAATGTAAGCGAAAATTGATCAAAGATGGGGCATAACCGGCTAAAACCACCAAATTTTTAGGCATAAATTACCCAAAGATTTTCTGTATGGATCTATTGGTAAACGAATGTATCAAATATTTCTCTTCCGAGGTCAACGCATAAAAATATATTAATGAAAAATAAATAATTTCCACAAACAACACTGTTCCTATCAAAAGGCCCCAAGTATTTACAAGTAAAAACCGATTTAAAAAAAAGCCGATTCCAGTTACAATGCTTCCGATAAGCAAAGGGGCCGTATACGCTTCTTTAAGGAATATATGCAACCTTATCCCGCTAATCCGGATGCTGTAACTATTGATTATCAAAGAATTTACCAAGCGCTGAATACTAATGAGCGCAACAGCAATTAATAAAATGGGTGCGGGTGCAAGCAACAAATACAATAGGCTCAATCCCAGGCCAATGCCCACACTAAGGCTCGAAGAGATGGCCAAAATTTTGACTTTGCCTAATCCACTTAATACCTGGTTGGCAGTAATGGCCGTACTGCTAATTATTTGCGCCACAAACATAACAACACCAATTAGCCAGATGTGCACGAATTCCGTCCCCATCCAAACCTTTAAAAGACTCTTTAAAAACGGTATCGTAACAAACATCAAAGACAATACAATAATGATCGAATATTTTGTTCCGTGCAATAAAATTTTGTTGATTCGATGAAAATCTTTTAATTCATAATACTTACTGGCAACTGGCACCAAAACATTCACAAAACTGCGAACCAGCAATGCCGCCGTTGTAGTCAACAATAATAAGACACCATAATAAGTTAAGTCGGACAATGATAACCTTGCTCCGATAACAAATTTAAAAAAATGGGCCGCAAGCATATTGGCCATTGTGGCAATTAATACCATCAAAGAAAAGCCAACAATAATCTTTATCCCTAATTTCGAAAAAAATCTGGGAGAAAATCTTATTTCTTTTACAACAATACGCGACGCGGCCAAATAGCCCAAACGTTCGATAATGTAAGAAATGGAATAAATTACCACAACGACAATTAGAGAAGGTGTAAAAATGTAAAAATAAGCGACAATGGCAATCGCTCTAAAAATTACAGAGCTTAGACTAATAAAATTTACCACGTCATAGCGCTGTTCACCGGAAAGTATTCCCTTATAAACATCCAACATCAAACAGGGCACAATGGTACTGCCAATAATAAATAATGCCAACCTGCCTTCAGGCACTAAATACGCCGGCACATTGCTGAAAACATCCTGGAAGAAAAATCCGAGAACAAAAATTGTTATGCTTCCTAAAACGCCTATCAACATAAACAAAAGAAGAGAATTGTTAAAAACCAAATTTATCGTATGTACCCGTTTTTTTGCCCTGGCCTGAGCATGATACTTAATAACTGCCTTATTTAGCCCCGTCCCGAATAAAGTTATCATTCCATAGGCGGTTGTTGCCAAAATAACGACCCCGTATTGTTCTGAATTAATCCGATTTACGATAAACGGAATTAATAAGAACGAGATTATCCCCTGAATAATCGCTCTGCCGTAATTTGTCAATGCGTTATAAATTATTAAATAACTTTGTCTCATATTGAAAGTTTACTTATGATTTGCTCTATTTTTTGTGCAAAAACGTCCACTTCGTGTCTCTCCCGGAACAGTCTGTTTGTGTTGCGCGAAAGTTTTTTCAAAGTATCGGGGTCTATAATAGCCTGTTCGATCTTATTTGCCAAATCTTCCGCATCATGCGCTTTAAATACGAATCCGTTCACTCCGTTTTCAACATAACAGTTCGTACCACAATCACTGCTGCAAATAACGGGTAAACCATAGGCCATTGCTTCTACCGGAGAATAGGCAGCCGGTTCTTTGTAACTTGGTAACACAAAAAGATCGTGTTTCGAATACTCTTTTTTTATTCTTTGATAAGGAACGTTGCTGTGTAACAAGATCCGATTGTTTAGGCGGTGTGTGTCCACATAATTTTTTAAAAAATCAAAATAGGCCGTGTCCGCAACCTCTCCGAAAAAATCAACATCAATAACATAATTTTTGTTTAACAATATTTCTGCCGCTTTGATTAACAAAATATGATCTTTTCTTTTTACATACTTTCCGATAGATAAAATTTTTATTTTCCCGGGTTCAACAGGAATCTGCTTATCACGATGAATGCAAAGGGGATGAACAAAGGGGACATAAAAAATTTCAATACCGGTTTCCTTAAAATTCTGATACGTTTTCATAACCGGAGTAATAAACGCTTTTACATTCATGCGCGTAAAAATGCGCATCATTAAACGGAAAAGATTGACGGAGCCTTTAATGGTCGCATTTTGTGACTGTGCAAAAATTAGAACTTTGGCATTTACTTTTCGGGCTGTCAAAATAGTTTTAAACGCTAATACATTTTTAAACTCTTTCAACAAAATGAAATCGGGCCGAAATTCTTTTATTTCTTTGACAAACCGCCTCCCTGGACTTTGCAAAATAATTTCATAATGCGATTTCAGATTCGACTTTTTAACATTTCGGATAAGCCGAATCATTAACTTTGAAAGTCCTGAAAGCGGAACTTGTTTGATGCTGATACTTTCATAGAACTCCGATTTACCCTTGTACAAAACAAGCACCAAAGTTTCATGGCCTTTATTTTGCAAAGCCAGAACCCGATAATACAAATTCGTATGGAATCGCGGAGCAACAAATAAAAATTTCATAACTTAGAGGGTTATCTGATAGAACTTTAAATACCAATCCACAAATTTCTTAATGCCTATTTCGATAGGCGTTGAAGGCTTGTAATTTACCGTTCGGATTAAATCGGAAACGTCGGCATACGTTACTTCCACGTCACCCGGTTGCATTGGCAAATAATTTTTTTGTGCCTTTTTGTTCAAAGCCTTTTCAATTTCAGCAATAAACTTTTGCAGTTCAACCGGCTCATTATGGCCGATATTGTAAATACGATACGGAGCAAAGCTCGTTTTGGGATCGGGGGAAATTCCGGACCACTGTTCGTTGGGCTTTGGGGGCATTAAAATGATTCGCTCAATTCCATCCACAATGTCATCAATATAGGTGAAATCCCGCTTCATCTTCCCGAAATTGTACACATTAATCGGTTGGCCTTCGAGTATGGCCTTAACAAACAAAAAATAGGCCATATCCGGTCTTCCCCACGGGCCGTAAACAGTAAAGAAACGCAAACCCGTGCAGGGTACTCCGTAAACCGCGGAATAGGTATGCGCTAACAACTCGTTTGCTTTTTTGGTTGCCGCATATAATGAGATGGGATGATCCACATTATCCGATTCGGAAAAAGGGATTTTTTTATTTGCCCCATAAACGGAAGATGAAGAAGCATACACAAGATGTTTAATTGGGTTTTCTTTTGCTCCCTCTAAAATATTCAAAAATCCGTAAATGTTACTATTAATATACGCATCCGGATTTTTCAAAGAATAACGCACCCCACCCTGAGCCGCCAAATTAACCACGTAATCAAATTGCTCCCTGTTGAAAAGCTCGAGCACATTTTTTTTGTCGGTCAAATCTAACTTGATAAATCGATAATTTTCATATTTTTCACTTGATACTACTACATTATATTGAATTTCTTCTTTACGGATTCCACTCTCGTTTAAACGCGCATATTTTAATTTTTTATCATAATAATCGTTGATATTATCCAAACCGACGATCTGATAATCATCTTTTCGGATTAAACGACGCACCAAATGGAAACCGATAAATCCTGCCGTACCCGTTACTAAAACTTTTTTCATTTTACTCCCAAATAATTTTGAATCTACACTGATGAAGAGGACTCAATATAATCCGCAAATTTTTGCCAAAATTGTCGGCGACGCATGTCAAGTATCGGCTTTTCGTACTCTTTTGCCTTACGAAAATTATTCTCTGCCTGCTCCAAAAGAAGATTTTTGTTCGAATACAAAGTATAAATTTTTTCTGCGAGTTTTCTATAATTTTTTGGAGGTACCAAGACATCAGTTGACAACAATTCCGGAATGCCCCCTGCATTTGAGGCAACCACGGGACACCCCCGGCTCATGGCTTCGATAACAGCCCGGGGCAGCCCTTCGGTATAGCTGGGTTGAATATAAATATGGCATCCATCCAACCAAGCATTGATCGCATCTCCCGGCGGTAAGGTACCGATAAATCTAACATTTTGTTGAAGATTTAACTTATTAACAAGAGTCATCCAGCCGTCTTTAGGCCCGCCTCCTACGATCTCAAAAACAAAATTCACTTTTTTATGCAATATTGCCAAGGCCCTTAAAGCCGTATCAAGCCCTTTTGTTTTCGTCGCCAACGACCCAATAAAACCGATTTTAAGAATATCAAACTTTTTCTCTAAAAATTTTAATCGTTCCGTGAGTACTTCTTCCTTAACCGGTGCAATTTCAACATTCGAACAATGGGTTTGCACTCCGCGAGAGGGATAACGAGTTTGCAAAAATGTTTTTGTTACATACAATGTAAACTTCGATCTTCCTACCAACTTTCGGGTGGAATAATATGCATAAGGCGCAAACAGTTTGGCCAAAGGCGAACCGTGCGTCCAATAGGAATCCCAGGCACAGCCGACAACTTCTACCGCCCACGGTTTTTGCAACGATTCGGCCACATGAATGGCCAAACTTCCAACAACACTTGGAAGCCGCGCAATAACTCCGTCAACTCGGATAATGTTTTGCTCCAACGCCTTTCTGACCTCGAAATACCGAAAAATACGCCCCGGAATACTACTGATATTGGGCACAATAACAAATGAAACATGAGGGCCAGATGATTTTTTTAGATTCGCTTTTGAAATTACAGGCTGTGATCGAGCGGCAACAACAATTTCCTCAAACACACTCAAATAACGTTGCCAGATTGTGTAGTGAAAATTCCCCGGGCTATAATATACCCCATCAGAATCCACATAAAACTTATGATCATGAGCGAAAAGAATCTTCATACGCCTTTAAATAGAATTCAATCAATTTTTGCGCCCCTACTTCCACGTCAAATTCGGTATCTTGAATTTTTCGATATGCAGTGGGATCTTTCTTTAACTTATTTTTTTCTACCAATGCGTAAATTGCATCTACCCAAAGTTTCTCTCCCTGGTCGATTGGTAAAAATCGTACCAAGTGGTCAATTAAAGCGATTTCCCGCGTTACTTTATCGGAAAAAAAACAAGGTAATCCTGCTGCCTGTGCTTCAACTCCGACATGGGGTAGCCCCTCATAAATAGAGGGAAGAACAAACATGTCCATTACATTTAGCATTAATTGGGGAATATCATTACGCAAACCTAAAAAATGCACGTTGGAGGTTATTTGTAATTCTTTACTTAAATTTTCCATGGCATTTTTTAAGGGTCCCGTCCCGCAAAGCAATAAATGAAAACGTTGATCTTTTTGATAAAGCTCCCGAAAAATTTTCAGCAAGAAGATATGATTTTTGGCCACACGAAAACTTCCAACATGTCCTATTACAATCGAATCGTCCGGCAAATTCAAGTCTTGTTTTAAATTCAATTCCTTTCTTTCCCGATATGGTAAAAGATCGATTCCGGTGTAAATTACTTTGAATTTCGGGTTTTTCTCCCAGTTTTTTCCAAACAGGGACTCTGCTGCGACCTTACTCACTGCCAAGCCTGCGGTTGCATACTGCTTTATCAAAACCTTTGTAACAAAATAATAAGGATACCTCAGTAGCTTTGTAAGGCCGCGACTGGGCGGCGTAGCACTGTGGCTATGAGCAATACGAACGGGAATACCCAATTGTTTTGCCATAAATAAAATAAAGCCGCTGTAATGGTGAACGCGGCTATGAATGATAGGATAAGGGCCTACTGTTTTAAAAAGTTTTTTGAGCTCCTTATAAAACAAAAACGGGTTGGACCGTTTCTTTAGGTAATATATTCTTGAACCAAGCTTTTCTATTTCCGCATCAAAATACCCAGGCCCTTCTTTTAAGGTTAAAAAGTCATACTGGAATTTTGACTTGTCTATTCGTCGTAATACCTGCATGGCGCCTGTTTCGGCACCACCCCTATCCATTCGACCAAAGACATTAAGGATTTTTATGGGTAATAGTTTTTTGTACATTAAACCAAAAATATTTTTTGAGAAAATCGTCCAAATAATAATAGAAATACACGAGACCGATGGGAATCAAAGCATACCATAGTAAGGGACGCGCTACAGAAAAAATATCACCACGAGTGTATTTAATTAAAAAAGCAAAGAATGCGCCTACAAAAACAATTCTTCCCAAATTCTTCGGGTTATTGGCAAAAACCGTCAATTTGCCCAGCAGAAATCCAAAAATTGCCAAGTACAAAAGTCCGCCCCACCAGGCAAAATTCAAATAAGCTTCAGCAATGAATGAATAACCCAGTCCGCCGCCTTCTCTGGCAATGTATGGATTGACATGCCAAATTAACCAGTCCGAAGGTGTTCCATAAGCCTTTGCCGGATGAACTTTGGCAAAAAAATTTGGAATAAGCGAATACAACCCGTAAAAATACGTTCTTCCCATCTCAAAATCTTTTACGTCCGGAATCAAACGCAATGTGTGTGCAATTGTCTCAGCCGTTCGCCCCATTTCATAAACAATCGCAATTATCGGATTATTAATCGTTAAAAACGCCTCTTTTAAAAATGTTAGGTTTAAACGATAAGCTCCGCTTAAGTTACGGGTTAAACTTACCAACGGGAAAACAATGAACATTAAAAAACTGCCTGCAATAATTAGAAGGGTGGTTGGTATTGGTTTGTATACTTTATGCCACACCCAGAAATAAGCCATTAACGGCATTACCGCACCCGATCGATCTCCAAAAAAGAAATAAAGCCCCGACATGGCAAGCACAATTGTCATCGAGCCATAAACATAGAGCCTTTTAGATTTCCCCCCTGCCAAGATAAAAATCGAAGCAGGCGTTAGAAAATTCAACAAAATTTTAGGGGCAGAGGCCAGACCCGTTACCTTTTCCCCTTGAAAAAGACCAAAGTAACCAACGGACAAAACCACATGAAGTGAATTTTTCATCATATAAATAGCAGGACCAATGGAAATCGCGAACAGGAATAACCCGACCGCTAAAATACTGTGTTCCGAATTTATGGGGCTTCTAAAATAATAATCTTTTTCCTTGCTTTTTGTTGTAAAAAGCGCACCCAAATGAAATACTGTTAATCCCAGTGAGGTATAAAGAACCGTTTTGTAAAGCAATAAATCAGAAAACTTTCCTCCCAAAAGCCCAAATTCATTCGCATGAAAAATCTCTAAAATATATTGTCCACCGTTAAAGACAACCGCCCCAACAAAAAATAAAATATACGGATTAAACAAATTGCGATCGATAAGGTACCAACTGTATAGAGCCCAGATAGAATGGTACAAGAAATAATAACAAAGTACCTGCTTTGCCATATCGAAGGACATTTCACCACTTGCTACCAGAAGGCTAATTAGCAACAAAAACAAAAAATTTAGAATCTGAATTAAAATTATCAGGTATTTTTTAGAGAACTCAGACATACTCATCCGTTATGGGTTTTCCCGAAACTTTTTAATAGCAATTGCTAAGCTTAAATAAAATTGTTTCCCCAAAACATACAAAATTGAAAAAATTACACCGATAATCGTAAAGACAATTAAAATAATCAAACGTTTGGGCTTAAACCTACGGACAGGCACAACTGCTCGTTCAAGAATATTTAAAGTTTCTGTTTCTTTTACCTCTGCAATTTTAGCTAATTCCAAATTTTTCTTTAATTCAAGATAGAGCGTTCTTTGTAAATTTAATTCATTATTCAATTTCTCATAGATAAGCTTCGTTTCTGGTGAGGTCAAATCCTTATTTTTATTTAAGAATTTTTTTAAGTTATCCTCTGCTCTTTTCAAATTAGCCGATGTCTCTTTAAGACTTTTCTCAATAAACTTTCTTTGGTCTTTTGCTTTGTAATGGCGGTAATATTTATTATAAATATCCAATTGATCCGTAATAAAATTTGCCAATTCTGCTGCTAATCCCGGGTCTTTCGGCACAGAAACCTTTATAGTAAGCATATTGGTAATCTTGTCAATAGAAGGCTTAATATAATCTTCACGTAATTTGGCTTTTGCATCTTCCACAGTTTTATGCCACTTGGTCGCATCGGAAGTATCCATCTCCGTATCCCAGAATTCGAATAGGGTCATTTTCTTGCCATATTTCCTTATGTAAAATTTATGCTTTAGGACTCGATCCAAAATAAAATTAGATTTGATAATTTCGGGATACAATGAATAGTTGTCCCCGTTTCCGGCTCCTATGTTGATCCCCGCAAGAGCCGCCAAATTAGAATATTGATTTAATAGCTGATTTTCGTTTCCGGTCATTGGCATAATTTTTACTTTGGCACTATACCAAGGTGTTGACAATAAGGCGTAAATTAAGCCTATGACGACAAAAATGGCTGTAATTCTAACCAAAGTTTTCCGTTCACCCCAGAAAAAAAGCACCATCTGCGCCAGATTTATATTAGACTTATTCTCAGTCATCTCTCTATCTTTTTCCATTATTTTTTCCTAATTTAACTCTGACTTTATTAATAATTATGCCTGAACCTGCGTCAACTTTCCAATAAATTTATAATCATTATTCATCGCTCGATAATCAAGCTTTAAAGTTTTACCGAATTATCTTTCAAATTACACCAAGTCCAATGCTGCAATTTTGGCGTACTTTTTTATATTCGCTTTAGCTTCGCTTTTCCTTCGCTCATCCTTCGCTCTTATTATTCCCGGATTTTGCCAGAATGGCAGCCCCCAACCATCGCTTTTAATGCACAGTCAGGGAACGGCTTTAATCAAATAATTCGGCTTTTGAGAGCAGTAAATTGGCCTTATCCTTTGCGGAAAGGATTTTCTCGCCCTCCGGCCAGTCAATGCCAATGTCCGGATCATTCCAGATAATGCCGCGCTCGTGCTCGTGGGAATATTCGGCCGTAACCTTGTAGAATACTTCGGCCACATCGCTTAACGTGTAAAAACCGTGGGCAAAGCCCTCCGGGATAAACATCATAGTGGGATCATCTTCTTTCAGTACATGGGCGTACCATTGCCCGAATGTTTTTGACGATTTACGAATATCCACGGCCACATCCAAAATTTCACCGCGAATGCAGCGCACCAGCTTGGCCTGGGCAAAAGGCGGCAATTGATAATGCAATCCGCGCAGAACACCTTTGATCGATCGCGAATGATTGTCCTGCGTAAAAATAGCCGGCAGGCCCAGATTGGCAAAATCCGAGGCCTTGTACGCTTCCAGAAAAAAGCCGCGTTCGTCACCGAACACTTTGGGCTTTACCAGTACAACTCCGGGAAGCGTGGTTTTCTCAACCGTAAAAGGCATAATAAAACTCC
>CAZRBA010000052.1:0-5533 GCA_964598255.1 uncultured Caldithrix sp. | reverse complement strand
CAGTAATTCGGGCAATTCATCCAGACTGGTGGAACGCAGGAAGCGGCCGAATCGGGTCAGGCGTTCCTCATCCGGCAGTAGATTGCCTTTCTCGTCCGTCTTGTTGGTCATCGTTCGGAACTTGTACAGCACAAATGGTTTTCCGTTCAGACCCGGACGTTTTTGTTTAAAAAAGATAGGGTTCCCGATAAAAATATATATTAAACCGGAAACTAACATCATGGGTATCGCCAAAATAATTAACAACAATAGGCTCAAAACAAAATCGAACACGGGTTTAAAAAAATTACGATACATTTTTTAAACAGATGCTTCTAATATGGTTAAATATTTTTTTGCCAATGCAAAACGATCAAAATGTTTTTTAACAAAATCGAAACCGTTCTCTCCCAATTTTTCCAGCTCAGAATCATCCAAATTAATCATTTTTTCAATAACTTCTTTAAAAGCCTCGGTATTTTCAGGCTCCGCATAATAGCCTGCTTGGGCATCTTCGATCAATTGCCTTGTAATGCCATCTATGGTGACAATTATTGGTTTTTTACATGCCATATAATCAAACACTTTATTGGGATAAACCGTTTTAAACGTATCCGTCTTTTTCAAGATTGCCATACAAACATCACTGGCATTAATAAAATCTTGTACCTTTTGTTTGGGTACAGAATCGATAAATTGGATATTATCAAGATTTAATTTTCGGGCCGTTTCTTTAAGCTCTTTTTTTTGCATTCCATCGCCAATTAAGACAAAAAGGATGTCTTTACGATCACGAAATTTTTCGGCCACATTTATGACCTGGATCAAATTATTAGCTACTCCGTGAGCACCAAAATAAGAAAACACCTTTTTCTCTTGCCAACCATACTTATCGCGAACCCAATTGTTCTTTTTCCCCGGAGACATCAAATCAAGATCGGCTCCATTGGTTATTATTTCAATCTTCGAAGCATATTCCGGAAAGCGCTTACTAATATCTTCTTTAAAAGCAGGTGTCAATGCAACAATTTTACGGGCGTTTTTGTATAATGACTTTTCTATCCAATACATTATTTTTATTAAAATGTTATTTGTTAGCACGCCGGTTGCAACTGCTGATTCCGGCCATAAATCACGAACTTCAAAAATAAAAGGAATGCGTTTGATTTTCGCTAAAAGCCAGACAGAAACGCCAACAAACAAAGGCGGAGATGTAACGATAATCAAATCTACATTCTTTTGGAAAAAACCAGTAATAAAAGAAGACATCGTATAGGACAAATATCCTATCAACCTTCCTAAAAAATTTTTATTATAACCGGCATACGTCCAGCTTCTAAAAACCGTTAAATTTGGGCCCAATTTTTCCTTATTTAAAAACCGCTTTGTACCAATTCTTTTTCCCGTAGCATAATGGATATTGCCCGCAATTACAACAACATGGTGTTTCTGGGTAAACATTTTAGAAAATTGATTCCAGCGAGACCCGCCAGGATCATTCTTTCCGAGGAAATATTGATGAAAGATAAGAATTTTCATTTTTATTCTTTAATCTCAATGGTTGTTTCTATTTTTTTTGAATCGGTTTTAAACTCGATAAGCAAGATGGGCTCTTTTGTACCATACAAAGAGGAATACCAGCCTTGCCGAATTATTGGCTTTAATTCCTGCCCCTTTTCATCAATAGCCACAAAGCGAACTACATCTTTGTATTTTTTAAAAACATGCCACAATTGGCGTAAAGGTAATGATGTGTCATGCTGTACGATATCTTCTACAAACCATAAAGGCTGGCCTTTTTTTTTCTTCACCTGTCTTTCATGAATAATATTTTTGTCCAAATAAGCAAAGGCTTTAATAGCTCCTTTAAACAGATATTCATCATCGGTTTCCGTTAGTTCCGCATACTGCGCCTGACTCCAATACAACCAGATAAAACGGGGCCCTTTAAGCATTTGATGATATTCGCCCAGCATCACTGTGTTGTGGCCTTGCGTTCCGAAAAAATATTCTATTAAAGAAGGTTCCGTGTTGTACTGAAAACTTCCGGAATCGCAAAGAAAATTTTTACCGTTGTGCCATACATCCAAATGCAAATTATCCGCATGCGCCGGTCGGTCTTTATGCTTACCGCAGCGAATAAATGTCAATGTATTTTTTTCTTTAATCCCGTAAAAACCACCCGTATCATATCGAAGCAAAACCGGCAGCGTTTTTTTCTTTACCCTTTCCGATTCTTTTCCTCCATACCAAAAAACATCTTCCTGTATTTCCGGCTCGGCAAAGAGATGTGTCTGCTGCAAAGCATAGTTTAAGGCATTAAGTTGAGGTCGATAGTCGCGATAATGTTTTGAATTTAATTTAAAAAACAAGGCACCGTCATTGGCGCCATAATTGGGCAACCATCCTGTTTGTTCATTTAAAAAAGAAAATAAAAAGGTAAGCGTTTTTTCCGCTTTCTCATAGACAGTAGAAGAAAACGTATCTTTATTCAATTTTGCCAAAACGAGAGCCCAGGTGAGCAATTGCACAACAACACGATGATAATTCATGGAAAATTGCAGATAGGAGCCATCATCGTAAATTTGATAATCAATTTCTTCCTCGAACCAGGCCTTGCCTTTTGCCCGCCATAATTCTGACTCCGGAAAAAACGGGTAGAGCATGCCCAACAAATATAATGTCAATGTTTCTGTAATGGCATGGTTGTTCCGCACTGTCTTGCGGGAAAAATGAATATTGGCGTAAACATGCTTAAGCTGACCGTAAATCGAATGCAAAATTTGCTCAAAAATCGTATCGGTTAAATACTCGGAATATTTATAATAATGTAGGGCAAAGGTCCAATTTAGAAGGCGTAAAGAAATTTCCTGACTGCAAATATAGTTGGGACCGTAATTTAGCGGATTGGCTTTTATCCACGAAGTGATTTCGTTGAATACCGTTTTGGCTAAGTCCTGGTCAAAATGATAATCATAACGTATCAAAGAATACAAATAACTAAATCGTGATTTCTCCCAAACATATTTAATATCTCCGCTTTGGGCAGAAAATTCATTCAACTCACTCCAATGTTTTGATGCATCAAAGCGATAGCCGGTTTTGGGATTGGTTAACCAATCATAATCCTTGCCAATGGACAGTACTTCCCCGGAAAAATAGGGAAGTTTTCCTTTCTCGAAATTTTCATAAAATTCTTTTAATTCCGCAGAAGGCATTTTGGGGATGTTGAGCGTCTCTTTATGTTCAAAAAAGAACCGGGGCTGCGATTTCCGCCATTCGTCTAAAGGGATCAAATGATTGCCGTAAGCAATTTTGCCGGGGAATTTACGTTTCAAATACCCGCTCTTCTTTTGCAATTCGTGAATCGAGCGGGTGCGAATGTAATCCCATCCCATATTTCGGGCCAATTGCCAAAAAAATTTTATTTTATTCAACGGTAACCCAGCACCCTTTTTGTAACGATTCGATGGCAGCGAAACTGGCTTTCGTTGTGTTTAAAATACTATTAAAATCGATAAGGGCTTCACTGCCCTTTTTCATAGCCTTAATTAATCTTTCAAATTGTGCCTGATGGCCTTTATCTTGCTTTCCTTTTAGCTTTTTAAATCTGCTAAATCCGTATCCCTGCAATTCTCTAAAGTTATCTAAAATCAGAGTACGCCCTTGAGAATAAACTTCAATGCGTTCTTTGGAATATGCCTTGCTTCCATTGCTAAAATAGTTAATGATGCCTTGTGATCCGTTTTTGTACTTCAAAATAAGGGAAGCGTTATCGGTGCGGATATCAGGATTTATTCCCAGGCCGGACATGAATACCTTATCCACTTCACTACTGGTGAGAAACGATATTAAATCAATAAAATGGCAGGCTTCGCCGATAATTCTTCCGCCGCCGACCTGAGGATCGTGCACCCAAACGTTAGATGGAATAAATCCGGCATTCATGTTTGCAATAATGTTGATCGGCTCGTTGCTTTCTCCGATGAGGGATTTGATTTTTTGCACAAAAGGGGAAAACCGACGATTAAATCCTACCATTAAAGCCTTCTCTGCTTTTTGATAGGCCTGCACAATCTGTTCTAATTCTTCGCGATTTAAAGCCAACGGTTTTTCCACAAAAACGTTTTTGCCGCTTTCAAGTGCTTCGATTACCATCTGGGCATGTAAATCATGCCTGGTGGTAATAATAACCAGCTCCACTTCGGGATCTGATAAAATTTCGTGATAATCACTTGTGCTGTATGGAATGTGGTATTTTTTAGCTAAAAAAGTGCCTGAACGTCCGGTTGAACTGGCCATATATTTTATAGGCGCATTTACTTTTTTCAAAATAGGCAACATGGTCATCTTGGTAAAATTACCGGCCCCAATAATGCCGATCTTCCCTTCTCCGGCCTTTAACTCATGTGTTTTTATTTTGAACGGTCCTTTGGGTCGGTATTCTTTTTCGGAATAGATAAAAACCGAAGCAATGGTATCCTTTCTTTTCAGCTCTCCGTAGACCTTACGATAATCTTCAAATTGAATTTTTTCCGTAATTAGTGGCCGTACATCTATTCGCTTTTCCGCTATGGCAGAAAGGATTGCCTGAAAATTTCGATTTTCTGTCCAGCGCACATATGGCAAGGGATAATCCATCCCTTTTAATTCATAATTATCATCATAGCGTCCCGGGCCATACGAACATGAAACCTGAAAACTTAATTCTTTTTCATAAAATTCAGCACGATTCAACTTCAACCCGACAACACCAACCAATACAATTCTTCCTCGCTTACGGCACATTTGAGCGCTGTTAGAAATAAGTTCATCGCCTTTAGCCGAGGCGGTGATAAGCACCCCGTCAGCGCCGACTTGATTTGTCGCCGATTGTACATATTCTACCGGATTAATCCCTTGAGCAATATTAATCGCCTCTACACCAAACGATTTGGCCATATTTATTTTGCGTTCGTCCAAATCGATTCCAATAACATTGCAGCCGTTTGCTTTTAAAAGTTGTGCCGTTAACAAACCAATAAGCCCAAGCCCGTATACTACCACAGTTTCACCAAAGGTAGGATTTAATAAGCGAATTCCTTGCAAACCAATTGCCGACACTACGGTAAAGCTGGCTTCTTCGTAAGTCACAGAATCCGGGATATGAGCCGCAAGATTAACCGGGACCAAAACATATTCGGCATGCGGGCCATTGGAAATGACACGATCACCGATTTTAAAACGAGATACGTTTTGTCCGACATCCACAACAATTCCGGCATTAGAATAGCCTAAAGGAAGAGGTTCTTCCAATTTTTTAAAAACGGCTTCAATGGTAGGCATTAAGCCATCGGCTTTTATTTTATCCAGTACCATAGCCACTTTTTCTGGTTGTTGACGGGCCTTGGCTAAAAGGCCGGCTTTTCCGAATTCAACCAGCATTTTTTCTGTTCCCAGCGAAACAAGGCTGGCCTTTGTTTGAATTAGAATATGCCCGGGTTTTACTTTTGGAATCGGAATCTCTTCCAGTATCGTTTCACCGGTTTTTAAATTTTGTATGATTTGTTTCATA
>CAZRBA010000051.1:0-26957 GCA_964598255.1 uncultured Caldithrix sp. | reverse complement strand
GTCAAAAACTTCTTTGATTTTTCCCTGTACCTGCACAATGCCCAGCGAATGGCCGCCCAGTTCAAAGAAGTTGTCGTTCACGCTGATCTCATTTATTTTGAGCACTTCTTTCCAGATTTCGGCCAGCTTGCGTTCGATTTCTGTGCCGGGACTAACCAATTTTCGATGCTGTTGTATGTCTGGATCGGGTAGACGTTTTCGATCGACTTTACCGTTAACTGTTAACGGGAAACGATCCAGCTTAATAAAAGCGGAAGGGACCATATAGTCCGGTAAGTGCTCGAGAATGTGATTTTTAAGCTCGATAGGCGTAATTTCCTGTCCTGTTTCCACCAGAAAGTAGGCGATTAGCTTGCTTTCGCCGTTTACGGTTTTGGCGATAACAGCAGCTTGTTTGATTTGGGGGTGATTTTGCAGAACATTTTCAATTTCACCCAACTCGATACGAAAGCCGCGCACTTTTACTTGGTAATCGATTCGTCCCACAAATTCCAGGTTGCCGTCCGTACGAAAACGCACCAAATCGCCTGTACGGTAAAGCCGCGTGTAAATTCCTTCGCGCGGTGCAAAAGGATTGGGAACAAATTTTTCGGCTGTTAATTCGGGTCGGTTCAAATAACCACGCGCCAGTCCCGGCCCGGCAATAAACAGTTCGCCGGGCATGCCCAAAGGCATTACATTCATATTGCGATCCAAAACGTAAACGCGCATATTTTTTACCGGTCGTCCGATGGGTAGGTTGTCGCTTTCGGTATTTTCTGGTACTTCGTAAGCCGTAGTACAAATTGTTGCTTCCGTGGGGCCGTATCCGTTAATGAAATGCCTTCCTTTAGCCCAACGTCGCGCTACTTCGGGCGGACATTTTTCTCCGGCCGAGACCACGGAACGTAAAGAAGGAAAATCTTCCGGACGCAAAATATTAAGTACCGATGGCGGTAAGGTTATATTAGTGATTTGGTGTTTTTTAATCAGTTCGATTAATTCGCCCAGCGAAAGCAACGTTTCTTTTTTGGCCAAAATCAGAGTTCCGCCCGCGGTAAGCGTACTGAAAATCTCCTCCACCGAAGCATCGAAGCTGAATGAGGCAAATTGTAACGTACGCGAATCTTGGTTGATGCGGTAAATTGTACGGGTGGATTCCAGAACATTAGCCAATCCCAAATGTTGCAACATGGTTCCTTTGGGTTTTCCGGTGGAACCGGAAGTGTAAATAATGTATGCCAAATTCCGAAGATCGACAGTTACTTCGGGTGGAGTGACAGGCATTCGGGCTAAGGTCTCTTTGTCATCCAGTAAAATTATTTCCAAATGATCACCGATAATGCGGTTTTGCAAATCCGTTTCCGTGATAATATGGTGCACATGCGAATCGTCCAGCATGTACCCGAGACGTTCGGTGGGGTAGGTGGGATCGAGCGGCAAATAGGCTCCCCCCGCTTTTAAAACACCCAATATGGCCTGAATCATTTGCGGAGAACGATCCAGACAAATACCCACAATGGTTTCGGGTCCCACACCTTTTGAGCGCAAATAATGAGCAATGCGGTTGGCGTTGGCATTTAATTCGGCGTAACTGACGCTTTGCTCTTCAAAAATCAAAGCGGGTTTTCGGGAAAATCGGTGTGCATTTTCGGCGATAATTTTATGCACACAACGCAGGTTATGTAGATCGAAATCTTCACTTTTGCTCCACCGGTTTATAAGTAAATCGCGTTCGCCTTCCGGTAAAATTTCCAAATTTTTAACCGGTGTTTTGGGATTGTGCACAATGGAGCCGATCAGAGTCAGGTAATGATCGAGCATGCGCCGGACGGTAGAAGCTTCGAATAAATCGATGTTGTACCCCAGCGAAGCGGCCAATCCCTTGCCCGATTCCACAACCATCATGGTTAAATCGAACGGGGCAACGCCCTGTTCCAGATCCATCGATTCAATGGTCAAGCCGCCCAAATTGAGCTGCGCGCCTTCCCGACTAAGTGCAAACTGGGATAAACCTTGGTCGTGCAGCAGGTGGGCGCGTTCCAGCACAAACATAGTCTGGAAAAGCGGCGTACGGCTGGGGTCGCGTTCGGGCTGCAATTTTTCTACCAACAACGTCAGCGGGTAATCCATGTGCTCGAATGCTTCCAATGCGGTGGTTTTTACCTGATTTAAAAATTGCAAAAACGGTTCGTTATCGTTTATTTGAGCTCTGAACGGTAAGGGATTTACAAAATAACCTACGGTGCGGGCAAATTCGTTGGCTGTACGCCCAGCCGTGGGCGAACCGACAATGATATCGTTTTGTTGTGTGTAGCGGTTTAGTAACAGATAGTAAGCTGCCAGCAGAACGGTAAAGGGGGTTACTTCGTGGGCTTCGCAAAAGCGGTGCACCTTATCCGAAAGTTCTTCGGGTAACCAAACGGTTTCGGTGTTTCCTTTGAAAGTTTGCACCGGTGGTCTGGGCCGATCGGTTTGTAAATTCAATACCGGTAAGTCGCCCGCGAGTTTTTGTTTCCAATAGTCAAAAAGCTGCTGCCCTTTGGCCGAATTTAACAAAGAGTCTTGCCAGATTACAAAATCGGTGTAATCGGCTTCCAGCGGGGGCAAGATGTCCGGATTGCCGTAATGTTCAAAAATTTGGCTGAGTTCGTCTAACAAAACGGCTTGGGACCAGATGTCGGTGACAATATGGTGCATGACAAAGAGTAAAATATAATCGGCTTTGCCGCGTTTAAACAAGTAAATGCGCATAAGCGGCCCGTTTTCAAGATCAAAGTGGCTTTGCACTTCTTGTTGTAGCCGTTCCCGAAGAGCGGTCTCGTCCAAATCTTGCAAATCTTCTTCCATGAAAAAGGCGGGCATGCTTGGATGAATGCGCTGAACGGGGTGCCCATCTTTTAAGTGAAAAGTTGTGCGCAGGGAAGGATGGCGGTCTACCAAGGCCTGAAACGATTCCCTGAGTAATTCTTTGTCAAATTCCGAACGAATGCGCACGGCATACGCTAGGTTAAAAATGCTTTCGGGATTCATCGTGTGCTGAAAGTACATGGCGCGTTGACCGTGAGAAAGCGGTGCTTCGACAATTTGTTTTTGATGCACCGTACTGGCTTTGGCCTGTACTTTGGGTGGCTGTACAGTTTCGTCTTCCAATTGTTCCAAAATGGTGCTGGTCAAATCATTTACGGAAGGTCCCTGTAAAAGAGTGGCAATGGGAATGTTAACACCCAACTGCTTTTCGATATTATTTTTCAATTCGATAGCCATTAACGAGTCGATTCCGAATTGCGTAATCGGTTGCTGATGGCTGATTTGATCGGCCGAAACTTTGATAACGCTTGCCAATTCGTGAGCCAGGTAGTTACGAATGCGTTCAAACCGATGTTCTGGTTCGGTAGCCAGAATTTCCGCACGATCGAGCAAAACCTTGCCCGATTCTTTTCCTTCGCTAATTAGGGATTGCGGAATTAATTCGCTGTAAAAGCCTGGGATTTCATCCGCTGGTTTTTTACCGAAAATAGCGTTCCAGTTGGCCTCGGTTAGAATGATGTGACCTTTTTCGACAAATAACAGTTCGCGGATAATTTGCCAACGGGCGTAAGCAATGGTCTCGGAAATATTCTTCGGACCGCCCATTTCCACATGTACCGATGGTAAACCGTTGCGCCAACGTTGTGCATGTAACGCCATTAAAAGGTTGTCCAAACGGGCCCAGTGCTTGGCCTGATTTTTAAGGAAAATGCGGTTAAACGGAATGATGGTAATAAAGAAATCGGGTGCTAATTTTGCGCTGGCCTTAAACACATCGTTAAGAATTCTTTTTACTGCGGGCAAGTTCTGTGTTGCTATCCGATCCAAAGAGATGAAAACACCGATAATGTCATCGGGTATGCCGTTGTCCGATTGGGATAAAACGGTGACGGATGTCGGAAGTTGCGGTTTGGGAGCAGGTTTTTTTTCGGACAAGGGTAGGTTCGTAATTTTAGCCGCGCCGTTGTCTGCCATCCATTTAATTAGGGCCGCGTTTACCTGGGTTAAATCGCCAACCAACAAATAGTTACCGTTCTTGCGAAAAAGTCCGGTAACGGCTTCTTCTTGTTGCCCCCGAGAAGAAAGCAGAATGACCGGTGTTTCGATATAACGTCTTGCTTTTAAATGGGCTAAGGCCACATTAATTTCTTTTACGGAAAATGTTTGAAAGTTTAACGGTTTGTAAATACCGTTCCGGAAGTGGGGTAAAATTTCTTTAAACAACCGGGCGATTAATTTGGGTTGTTGCTTGGCCAAATGTTCCAGATCGATGGCAAAAAAGGAAACATTGTGCCGTAAGTTGTGGTACACAATGGATTGCTGAAAGGAACCGTCGGGATTCAATTCCAAAAAGCGTCCGAAGTCTTTAAGCAAGGCGAAATTGTTTACCAGTTGCTCATGGCCGCCGGTATTGGCGATAATATCAACGCCTTCGCCCTTGGTTAACTGCAAAATTTCATCTACATAATCTTGTGTTTTACTGCTAAAAACCTTGGAGGCTCCGGCCTGTTTCAACGATGCCATATTTTTTTCGTTACGTACGGTGGCCAAAACTTCGGCTTTAAAATGTAGCGCCACGTTTAACAAAGCCAAGCCCGTGGGATTATCGGCATTGTGGATTAGGATACGCTCGCCCTCTTCGATGCGGGTAATATATGAAAGCGCATAGTAAGCGGTTAAGTAGTCGTATGGTAAGGTGGCCGCTTGCTCAAAGGTCAAATGTTCCGGCATGGGAACAATAAATTCCGGATAAGTAAGCCCGTATTTGCGCAAACCGCCGGGAATAAGCCCCATCACACGCTGGCCTTTTTCAAATTCAGCAACCCCGCTGCCCCGATTGGTTACAACACCGGCAAATTCGAAACCGATTTCGCCCCAAAACGATTTCCCGCTTTCTTGCAATGTATTTAGATCCCGATGATTTAGCGATATGGCTTTGATTTCCACTTCGATTTCGTTTTGCGCGGGACTCAAATGTTGTTCGGGCAGAGAGGGGATTTCGCCCATGAAATCCGATTTGACAAAGGGCAATTGACGCACCAGACGCTCAACATAAATTTTGCCTTCGCGCAAAGCGAGCCGGTTCTCATTAAACGGTAATGCAATAGCCGTAAAAAGAAGCCGACCGTTTTCCGGCTCCAAGTCGATCTGTTTGATTCGGAAACGTTCAGGATCTTCCAGCGAAAAAGCCAGGTCGCTTAAGTAGGCTTGATAGGCATTCGGTTTTTGTATTTGGCCGTTTACCTGCAAAGAATTTAGGGTTAATAGCCAAAAATTTTGTAACGGGCTTTGCAATTGATTTAACCCGTTTAAAACAAAGGCTAAAATTTCGCTGCGTTCGATGGATTCCAGCGAATTCCAGAAATAGACGGCTTCGCTGGTTTCGTTAAGTAGCGAATGCAAAAGAGCCAGAGCTTCGTCTGCTTGTTTCGGATTTAGGTGGACATTCAAGTCTTCGGATATGGTGTTTTCTTCAGAAATAAAAATGCGCAAACATTCGTAGCCTTTTTGCTGCAACTGTTGAACAAATTGCTGCGCCCGGTTGCTATGGTCGTCAAAAACAAGCCAACGATTGGCCAACGCGCGTGCGGGTTTTTTCAACAAATCTTTATGTAGCGGTTTCCATACGGTTGTGTACAAAAGATTGCTTAAGGCTTCGCGCGCGGCAAATTTTTTAAGGTGCAAATCGTGTACGGCCAGTACTACTTCTTCGTTATCGTTAAGAATGTAAAAGTCAAACGTAACCAGTTCCTGTCGCCCGCTGCCGGTAGAGCGGTTGCGTAAATAAAGCCAAAATTCGGATTGGCCGGGTTGTAAAACGGTAAACGAGCGTAAGGCTTTTACCGTGAATAGTTCGATGTTCCGATGCGATTTTTTCAATTGGCTGGTAATTAATTGGAACGTAAGTTTGAGGATGTACGGATTAATGTGGTATTCGTTCCAGCCACCGGCCTGAATATTATTCAAATTTATGCGAGCCAACAGTTCTTGTCCGTTTTCCCACAGAGCTTCGATAGACGGCATGAGATTGCGTGCGTAAAGTCCGGAGGGTTCGCCGTTATCAAGTAAAAACGTTTCCAGATTTTCCACCGCATTCAGTGTTCGAATCAATTCCGAAATGGGCTTTGGGCAAGTTATGTCGGCATGTTCCGCTTTAACGATGGCTCCGATACTGTGCATGGTCCATTGGTTCTCGGCCGTTTGCCCGTGAATTCTGCTATAGGCCTGAAAATACGCCTTATGGGATGAAACAGGAGTCAAACTGAATTGTAGTTGCCGGCTTTGAGAATCTTCGGCACTGAAGAGATTTTTAAAAATGACGTTTTCCAAACGGGCGGCTTTTTGTTGAAAAATTTGATGCGAAGCGGCAATGGCCATTTCAAGATATGCCGCTTCGGGAACGAACAGTTTGGCCGCTTCGGGATTGGGACTCAGGGAAGCAATGTATTCCGGATTAAGCTGAATGGTCCAATTGACATTGGCCGGAAAGAAAGGCGAACTTTGAACTTCGCCCAATAAGGGATGCACATGTTTTGCACCTTTTGTCTCGACCTTTTCTTCCGATGAGGTCAGTTCGTCGGTTAACCAATATCGTTGGCGTTGGAAAGGGTAATGAGGTACGTCCAAAAGCTGACCGTCTTGAGCGTAAAGCCGTTTCCAGTCTAAGCGGAACCCGATGGTGTACAGATTGGCCAGTGAAAGTAACATGCGTCGTAATTCGGGCTCTTTACGCCGAATGGAAGGTAAAATACGGACTTCTTTTTTCTTGTGCTCTACATTTTGTTTTAGATAATGGCGTAATACGGGATGAGGTCCGATTTCAATAAAAATATTGTAATCATCATCCAGTAAATAATCGACAGCCTGAGAAAAGCGGACATATTGTCGCACGTTTTGTGTCCAATACGAGGCGTTGTAGTCTCCCTCCCGAGCCAATGTGCCTGTTACGGTAGAGACAATCGGAATTTGCATGGAATGGGTTAAAATACCAGTAAGCGATTCCTGCAATTCCGGTAGATAATTATCCATAATGGGACTATGAAAAGCGTAATTAACGGGTAATTTTTTGTGAAAAACATTTTTATCTTCGAGAATTTTAAAAACCTCGTCAATAGCGGCCTCATCACCGGAAATAACGGTGGAACTTACGCTATTGTGTGCGCCTACGGATAACCGGTCGGCATACGGTTCGATGAGTTGTAGGACTTCGGACAAAGGCAGGTCGATAGCAGCCATTTTGCCTTTGCCCGTAGCTTGTTGCATTACCCGGCTGCGGTGGTAAATAACTTTTACGGCCGTATCCAAACTTAAAATACCGGCCAAATGCGCAGCGGCCACTTCGCCTACGCTATGCCCAACCACGGCATCGGGTACTACGCCCCAAGTGCGCCACAGGGCACTTAAGGCAACCTGAATGGCAAACAAAGCCGGTTGAGCGATTTCGGTATCGTCCAGACGGGAATGTTCTTCGTCGGCCATTAATTCGTCTTTTAAGTTCCATTCGGCATATTCTTCCAATAGCAGTGAAATGCGATCGATGGTTGCCCTGAAAATAGGCTCTTTTTGGTAAAGTTCGCGCCCCATCGCCCACCATTGCGGACCCTGACCCGAAAAAACAAAAACCAATTTTGGGCGGAAATTGGGGTTGAAATGTCCGGAAACAATCCATGGGTTGTTTTTCTGCTCTACAAAATCAATCAAATTTTTACGCAGTTCTTCCTTGGTTTCGGCAATAACGGTCAAACGTGTGTCCATGTGGGTACGTTTAAGAGAAAGCGTGTAGAGCAAATCGTAAATCATATTTGGCTCTTCGGTCACATGATGATGAATAAAGTGACTTACGGCGCGCGCGTAGTCCAATAAGGCTTCCTGATCTTTGGCGGTAACGGGTAACATAAAGGGCCGGTCTTTAATGCTTGTCCCGCGGTCGGGATTCACATTTTTGCGCTCCGGCGCTTCTTCCAAGATGACATGCGCATTGGTGCCGCCAAAACCAAAGGCACTTACTCCGGCCAGACGTTTGCGTTCACTGCGTTTCCACGCAATGTTTTTAGTCGGAATTTTAATGGGGGCCCCGTTCAGGCGAATGTGGGGATTCAGTTCCTTAAAATGAAGATGGGCCGGAATTTCCTGGTAATATAGGGCCAAAACCGTTTTGATTAATCCGGCGATTCCGGCGGCGGATTCCAAATGGCCGATATTGGTTTTAACGGATCCGACGTACAGCCAATTATCTTTATTGCGATTTTGCAACATTATGCTTTTTAAAGCTTCGATTTCGATTGGATCGCCCAAAATGGTTCCGGTGCCGTGGGTTTCGATGTACTGGATTTGTTCGGGTTCCACATTGGCATTGGCTAAGGCGTTTAAAATTACCTGTTGTTGGGCCTGACCGTTCGGGGCGGTAATTCCGTTGCTTTTACCGTCCTGATTCACGGCCGAACCTTTGATTACGGCCAAAATACGGTCACCTTCCCGTACCGCATCGGAAAGACGCTTAAGTACAACCACACCTGCGCCCTCGCCTCGTCCGTAACCATTGGCGCTGGCATCGAATGTTTTGCAACGACCGTCCGGCGATAACATGTGCGCCTGTGAAAAGGTAATAGATAGCTCGGGAGTGAGAATTAGGTTAACCCCGCCTGCTACGGCCATGTCGCATTCGCCGTCGAGCAAACTTTGGCAAGCATTGTGTACGGCTACCAATGAAGAGGAACATGCAGTATCCATGGACATGCTCGGCCCATGTAGGTCAAAAAGATATGAGATGCGGTTTGCGGCAATGCTAAAGGCGTTTCCTGTGCCCGAATAGGGATTAATTTTGTCCAAGTGACCGTGGCCAAGACGTGCATAATCGTTCGTACTAATACCCACAAAAACACCTGTGTTGCTGCCCATAAAGCGCTCGGCCGGAATTCCGGCATGTTCGAAGGCTTCCCAAGTTACCTCCAGCAATAAACGTTGCTGCGGATCGATTTGTACCGCTTCGCGTGGTGAAATTTCAAAAAATCGGGCGTCGAACAAATCGACATTATCCAGAAAACCAGCGTATTTGGTAACCATTTTGCCGGGGGTAGGTTCCGGTGCGTAAAATTTGTCTTTGTCCCAACGATCCGGAGGCACTTCGCTGATACCGTCGATGTTTTCTTTTAACAATTTCCAGAATTCCTGTAAATTATGGGCCTTGGGAAAGCGCGCACCCATGCCAATAATAGCGATCGGTTCCTCCGTTTGCACGCGTGCCGGTTTTTTTACCATTTGGGTTGCAGTGGAAACCCCTTCCTGTGCCAAATGACGGGCCAACTCTTCAATGGTAGGATAGTCCCAGATAAGGGTAGGGGGCAACGTGCGTCCGAGGTAGTCTTCCAAATCGCCCGCCAGACCAACGGCTTGTGCAGAATCGAGTCCAAAGCTGATAAACGGCTGCCGGATGTCAATTTCATCGGCCGATGTGTTTAAGGTTTCGGCCAATTGGTTACGCAACCAGTTCTCAATTGCCACTACCTGATCTTCTTTGCCTCGGGCTGTTTCCGGTTTTATTTGCGCGGCAAGTTCGCTTTTTTCTGTTGATAGTTTATTTTCATCTTCTTTATCGGCTTGCTTTGCCGCAGATGGTTGACCCTTGGCTCTCCATTCGGCCACAACTTGTAAATTGTTTTCCAAAAAATCTTTTTTGGTCAGTTGACGCTGAATTTTACCGCTGGAAGTTTTATTGATGGTTCTGGCTTTAATGAGCACAACAGCAGTTGTCTGCAAATCGTGATTTTCGGTAACGGCCTGACGTATGGCATCGATTACTTCGTTAAAATTCAAATGCTTGCTGTGGCGAATTTCGGCGACAACGACCAATTCTTCCTGACCGTTTTCATCGATGGTAAAGGCAGCCGAACAACCGGCGCGTACCTCCGGATGGGCGTTTTCTACGGTTAATTCAATATCCTGTGGATAATGATTGGTGCCGCGAATAATAATCAGATCTTTGACGCGCCCGGTAACATACAAACGCCCGTCTTTGATTAAACCAAGGTCACCGGTTCTTAAAAAGGGACCTTCGTTGGTATCGGCAATAAAATTTTGAAATGTTTCTTTGGTCTCTTTTTCTCTTCCGTAATAGCCGCGGGAAACACTGGGGCCATGTACCCAAATTTCACCGATTTCTCCGGGTTGGCATTCTTTAAAGGTTTCGGGATTTACAATGGCAACCTTTTGGGAAGGATGGCTATACCCGGAGCTGACCAGCGTTTGACAGCTTGGATCTTCGGGAGTGGTTTCGATAATACGATTTTTTTTAAGAGCATATTTATCCACATGCAAATAAACCGGACCTTCGGACCGTTTTGAGCCGGTAACCATTAGTGTGGCTTCAGCCAGACCATAGGCCGGAAAAAAGGCTTCCTTTTTAAACCCCACCTTTCCGAATACTTCCGAAAAGCGATCGATAGTTTGCTGGCGAACGGGCTCCGCCCCGCTTAATGCAATTCCCCAATTGCTTAAATCCAAATGTTGAATGCGTTCGGGACTGGCCTTTTTTAAGCAAAGTTCGTAAGCAAAATTCGGAGCGGCCGTGCCTACAATTTTATCTTTCGCGATATTGTTAATAGCGTCCAGCCATCTGAGCGGGCGTTGCAGGAAAGCGATCGGCGACATTATCGTACTGGGAACTTCGCCGTAAAGCGGTTGCAAAACGCCGCCGATAAGGCCCATGTCATGATAAATCGGAATCCAGAAAACGCCTTCACCGTTCTCCGGATATTGCATGGTATCGTAAATGATTTTTGAATTGGCTAACAGGTTATGATGGGTAAGAATAACCCCTTTGGGATCTCCGGTGGACCCCGAAGTATATTGTAAAAATGCAATGGTATCCCGATCAATGGCAGGTTCTTTCCATTCCTGAGCAAGGCTGTTGGGAATGCTGTCGCTGGATATCCATTCCAGATCACCCAACCCGCGCGATTCGGCAACCGCACCGCCGCGTCCGGTACTAAAATAACGCATGGTGGTGCGAAATTTGCGTAAAAAGGGCATGCGCCCCAATGTATTGCCCAGCTTGCTGCCCAAACGCATCATGCGAATCATGTACAAAATGGAATCGGTTGTTAAAGCAATAGTTGTTTTGGAATCGCTGACAATTGCTTGCAAACGGGGTAGCGAACGATTGAGACGGTTAGGATCCGGTGGGTAAGCTGGCACCGCAATAACATTGGCATACAAGCATCCGAAAAAACCGACGATGTAATCGAGTCCCGGTGGGTAGAGCAATAATGCACGATGACCTTCCAAACCTTTCCGTTGCAGCGATGTGGCCAGAGCCCGAGCCCGCGCATCCAGTTCGCCGTAGGTCATTTCTATGGTTTTGTGATCATCTTTCAGGTAAGTGTAAGCACGTTGATCGGGTTTTGTCTTCGCACGCCAGCGAAGCAATTCTACCAAAGTAGCAATATTTTCATTGACTCGTGAAGAGTTATTTTTTTTACTCATAATGCCCAACAACTCTTTCGGTTAATCTATTATTACAAGCATCTGCCAATCGTTAATGATTGGTGTTTTTTATTTCAACTTTTAGGATCCGTTTTGCAGACGCATGGTTGCCTGCCATGAAGATCCGTGTCGAATGCGAAAAGAGCGGCTGAAAGCCGATAAATTCTGATAATTTAAAGCCGAATAAATTTTTCCTGGCTTCAACCCTTTTTTAAATAGTAAATGGGTTTCGTAATGATCTAATAGGGCTTGTTTGAATGCGCGAAAATTTTGTCCGAATTGCTTTTTGAACATTTCGCGTATTTGATCATCACTTAACCCCAATTTTTGCGCGATAAAATGGATGTTTAAATTTCTTATCGGTTCATTTTGAATAATCTCCACAACCTTTTTGCTAAAATCAGATTTATTAACGGGTAAAAGGTGGTTGGGAACTCGTTTCCAATGTTTTTGCCATAATTCTCGCAAGGTATTAATCAAAAGCAATTGTCGCCCGTCTCCCACAACGCAATGTTTAATACCCATGCGTTGTAACAACTGAAAATTTTTGGAATGCAAACTGGAAGCATAATAAATAACGGGAACCAGCGGGAAGTTTTGCGTGAGGTTCAAAATTAATTCCGTGTTTGTTTCGGATAGAGGCAAGGCAAAGACAATAAAATGAATTTCATTGTCTTTAAGCAATAAGGAAAGGTGATTAAAGGATTCGATTTCCGAAGAAACATAAATCACATCCCAATCGGGAAGATAATTAAATAGCCGGTCATCGTCGGGCGAGCCGGACGAACTAAAAAAAAGAAGCCTAGGCACGTTTTCCTCCTTGAAAATGTTGGCTGCCTTTTATGTGTAATTTAAATAATACGATTTTACCATTTCCGATGAAAATCCCACCAAACAACGATTTATATATAACTACCACGGCTCAAAAGTATTGTGATTTAAGTCACCCTAAATTTTAGGAATGAAATATTACCGCAAAAATGACATGGAAATTCCGTAAAGACGACCTCATTAGAACGGGGTTAAATTAAGGTTGGCGAATCGTCTTGTTGCGGTTTTTTAAAAGGATATTATTTTAAAGCCGTGAGGTGCGCCGTACATTAAAATAATGCGAACTTTTTAATTGAACGGATGTTAAAAAGAGTCAAAGTAAACCGTAAAAAAAGATTTGCCAAAAATAAGGATGCGCAAAGATGTAGAGGGAGATTAAAAAGGGATTTTCTTGACACACAAGAGACCTTTCTTTAAATTAATTTGATGAATTTTTTTACACTTGAATGTTATTTGATTCACGAAATCTTAAAAAATGGAGGTAGTTATGGGACACAAATACGTGTATAAATTCGGCGCCGGAAAAGCGGAAGGCAATAAAGATATGAAAATATTGCTAGGCGGCAAAGGCGCAAATCTGGCCGAGATGGCGAATCTTGGAGTTCCTGTCCCACCCGGATTTACCATTTCCACGGAAGTTTGTAAAATGTATTATGAAAAACAAGGTGAATATCCCGAAGAAGTTAAACGGCAAATTCTGGAAGGCGTTAAACATATCGAGTCCATTATGGAACTCAATTTCGGTGATCCCGAAAAACCGCTTCTGGTCTCGGTACGCTCCGGTGCTCCGGCTTCCATGCCCGGTATGATGGATACGATTTTGAATCTCGGGTTGAATGACGAAACCGTAAAAGGACTGATTAAAATGTCCGACAACGAACGTTTCGGTTGGGATTCTTATCGTCGTTTTGTGCAAATGTACGGTGATGTGGTAATGGGGCTCAAACCGGAAAGCAAGGAAGAAGAAGATCCGTTTGAAGTGATTATCGAGAAAGTAAAAAAAGAAAAAGGCGTAAAATTAGATACTGAACTGGATGCCGAAGATTTGAAACGCTTGGTGACTCTTTTTAAAGAAGAAATCAAGAAACGTAAAGGCAAAGATTTTCCGACCGATCCGTGGGATCAACTTTGGGGTGCCATCGATGCGGTATTCGGTTCGTGGAATAATCCTCGCGCCATTAAATATCGCGAAATCAACAACATCCCGCCGGATTGGGGCACTGCGGTTAATGTGCAGGCCATGGTTTTCGGGAATATGGGGGATGATTCTGCCACGGGTGTGGCTTTTACGCGCGACCCGGCGACCGGCGAAAAAATATTTTTCGGTGAATACTTGGTTAACGCTCAGGGAGAAGACGTGGTTGCCGGTATCCGTACGCCTCAGCCTATTAACCACAATACCAAAACCGATCCTTCTCAGGTTACGCTGGAAGAACGCATGCCAGAAGCTTATAAGCAACTGGACGAAATTCAGAAGAAATTGGAACAGCATTACAAAGATATGCAGGATATTGAATTTACCATCCAGCACGGACGTTTATGGATGCTACAAACACGTACCGGTAAACGCACCGCAGCCGCTGCCGTTCGTATTGCCGTGGATATGGTAAATGAAGGATTGATTGATAAGGAAACGGCCGTGATGCGCGTTGAACCTGAACAATTGGATCAGCTATTGCATCCTACCTTTGATCCCAAAGCCCAGAAGAAAGTGGTGGCCAAAGGCTTGCCCGCTTCGCCAGGAGCTGCGACCGGACGGATTGTATTTAGTGCCGAGGATGCCGAGGATTGGGCTAAAAACGGTGAGAAGGTAATTTTGGTGCGCATTGAGACGTCTCCGGAAGATATCGGCGGCATGAATGTGGCCGAAGGTATTTTGACCCAGCGCGGCGGAATGACATCGCACGCGGCTGTGGTGGCACGCGGTATGGGTAAATGCTGTGTGGCCGGTTGCGGCGAGTTGGAAATAAGCTACAAAGACCGCACCATGAAAGCCAGCAACAAGGTGTTTAAAGAAGGCGATTGGATTTCGTTGGACGGCAGTACCGGCGAAGTAATCGAAGGAAAGGTTCCGACAGTCGAACCGACGCTTTCCGGTAATTTCGGAAAACTGATGGGTTGGGCCGATGAAATTCGCAAATTAGGTGTACGCACCAATGCCGATACACCGCATGATTCCGAAGTTGCCCGGAATTTCGGTGCCGAGGGAATCGGTTTGTGTCGTACTGAACACATGTTTTTTGAAGGCGATCGCATTATTGCCGTTCGCGAAATGATTTTGGCCGAAGACGAAGCCGGACGCCGCAAAGCGCTGGAGAAAATTTTGCCTTATCAGCGTGAAGATTTTTACGGAATTTTAAAGGTAATGCACGATTTGCCCGTTACCATTCGTACGTTGGACCCGCCCTTGCATGAATTTTTGCCTCAGGACGAAGAAAGCCAACAACAGATGGCCGAAGAAATGGGTATTTCTTTGGAACAGGTAAAAGCCAAAGTTGAAGCCCTGCACGAATTTAACCCCATGTTGGGACATCGCGGTTGTCGTTTGGGTATTACCTATCCCGAAATTACCGAAATGCAGGCGCGCGCCATTATGGAAGCCGCTTGTAAATTAACCAAAGAAGGCATTAAAGTTTATCCCGAAATCATGATTCCTTTGGTCGGAACTAAAGCGGAACTGGCCAATCAGAAAAAGGTAGTGGTCGAAACGGCGGAAAAGGTACAGGAAGAAATGGGTGTAAAGGTGGAATATAAAGTGGGAACCATGATCGAAATTCCGCGTGCCGCTTTAACGGCCAACGAAATTGCCGAAGAAGCCGAATTTTTCTCCTTTGGTACCAACGATCTGACACAGATGACCTTTGGCTACAGCCGCGATGATGCCGGAAAATTTCTTAAAGAATATCAGGAAAAGGGTATTCTGGAAGAGGATCCTTTCCAGACACTCGATCAGAACGGTGTGGGCCAATTGGTAGCCATGGGTGTGGAAAAGGGCCGCTCTACCCGCCCGAATTTAAAGGTAGGAATTTGCGGGGAACACGGTGGCGATCCTAAATCGATCGACTTTTGTCATCGAACAGGATTGAACTACGTAAGCTGTTCTCCGTATCGTGTGCCCATTGCACGCCTGGCCGCAGCGCAAGCTGCCATTCGCAATAAATAAATTGGCACCGATCAAATCAAACTAAAAACGAAAAAGCTGCCATTCCCGTAGCGGGGTGGTAGCTTTTTTAGTTTAAAATAACCGGCCGTTTTAGGTTTGCCTCATCTGTATTAATTTTTTACATTACAACTTCTTAAAACAATGTTGAAATTTTAGATTGATAGGGAACGGAAGGTTAAAAACAGAGACAGACTGTTAAATTTAACCGTTGCCGTCCGAATATGAGCGAATGGCAAGTAAAACCAAAATTAATCGTGACCAATGGAACGAATTTTTTTTAAATCCAAAATACATCGGGCAACCGTAACCGAAGCCAACTTGAATTATGAAGGCAGTTTAACCATCGATCCCGAACTGATGCAAGCGGCCGATATTCTGCCGTACGAAAAAGTGGATGTGGTCAATATCCACACGGGAGCGCGTTTTGCAACCTATGCCATTAAAGGCCAACATCCGGGTAACGGAGAAATATGCTTGAACGGCGGTGCCGCTCGTTTGGGTCATGTGGGTGATTTGCTCATTATTCTTACCTATGCCCATGTTACCGAGCAGGAAATGTCCGATTTTAAAGTTAAAGTCGTATTGGTAGATCAAAACAATCGGATTGTGTCGGTCCGGGAAGACACCATCGAATAACTATCCCCATGCAAAACAAAGAAGTAGCCATCCGGTATCCCAGATTTTTGCGCAAACTGTACAAACAGTTTCTGGTTTATTTTAACCGATTAAAACTTACCGAACATAGTTTTGTGCTAATTGTGGCGGTGGTTATCGGTTTGATTGGCGGTTACGGTGCCGTGCTCATACAATTAACCATTCGCTGGTTTCAGCATCTGTTTTGGGGTGGTTCCTTTAACCTGGAAAATATCCATGCCATTGCCTGGTATTGGAAAATTATGGTACCTGCCTTTGGTGGTTTAGTGGTCGGTTTGATTATTCAATTTTACTCAAAAGAAGCCAAGGGACACGGCGTACCCGAAGTAATGGAGGCCATTGCCTTAAAAAACGGCGTCATCCGTCCCAGGGTAGTGGTAGCCAAACTTTTTGCTTCGGCATTGTACATCGCTTCGGGCGGTTCGGTCGGTCGTGAAGGGCCGGTTATCCAAATCGGTTCGGCGGTCGGATCGTCGGTGGGGCAGTTTTTCAGAGTGAACCCCAAGCGCATGCGTGTGTTTGTTGCCTGCGGTGCGGCTTCCGGTATTGCGGCTGCCTTTAACGCTCCGGTTGCCGGAGCCTTGTTTGCCGTGGAAATTATTTTGGGCGATTTTGCCGTGCCTCAGTTCAGCCCCATCGTCATCTCTTCGGTAACCGCTACCATTGTTTCGCGCCATTATTTGGGCGATTATCCTGCATTTCTTGTTCCCAAGTATCAATTGGTCTCCCCGCTGGAAGTAATAAATTACGTTGTGTTAGGGGTTTTGGCCGGAGTAACCGCATTGCTGTTTATTCGTACGCTCTATTTTTCCGAGGATTTTTTCGATCGATTCGAAATTCCCGAATATGTAAAGGGAGTTATCGGCGGTTTGATTATCGGTTTGATGGGCTTGGCTTTTCCTTACATTTACGGTGTCGGTTACGATTCCATGGATATTGCCCTTTACGGACACATGGTTTGGCAATTAGCCGGTTTGTTGGTGATTATGAAAATTCTGGCTACTTCCATTAGTTTGGGCTCCGGCGGTTCGGGTGGTATTTTTGCGCCCTCGCTATTTATGGGTGCCATGTTAGGCGTGTTTTTCGGACATGTGGTTAATATCTTTTTCCCGACCTGGACCTCGGGGCCAGGGGCTTATGCTTTGGTAGCCATGGGCGGAGTGGTTGGTGCGGCAACACACGGCCCGATTACGGCTATTTTGATTATCTTTGAGATGACCAATGATTACAAGATTATTTTACCGCTTATGATTACCACCATAATTGCCACGCTGATTGCCATGCGTTTGGAAAAGGAATCGATTTACACCTTAAAATTGGCGCGGCGCGGAATTAGTATTTTCGGCGGCCGCGAAGTGAATGTACTGCGTTCGCTTAAAGTGGGCAGCATTGTTAATAAAACTATCGATCTGGTTTCGGCCTTTGCCCCGTTTGATGATATTTTACCCGTAATTGTTAATTCTACCCATAATCAGATTTACGTGGTTAATGAAAAAAACAAAATTGTCGGATATATTTCCATGCACGAAATTCGCCAGACCATGATGGATTTTGAGGCGTTAAAGCATTTGTTAATTGCGGCCGATATTGCCAATCCGGAGATTCCTATTGTCAATGAAAACGATTCGTTGGACAAAGTAATGAAACTTTTCGGGCGTACCGGTTTGGAAGAACTACCCGTTGTTTCTGGCAACGGCGAGCAGGTGATTATCGGTACCGTAACCCAGCGTGCGGTGATTGACGCCTATAATCATCAAATATTTTTGCGCGATATGGCAGGGGAAAGCGGCCGCAGTATTCGCGAAATGACCAAACAAAAACGGGTTCATGTGGTCGATAATTATTATTTTGACGAAGTGGAAGCGCCTATGAGTTTGCAGGATAAAACACTGCGCGAGGCCGCCATCCGTAATCGTTTTAATTTGGAAGTATTAATGATACGACGGCGCGAATACAAGGACGGCAAACAACGTACTTTTTACATTCAACCCGGGGCACAAACCAAAATAAACACCAACGATGTGTTGCTGGTATTCGGAACTCTGGATGCCATTCAGCGTTTTGAACGCATTTGAGACATAAAAATCAGGAAACAAGGGAAGCAAATAGGAGAATAAAGAATGATCGTTTTTTCCGAAGAACACGAAATGGTGCGCAAGATGGTACGCGATTTTGCGCGCAAAGAAGTGGCTCCCAAAGCAATTGAAATTGATGAAAAGGAAACCTTTCCCCACGAAACATTTAAAAAAATGGCCGAGCTAAACCTTTTGGGCCTTCCTTTTGATGAGAAATACGGCGGAGCCGGAATGGACTATATTGCCTATACCATTACGCTGGAAGAATTAGCCCGCGCTTGCGCTTCTACCGCTTTGTCTTATTCGGCTCATGTTTCCTTGGCCGCAACCCCCATTGATCATTACGGAACGGAAGAACAAAAGGAAAAATATTTAAAACCCTTAGCAACAGGAGAAAAGTTGGGCTCGTTTTGCCTTACCGAACCCAATGCCGGTAGCGATGCGGCGCACATCCAAACCCGTGCCGAAAAAAAAGGCAACGGTTGGGTATTAAACGGCTCCAAAATGTGGATTACCAATGCGGCCGTTGCCGATATTTTTGTGGTGGCTGCCGTAACCGATCCGGATAAAGGCACCCATGGTATCTCCAATTTTATTATTGAACGCAATTTTGCCGGATTTGAGATCGGTAAAAAAGAAAAAAAATGCGGTATGCGCGGCTCGCCTACTTCGATGCTGCACTTTAGCGATTGCTTTGTGCCCGAAGAAAATCTTTTGGGTGAATACAATCGCGGTTACGCCCAATTTTTGGAAACGCTGGATGGCGGTCGGGTGGGCATTGCCGCACAGGCTTTGGGTATTGCCAAAGAGGCGTTTAAACGTGCAATGATGTATGCGCAAGAACGAAAACAATTTGGTCGTAAAATCGGTGATTTTCAGGCAATTCAATTCAAGCTGGCCGATATGGCAACCAAAATTTACGCGGCCGAACAGATGATTTACAATGCGGCTTGGCTTAAGCAGAACGGAAAACCGTACAAAAAAGAAGCGGGCATGGCCAAATTATTTGCCACGGAAGCCGCAACGGAAATTGCCAATCAGGCCATCCAAATTCACGGCGGTATGGGTTATGTTAAAGAAACCGAAGTGGAACGCATGTGGCGCGATGCCAAGTTGTTGGAAATAGGTGAAGGTACTTCCGAAATTCAGCGATTGGTCATTTACCGGCAGGTGCGCGAAGCGACGGAAAATTTGTAAGTAGGCAAAGAACAACAAAACGGGCTTTAAGCACCTAAACATCAACAATTCGTTTGAGACGATTCTTTGTTCTTTGCGTCAAACATCATTTATAAGACAGGCCGAAAAAATGGAACCCAATTCCAAACTATTGCAAAAATTAAACGAAAAAAAAGTCGGACAACGCAGCTTGCAAGATATTATTGTGAAGTTGCTGTTGTTTTTACTTATTTTGCTTGCTACTCCTTTACTGTTTACCAGCCAGCGCTCCTTCAAATACACCGATATGAAGGTGGGAAGCATTTCCAACCGTAAAGTGGTAGCCCCGTTTAATTTTTTTATTTTGAAAACCGAAGCCGAATTAAAAGCTGAGCAGGATTCGGTGCGTCGTCGGGTTCCTTATTATTTTGTATTTAACGATTCGCTTACGGTAAAAGATTTGAATTTGTTGCACAATTTGCTGCCATATCTTTCCAAAAAATTAAGCGATTTTAAAAAGGCCCAAAATAAAGAAGATTTTTTAAAAAATGCCAGTGACGAATTGGGACTGGTTTTTAATATTGATGTTACGCCCAGTAATTTAAGCATTACCTTTGATATCTTAAAAGAAAAGAAGAATATCAACGCCATTCGGCAGGTACTGAAAATAGCGGAAAAACGTGTACGGAAAGGGATTCTAAATGTTCCGCTGGCGCGCTTAACCCGGCCTAAGGTTGTTGTGATTAAAGGCGGAGTGGAAGAGCCATTAAAACCGCAAGAAAGGTACGATGCACAAAAATTCAAAAAAGAAATCGAAAACGAATTTCTAAAGCATTTTTCCGTTAATCAAACACTGGTTTTGGAGTACCTGTTTGTTCGGAGTATTGAACCCAATCTGATTTATGATAAAGCATTTACGCAAAAAACGATTGACGAAGCGCTGGCCAATATTTCGCGCACCAAAGATATGGTGTACGAAAACGAATTGATTGTGGACAAAAACATCCGCATCGACAAAGCTACTTATCAAAAATTATATTCCCTAGAAGTGGCTCTGGCCGAGCGCAGCAAGCAACAGGGATTTTGGCATTCCTTTTTAGCCAGTTTCGGACGCTACATGCTTTTGGCTGCCATTCTGGCTATTTTTGCCCTTTACCTGCATTCCTTTCGCCGGAAAATTTTTGACAACAATCGTATGTTGCTGATGATTACGGTTATTTTTATGCTGGAATTGGTGTTGGCCGCTTTAATTACCGAAACGTTGGAATGGAGCATTTATCTGGTTCCCACCACTTTGGCCTCCATGTTGCTGGCTATTTTAATTGATACCGGAATGGCTTTTGTCGGTACGGTAATCGTAGCCCTCATATTGGGGGGTATTCAGGGCGGCGGATACGATATTGTGCTTTTTTCCGTAGTCGGAGGAATGGTGGCCATTTATTCCGTTTATCAAATCCGCAACCGAAATCAGGTTTTTAAAGCCGTACTTTTTATTTCCGGTGCTTATTTATGGACAATTTTGGCCGTATCGCTTTTTCGATACACGCCTTTTTGGGAAACAGTCAGATTATTTGGCATTTACTTGCTGCCCAATGCTATTTTCTCATCCTTTTTTACTTTTATGATTGTCGGCTTGTTCGAAAAAGCCTTTGACGTAACAACCGATGTGAGCTTGTTGGAATTATCGGATTTAAATCATCCGCTGCTTAAAAAATTGTCTTTGGAAGCACCTGGAACGTTTCATCATAGTATGGTAGTGGGTAATTTGGCCGAAGCAGCGGCCAAAGAAATCGGAGCCAATTCGTTACTGGCGCGGGTTGGCAGTTATTACCACGACGTGGGCAAAATGGAAAAGCCGCAATATTTTGTCGAAAATCAAATGGATGCGGAAAATCGGCACAATCAATTGGCGCCAAATATGAGTGCATTGATTTTAACTTCTCATGTTAAAAACGGCATTGAATTAGCCAGAAAGTTCGGCATTCCCAAACGGATACGCGATTTTATTCCGGAGCATCACGGCACCAGTTTGATGAAATATTTTTATGACAGAGCCATTAAAATGTATGGCGAAAACGAAGTAAACGAAAGTGATTTCCGCTATCCGGGGCCAAAACCGCAATCCAAAGAAACAGCCATTGTTATGCTGGCCGATACGGTGGAAGCGGCAACGCGTACTTTGGAAAATCCGACACCAAGCAAATTACGTGCTTTTGTGGAAAAACTGGTGCAAGACAAAATTCAGGAAGGCCAATTGGATGAATCGGATTTGACATTAAACGACATCAAAAAGATAGTCGATGCATTTATGACCGTGCTGCAAGGTGTCTTTCAACATCGAATTGAATATCCGGATCAGGAAAAAGAAAAAAAGCGTGTGTCCAAAGCAGTAAAACCGACAAAAAACAAATCGACAGGTAAAGAAAAAAATGGAACCAAAAATACATAATTTCCCGCCTCGATTGCGCGGCAATGAACAAGATTGGACGAAGTTAACCCTTGCTATTCTGACGCATCTGGAATTAAAGCCCGTCAGTTTGAATGTTGTTTTTACGGACGACCAAACCCTTAAGCAAATGCACACACGCTATTTAAACGATCCGTCAGAAACGGATGTGATTACCTTCGATTTGGGCGAAGAGTCCGCTATTGAAGGCGAAATTTATATCAGCATCGAACGTGCCGAGGATCAGGCTCGGACATACGGCGTAACATTGGATGAAGAAGTGTTGCGTTTAATTATCCACGGGCTTTTGCATTTACAAGGCTATGACGATTTGCAAGAAGAAACGCGCAAAATCATGAAAGAGCAGGAAGACAGTTTGGTGGCGTACTTTAAAGGCAAATTGAGGTTTTAAGCAAAGAGATTTTGTGCGCCGCTACACGGAACTTTTTTGTTTTTTTAAAATACATTTTAATGTTTTTAAAGGAACAAATTTTGTGTTCAAATAGATTTTTTTTAAATTGGATTTTTGAAAAACAGCAGTCCGGATGAACGGACACGGAAGGTTGAATTCGGTTTAATACAAAACAGATAAATTTTTGGGTATTGATTAAGCCGAAAATCTTGCATGAGGCATTATGAATCGTATAAAATGTAGTTGTCGGATTAACGCGGAGGTTGTTTCCTGATTTGGACCCCTCATCACTTATCTATGTGGTTAGCTTCATCGTTCTTTTACTCTTCTCGGCTTTCTTTTCCGCCTCGGAAACGGCCTATTTTTCTTTGCCCAAATCAACGGTGGAAAAGTTTACGCGCAGTAAAAGCGTTGTAGCACGCCAGGTGGCGGTACTTCTAAAAGAACCCCGAAGGCTTTTAATTGGCATTATTATCGGTAATACTCTGGTAAATGTGGCTGTTGCTTCTATTGCCACTATTATTGTTACCAAATGGATCGAAGAATATGCGCTAAATGCCACGCTTACGCTGCTTTTGAATGTAGTGGTGGTTTCGTTCGTTATTTTGTTTTTCAGCGAAATTCTGCCCAAAATTACGGCCATTAAAAACGCACAAAAACTAAGCCAGCGTTTTGCCCTGCCCTTAACTTTTTTTCACTATTTGTTTTATCCGCTTTCGTACGTGCTGGATTTATTTACGCAGTTATTAACCTCGACAACCGGGGCCAAGTCCGATAAATTTAGTTTGACCGAAAACGAATTGCGCACATTGGTGGATGTCGGCGAAGAAAAGGGCGCTTTGCTGAAAGAAGAAAAAGAGATGATTCACGGCATTTTTGAAATGCATGGAACGGTTGCCCGTGAAATTATGGTGCCTAGAACCGATATGGTGTGTCTGGAAAAGGATGCTTCGCTTACGACGGTTTTGAATACGGTAAAGGAAAAGATGCATTCGCGAATTCCCGTTTATGATGATACAGTCGATAATATTGTGGGCATTTTGTACATCAAAGACTTGTTGCCCTTTATCCGTAAACGGAACACCTCTGATTTTAAATTGGAAAAACTGGTACGGCCGGCGTATTACGTTCCGGAACAAAAAAAGATCAACGAATTGCTGCGCGAATTTCAGGCTCAGCGTATTCACATGGCCATTGTGGTGGATGAATACGGCGGCACCTCGGGATTGGTTACTCTGGAAGATGTGATTGAAGAAATTGTCGGGGAAATTCAGGACGAATATGATAAAGAAGCACCTTTAATCGAAAAAATAAATGAGTTTACCTTTGTAGTGGACGGTGGAATGGCCATTGATGAAATCAACGAAGAGTTGCATTTGGATTTACCTACCGAAGAAGGAGTGGATACGTTAGCCGGGTTTTTACTGGGGCGTTTCGGATCGGTTCCGCGACCCAAAGAAAAAATTTCCTACAACGGCTATGAATTTATTATTGAAAAAGCAACCAAAAAACGCATTCAAAAAGTACGGTTGATTCTAAAAGGCAAAAAAGAAGAAAAGAACCGAACATAAACGCTAATTCAGGAATTTCTTTAAATGGCAAGCGACAGTACACTGTTTAAAAAGTTACCGGCCACCCATATTTTGCTCAAACGGTTGGAAACGGAATTCCCCGCAATAAAGCCGCTTATTTTAAAACGCCTTATCCAGCGACAATTGACAACCATGCGGCAAAATCCCCAAACATTCGGATTACAAAATTTCTCCAAAGAGCAGATCGAAGAAAAACTATTTGTCAGGCTTTGCGCCGATTTAGAAAAACTGCAAAAGGGTAGCCTGCAAAAAGTAATTAATGCCACAGGGGTGGTTTTGCACACCGGGTTGGGACGCGCACCCATTGATCCCCGAATAACGGAAACGCTGACAGAGGTTAGTCGTTATTGCAATCTGGAATTTGATTTATCTTCAGGCAAACGCGGCCAGCGTAACGACCATATCGAATATTTATTGCAAATTTTATTCGGGGCCGAAGCCGGATTTGCCGTTAATAATAATGCCGCGGCTGTCATGTTAATGCTCAATACGTTGGGAGCAGGTAAGGAAGTTATCCTCTCCCGAGGGGAAATGATTGAAATAGGCGGTTCCTTTCGCCTTCCGGAAGTAATGAAAGTAAGCGGATGTATTTTACATGAAATTGGTACGACTAACAAAACGCATTTGCGTGATTATGAAAAGGCGATAAACGAAAATACCGGCGCCATTCTGATTTGCCATTCCAGCAATTATTCCGTGGAAGGATTTACACATAAACCCGAACTGAAGGAAATTGTGCAAATGGCACACGGCAAAGGCATACCCGTAATTTACGATTTGGGTAGTGGCTCAACCGATGAAACCGCCCATTTGTTCGGTGGTGACGAGCCGGAGGTGGTTGCCATTTTGAACGCAGGGGTGGATTTGATTTCGTTTTCCGGGGATAAATTGCTGGGCGGGCCGCAGGCCGGTATTATTTTGGGCAAACGGGCCTATGTACAACGCTGCGCCGAGAATCATCTTTTGCGTGCTTTACGGCTGGATAAATTTATGCTTAAAAACATTCAGCTTGTCTTAACCCGATATTTGTACAACGATGTTTCCGAACGCCTGCAGGCTCACAGCGCTCTGATGGCCGACAAACGTGCGCTGCAATTGCGTTGCCAACGCTTTTATCGCGCTTTGCCGCGGCAAGTACAATCCTATGTTGCGGTTGTCGATTCGTGGGGAAAGGTGGGCAGCGGAGCCTATCCTCTGTTAAAATTACCTTCGGTTGCTCTGCGTGTTCAATTGCCCGATATCGGCGCACAAAAATTGAGCGAAGCTTTACGCCAAGCGCCCACACCTGTAATCGGGTATATTGAAGACGATGCTTTGCATCTTGACCTGCGTACCGTATCCAGAGACGAAGAATCGTTATTGTTAAAAATCTTTTCTGATGTACTGATGAATTTGCTTAAAAAGTGAAAATTAGGGAAGTTGTAGAAACAGGCACAGCAAGCTGTATCCTTGGTTCGGAAATGCGTACCGTAAGCATCCGGTTAATCTTGTAATCCTAAATATTTCGGAAAATCCGTAAAAACTCACCGGTAATACATCGAGTGGCTATTCGAAACCGTTAACTTCTTCTTTCAAAGCTCATGCACATATCGTTTGAAAACAAAAATCCAACTGTATCCGATTACCATTCCCCAAAGCGCACCGGCTACTACATCAAAAGGATAATGCACACCTACCGCAATGCGTGAATAGGCCACCAGAGCAGCAAGGAACCAAAAAATCCATTGATAGCGGCGATAAAAATAGCTGAAAACCGTAGCTATGGTAAAGAAATTTGTCGCATGGGATGAGGGAAAAGAAAAAGACGATTTTTTGCCCAAAAGCAAGTGGGCACCATCCACTACGTTGCACGGCCGGAGGCGATGAAATAAAGGCTTTAAGATACGATTAACAGTTAAATCGCTACTGGCAACCGCTAAAAGAACAATGAAAACGACCCATCTCCCCTTGCGTCCGCCTTTCCATAATAAGAGCACAATGGCTAAAATCCAGATCGGATACCAATGTGTTTTTTCCGTAACAAACGGCATGATAACATCAAAAATCGGATTGGCCAGATGTACGTTAAAAAGGACAAAAAGAGAAGTATCCAAACGGGATAAAAAAGTTAAAAGAGCGTCCATTATCTCCTTTGTCGAAGAAATTAAAAAAATCTTGCCATGAAAAAAAGCATCCCGAAAATCCGAGATGCTTTTAACGTGCTGGAGGCGGGACTTGAACCCGCACGGGCGTCTCGCCCACTACCCCCTCAAGATAGCGTGTCTGCCTGTTCCACCACTCCAGCTAAAATTTTATTTATTGGGTGTTTGTTGCGTTGGTGCACCCTGACCCTGACCTACCGGAGCCAAAGGTACATTTGGTGTCGGTAGTTTCTTTTCCTGCTCCATGCGTTGCTCAATTAAACTTTTTTGAGCACTTTGGGCTTCAGAGCGGTACATCATACTGATTACAATGGCTAAAACCATGTAAATGGTTGCAATCCACGCCGTTGCTTTGGTTAAAAAGTCTGCCGCGCCGCGACCGCCAAAAACCGAAGAACCACCCATACCGCCACCGATGGAACCGGCCAAACCTTGGCCTTTACCAGACTGCAACAAGATAACAACCACCATAACAATACTTACGAGAATAAATAAGACAACTAATAATGTGTACATAATCGTTTATTCGCTCCTTGATTTAATTCAAAATTTTAATTTAAAGAGATTTTTCTTATTTATCAACATTTTGCATTAAAAATTCCGAATATCCCGCTAAAAATACAATAATCGAATCCGCGCTTTTCTTTTTTTATGATTCTCGTTAGTGCATTGATACCCTATTTGGGCTAGCGCTTTGCACGGATTTTTACCGTTACTTTCTTGCTCTTTACCATTAACTCAATTCGGTAAGCAAATGCCTTCGCCTGAAGGCGTATCAGGAGGCAGTGAAAAAAATACCCCGCTCTGCGTAATAGGGCGGGGGAGAAAGATCAATTTAACCTTATTTGCGCGAATCGGGCTATTTGTTCAGTTCCTCGGCAATGTGAATAATGGCCGAAAACGAATCGGCTTTTAGGCAGGCTCCGCCAACCAGTGCGCCGTCAATATCGTCTTGGCTGAGCAACGACTGGGCATTTTCGGGTTTAACGCTGCCGCCG
>CAZRBA010000050.1:0-54961 GCA_964598255.1 uncultured Caldithrix sp. | reverse complement strand
AAATACCTCTGATGATGGCTTAAAAACAATTTTATTCTATGTATTAAAAAATCAGAGATCCGAAAAAATTTTTTCCTTTTGCCGGATCACGCGTTTCGTTTTTTGGCAATGTAAAGAATGATTAAACTCACCCCGTCCGCGGCGAAGCGTGAATGAAAGGATTAAAAAAATCTATTAAAATTATCGTAAAATGCAAATAATTATGCGCCGTTTCGGTACAGCCTTCGAACGGCAAAAAATCTAATAGCGAAAATGCTTTATTTTCTCACCCTTGTGACCGATTTCGGTCATGGCTTCAATACCGATTTGCAAATGCAATTCGGTAAATGTTCTGGTAACGTATTCGTCCGATTCTTCCGTCTTAATTCCTTCCGGAGCCATGGGTAAATCGGATACCAGAAGCAAAGCGCCACGCGCGATTTCATTGGCGTGCCCCACAATAAAAATCGTTGCCGTTTCCATATCGATAGCAATGGCAGAGATTGTTTTTAGATATTCTTTGAATTTCTCATCCCATTCCCACACACGGCGGTTGGTTGTGTACACAACCCCCGTACGGTATTCTTGACGGTGTTCGATAATTTTGTTGGATACGAATTTGTGCAGCTTAAAAGAAGGCAACGCCGGTACTTCCGGCGGGAAGTAGTCGTTGCTGGTACCTTCGCCACGAATAGCGGCAATTGGTAAAATAAAATGTCCGATTTCGGTTGAGCGTTTTAAACCGCCGCATTTGCCTAAAAAAAGCACTCCCTGCGGGTTACGGGCGGAAAGCAAGTCCATGATGGTTGCCGCATTGGGAGAGCCCATGCCATAATTGACGATCGTTAGCCCCGCACTATTGGTAGCCGTTTGCATGGGACGCCCCTGCCCTTTGATGTCGCAATTAAAACGTTCAGCAAACATGGTAACATAGTTTTCAAAATTGGTCACTAAAATGTAATCGCCAAACTCATCAATCGGGGTGCCGGTGTAGCGTGGCAACCACATTTTGGCTAGTTCGTATTTGGTAATTTTGTCAGCGCTGTTTCGGTGTGCAGGAAACGACATGTTTTACTCCGAATTTTCTTTTTGATAAAATGTACAAATTAGTTCTATTTTCATCAACAAAAAGAAATTCAAAAATTTAAAGGCAAGCATTAATTGCGGGGGCCTTCAAACAAAAAAGGCGTCCATTACAGACGCCTTTTACATCATAATAAGACGAAAAATATCAAATGCGAATCATAAAATTAAAACCTAAAAACAGACCCTCGGAATGGGTTGGCCAAAGGGCGTTTTTCATGGCATAGGAAAAATCCAAACTTATATAATGAAAATCCAACCCGAAACCAAGTCCCATTAAAAACCCGGTACTTCCGCCAAACGATACACCGCTACGTAATGGCAGCCACCACAAAGGCTTGTATTGCACACCAAAACCAAGCCGCGGCGTAGTGGAATTGCCGAACGCTTTGTTTAGCCCCTGTTTCCATTCCGAAGTAAAAACCAGATTTTTCTTGAAATAATACGCAACCCCTAAACGCATATACGAAGGCACACCGGTTGAAAAGTCATCGATGGTTAAGGTTGTATCTACCGAATGATCGAAAGTGGTTGACGAGCTATCCACATCGCGGTAAATGGTAATCTGGTGCGTATCTTCGATTAAAAGACGTTCGGTATTAATGCTGTAATTGATCTTTCCGCCTATATTCATAAAACTCAATGAAACAAACCATTGATTTTTGTAAAGCCCTGAAACGCCTAAATTATAACTTCGGCCTTTTCCTGCGGGAGTGGCGTCTTCCGCATAAGCCACACGCACCTTGTTGTAAGCCTGTGTTTCGATCGTTTCGTAATTATCAAATTGGGTACGTTTTACGTGAGCTTCCGAGTTTTCAATTTGCATTACGCCAAGCCCCATGTAATAGTTAATCCCGATGCCCACCGACATAAAAGAAATATCCGGAACATATTTTTTAATTGGTATCGGATAAGCATACCCCAGCGAAACTTCCACTGCCGAAAACATTGAACCCTGCATAATGTTCGGATAATCCAAAGCATAATCTCTGGTAATATCATCGCCATACAAAACAAGATTTAAGATATTCTTAATTTGAGTATTTTGGACTTCACCAAAAGCCACCGGATGGATGGCCAATGCAAAATTATTAAAGGCCAATCCCATTATATTGACATCAATATCATTCGAAATTTTCCAACCGTCATCCGGAATCAAATCTAAAAATGATTTTTTCTTACCCTGATCCCAATAATTCTCTTTGCCATTGGTAACAAAATAATCTTGATAGGTATTGTAACTAAAACTGTTGTTAAACATGCCCAAATTCAAACCAATAAAATTCAATTCCAAAACATTATTTCTGGGCACGGCCACGTTGGCCGGATTATAAGCCAAAGCATGGACACCACGACTTAACGGGCCGTAGGTTCCTGCAAACCCCAAACCGATTCCGTCGAATCCCTGAGCATATAGGCCAACGCTTAACAATAAAATGATTAAATATTTTTTCATGGTTCTATGCTCCGTTTTTTAATCGATTTTTACTCTGAATTTTAAATCAAGATAAGCGTCCAGCTTAATTTGATCGCTCGTTCGGATGGCCACCTTTTGCTGTCCTGTGGGCAAGAGCGTAACCGTTTGCTGTAAATAAATAGGGCTTTTTTTAAACAACTGGGCCTGATTATGGGTTAAATTAACCACGATCTCATTTTGAGTAGGCGATTGAACATAACCCGCGGCATCCACCTGACCGCCTTGAATCGGGGCCGTTATTACGATTTTTCGGCTGGAATCGGCAATGGTTTCCGTAGCTAATTGCGTTGAATCGGCCGCCAGAATCAATTTCACTTCTGCACTAATAGGTGTACCGTTCGTAAGCAGTAAATGCAGAGATAATTCAGACATGTCATCGGCAATTCGGTCGCGCGTATCCTGATCTATATCTTCCTTTTTAATACTATCCACGTCCGATTTAAATACAATGGGATTGGTTACCCGATAAGACAAAGGCGATACAATCAAAAATTTGGAGCGGATGCCATCGTTAACCTTTATGCTCCCTTCCCCCTCGATAGTCGCATTACCCGAAACGGTAATGCGTGTGGGAAGAATGGCCATTAGGTCCACAATACTCGGAGATGTTGAATTTTTATCCAAAACGACTCGGGTTACCGGAGAAACACCGGAAGCCAAAATCGTACGATCTACAATCATGGTTACCGAATCCACCTGCCCGCCGTCTTCGTGATAACCGCTAATTTTAAGGTGCATATTTATAGGAATATCTATTTGATTTTCAAAGATTAATATCAATTGCAGATCATCCAAATACAAGCCGTTCCCGGAAAGATTCTCAAATAGCGCACTGTTATCAACATCTACCGGATTAATGGTTTGCTCAATAGGATTTAAAATACCCTTAATTTCCGAAAAATAAACGGGCGTTGAAGAAACGGTCACATCTACCCCGTCATGTTCGGTAATGGTTACAATTTGATCGTTCGAACTAACAGTCGCGTCAACATGTACCGTTAGCGAATCCAATGGCTGGTCAGGATGGTCCGGATTCAAAAGTACAGAATTAGCTAAATCGATTGGCACTATGCTGTGAGCATTTGCGTCCAAATCGATATCCACGGTTTTCGGTTCCCCGTATTGCTGGATATTGGGAATTTCGATATGTAAATTGGTATGGACGTTGGAATGATTGGTAATATCCAAATTAATGCGTCCCGATGAAATGCGGGCATTAATAATTTTATGTCCGTCTTGGCTCAAAGCAATTTTCTGGTCATCGGAAAACGATTGTTCCGGAATTTTAGCTTCTGCTTCGGTAACTTCGATATTCTGGATGGTTAAAACGGAATAGCAGGAACCGTTACGCATGGCGTCGGTTATTACCGTAGCGGTGTCGGCGCCTTGAATGGGAATGGTATAATGTAACACAAATTTGTTGCTAATTTGCGTATTGCTTAAATCGACCACATTGCTTTGCACAACACTAAAGGGAGTAATGGGCTTATCAAAAACAATATCGGCAATTTTAACCGGTGTGGCACCGCCGTTGTTAAATATTTCAATAACCATACCCGCTTTAATCGTTAAAAACAAATCATTATGAAAGGTTAAATATAAACTTCCGGATTTAATATACGCACTTTTGTAAAAATCGTAGCTTATGTCAACGGAATCCGGTTCAACCGTGTGGTCCGGATAGGGCGGAATGGTATCGGATGCCGTTATTTCCGGCGGAAGCAAATCGTTTAAGGTTAACGGCGTGGAATTAATTTCGGACTTATCTTTTAAATGAATGGGCCCGATTTCCGAACCAAAACTTTGAGCAAAGCCCATAATACTTAAATCCTGCTGATCCACGCGCTCCCAATCGGTAGAATCCTGTACTTTAAATTCGACAACCGGTTGGCCGTTGGTCGTATCTGCCACCAATGTCGAATCGTTTATCATTTTATCCATCGAAACATTCTGTAAAGGAAGATAAAGTTTCCAAGACGTATCCCATGAAGGAACATCCGGTTGATTAAAGCTACAGGCCAGCATTAACATTGACAACCCAAGGAGCATCACACCTTTTTTTAACATTTCTTGCATCTCCTTAATTAAATCCTGTCGTTTTTACTTTATTTATTGTTCGACATCTTTTAAATTCCCTTTAAAAAGTTATCGCTTTAATAAGGAAATTGGGCAAAGTTATGCAAGGATTCAATGAGATAGAACACAAAGCCGATATTGGGCTTGAAATTTTCGGTGAAACATTAGACCAGTTGTTCATTCAGGCAATTCACGGTTTTTACACGATATTGGTACCCGATATTCCTTTGGCCCATTTAAAACCGTCTTTAAAAAACGTTTCCCTTGCCCTTAAAGAAGATTCTGCGGAACATGCATTAGTCGCCCTATTGAATGAATTGAATTTTCGCTTTACGGTTAAACAAAAAATTTTATTACCGGTTAAATTTTTACAGTGCAGTCCCGGCCAACCGTTCGTTGTAAATTTAACTGCCGGTACATTAAGCCCCGTACCGCAAGAATGGCTTGAAAATTCTACGGAAATTAAAGCGGTTACCTATCATAATTTGCACATCGAGCAGAATGAAACGGGTTTTAGCACGCGTATTATTTTTGATGTTTAGCATTAATACACCCATGTTTACCTTTTTTCGAAGGAACACCTAAAGGAGTTTTTTAATGGAAAATTCAAACTTGGCGGTGCGTCAAATTGAACCTTTTGTTTATGAAATAGAACCTTTCGGAGAAATGCGTGTACCTGCGCGAATTTATGCCAGCCCCTCCATGATGCAAGATTTGCTGGCAGAGCAAGCGCCTTTGCAGCAAGTTGTTAATGTGGCTCATTTGCCGGGCATTCAAAAATATGCCTTAGCCATGCCCGACATCCATTGGGGATACGGTTTTCCCATTGGTGGCGTGGCGGCAACGGATTGGAGCGAAGGCGTTATTTCACCAGGCGGCGTTGGCTACGATATTAATTGCGGTATGCGTTTAGCCACTACCGCATTAACCGTAACACAAGTCCAAAAACGATTGCATTTTTTAGTTGGGGAACTATTTCGATCGATTCCGACAGGCGTTGGGGCCTCACACGCTATTAAAAAGCTCTCCAAAAAGGAGCTCAAACGCGTTGCCGAAAACGGAGTTTCTTATGTTATTGAGCAAGGCTTCGGGCAACCCGAGCATTTGCAGATTATTGAAGAAAGGGGCCGCATGCCGTTCGCCGATTTTTCTTTGGTAAGTAACAGGGCGATCGAACGGGGGTTGGATCAGTTGGGTACCCTCGGATCGGGCAATCATTTTCTTGAAATCGACGTGGTCGATCACATTTACGCCCAAAAGGCCGCACAAGTTTTAGGCTTGTTCGAAAAACAAATCGTAATACTTATTCACACCGGTTCTCGTGGTTTCGGATATCAAATTTGCGATGATTATTTAAAAGTTATGGACAAGGCCATGAATAAATACAAAATCCGTCTTCCGGATCGCCAATTGGCCTCCGCGCCAATTCAAAGCCCGGAAGGCCAAAATTATTTGGCAGCCATGTCTTGTGCGGCAAATTTTGCCTGGAGCAATCGGCAAGTTATCATGCACTTGGCTTATCAGGTATTCAAACGCGTTTTCAGCATTTCGGACAGCGAATTGCAATTTAATTTGGTTTACGATGTGGCACACAATATTGCTAAAAAGGAAACGCATCTCATTAATGGTAAGGAAAAAACTGTTTGCGTGCATCGTAAAGGCGCCACGCGCGCTTTTGCGCCAGGGCATCCGCTAATACCGGCCCGATATCAAAGCATCGGACAACCGGTACTTATCCCCGGTGATATGGGACGCTATTCTTTTATTAGCATAGGAACACAAAAAGCCATGGAGCAAACCTTTGGCAGCACCTGTCACGGAGCAGGACGCATTATGAGCCGTCGTCAGGCCAAAAAGGCTGGTGCCGGTCGGAACTTGATTCGGGAAATGGAAAACCGAGGCGTAATACTTCAGGCCAGAGGTAAAGCCACCGTAGCCGAAGAGATGCCCGAAGCATACAAAGATGTTCAAGATGTGGTAGACGTAATGCACAAAAGCGGTGTAAGTTTAAAAGTGGCCCGTTTGCGGCCCGTGGGCGTTATTAAAGGGTAAAATTCCGAAGGCATTATTTTGCATAAACGGACGCAAAACAGAAATGGAACTTTAACGCACCAAATCGATCGTGGTTTTGGCTTCTTGTAAAATCCCGTTTCGATCGTCAATAATTTGCACAAATAAAATGTAAATTCCGCTGCGCACGTATTTTTTACGCTCATCCCGCCCGTTCCAAATAAGTTGAGTTTCCTGCCCGCTCAAATGGCCTGCGCTTAAGGTAATTATTTTTCTGCCCAAAACATCGTACAGCGTAGCGCGTACCCTGGCGGCTTTGGCCGGTAGACGCACCATAATAATGGCATTATCTTCAAATCCGTCTTCATTCGGGGAAAAGGGATTAGGCGCGACCGTCAAATGAAGTTTGGAAAATTTCAACGGGGCATACAACGAATTAACTTTGCCAGGCGTCGCCCCGTTTGGATTGACACTCGGTCCCCAATTGCGTTCCAAGCGAGCATCAATAGAGGGATTGATGCGTTCTAATGACGGCAAACGCCCTTCTTCGCCCCAAAGCCAGCTTTTTCGGTAGCGGACCTGTTCCACCCAATCGTTCCAGGGCGCTAACAAATAGAGAATATCCGCATCATTATTGAGTTTGGGCATTTTTGTTAGCACGCATAAGCTGCTGTCTTGTATGGCGTAAAAATTTGTTAATCCGCTATCGGCACATAAAACTTTAAAGCCTTTTGCGGAAACATTACAGTTTTTGCCAATGCGTGCCGTATCTGTGGCATCGGCCAAGGCCCAATCACGTAAATTTACAGGGGTATTTCCGGCGTTAAAAATTTCCACCCATTCGGGTTCGCCTTTTTGTGTTAAAAATTTAATCTCATTAATTTTAAGGGGAACATTCATATCCATAACAACTAGCGAACAAATGGCAGAATTGTTAAGATGATTCTGATCTTTTTTTGCCGAAAGCATAGCTACTAGCGAAAGAATGCCGCTAAAATCTGCAGTAAATGCAAATGATATTTTGCCCGTATTTCCCGAATTTAGCCGCACTTCAAATTGACGTTGTAAAAGAATGGGTTCGAGCGACTGCAAAATCTCATCATGGTTAAAATCCGCAAAAACCAAAAAGCGTACACTGTCATCAAAGGTACGAAGGCCAACATTGCAGTAGGTAAGTTCCGCGTACACGGTTTGCCCTTTTTTAACAGCCGACTCTGGTTTGAAGCGCAAGGCATTTTGGGGCAAGGCCAAATCGTAGGGATAAGGAGTTACCGAATTTTTAAACCCGGGTGTCCCCCAAAGGCGCAAACTATTAGCCCAATTAGCCACATCGTCCCCGGCGCATAAACGAATTTTTTCGTCCGAGAAGCCCGGTTTATTGTCTGTAGAATAGCGATAGGTCGCAACCTCTCGTCCCGATGCATTTATCAGGGAAAGCCGTTCAGCGTGGGTATTGGACAATCCGTTTTGCCCGAACGCTCTATCTTCGATGCGTAAAATAAGGGCCTGGGGCGGAATAAGCGTATCGTAAACCGTAGAACGGCCGAAATAACTGCCATCCAGTAAAACGGCAAATTGATCTGGTAATAAAATTGTGCCCCATCCGGCATCCACAATAGCATCCATGGCGCTGCTATCACTAAAATACCACCCTTTCAAATTTACGGCCGAATCGGAACAGTTGAAAAACTCCACGAACTCGTTATCGTAATCGGGCCCGGGCACATCGAACATGACTTCACTAAAAACAATTTGGGTCTTGGCGGCAGAAAACAAAAGGAGCAAAAAAAGAATGGTAAAACGGAATTTCATGGGCGGTCTCCGCTTGGTTAACAGTTAATTTTTGCGGATTAAACTGCCCTTCCCTGTGCAAAATAATTTCCTAAAGATTTAGCAGCATTCGCAAATAAAATAACGGCGAACGCAGCATAGCGCGGTTATCCAGATTATTGAACATAGTTGAAAATGTCTGTTTCAGTTTTTTATTGGAACTAATACGATTAACGACAAAATTAAACAACCAGCGATGTCGCACCAGGCGGTGTAAGGTTTGGCTTAAATTCAGTTCGCTCCAAAGCGCTTCGTAAACCGCCCTATCGTACTGCTGCAGAAAATCTGCCGAAAAATTTTGTGCATTCAAAGCATTTCGAATCGTTTTTGCCGCATGCTGACCGCTAATCATAGCATTACCGATGCCTTCTCCGGTAAACGGATCGATCAGCGAGGCGGCATCGCCAACCAATAAAAAATGGTCGCCCGAAAGCTGGTGTTTTTCTTTGGCCAAAGGTAACCCCCAGCCTTTAACGGAATCGATCATTTTAGCAGATCGGAAACGTTCTCGTATGGTAGGATTAAATTCAATAATTTGCTTGAAAATATTCTTAATATGTAAACCGCGTTTTTTAATATCTGCGGTTAAAATTCCCAACCCCACATTGGCCTGATTATGGGGTAGGGGAAAAATCCAAAAATACCCTGGCAAGCATTCCTTAAGAAAATGCAATTCAATAAAATTTTGTTCATGCAAATCGGCCACGTTCTCAAAATAAGCACGCAAACCGGCATAATAAGCGTTTGGTTGTAATCTTTTTCCGGCAAATTTTTTGGCAACAACGGAGCGATCGCCATCGGCAGCCACAACAATTTTAGCCCGACCTTTAAAAATTTCATTTTCTTTTTTCAGAGTCAAAATCATCCCATCCGGCGAGTGCGTTATATCGATCAATGTCAGGGAGGTAAAAATCGAGGCAAATCCTTTGTGCAATTTTGAAAACATAAATTGATCAAAATCGATCCGTTTGGCAATAAAACCGGGTGCACGTTCGGGCATTTGGCTATCCACCCGAAAAGGCAAATCCACTGCTTTTCCGTTTGGGGCCACAAAACGCACTCCCCAACTATCTAAAAAGCGGGTTTTGTCTTGCTGCATTTCATCAATCCATTGCGGATTTAAATCCTGCAAAACGCCTACTACTTTCCCGCTCAAACCATCGCCACAAATTTTATCGCGGGGGAACGCTTCTTTATCAATGATAATATGCGGAATTTTATAGTTGCTCAGAAAATGGGACGTGGTTGTTCCCGCGGGTCCGGCTCCAATAATAACCACATTGGTGTCAAACAGCATTACACTTCTCCCTGTCTCAACTTCATTTTTTGCCTTTGATTGTTTTTCGCAGATTCACCATACTTCTCGGGTGAAATGTCTGATATTCCTGCAGCAAAAAAGTACGATCGATGTGCGTATAAATTTGTGTCGTACTAATATCGGCATGGCCCAGCATTTCTTGCACGGCCCTTAAATCAGCTCCGTTTTCAAGCAAATGAGTAGCAAACGAATGACGAAACGTATGCGGATGGATCTCCTTTCGAATGCGTGCTTTTTCCGTATATTTTTTAAGGATTTTCCAGAAGCCCATGCGGCTCATCCGGGTTCCCCGTACGCTTAAAAACAATACCCCCTGCGAGCGTCCGAAGCGATCAAGCAGCGGACGGGCTTCTTCCGCGTAGCGTTTGATCCATTTAAGAGCTGCATCGGAAATGGGCACCAAACGCTCTTTGCTGCCTTTACCGAATACACGCACAAAATGCTGACGGGCATGAATATCGCGAATTTGCAGGGAGAGCAATTCCGAAATACGCAGGCCGCAGGCGTAAAGCGTTTCGAGCATTGCTTTATCGCGTAGTCCCAAACGGTGGCTTGTATCGGGTAACGAAAGTATTTGCCGGACTTCGTCGTAGGTTAAAACAGAAGGCAAATGACGGGCCAGCTTGGGTCGATCGATTGTTTCCGTGGGATCGTGATCCAGCAAATTTTCGCCGATTAAAAAATGATAAAACGCACGAATGGATGAAAGATTCCGCGCTACGCTTTGTGCCGAAAGCCCCATTTCGCTTAGCAATTGGATTAAACGTTGAATGTGTTGCGCTTTTACCTGCAAGGCGGATTGCAGCCCGATGGTTTTCAGATAATTCAAAAACCGCTGCACGTCTCGCGTGTAGGCGTCAATGGAATGAGGCGATAAATTCCGTTCGAATAGCAAATATGATTTAAATTGTTGAAAAAGATCATTCATTGGGAACGCATTGTTTGTAACACGTTTTACTATTTATTTAATGGTTACTCTTTACTTTGGAGAACCCACGACTTTTACGGGCTTTTCGATAAAAATATAAAGCAGAATCGCTTTATTTTGTAAAGAGGGCAAAACCATGGATTAAATTTTTCAGGTTACTCTTCCTTTTCGTTCTGCTCATCCAATAAGGGTTCGGTAAGGGAAAGTGCAATGCCCGAAAGCATAACCTCTGGAGCAAGTTTTTCAAAATCTCCAGAAAGTAAACCGCGTTCGATATTGGTAAAAATCGAACAGGCGGCCTGTTTTTCAACCACAATACCGGATAAACGCCCGTTATATTCCGCAAAAAAGGTAACCTCTCCAAGAACATCACTGGCCACATAACCTTCGCAAAAATGGAGTTGGGCATGTGTATTGGATGTGTATATCGAAACCAAATTGCCCGTTTTGTCGCCAATTTGAATTTCGGGATAAATTTCGATACTTAACTTGCGGTGTTCTTCGCTGTTCATTAGAACCGCACGATATTGGTTGCCGCGTTTGGCAAATTTGGTTTCCAATACTTTTTCGATTTCGGCTAATCGTTTTTCATCGAACCTGAACTTCATCCATCTTCTCCGTTATCACTTAATCGGACTGCCACAATTTACGCAAATTTTTGTATTATGTTAATACTTTTTATCTCGGGCACCGCAAATAATTTGATTTTTTGTCGAATGTCACTGAGTTTAGCGAATTTCCCGAACAAAAACAAAACCTTCCCATCAACTTTGATGGGAAGGAATGGTTATTTGACGTTAGTTGACCTGCTTTTCAATTTTTGCAATAAGGACCTGAGTTTTAGATTTTTGGGGTCTGACATTGCTGCTTTTTCAAAATAGCGGATGGATCGGTTAAGGTCGCAAAAAAGGTAGAGCATACCCAAAGTTAAAGAAATACGGGCCGATTCCATGTCCACATCTCGGTTTCCCTCAAAAGTACGTACCATTTCCGGACACGGACAATCGTCCCAATAGGGATCGGTGTTAATAATCGTATCCGGATCTCTGCTGACCAATTCATAAAACAGATGAAAGGCTTCTTCTACCCTGCCCAAAGCCAAATAACAGATGATCAGCTTTTTTTTGATTTTTTCCGAATCTTTACCCGATTGAAGTTCTTTCTCGAACAAGGGTAACGCTTTGGCAAAATTTCTGCTGATAAAATAACTATTTGCTAACATTTCGGACATAAGCACACCTCTTTGCCTTAGCAAGTCAAAATCCGTGCCAAATGAAAAACCGGTTTTAAATCATTAAAAAATAAGTAGAATAAAATTCACTGAAATTTTGTTTTCTTGAAACAAAATAATCCATAGTTGAAACAGTTGGTTTAAACATGAAACACTTTTCTCGCTATTGTTCTCTATTCGATTTTCGTTGCGTTTAGTATTTTATTTTTCTTATGGGATTCACCCTTCCACATGTAGTAACCCGTATTGTTTCATCTTGCGCCATAGGGTCGTTCGCCCAATACCCAATAGTTGTGCCGCTTTGGAACGGTTCCAATGCACTTTTTCCAGCGTACTCTGAATGCGTTTACGTTCGGGATTGGCGGTACGCTCCTGCAAAGAAGCCTTTTCGGGGGCATCGTCGTTTTCGTCGCATTCGCATTTCGGACTTAACCGCACGTTTGGCGGCAGCTTGGAAGCATGAATAATTTCACCTTTTGTACGGGCAAAGGCGTATTCAATTGTATTTTCCAGTTCACGGACATTGCCGGGCCAATTGTGGGCAATAAGCAAATCCATGGCTTCATCATCGATTTCTTTAATTTGTTTACCGGTAAGCAGTGAAAATTTTCGAATAAAATACTGAACCAAATGCGGAATATCCGACTTTCGCTGACGCAACGGAGGCACATGAATGGGAATCACATTTAAGCGATAAAACAAATCTTCTCTAAAGCGCCCGGCCAGCATTTCGGTACGCAAATCCTTATTGGTCGCGGCAATAATGCGTACATCCACTTTACGCGTGATGGATTCGCCCACTCTTTCAAAGGTTCCTTCTTGCAAAACACGCAACAATTGCACCTGCATTTGCAAGGGCATTTCGGCGATTTCGTCCAAAAAAATCGTACCGCCATCGGCCAGTTCAAAACGCCCTATGCGATCTTTAACGGCATCGGTAAACGCGCCTTTCACATGTCCGAAAAGTTCACTGGCTAATAAATCGGCCGGAAAAACCGAGCAATTTATTTTAATAAACGGTTTGTCTTTGCGCCTGCTTGTTTTTTGAATGGCATTGGCAATCATCTCCTTACCCGTACCCGATTCACCCTGAATAAGCACACTGGAATCCGATTCGGATACTTCTTCGATTAAATTGTAAATTTCCCTCATCAACTTATGCTGCCCGATAATGCCATAGAAATTGGAGCGGGTTAATAGGTTACGCTGAATTTGTTCCAGATGCGACATATCGCGGAACGAAACCACTCCTCCGATGGGTTCTCCGTTTTCATCTTTTAATACGGCTGCGTTTAGTTTAACGGGTATTCTTCTTCCGGATCGATGGGCCACTTCTCCTTCCAGATCGAACATATTTTGTCCGGTTTCCAGTACTTTGCGAATGGGGCATTCTTCCAGACAACGGCTGGTGCGAAAAACATTTTTACAAAAATCACCAATAACATCTTTCCGGTTAACGCCCAAAATTTTTTCCGCCGCACGGTTAAAAGTACGAATACGGAATTCCTGATCGACCGTAAACAGCCCTTCGCCTAATGAATCGAGAATAACTTCGTTGAGTTGCTTGCTTCCGATTTTCATGTTGTATGTTTCATGTTTTTTGGAACAATCCGGAATATTTTGTTTCACATAACTTATCGAAACAAATTTTAAAGTGCAAGTAGCAGAAGGTTGATTGTTCATGTAAAATTAAATATGTTTTTTCATATTTTTGATATTATATTTATGTCATTACATGCTTGCATTACGTAATTACAGAGCCGAAACTATTAACATTACATGGAAAATGAAATCAAAATCACGGAAGAGCCGTTAATTTTTCCGTATTTTTGTTTACGTACTAATTCGGAAATACCATTTTTTAAAAACATATACTTGCTCGAAATATCGGCGGATATTTGTTCGATAAATGCATAATTGTTCCCGTGAAAAAAATCAAAGAAAAATAGTTTGACAAACTTATTTGAAAAAGGCACGAGGCAAACATGGCCAGAATTTTAGCAATAGATGACGACCCCTACTTTTTGCTTTCGCTGGACAATTTTTTAACGCTTAAACAATATGAAGTAATAACCGTACAAAATCCTTACAAGGCCAAAGAGGTCATTCGCAAAGAAAGGTTCGATTGTTTGTTATTGGATATCCAAATGTTGGGCGTAAATGGATTTGAGCTGATGGAATACTCGCGAGAACTGCATCCGCAATTACCGGTAATTTTTATGAGCGGCTTGGGTGCTTCCAAATACGAGGATATGCTTTTAAACATTAAAAATACCCGCATTGTCGAAAAACCGTTTGACCCTATTCTTTTGGCCGAAACGATTGAGGAACTTCTTAATGACGGTTCATCTTCTTAAATTTGTCTTGCCCTTTTCGCTTGAGCCTAATGCGTATTTAAATATGACCTGTTTGTATGTTGAGCATAAATTACGCTTGCTTACCTAAAAAGATCTTTTTTCCCGTCCGGAGCAAAATAGGAAAGTTAAAGGAAACATGTACCCGAATTCAGTACGTTTTTTTTTGTTGTAATAAAGGCGTATTACGCGGGCAATAATTTTAACGATTCCAATACAATACCGTGTCCCAAATGAAAGGACAAATAACGCAGAATTAAGGATGTTAAATCCGTATTTTTGGGCACAGGCCAGGGAAACTCATGTATTTTACGATGATTGTATTTTTGCAGGCGGCGCAAAAAATAAATGGTTTTATCGTCTAAAAAAGGCGACAAACTTACACTGCTTCCGCATTGGGAACAAAGCAAAGCGCCTTCTTTAAAAACAAACCAACCTCCCTGCAGGAACGCACTTTGACCGCAGGAGAAGCAACGATGAAAATCTGGTTTGAATCCTAAAAAAGAGACAAGTTTTAAAAGGAAATACCAGAACACAATTTCGGGTTGTTTGCTTTTATGAAGGGCCTGAAAAATTTGCAGTAAAAAATCGAAGAATATTTTATCTTTTTGGCCTTTTTCGAATACTTTTTTAAGAAGTTCGACTACCGACAATGCATACGGCAAACGATGAAGATCGGATTTTAGCATGGTTTGGGGATCGATAAGTTCGGCCTGCGTTAAAATTTGCAATTCTCTGCTTTCTTTTTGAGAAATAATGCATTGGATAACATTCAATGTTTCCAGTCTTCCGCTAAAGGCGCTTTTACTGCGCAATGCGCCACGGGCAATCGCCTTGAGCATTCCTTCCCGACGCGTAAAAAGTGTGACGATTTTGCTTGATTCATGCCAACGAATGGATTCCAGAACAAGAGCAGGTGTTTTAATTAATTCGGGCATGGTCAAATCTCAATAAATGGCTTGCTTAAATGATTTTAGTGATTCGGATTTTAAAATTTGTGCTGTGTTACGATTCACAGGGCAAATCGTCCATGGGTACTTTATTGTCGAACAATTTCACCTGATTCCGTCCATGCCGTTTTGCGTAATACAAAGCCGCATCCGCTTTTTTGGTTAGTTCTTCGGCCGTTTTGGCGTCGGGTGGCATGGAAGCGGCTCCGACACTTACCGTAACTTTGCCCTGTGGTTGAATTTCTTCGTGCTCAAAAGGCGTTCGTTCGATATTTTCCCGAATACGTTCCGCCACGGTGGCAGCACCTTTTTTACCTGTACCAGGTAAAATAACGGCAAATTCTTCACCGCCGTAACGGGCTACGATATCGTTTTCACGTGCGGTTTGTTTTAAAACCGCGGCGATTTTACGCAAAACTTCGTCTCCGGCCGGATGTCCCAACGTATCGTTATAGTTTTTAAAATTATCGACATCCAAAATCAACAAAGAAATCGGACTTTTCAAGCGCTTGTGACGGCTTACTTCTTCTTTTAAACGCAAAGAGAAATAACGAAAGTTGTGCAAACCGGTCATGCCGTCGGTATACGAGAGTTGCTTTACTTCATTGTAGAGCGATGCATTGGACACGGCGATAGAAATAATATTACTTAAAATGCGAAAATGTTCCCATTCAACCCGATCGAACGGACGTCCTGAAACACGAGAGCCAATGGCAACCAAGGCTTGAATGGATTTTTGCACAAAAATAGGTGTTATGATTTCCATGCCCAATTTTTTCAATTCTTGTAAAGCTGGCGATCTTTCTTTCAACTGCAGGTCGATGGATTCGATACTGGTTGGTACCGGATTTTTTCTTAAGGCTTCGATAATCGGATCGTTTTTGGGAATAATAAAATGCTCGTACTCTTTTTTGTGTAATCCTTTGGAATTCATCACTTCCAGATATTCGGCATTGGGTTTAAGCACCATCATAAACAGGGCGTTTTTGCTGGAAAACTGTCCTACCAGTGTTAATAATATGGAATTGATCAAACGGTCCAATTCCAGAATCGAGTTTAATTCAATGGAAATTTCAAAAAGAGAATGCAAATTAAACACATTGCGGCGCAATTCCTGATTTTTTTCCAGCAGACGTTGATTTAACTGGCTAATTTGTTCATTGGCTTTTTCGAGTTCCATTTTCTTTTGCAACAGGGCGTCATTTAAATTTTTAATACGCAGGGCCGTATTGATGCGCGCCTTTAATTCTTCCAGATTAAACGGCTTTACCAGATAATCGTCCGCACCCAGTCCAAGGCCGTTTACAATGTCTTCGATTTCGCTTTTTGCCGTGATTATCAAAATGGGGATATAGGTGGTGCTGTCGGTTTCCGCGCGAAAAATTTGCAGTGCTTCCAACCCCGACATGCCCGGCAACATAAGATCCAACAAAATAAGATCGGGTTTTTCCATCCGGAATGAATCCAAACCCATTTCGGCCGTTTCGGTTCCGGTTACCCGAAAGCCTTCTTCTTCCAAAAACCGGTTGAGGATCAAGAGCATATCTTTGTGGTCTTCAATGATTAAAATCTTTTTTGTTTCTTTTGCTTCCATCTTGCTTCAGGTTTCATTAAGTATTAAGTTCTGTTCGGTATAATTCGAGCGCACCGTTCCTTATCGTTTTTTCGGATGTGTTTTTCGCTACAACCCGGACAAACAAGGGGATAATTAGCTCCGAAACGACCCGTTAAAATTGAAATCCGAAATTTGAATTTGCTTTTGTGCAACGGTTTTTGCCGGGATTGTAGTTCGCAAAAAGTGTTCGAAACCAAATTATCAAAATAAACGTTTTATTACAAGTTCGTATCACAAATCGCACAGGAATTTTATGATATTCTATCTATCGTCACGCTTGCGTTATTTTTTTAATTTTTTTATGGGATTTGGCTTTCTTTTACTTATTTTTGTCTTTTTACTGCAATGCAGCAAAAATTCGACGGGAAATGATAACGATAAATTTGTCTTTCCAGAAAAAGGCGTAAGCTTTTATAAAAACGTAGAACCGCTGTTTCAGATTCGCTGCGGGTTGGAATCCGGATGCCATTCGCCTGCGGATCAACCTTCCGGTGACAACCAGCTTACTTATGCCATTTTAACGACAAAGGCATTGTTGTTGGATTTCAGGTTAAGTTCCACAGGTGAAAAACTGATCGATTTAAATGTGCATCGTAAGCATCCGGAACTTGCGCCTCTTTATCTGATTTTATCCGAAGGCTATCCGCGGCAACAAAAAGACATGATGCCTCCTATCCCGCGTGAGCCTTTAAATCAAAATCAATTAAACGGAATTCTGGAATGGATTCGCGAAGGATGTCCCGATTAATTTAAAATTTAATCGGATATTTTTCGGCAACTTAGGTTTGCTAATCATTTTGATCGGGCGCAAATGGTTTGTTAATTTTTTAAACGTGCTAAAAAAGGCGAATACGTGTTAATGGGATAAATCCCATTAATCAGCAGTGAATGCGATAGCCGTTTTTTTACTTTTTACGCCGATAAATCGGCACAAATCCGCTGCATTCGATGCTCTTATTATTTTATGCGTTTTTTTTGGCGCGTTCATTGCGTTTAAAGACCAAACTGCCAATATTCGCTCCGATGCTCCGACCGACCAAATTGCATTTTACTTTTAACAAATAGTAAATAAGTTCCGGTCGATCATCCAATGTTTCGTAGTTTCCCATCCCTTTGGCAATAATAATATCCGCACTTTCGAAGGCGCGTTTCATTTTTGAAGAGACGCGATCCAACAATGTTGCCGGTGCATTGTCGCCGTTTTCGATTATCGTAGCGATTTTATCCAAACCGACCATCTGCGTATCTTCAATAGTCGCATCATTAATTATGGGGGCACCGCGCACGGCAACATTAAACTCCAAACCAAGCTCGGGATAATAGCGTTGTAATATTTCGATAAACAAGCGGTCAAAAACAATTTCACCGGCATTATCGGCAATATAAAGCACAGAGCGGGCTTGTTTCAGATCTCGAATAAAACGATTAAAATCGTTAATCGCAAAATCCATTTGCGAAATATTTCGAATGGACTCTTTAATATTAACCTGCTCCTGACTTTGAGCCCCAAAATCGATAATATTGCCAACCACAGCCAATTTGGCGGCCGTCATTACCGGATCTGAGCTTTTAAAAACGATGCGCAGCAGTTCGTCGTAATGGGCCAATCCCAGTGCATTGTATTTTTGCTTAAGCTCCTTATACGGATCATCATTGCCGGTAACACGATGAATAATACCGTACACGTCGCGTCCCAATGCGGGCGGCGGTACATTGTAATCGATTTGTGTCAGATACAGTAAAATTCGGTTGATGGCTTCTTTTTGCAATTTTACATTTGCCGTAGCCAGGCGAGCCGTTTCAATAGTTTGCCTTAAAATACAGGGAATACATTCAAAGTGTGTTTTCATATTCGTACCTACTTTTTCCGTTTAATTCAAGCCGCAAATATAGCGATTAATTCTCCAAGAAAAAAGAAAATTTACTACCGGCCAAATGTCATTTTATTTGGTAATAATCGATTTTCGACGGAACTTTTCATTATTCAAGGCGTGTATCTTTACGAAAGTATTCACATCAAATTCAGTGGAATTTGAGGAGGATGAAAGGAGGGAAAGATGAAACACGATGAATTGGAAATTCTAATAAAAAACATACAGGAAGAACTAAAAAAACTCAACTTACAAGACGGTGAAATTATCGCACGTGCAAACGAACACTATCGTTTAAATATTTCTCCCTATCGTATGACTATGGAACTACGGTTTCCGGAAGGCATTCAAAATTTAAGCGAATAAATTACCACTGAGTTACAAAACTTTAATTATATTTGGCCAACCATTTATTGTTCCCTATTTAATTTATTTAGATAGGGAATTTTTTTATTTTCGGCCCATCTTTCATTAAGCTTTTTTCTTTGACACCGCTCGTTTAAATGCGTATACTTGCAGCCTTTGACGAAAATAAAAATCGGAACCGGAGCAATACAATGAAACGATGGATTTTTCATTCGGCCGTAAAAGACTACTTCTTTATCACCATTGGCGGTATAATGATGGCACTGGGTATTGGTGTGTTTTTGGTTGATGCTCGCGTAGTGCCGGGCGGCGTTTCCGGTTTGGCCATGGCTGTCCATTATTTGACAAACGGTACCGTTCCCGTGGGCGGATTGGTTTGGATACTGAATATCCCCTTGTACATTTGGGGATTTAAGGAATTGGGGCCTCGTTTTGGCACCCGTACTTTTTACGGATTTACCGTTTCGTCGTTATTAATCGACTTTTTTCGCGGTGAATTTCCCGGCCTGCACTATACCGGGCTGAATATGAGCCCTTCCGTTGTGCACATTCGGCAACACGATTTTTTATTTTTAGTATTGTTAGGAGCTTTCTTTTTAGGCCTCGGTTTGGGTATTATCTTCAAATTTAAAGGTTCTACAGGGGGATCGGATATCGTAGCGGCCATTCTGCAAAAACGGTACGGTTTTAAGCCAGGGATGGCCATTCTGCTAATCGATTTTTTCGTTATCTCGATTGCGGGCATCATAATCCAATTCAAACACCTTTCCGGGCAAATACCGGCTATGGCTTTAACGCTGTATGCCTTTTTCCTATTATTCGTTTCGTCACGTCTTATCGATGTGGTACTGGACGGATTCGATTACGCACGTTCGGCCATGATTATTTCGGACAAAAACGACAAAATTGCCAAAGTTATTATGGAACGTTTAAGCCGTGGAGCTACGGCAATTCGGGCCCGCGGTTTGTACAAAAATATGGACCGCGAAATTATTATGACCGTTGTCTCCCGCAAAGAAATTACATTATTAACCGAACTAATCGAACAAATAGACCCCTCGGCTTTTGTAATTATTAACAGCGTGCACGAAGTTTTGGGAGAAGGCTTTCGACGAAGAATATGAAAAATATTAACCCGCATTAATTTATTTAATGCTCACCATTAAAAAAGCCTGATCTTGTTCGGTAGGTGGCAAATGGTCATCAAGCCAAAGAACCGACTTTTGCAATTCAAAATTATTTTGCGCCAAAGCCGGAACAAAAATTTGCCCGTAAACCGTATCGCTATTATCGTTTTGCCCGTTCAGATAAAAAATAATACGCTGATTTGTTTGCAGAGGAAGGCGCATGGCCGTTATAAAATTCCGGAGTTCGGAATCAATTAAAATGGCTTTACCCTTAATCCAATCGGGCGTTTTACCGGGCGAAATTTCATAAGGAGCATTTTGATTTAACCCGTAAAAAAACATAGTTTTATTTTTAACATCAAATACGCTTAAAGAAAAGGTAAACGCCACTTGATAAATATCCGGGCTAAAACGATCGATTAACGTATTGAATAAGCCTGTTAAAACGGATTCATCGGGTTCAGATCCGCTAACAACCAACCCTTTGAAAAATCCCTCCACAAATTTTTGTACCAGTTGCTCAACAATTAAGGTAGGATATTCTTTTTCGAATCCGTTTAACGACAAAACCACCACCAAATCCGGTGCTTCAAATACCGGTATGTGCACTGTCGTAATAGGAAAACGTTGCGATTTGGAAAGCATGTACAATTCAACGGAATCCTGAACCACATGGAACGTTGTGCTGGATATTTTTTGCAAATAGTCAATGATATTTTTTTCAGTAATCTGTTTGTCCAATTGCCGTTGCAGCTTTTCGATTTGCGCAGTTAGTTCCTGATTTTTGCGTAACAAATGAATGGTACTACGTCTGGTAGACAAATGGGTTCGCACGCGCGCATTGATTTCCAAAGGATTAAACGGTTTGGTCAAATAATCCACCGCACCAAGAGCTAATCCTTTGGCTTTATCAACGGGTTCATTTTTAGCGGATAAAAATATCACCGGAATATAAGCGGTCTGCTCATCTTCCTGCAATTTTTTGCATACTTCGTATCCGCTCATGCCGGGCATAATGACATCCAATAAAATCAAATCCGGATGAACTTTACGGGCAATTGTCAATGCTTCTTCGCCTGAGGAAGCCGTATAAATTTCGTAATCAGTGTTAATCAGGGCACGCGATAATAATTTCAAATTAATAGGATTATCATCAACGGCCAATATCTTATATGTTTTTTCCATTGCGCCTTTCTACGTTTAAATTTTATTTCCATGAATTAAATCACAACCGTTTTACGGCCTCCTTACCAAAATATTCGGCCGGTTATCTTAAAAATTAATCTCCGTTTAAATGCAAAACAAAAAAACGCATCCGAAGTTTTGTGTTCGGCGCAAGCCAAGGAACGTTTGCATAGAATACCTTGCATATTAATAAATCGTTCCGAAATCAAAAAAAGGCAGTTCAAAACGAACTGCCTTTCGGGTTTTATGCCGTGTATTATTTTGCAGAGGTGGATCTGGTCGATTTCGGTAACGCTCTTTTCAGCAAAGGTTTCGATAAGGGTTTGCCCGTAAAATAACTGACAATACGCGGCAATAAGTTTTCCATATCCGGATTCCCGTAAATATGTTCGTACTGATGTTCCAAAGGTTGCCCGGTTACAATTACCCAACCGGCTCCCAGATTAAATTCGATAAGCGTGGGCTCCTGTTCCGAATTGACACAATAAACCGTTGTTCCGTCAGGTAAATTGGTAAAGCTTTCGTGACTGGCATAGTTGTGATCCATAGCCGTAGGCAGCCCTTGCACTAAAGGTAAATCGGGATTGGGAATGTAATTCCAGTAATCAAGCGCATAATGCATTTGAATATTGCCAGGTAAAACAATGCCCGCACTTTCCATGGAACCGGAGGCCCATCCGTTATCGCAGGCTTCCCAAAATAGCGCTCCACCGCCCATAACAAAATTGGAAAAACGCACTTGCACCTTAGCGTAATTATCGTAAAATTCCTGATTCTGATCGTTGGAAATAATTACCAGATCCTGACCGGGAATCAAATCTACGGTTGCCATTTGGTCGGAGGTTAAAATTTCATACGTATTGGCGCCCTGTCCTTCGGTAAAGCCTAACGAAACAAGCATATCGACCATCGAATTGCTGTTCCAAGGCAAATTGTCGCGGAAGAGTTTGACATGGCTTGCCGTTCCTTGGCCGCCACCGACGTTAAGCGTATGGACAACCACATCCTTCAGCCCTTCGCTATCCTTAACTTCCAAAGTAATTTTGTACGATCCGCCTTTGGAATAGGTGTATTGCGCGGTTGTATCGCTGGTCCAGCCCACATCCCAAATACCGTCCGCATTAAAATCCCAGCGAAACTGCAAATCGGAAATAGGATCGTGATCATCCGTTGTAGCGGAAGCGTTAAATTCAAAGGTAACTCCCACGATACCGGCCGGGGGTGTAATGGTAAATTCGGCTTGCGGAGGAGTGTTGGTGCTTGTTTCGGTTAATGTTCCGTTGCGTTGGGTTACATAATAATTGACCTCTCTGGGCGAAAAAATCAAATCGCTAATAAACGGTACCTGCTCGTTTAAATAGCCCAGAATTTTTAAAACTTGGGTAGCATTGGAAAAGAAGACAAAGGCATGATCCAAAAATGCCTTTTGACCGTTATTGGCCTGTTGCTGCCAAATCCAGTAGGACAAACCGTCCAAATTCGACGCCACAATTTGCGAGATGGTTGTTATGATTTTACCCATGTCCTTACTGCCGATCGCTTCGCCAAACTGATAACTTTGATCGCCCGAAACATGGAAATGATCTGGAAACGATAACAATAGATCGTTGGAAAAGAAATTCATATTTCCGATAGCCAACTCCAAAATATACACCACCAATTGGGCGGAGTTGCAAATGGTTGCTCTCCCTTCGGGATCATCCCACTGGGTGAACTTGGCGAAATTAAGTCCGCGGGTTAGGAAAATCCGGAAGGTACCGTCCCCCAAATTGTAATTGGTTTCTGCCGGATCGCTGTTGATGCGCGGCGGCCAGCCCCAATCGAAATTGAGTACTTTTTCTTTACGCTGAACGGTAACCACTTCCTTTAAATCGGCATCATTGGGATAAATACCGGCGGCATACCACACAAAACGCGGATTAACAAACGTAATGCCCGCGCCGGCGACATCGCGCAAATAGGGAGGATCTAAATTAACTTTTTGAGGATGGGCCATTTGGTTGCCATCTCCGTAGCCCAGGGTTTCCATGGCAGCTTGCATTACCTGTACCGCCAATTGAAAAATTACCGGATTCTCCCCATAGTCAAGTGCATTTTGCGGATTATTGGCGTAGGCCTGATGCAAAGCATTTAAAAGCTCCGCAAATTTCGGTTCTTTTTTAATGGCTGCTAAATAGTCTTCGCGATTGGTTTGATCGGATAAAATTAGAAACGGGTTGAACAGTGTTAAAGCAAGTGCGGTAGAAGTATCGTTTGCAGTCACTTTTTTACTTATCGGGTCATAAATTCCAAGAAAAACGGGTTTTCCCGAAACTTTATCATCAAACATTAGCACCTGATAGCTGGTTGCTTTGTTGGCCTGCACACTAAACGAACCGTCGGCCTTCAAATCCTTACCTTCGGCAAAACTTACCACTTGCAAATCGGTTGCCGTAATATTGGCATTTGCAGGAATTTCAAGCTTTCCTTGCCGCGTTTCCTTTTGCAAAGCAGCATCTCCTTCCGGGCCGGTCGAATCATTATTGCTATCCTCGCAAGACCAAAGCACCAACAACGATGCCATTAATATCAAAAACAGTTTTTTAAACATAAAACCTCCTTAGGGTTTAATTAAACGTGAAAAACAATTTATTAACGAAATAAAAAATTTGCGCTTTGATTAAAAAAGACGGCAGTCGTGCAATATCAAAACAGTTAAAATATTTTTCGTAAATTTTTTCACATAAATTTTGTTATATTTATCGGAATATCTCGGTAAAATGTTAAGTAAATTTTAACAAATGAAAAAAATCGGACGTTAACCCAAAGATGTGCACTTCCCTATTTTTATAAATAACGCATTTCCTTCCTTAATCGAAGTGGATTTTGTCCCGGCAATTAACATAACAAAAAAATCAGCACAAAAACCGGTTCTCATTAAAACGTTTTATCATTTTGTTTTCATTGAATACACGCCATCCCAGCTTTCTCCTGGCGGATTGGATTTAAATTCACGGCAACGTTTAATGTAGGTTTTGGAAGGTCCGTCGTCCGCACGAATTGTAAGCACTTGCTGAAAATAGTTCACGGCACCGTCCCAGTCTTGCCGCAAATATAATTCGAATCCCTTGCGAAACAAGTCGATAATACGCATCATTTCGTCATTGGCTCCGCGTTCCATCAACCCCATTAATTCGTAAACGCGTACCGGCTTTGTTTTTCCTTTTACCCGTAACAAATCCAAAGGTCGGGCAATAATCTGCTCCTTGGCCATGCGGTAGGTTTCTTCGCCAATCATAATATAGGTGCCGTAAATTTTATTGGCCGGTTCCAATCGGGCGCCCAAATTTACCGCATCGCCCATTACCGTGTAATCGAAACGGCTCTCGGAGCCCATGTTACCCACTACCATGGGGCCAGTATTAATTCCAATACGCACCCGAAGTTCTGGTTTTCCCTGCCTGTGCCATTCTTCGCGCATGCCGATTAAGCGTTCCTGCATTTCGATAGCCGTGGCACAGGCCTGATAGGCATGGTTCCCATGGGCAATGGGAGCGCCAAATACAGCCATGATGGCATCGCCTTCGTATTTATCAAGCATGCCATCGTATTTAAAAACGATGTTGGTCATTTCCGTTAAATATTCATTCAACAATTGCACCAATTCCTCGGGTTCTAAGTTTTCGGAAATGGTCGTAAAACCGGCCACATCGCTAAAGAGCACGGTACAAATCTTTTTTTCGCCACCAAGTTTTATTTTATCGGGTTTGGCTAACAATTCGTCCACTACCGATTTGGTTACAAAATGCGAAAAAGCCGAGCGGATAAAGCGCTTGTTCTTCTCTTCTGTAACGTACCGATAAACATAAACAAAGGAAAATACCACCACAATGGTCAGCAGCGGAGCGATTATCTCTACCCAATAATTGTATTCAAAAAAAACGACGGTTACCACAATTACATAGGCGATTCCCGCAAGGACAATGGTTAAATAACTAACCAGAGGTCGGGTAAAAATGAGAATAGCTCCCAGAATAATTCCGATAACGAGTAAAAGCAAAAAAGCGGTGTCGCTTTTCATCTTGGTAATAAAATTCTGCGTAAACAAGGTATATAAAATATTAGCATGAATCTCTACCCCAGGAAAGGCCCGCTGGAACGGCACGTTACGTAAATCGAAAAGTCCGGGTAACGAGGTACCCAACAATACAACTTTCCCTTTAAAAATTTCCGGCGGTAAATGGCGCTCTTTGGCTTTTAGTACATCGTAAAAGCTGATGTAGCGAAACGATTTAAACGGTCCGGCCCAGTTGATGAGCATATTACCATGGCCATCCACGGGAATTTTTGTCAATAGTTGTCCTTGGCGATACAGCTCTAAAAACGAATTTTTCAAATCATAATGCAATGAATCTGTGCCAATGGCATCCATAAAAATTTTAAACCCGAGCGTAGGGTACAAATGGTGATTGAAATTGGTAAACAGGTGTATGCGACGCACTACGCCGTCCACATCGGCGTTAAAATTAACATGCCCCACGCCGCGGCTGGCATTAAGTAAGGCTAAAAAGCCGCTTTCAAAACGATCTTCATGGGGAAAAAGCGCTTCGACCTGCGGCGGGAAGGTGTAGTAAAAGCGTTTGGCATCGAATCCCTTTGGTTCCGATTTCATTACCGGACGCCAATTGTCGGAATCGGCGGGAGCAAAATAGACCGCAGTATATACGTTACCGGCCTGCCGAACCGTATTAACAAACTGCACATCCTGATCGGGATGCCAGACATCTTTATCGTACAAAATATCAAGGCCAATGGCCATGGCCCCGGCCTTGTGCAAAAAATCGACAATTTGAGCATGATAGGTACGCGGCCATTGGGAATACTTACCCAGCAATTGATTGGCGCGTTCGTCAATATCCACTATAATGATGTCATCAATGGTGGGCCGCGGCTCGAATTTCTTTTTAATGCGCCAATCGTATGTTTTGGCTTCGTAAGTATAAAAAAGGTCTTTGGCCACATAACGCGTTAACAGCCAAACCAACACGGCGGCCAGAACACCCCAGGCCGCTCCGATGAGTAATTTTTTCAACTGTTTCATACGTACAATTCCTGTTTCAAAAAAGTACTCTTATTTCTTTCACTCATTAATCAATCGGCAAAAACAAGCATAAGGATTAGAAAAATAATCGCATAGCTTTGCTAACATTAACCACTATCAGTTTAATGAGTTCGTTACGGGTATGCATTGACGGGGAACATAAATTCAAGGGCAAAGTCCGAAAAGAAGGCCAACACTTAAAAGCGATCAGCGGGCGGTTGGTGATTTTGATTTGGCTGCAAAATATTTTACGATACTTTGCGCAACAGGTCTCGGTAATTTACCTATTTTTACCAATGTTTGCTCGGAAGCACGGGCAATGTTTTTAACTGAGCCAAAGGCGTTGAGCAATTGGTTGCGTCGTTTGGGGCCGATACCAGGAATTTCATCCAATACGGAATGCAGCGTACGCTTTTTCCGTCGGTTACGATGGAACGTAACGGCAAATCGATGGGCTTCGTCACGAATGTGTTGCAACAAACGCAGGCTCGAGGAGGTACGGGGAAACATTCGCGGCTCGTCTTCCCCGGGCACAAACACTTCTTCCAAACGTTTGGCCAGGCCAATAATCGGTTGTTCCGAAAGGCCCAGATCATTTAACACCTGTACGGCAACGGACAGCTGCCCTTTGCCGCCGTCGACCACAATCAAATCGGGCAAACGTTTTTTTTCCTGCAACAAACGACGATACCTTCGTTCAATTACTTCGCGCATCATGGCAAAATCGTCAGGGCTCTGTTTTACGGTAATTTTGTATTTTCGATATTCACTTTTTTTGGGCTTTCCGTTTTCAAAACGTACCATGGAGGCCACCGGATCACTCCCCTGAATATTGGAAATATCGAAACATTCCATTATTAAGGGCGGCTTGGGCAAACGTAAATCACGCTGCAAAGCATTAACCGTAAAATGAACGGTTTGCTCTTTTTTTAGCTTTTGCAAAAGCAAATCGTCCAGCAAATAGCGCGCGTTTTTTATAGCCATTTCCATCAGTTTGTGTTTTTCACCGCGCTGCGGAACAATTATTTCCACCTTACGTCCCGATTGAACGCTTAACCAATTAGCCAACGCATCTTTGGATTCGACGGATGTTTGCAAAAAAATTTCCTGCGGAAAATCCTGCGTATTCAAATAATAATGACCGAGAAATTCATCGATAATCTCTGCCTCATCTTTCCATGTTTGGTGTTTCAGATAGAAATGTTGCTTGCCTATTATTTTCCCTTCCCTTACGCGAAAAACCAAGGCGCATGCTTCTTTGTCTTCCAGGGCCACGGCTACCACGTCGCGATCTTTAAAATCCGACTGCACGATTTTTTGGCTGTTGCGATAATTTTCCAGCGCGGCCAAACGGTCTCTTACCAAGGCCGCTTCTTCGAATTCCATCTTTTGTGCATGTTCTTCCATTTGCCGTTGCAATTCTTTTACGATTTCCGAGGTTTTACCTTTTAAAAATTGACGTACCTGCCCGATGATTTTTTGGTATTCCTCTCTGGATTGCAATCCCTGGCACGGCCCCGAACATTTTTTAATGTAATAGTCCAGACACAAAGCAATCTTTTTATTGCGAATGACATCCGGTGTTAAATTGTGTTTGCACGAGCGAATCGGAAAAATCCGTTTAAGCGTTTTCAAAACAAAACGAACGTTTTTCACATCGGTATAGGGGCCAAAATATTCGGAACCGTCGCGAACCAAACGGCGGGTAATAAACACTTGCGGAAAATCTTCGTTGGTAATGCGAATGTACGGGTAACTTTTGTCATCGCGTAAACTTACGTTGTATCGCGGTTTATATTCTTTGATGAGATTGTTTTCCAGAATGAGCGCTTCCACTTCGGAATCGGTAACAATCCATTCGATATTGCTAATTTTACGTACCAAGGCATCCAGTTTCGGATGGTAGGGACGGGATTTTTGAAAATAAGAGCGTACGCGGTTGCGTAGCACACCGGCCTTACCGATGTACAAAATTTTGCCGTTTTTATCCTTAAATAGGTAACAACCGGGTTTGTCCGGTACGTGTGTTAGTTTTTCTTTAATATCCATTGTCTTTTTTCGAATGCATCAAACGGTTCTCTGATTTTACGAGCAATTTTTCCCCCCAAAAAAAACGATCGTCAAATTACCAGCCCCATACAAACTGTGTTAAAATATAATTACTTTTAATAGGGGACTATCCCTTTCGCATCTTTTTAAGCCGCTTAATTTCATCGCGCAAAACGGCCGCACGTTCAAATTCCAGATTGGCCGCCGCTATTTGCATTTCTTTACTCAGGCGTTCAATCAATTCTTCCCCGCTCAATGTGTCGCCGTACTCAATAGCCGGTTCAGCCACGGCTTTGGGCAATTGTTTGCGTACATCGGCTACAGCCGTAGTCCGCATAATTTCTTCTGCGGTCTTAAAAATCGTTTGCGGAGTAATGCCCGCCTTTTTATTGTAAGCCATCTGTTTTTTACGCCGTCGATTCGATTCTTCGATCGTTTTTCGCATGGAATCGGTCATGCGGTCGGCATAAAAGATCACCTTTCCGCCCACATTTCGCGCCGCACGACCCGCTGTTTGCATTAGTGAAACGTAGGAGCGCAAAAATCCTTCCTTATCCGCATCCAAAACGGCCACCAAAGAAACCTCCGGCAAGTCCAACCCTTCACGCAATAAATTGACACCCACCAGCACATCGAATTCCGCCAGCCGTAAATCACGCAAAATACCTACCCGTTCCAAGGCATCTATTTCCGAATGCAGATAGCGGACACGAATACCGGCTGCCTGCAAATAATCGGTTAAATCTTCGGCCATACGTTTGGTCAGTGTGGTTACCAGCGTACGTTCTTTCTTTTTAACGCGTTGTTTTACTTCATGAATCAGATCGTCGATTTGCGTAGCTATCGGACGAATTTCGATTTCGGGATCGAGCAAACCGGTGGGACGAATTACTTGTTCCACGAAAACGCCATTCGATTTTTCCAGCTCGTAGTCTGCAGGTGTGGCCGAGACAAATACCACCTGATTGATTTTTTGCTCGAATTCATCGAATTTCAGCGGACGGTTATCCAGGGCGCTGGGCAAGCGGAACCCGTATTCCACCAGTGTTTCTTTGCGCGAGCGATCTCCGTTGTACATGGCACGAATTTGAGGGACGGTTTGGTGAGATTCGTCGATGATCATTAAAAAATCTTTCGGGAAAAAATCGATTAGCGTATACGGTGGTAAACCAGGCGGCCGGCCGGAAAGATGGCGCGAATAATTTTCGATTCCAGAACAATAGCCGATTTCCTGCATCATTTCCAGATCGAAATTGGTACGCATTTCCAGACGTTGTGCCTCCAACAATTTGTTTTGTGTACGTAGTTCCTTTAAGCGCTCTTCCAACTCCCGCCGGATGCTTTTCATGGCACGTTTCAATTTTTCTTCCGGCGTCACAAAATGCTTAGCCGGAAAAATAACGGCCTGATCCGTATTTTCCAACGATTTACCGGTTAACGGATCGATAATGCGGATGGAATCCACTTCGTTACCGAAAAATTCAAAACGGTAAGCAAACTCCTCGTAAGCCGGAAACACATCGATAATGTCGCCGCGAATGCGAAATGTCCCCCGCTGAAAATCGAAATCGTTGCGGGCATACTGAATTTCCACCAATTTCGTTAACAATTCCTGCCGATCGAATAAATCGCCTTTTTTAACGATAACCAGCATACTCAAGTAATCTTCCGGCGAACCGATGCCGTAAATGCAGCTTACGCTGGCCACCACAATCACATCGCGCCGCGAAAGCAACGAACTGGTGGCCTTTAAACGCAGCCGGTCAATTTCGTCGTTTATGGACGAATCTTTTTCGATGTAGGTATCCGTACTGGGAATGTAAGCCTCTGGTTGGTAATAATCGTAATAGCTAATAAAATATTCCACCGCATTTTCAGGAAAAAATCCTTTGAATTCGCCGTACAATTGGGCGGCCAACGTTTTATTATGCGAAATAACCAACGTGGGTTTGTTCACCCGGGCAATAACATTGGCCATGGTAAATGTTTTACCGCTACCTGTTACGCCGAGTAATGTTTGATATTTTTCGCCACGGCGAATCCCGCGCACCAGTTCTTCGATGGCCTCGGGTTGATCGCCCTTGGGTTTGTAGGGTGCAACCAGTTTAAACTGTTTTTCCATAGTCTTTCGTTTTTTATTTAAAACCGGCAAAATCAATTCTTTTGGGAATTATTGCCGTCGATAGACGATTTTTCCGGACATAATGGTCATATCCACGACGTAATCGTCACCCAATACCACCAAATCGGCATCGCGCCCAACGGACAATATTCCTTTTTTACGATCCATATTCAAAACCTTGGCCCCGTTTAGGGATGCCATGCGCACGGCCTCCGTAATGCGTGCCCCTGCTGTTTCAACCATATTTTTTACGGCTTTGTTCAATGTTAAGGTACTACCGGCGATGGTCCCGTCATCCAACACGGCTTTACCGCCTTTAATACGTACTTTTTGATCGGCAAATTCAAATTCTTCGCCTTCGTGCATGCCACCGGGTGTAATGGAATCGGTAATCAGAATAATACCGTTCGGCTTTTTCACCTTTAGCAAAAATTCCATCATGGCCGGATGCACATGATAGGTATCGGCAATCAACTCGATTTTAAGTTCGTCGCGCAGCAAAGCGGCCAAAGCCACCCCAGGTTCACGATGATGCAGCGGTTTCATGGCATTGAACATGTGCGTAATATGAGCCGCGCCATTATCGATGGCCAATTCGATTTCGCGATAGGTGGCCATGGAATGACCGATGGAAATCACTACACCTTTTTTAGCTGCATCGCGAATAACCTCAAGGGCGCCGGGCAATTCTGGAGCAATGGTCATCAGCTTAACCAGCCCTTGCGAGGCGTCCCACATTTTTTGCCACGATTGCAAAGAAGGTGTCCATAACCAGCTTTCGTTCATGGCGCCTTTAAAAGCCTTGTTCAGGTAGGGGCCTTCCAAATGAATGCCACGAATATTGGAATGGGGATGGGTTAAAATGTAATCGGAAAGAGTACGAATGTTTTTCAGCATTTGTGTTTCGGGTTTGGCGTACAAACTGGCCATTAGAGTGGTCGAACCGTTTTGCAAAAAGCGCTGTCCGATTACCTCGAAGTCTTCAACGTTTCCTTCGGAAAAGTCGCGGCCCAATGCGCCGTGAATCAACAAATCCACAAATCCGGGGCAAACGGCTTTTCCGGAGATATCGATTACGCGGGCGTCCCGGGGAATCGTAACGTCCGATATTTCTCCCAGTTCGGCGATGTGACCGTCTTCGATTAAAACGGATCCTGTTTTAATAATACGAAACGGGGTGATTATTTTACCGCCTTTCAAGGCCAGCTTCATGCTATTTATCTCCTTTTTTTGATGTGCAAATTTCTCGGTACGAATAAAGATTTTCGTTTTTTACGCGCATTTGGCTGCTTAATTTTTAGCCTTTATTTCCCTAGGTGCAAGCATGTTTTCTGGTTTCAGATATTCGTCCAGTTCTTTTTGCGAAAGCAATTTTTTTTGCAATACCAATTCGTAGACCCCTTTATCGCTTTTCAGCGCTTCGGCCGCAAGCCTGCTACAGGTTTCGTAGCCTAATACCGGATTCAGTGCGGTAATAATGCTAATACTTTTAAGCACCATATCGCGGCAGCGATCCCGATTGGCCGTAATTCCGTCCACACAACGGTATTTAAAGGTAATTATTCCGTTTTTCAATATTTCGATCGATTCGAAAAGACTTTGGGCGATAACTGGTTCCATAACATTCAATTCCAACTGCCCGGCTTCGGCGGCCATGGTAACCGTCAAATCATTACCGATTACTTTGTAAGCTATTTGATTGACAACTTCGGGAATAACCGGATTTACTTTACCAGGCATAATGGAAGAGCCCGGCTGCATTTTGGGTAAATTGATTTCGTTAAAACCTGCCCGCGGACCCGAAGAAAGCAAGCGCAAATCGCTGGCAATTTTTGAGAGCTTAACGGCCAAACGTTTTAACGCCGATGAAAACATGACAAAAGCTCCGGTATCCTGTGTGGCCTCCACCAAGTCTGGAGCCAATTTTAGGGGCAGGCCTGTTATGCTCCGTAAATGTGCAAGTACCCGTTTGCCGTATTCGGGATGCGCATTAATTCCGGTGCCTATGGCCGTCCCACCCATATTCACTTCCAAAAACAAGTTAACATTTTGCTGTAGTCGTTCTATTTCTTCACGCAGAGTAGACGCATAAGCATCCATTTCCTGACCAAGCGTCATGGGCACGGCATCTTGCAACTGTGTACGCCCAATTTTGATGACATCTGCGAATTCTTGCGCTTTGCCTTTAAAAGAACGCACCAAGTCGTTCAAAGCATCGATTAACTTTTGCGTGCTGCGGTAAACCGCAATTTTCAAAGCCGTGGGATACGCATCGTTGGTCGATTGCGAAAGATTGACATGATTATTGGGATGGCAATAGCGGTACTCCCCTTTTTCGTAGCCCAAGATTTCCAAGGCCCGATTGGCGATTACTTCGTTGGCGTTCATATTGGTCGAGGTACCGGCACCGCCCTGAATCACATCCACAACAAAGTACGAATGCCATTTGCCGTCCATAATTTCCTGACAGGCTTGCTCGATGGCTTGGGCAATGTCGTTTTTTAAAAGGCCTAAATCGAAATTGGCTCTGGCCGCTGCCATTTTTACCATGGCTAATCCTTCGATTAAATTCTGGTAATGCGAAATACTGATTCCGGTAATGTTAAAATTTTCCATGGCGCGCAGGGTTTGCACACCGTAATACACCTCGGCCGGTACGTTACGCTCGCCCAGCAAATCGTGCTCGCGACGGGTTTTGCCGGATAAGTACTGGCTGGCCAAAGTAGCCACACGGCTGGTAGTTTGGCGCATACGCCGGGCAATTACCCGGGCCGCATTGGAAAGCATTTTGGCGCTTAAATGGGGATTCACTTGCAGAATTTTTTTGAAATCGCTGTTTCGGATCAGATAAATTTCTGTCGGTTCTACAGTGCGGGCCGAAGTGGAATGAGGATCTTCATCCAACAATGCGCCTTCCCCCAAAAAATCGTTTTTGCCGAATAAGGCAAGACGTTTTTCTTCGCCCATGGGTGTGGATTTGTACAGTTCTACCTTTCCTTTGGCTATCAAATAGACCGCCTCTCTCGGTTGGTTTTCGCGGAACAGATGACGACCTGTTTCCACTGTTTGTTTACGCACGTATTTGCAAAGCAAATCCAATTCTTCCTGCGTAAAACCGCGGAACAAATCCAAGCCGGAAAGAAACTTTTGCAAAGTCATTGAATGTTCTCCTTTGGCATAAAAAAAAGAGGCTGCCTAATTAAGGTCAGCCTCCATAAAAGCTTTCGTACGCACAAAACGGTTATTTCTGTTCAGCAGCCTTTTGAGTTGTGTCCGCTTTGGCGGCAGTGGTGTCCTGATGGGTGGTATCGGGTTTTGCCATTTCGGTTTTTGCCGGAGTTTTTGTTTGTTCGGCTTTCTTTTGACCGCCGCAAGCAACCAAACCAATTGCGAATACTGCAATTACCATCAGCATTAAGATTCTTTTCATTGTGAGCCCTCCTCCAATTAAATTTATTAAACTTAACTGCCACGCCAATATATGATACAGATCAAAATAATGCAATAAAAAAATGGAAAATAATAAATAAAACCGTTTTTTTACGCATTTCTGCCGGTATGCGCAGGTTTTTAATCCGCCTACGGAGAACGAATTGCGCTCCTTTTATTTCGTTTTTGTGCCTTCCTATGTGCACGGCAAACTAAGAAAATATCAAAATTAAATTTGCTTACTTACCTTGCGGCACAATCGGTTCGTTCGGGCTATGCCTTATTTGTTCGGATAAACGGGCACACGGGCAAAGGGCAACCGTTTTGCCTTTTGCGCTTTGTTAAATTGCGCAATCGGTTTTAAATCGCGCACATCTTTTGCGGGAACGGCAATCAATTCTACGGCTTGTCCGCCCGATGGGGAAAGCATTACGCACAACGAATCGTCGGCAGTGGCCCGATAAGTACCGATTTCAATTGCCGTGGGATTGTTAACCCAATCGGTATTCAGGGCATCGGTAAAAATAATGGCCTTGTAGGTCTGGCGCGGACGTAAAAAATTCAGTGCGATTTTCCAGTGGCGGGCTTTTTCGTCTGTAGTGCTGCCAACATACCAATCGGAACCGTGGCGTCGGGCAATGGTCAGGTAATCGCCGATTTTGGCTTTGGGAACGCGCGTTTCGTCCCAATTTACGGGCACATCTTCGATAAATTTAAAGGCCGGACGATGTTGGTAATTTTCGATTAAATCGGCTGCCATTTGAAAGGGGCTGTACAAAGTAACGTAATAGGCCAATTGTTTGGCCAGTGTGGTGTACACCCGATGTTTACCTGTGGGATCAAACTTCAAATTGAAAATTCCCGGCGTGTAATCCATGGGTCCGGAGAGAAAACGTGTAAACGGCAAAATAAGGGTATGTTCCGGGGGATTTCCTTTGCTCCAGGCATTGTATTCCATTCCGCGTGCGCCTTCGCGCGCCAGAAAATTCGGCCAGGTACGCGAAATTCCGGTATCCTTAATCGGTTCGTGGGCATCGATCATGATGTGGTGGCGAGCGGCGGCTTCCACCACGCGCTGATAATGGCGCACCATCCACTGTCCGTGATGATGCATGCCTTTTGGATGCATTTTACCGGCATATCCCGTTTTGACCGCCGGAACGCCCAAACGTTGGTACAGGGCAAAAGCATCTTCCATCTGCGCTTCGTACATGGGAACATTACCGCCGGATTCGTGATGGCCGATTAAAAACACGCCTTTCTTTTTAGCATAGGCGGCCAGATAATCGAGATCGAAATCGGGATAGGGCGTAAGGTAATCCTGAACGTTTTCGCCCTTGAGCCAACTTTCCCACCCTTTGTTCCAACCTTCGACCAGCACGCCAGCAATGTGATGTTCGGCGGCAAAGTCGATGTATTTTTTGGTGCGTGCAGTTGTGGCGCCGTGTTTGGGGCCGTAGTACCATGTCCATTTGCCGATGTGCATGCCCCACCAAATGCCTACGTACTTAACCGGATGAATCCAGGAAGTGTCTTTGATTTTAACGGGTTCGTTCAAATTTTGAATCAAATGCGAAGTGAGCAAATCGCCTGCTTTGGCACCGATCATAATCACCCGCCAGGGCGTTTTAAATGGTGTTTGTGTTTTAACCTTAATGCCGTCGGGCCAGGGCACCAATTTGCTTTTGAATAAAGCGGAATCGCTGCCCACATGGGTCAAGGTCATCCCCGCGTAATCATAAAGAGCGGCTTCGTGAATGCTAATGACCGGCCCGGTTTTCAATTCCACGGTTACCGGCGTATTAGCGGAATCAATTTTGGCCAAAGGCGTATGTCGGTACAAAAATTCGTAACTTTCGTAACTACCTGGAATCCACCAGGCCATCCCTCCTGGCAAACGGAATTGCGTTTCTTCGGAAACAACAGCTACTTTGTTCATGGCTGCTTGTCGAGGAAATACGTAGCGAAATCCGATGCCATTATCGTATGCGCGGAAGACCAAATCGAACCGCCGTCTGGGTTCCAGTTTTTCCCTAAAAGTTAAGCGTAGTTCGTTAAAATGATTTCGAATTGCGGAATCGAATCCCCAAAGTGGATGCCAGGTATTATCTACCGTACGACGCGCGGTTTTTTCCAGAGCGAACGGCCCGAGTAAATCGGGTTGTTGGGCAAATTTGAATCCCAGAGCGGAAGGGAGCACAACGGTTTTGCCTTTAAATTTCACCGAATATTGCAACCGACCGTTTTCCTGAGTAATGTTAACTTTCACCGATCCATCGGGCGAGGCAAGTTTTTGCGCCTGACCGGTGCATGAGGCAAACATTGCCAAGGCCAATAAAAAAATTACGGATCGCATGGGTTCCCCCTTTTTTAAAAGAATGGCTCTGTCGAACGGGCGACAGAAAATTTGTAAATGATTTCATGGCGATACACCTGCCCGGGCATGAGCACAACCATGGGAAAATGCGGGTGGTGCGGCGAATCTGGGAAATGCTGGGTTTCCAAACAGAATCCGTGATACTGTTCGTATTGATGCCCGAACTTTCCTGGCACGCGCTCCAAATTATTGCCCGTGTAAAACTGTACGCCCGGTTGCGAGGTAAAAACATCCAATATTCGGCCGCTTAGGGGTTCTGTAACCGTTCCCGCATGTTTTACGCGTGTTTGCCCGTTGTTAATAACAAAGTTATGATCAAACCCACCCGCTATTTGCAGTTGTGCATGCGGTTGCTTTAAGTGTTCACCAATTTTACCGGGTAAGCGAAAATCGAAAGGGGTCCCTTTCACAGCGGCCACTTCGCCGGTGGGGATCAGATCTTGATTTACAGGTGTGTAGTAGCTGGCATTCAATCGCAAAATATGATTCAGAATATCGCCGTTTCCGGCACCTTTGAGATTAAAATAAGAATGATTGGTCAAATTGAGAATTGTTGGTTTATCGGTTACGGCGGTAAACAGAATGTGCAAGGCGTCATCTTCGCGCAAACGGTACACCAGTGTCACGGAAATTCTGCCAGGATAGCCATCATCGCCGTCAAAACTGGAACAGTGCATTTCGATTTCATCGGATGAAAATGCATTAACAAACCAGAATCTGCGTCTGAGACCTTCTCCGCCGTGTAAATGATGCGGGCCGTCGTTCGCGGTTAAACGATATTCGTTGCCGAACAAAGCAAACTGCGCCCTGGCAATACGATTGGCATAACGTCCGATAATCGCGCCCATCGTGTGCCGGTCTTTCAAATAGGCTTTTAACGAATCGTAACCCAAAACCACATCATCAAAGCGGCCTTGACGATCTTTGACGAACAAACTGACCAAGCGTGCGGAATAATTGGTAATTTGGGCTGTCATTCCGTTTTTATTTCGCAAGGTGTACAGGCGAATTTCGTATCCGTCAATGGTTTGTTCAAAGCGTTCGGCGTCAATCAATCTCATGCGATTGTTATCCCCAAAAAATTTTAAACGTCCTTATTTCAAATGGTTTAAATTCCAATTGCAATTCCTGCGTAACGGCAAACGATTTTAAGGTTTGCCATTCCATAAGATCACACTCCTCTATTTTAAGCGGAAGACGATTAAAGCGCAAATTTACCTGTGTCACGCATCCTGTTCCTTCAACCAAGCGCAGCACACGGGCCCGATCTTTTTCCGATTTTTTAAAGGCTTCCAGCCGGATTCCCTTACCTGTTAAGGCAAAGGGCATTAGCGATTGTCCGTTATGTTGGTAACCGACAAAGAGCAATGGTTTTTGGTTCAACTTCCAACTTTCCGATAATACGGGCGAACGGGTCAGATCGCCAATATGCGGGAGCAGGGCATAAACAAACCGATGTTCACCGCGATCACACCGGGGATCCGGATAGGAGGGCGCACGCAGCAAATTTAAGCTAAAGCCACCAGTAAAAACACTATAGCCATATTTGCTATCGTTTAACAAGGCCACACCGTAATCGGGTTGTGAAAGATCGGCGAATTTATGGGCGTTTACTTCGTACCGTGCTTTGTCCCATGACGTATTGCGGTGAATAGGGCGCAGCAAATATCCGTATTGAATGTCAAAAGCGGCCTGATCGGTATGAATATTCACATCAAACCGAACCCGTAACATGCGGTGGTTTTCGTTCCAGCGAACAAAAGTGTCAAAATCCAAACGTTTCCCGTGCGCCATTAAAAAAACTTTTTGTTCGATGCGCGAACGGCCGATTTCAAATTCAAAATGCAAAGCTTGGCGTACCGGACCGTTTTCGAGCCAACGGGCATGTAAAAGTCGGGCTTCTTCCTGCCATTGTTGCCGGTAAAAATAATCTGTTTCCCAGGCGTCCCAATCGGCCGGACGATCGACAAAAAGTTGCAAGCAATTGCCTTTTTGATTTTCGGCTAAAAGCGAGCGTTGTACTTCTTTGTCAAATACTTCTATTAAGTGGCCGTTTGTATCAAAAACGTAACGAATCGAATCGTTTTCAAGAACAAAATCTTCGGGCATTTTCGCTGTCCGAGACTTATGGTTGATGTGCTGCGGCGCTTTGTACAAAGTTACCGCCGAAAGAGGGGGAAGAGAAAGCGAAAGTAAATTTCCTTCGTCCGTTTGCTGAACGGTAAGCGCATTGCCTTGCGCATCGTTTACGGAGACAAATTCTTTCGGTAACGAAATCACTTCCCTGCAGGCAAAAGGCAGGCTGTTAAAAATTACCACCGCATTCTCTTCGGGTTCGAACAGCATGGCAGCCGCTTTTTGGCGCAGCTCGGTACTGCGTTGCAAAGCAAACTCTTGTTCTTTTTGTGCCGTTTGGTACACCTCAGCAACGGATGACCCGGGCAAAATATCGTGAAATTGATTTAGCAGTACGGTTTTCCATAAGGCATCGAGTTCCTTTAAAGGATATTTTTGTATAGGCAGACAGCTCCATAACATTTCCGTGGTACGCAGGCTAAATTCCAACAGACGATTATTCTTTTTTACCCGGGCTTGCGAGGTTAGCGTACCCAGATGTTTTTCCAAGTACAATTCGCCGCGCCAAATCGGTAATTGTTGACGGTAGGTTTCCAGTTTTTCAAACAAACGCGTTGCGGACGAAAACACAACTTTGGGGCAGCCTTCCAAATTCGCCTGACGTTTTCCGTATTCGATGTGTTCGGCTTTGGGGCCACCGCCCCCGTCTCCCATACCAAAAAGCGAGATAAACGCATCGATAAATTCTTTTTCTTTGAAATTATCCCGTCCGCGAATTAAGAAATGCGGGGTCAGTTCGCTATCGTATACACTTTCCGGAGGGAAATGCGCCAAAACCCGACTGCCGTCGATTCCTTCCCAAAGGAAGGTGGTATGCGGAAACGTATTAAATGTGTTCCATGAGAGTTTCTGCGTTAAAAAATAATCGACCGCGCTTTTGCGTAAAATTTGCGGGAGTGCGGCGGAATAGCCAAATACATCGGGTAACCAAAGATTTCTGACGTCGATGCCGAATTCGTCTCTAAAAAAATTTTTACCGTGTAAAATTTGGCGAACCATAGATTCGCCCGAAATCAAATTGCAATCGGCTTCTACCCACATGGCACCTTGCACTTCCCATTTTCCCTGACGCACGAAATAACGAATTTGTTCGTACAAATCCGGAGCATGCTTTTTTACGAATTGATAATGCTGCGGTTGCGAGGCTCCGAAAATGTATTCGGGATATTCCTTTAACAAGCGAATTTGATTGGCAAAAGTTCGAATGCATTTGCGGACGGTTTCCGTTACGGGCCAAAGCCAGGCCGTATCGATATGGGCATGGCCCACAGCATAGGCCGTTAATTCGGAAGCATTGGCAGGTTGAGACAGAACAGGACGCAATACTTTTCTGCACCGGCTTGCATTGGCCGCATTGTCGGCAAAGAGGGAAACCGCCTCGTTCAGTGCGCGCAAAACGCGGGCAAAACGGACACTGGTTTGCGGCAAATGTTTCAGCAGTCCAATCAGTACATCCGTATCGAGCAGTAAATGCCAAATGTCCTTATCGAACAAAGCGAGACGCATTTTTTCCGTTTTGGCACGGTAAGGTTTAAAAACCGTCTCGGATGGCGCAGCCAAATTTTTTTCACGAATCGTGCCGAAAAGACTACTTGCTACAGCCTGTACCCAAAGCTCGACTGGCTGGTTCGCAGGAATCGGAGCGGAGAATGTGTACACTTCTCTTTGAAAGGTCTCATCGTAAACCGAGCCATTGGCCAGGCCCTGCGCTTCTCCAAGAGAATTGGCATAAACGAACGCCTCACCGCCAAAATTTAAGAGCGCCACCACTTTTTTATTGCGCCAATGGGCAGGAACACGCGCCTGCAAACGGAAAAGAGCAACCTGGCCGCTTTCTCCCCAATATTGGCCTTCTTGAATAGGCCGGAATTTTAATTGTTTACGTTGCGAAAAAGCCTGTTCGTCTGCATTTAAAAAATACTGCGCAGTAAAAGGCACTGTTTCCGGAAACAACCGATTTTTTAGTGTACGGCGAAAAAATTCGATGCGCCGAATGGTTAAAGGGATTTCTTCTTTTAGCATAAGCACTCCCAAAGGTTACAATCGGGTAAGATAAAGAAATACAGGCAAGCGTTTACTCCGGAATGAAGGCACAAAAGATTTCGGCAGGGGTTAAGGCGTTAATTACTAAATGTTGCAAAGCCGCCGGAAATAAAACAGAATCGCCTTGTTTAAATGTTAAGGCCTGTCCTTCGCAAGCAACAGTTACTTCGCCCTTAATAATAATGCAAATTTCGATAGAGGTAAGGCGGTGCTGCAACAACAACCCTTCACTTAGCTTAAGGCGACGAATGGCAAATTCGGGAACCGGCACGCGATAAACAAATGCTTGCGATTGTTCGTTTGCCTTGTAAATGTGTACGGGGCCCAGATGGTAATCCAATATGTCCGTTAGCGTTTTAACATCTTTGAATTTGGGAGTTAAACCGGCACGTACCACATTATCGGAATTGGCCATGCATTCCACAATATTACCCGAAACGTAAGCGTGAGGCAATCCCGCCTTTAAAAACACCCCCTGACCTTTATTTAAACGGAGCAAATTCAGAAAAAAAATAACCAGCAGACCGATATCGGTGTGGTATTTTTGTCTTAATTGCAAAAACAAAACTTCTTTTTCGTTGCGGACCTTTTTTTCTTGCAAACGTTTTTGCAAACGCATAAGCACCGTTTCCAACTCTCTGATGTTATCCGCTCCTTTTTTTATTAACGCGCTAAAGAGTCGTTTAAAAACCGATGGGCGTTTATCCGCGCTGCTTTGCTCGAATTCTCGCACTAAATTCTGGCCGACAAAATCGGCAATTTCGGGATAGGCAATAAGCATATCCGTTATTTCCTGCGCCGAGCAAAATCCGACTAAGGCGGTAAGGTGGTCAAGCGCAATGGCAATTTCCGGTTTGTGATTATCATCGGGATAGTGTTGTGGATCGCGGCGATGCAGCGCAACGGCCTGTTCCTTATTCGGATGAGCCTGAATGGAAAGTGCTTCGGCGGCAGAGAGTACTTTAAACAAAAACGGAAGTCGGGCACCAAATTGTTTAACTACGCGTTCGCCTAAAATTTCGCGGGGGAATGCTTGGATAAATGCATTTAACGGTACGCGGCCACGAGCAGTTTCCACCTCTGATGGAGCGTTGGGATGAGTGCCCATCCATAATTCGGCGTAGGGCAAATCGGGCTGGGGCTGCAGGCCCAGTAACTGGGCGATAAAAGCCCGATCGTTTTTTGTACCCCAGGCATAATGTTGAATTTTATTGATCAGACGGTAGGGTTTTATTTTGAAGGCATCCATGCTTACTTCTCCGCACTAACCGATTTGCGCAAAACATTTAGCAAATCCGGGCGTTTTTCCAAGGCTTTAAAATCAAAAAAGGATACGCCGTTTCCACCTCCACGGATAATAAATCGCAGCGCTTCGTCCAATTCCTGTGGTTTAAAGGCCGGAACAAAAATTCCGGCATACAATTTTTGGCCGGGTTGAATTTGGCGCCTTCCTTCCTGTGTTGCTTCTAACAGCCAACGGACCGGCTTGTGGTAGAACGGGTGGTACATCATGGGGAAAAAGGCATCCAGTTGCCACTGCGGCCAATTTTGGCGTACCAGTTTTCGTGCGATGGTTGGCGTAGGGAAAACCGCCGCCGTGGCCAATTTATTTTGTTTTTTGATGTGCGGCACCAATGTATTGACCAATTTGGTTATGCGATTTTCCCGGAAATGGCGCCAGGCCATATTTTCCGGAGGATTTTCCAATTTTAAGGGATCGATGCCGTTTTCCTTTTTGAAGATTTCGCGACAGGTTTGACAATAGCAATAATCGAATCGGGGCATTTCCGTTTTTTGCACCAAATGGTATTTGGGTTGAAAACCAATAGGCAAAATAACGTCCGGAAACCGGATGTAATCCAGATGAATTCCGGCCAAATCGGGATATGCCTGCAAATCTTTGATAATGGCCAACAAATAGTTGCGCACTTGCGGTTTGGACGGACACAACCAACGGTAATATTTGACATAGGGCGGGTCTTCGATGCATGATTTGCCCAAACGATTAACGACGTACCAATCGGGATGTTGTTTGAGCATTTTGGGGTTATTGTTCATTAAACTCCAAAGCCAGGCGTGAATTTCGATGCCATGTTCACGCGCCAAAGGCAGGACTACCGAAAGCAGGTCGCACGGCATTTCGGCCATGGACGATGAGCGAAACCAGACCTTGCTCCCTGTGTAAACTTCGAGGAATACATGGCGAATACCCAGACGATTCAGTTGCTCGAAACGCATACGCCAATCGTTAGCGGATAGGTGGCAATCGGGGTGCATCCACACCCAGCGCTCACCTTTTTTTTGAACGGCAGGAAAATTTTTTGCCCATAATATCATCGGAATTACCCCGGAAATCGTCAATAGAAAGTCTCGTCTTTTCACGATTATGACACTTCCGTTTATTATTTACTTTGCCAGACAACCTTTCCTTTTTTGTTAATATAGGCCGATTTACCGCGGAGCAATACGTTAGCCAGGCCGTCATGGAAAGGCATGCATCGTTCGAAATTACCCTTAACCGCTACCTGGCCTAAACGATTAATGTAAAACCATTTTCCGTTTTTGCTTACCGGAGCCAAGCTATCCGAGAACGACAGGGCGTAATCAAATTCGACAGGGATGGCAATTTTACCCCGTTTATTAATAAAGCCCCATTTTGTCCCTAATCTTACAGCAGCCAATCCTTCCGAAAACTGAAAAGCATTTTGAAATTGCGGTTCGATGACCACTTTGCCCGTTTTGTCGATAAAACCGATCATGTGATCTTTTTGAAAGCGGGCCATTCCTTCGGAAAAGGTGGTTAAGCCCTGATACGAGGTGGTAATAACCGCTTTTCCCTGATGATCAATAAATTCGCGCTTAACATACAAGGGCAAAATATGAAGGAATTTTTTGGTGTAATTTACCGCGGCAACTCCGTCGGAAAAAGAATAGGCATAGCTATAACGCGGCGGAATGACCACTTGATTTTTGTAATTAATGTAGCCGTACCCACGATTGATCCAAAAAAAGGCAAAACGGCGTACCATTTGTACCGGAGCCAGACCTTCTTTAAATAATAGGGCTTGCGTGTAGGCAAACGGAATAACCACCGAATCGCTTCCGTTGATAAATCCCCACAAACGCCCTTTGCGTACCGGAGCCAGTCCTTCGGAAAAATTCATTGCTTCGTCGTACTTGGGGGGCACCGCTATTTTGCCGTTCACATCAATAAAGCCCCATTTCCCTTTGGCCTGAAAACGCGCAAATCCATCTTTAAACGAGGCGCATCTCTCGAATGCGGGAGGAATGACAACTTGCCCCTTTTCATTAATAAAACCGTATTTTCCGTTCTGATAAATTAAATAGCGATGGGCTTTTGCGTTTGTTTGTGCGAGTATATTTTGAACGCTTAAGAAAAACATCAGGCTTAATATGAAATACTTCATAATTCCCTTCCTGTTCGGATTTGCTAATTTTACTTTCCTGTTTTTAAATTGAACCTTTGTCCTGCTCCTTAAGTTTGAGAGCGGGATAAGCATTTAATGTTAACGGCGAACTGATTCCGTGTTTAAGATATTCCAAACCTGCTCGGGCGATCATGGCGGCATTATCGGTACAATATTTTAATTCGGGCAAATACAGTTCCAATTCGTTTTGCTCGCATTCTTTTTGCAACCAAGAACGCAACATCGAATTGGCAGCCACGCCTCCGGCCAGAGCAATGCGTTGCGCTTTAAATTCCCGCGCGGCCAGCAATGTTTTTTTAATTAATACTTCAACAGCAGCCTTTTGGTAAGAGGCGCAAATATCGCTTAGATGTTTTTCTTTTTCCTGTTCGTTAATGCTTTTCAAATAAACCAGCAGGGCTGTTTTTAGTCCGCTGTAACTAAAATCGTATGGCGTTTTCTTCAGCATGGCTCTGGGAAATTTTACGAAATCGGGATCTCCCTTTTGTGCCAGTTTGTCAATCATCGGGCCGCCGGGATACCCCAACCCCAGCAACTTGGCACCTTTGTCAAAGGCTTCGCCTACGGCATCGTCACGCGTTTTACCGATAATGCGATATTTCAAATGATCTTCCATGAGTACCAGTTGCGTATGCCCTCCGGAGACAATCAGAAAGATAATCGGGAACTCTACTTCGGATTGCGATAAAATGTTTCCGTAGATATGACCTTCGATGTGATTTACGCCGACAAAGGGTTTTTCCGTAGCGATCACTAATCCTTTGACAAAGTTCAATCCCACAAGTAAGGCTCCGACCAGTCCGGGGCCATACGTTACGGAAAAGCCGTCCATATCGTCAATGGTTTTACCGGCATCGTTCAAAGCGCGCTTGACAATGGGCACAATAAGGCGAATGTGCGCTCTGGAGGCCAGCTCCGGCACTACCCCGCCGAATTGGGCATGAATTTCCTGGGAAGAAATAATACTGGAAATCACTTTATTGTTTTCGACAACAGCCGCTGCCGTTTCGTCGCACGAGGTTTCAATTCCCAATACGATCATTCGTTATTTTCCTTTTTTCGTAGAATCAGATGAAAAGATTTCGGACTTACTTTAATAATATCCACCCCGTTTAAGGCTTCGAAGCGAGGCACATAATAATTACGTCCCACGCGGTATTCTTTTTGATAATCGAATACGGCTGTAATTTGATCTCTGGATACGGAAGCGATTTTGTGCTCGCTGCCTTTAATGCGCACCGAAACAACCGGTGGTTCCGCCTTGGCCGTTAAATTCGGCGGTAAGCCGATAATTTGAATCGGAATATTGTAAACGGTACGCTCTACGATTTGTTCAATAACAAAGCGTACACTAACCCATTTTGGTTTTAACCGGATGATTCCGGGGCGGGGCGAGATTAATCGTAATTGCGCTTCAAAGGGATAACGGACATTCAAACGTTTAATTGGTTCGCTTTCGATATTACGGATGGTTTTAACCAACGAGGCGGGCCCGCCGACAATAACCGAATCGGGTTTGACCCGAATATGGGAAAGCACAAAACCGGGTGTTGGCTTTATTTGATGATTGATTTTTACGGGTTTGCGCATTTCTTTATATCGATCTACTTTGAGTTTAATTTCTCTGGGTTGAATGATATCCTGAAGATGGACGCCCAAATCTTGTCCGACATAGATTTGATTGGCATAATCCATTAAATGCAGAGTGGTCGACTTTTTGATTTGAGGTAATTCCAATTTGATTTTGGGTTTATAAAAATAAAGGGTAATCAATGCCCGCCCTTTGCCGCGCACTTTTAAAACAGCATGGCGTGGGGGCATTTCTTTTAAAACATACCCAGGCGCTACTTGGGCAATTTGCAGCGGCACAGTAATATGGATGGTGTAAATTTTGTCGGTGGTTACGGCCGCCCAAAGCAATAGTGCCAGCAAGAACGACCCGATCATGGGTTTATAATGTTTGTAGTTCATGTGTTTTCTTAAAATTGTCATGCTTTTTCCCGTTTAGAAAGTCAGGTTCCGACAGACATTTGTTTTCAGCGGATAGCTGCTTCGCTTTAATTTTATTGCGATCTGGCTTAGTCTTCTTTCACCTGCAATCGTCCGTAACCGAAATCCATAAAATTTACTAATTTTATGGATTTTTCCCAATGTTTTTCAACCGACGAGCAAAAAAATTTATTGCGAAGGAACAAAAACTTTCCTTCGGGTCTCATTCTTTTCCCGATGGGGTGAACAATAAGAATTTCATTTGAGCAAAACAAGTTTTTGACTTAGAACTATGTGTTTATTTACCTGCAAGCGACAAAAATAAATACCGCTGGCAAAACCATTTGCATTCCATTTTACCGAATAAGTCCCGGCCGTTTGTTCGCCCGTGACCAGAGTTGCCACTTTTTTCCCGGAAATATTAAAAATCGATACGCGGACGAAACTCTTGGTCAATAGCTTGTAGCGGATTTTGGTAACGGCATTAAAGGGATTGGGATAATTCGGGAGCAGGATAAAATCTTCCGGAGTCCGATTTTTAGTTTGGGGCAAGGCCGAGGGATAACCTTCTCCGTAAGAAAAAAGTAACAGGCTGTCATCGCTTAACGAATTGCTCATAAAAATCAGACTGTCTTCAAAATATTCTTGGGTAGATGTGACTTTACAGATGCTGCATAAATCCGGTGCTGCAAAAATAAACACTGCCGAATCGTCCGGTTCTATCACTAGCCAGAAAGGGTCATGCCCGCCGTCTATTATATAATAAATTGTGCTATCGTTCGCATGAATTTCCACCCTGTAAGCATATTCTTCGTGGACACTGAACAAACTGTCAATAAGCAAATTTTCACTTCCCGTATTGTAAACGAAAAGTGTATCATAAGAAAAGGATGTCGGGAAATAAAGTGAATCTTTACTTAAAGCTATTTGTTGGGCATTAGCGGAATTAGCCGTTAAAAATAAAAATACGCCAATTATGAACGTAACGATTCTTTTCATGATGGCTCCTTTCGATATTTAATATTTAGTACAAATAAAGTTCGGCGCAAGCTTGAGTGGATTATTTTTTCGAGAGCTCATCCGTATTTAGTATCTGCTCGGCTAAATTTTCATGTTTCCGAAACATTAGCAGACTTGTGTTTGCTTAGGGTCAGATATGGTCTTTCAATTCCACGGTAACGCTTTCTTTTTGCGCATTTACTTTAAAATAACGGGCCGCGCTTGCTTCCCGAACGGCGATTTCCAGAAAATCCAAACTATTCCAAAGCGCCAACGGTTCGCCCTTTTGGGCTTCTGCGTAGTATTTTTGAATGTGATCGGTTTTAAAATTTTTAAATGCCACCCATTTTATAGACTTTTGTAAACGATTTAAATCGTTACGATGCAAAGCGGTGATAATGTTGCCGAAATGATCAACAGCCAGAATGGGTACGTTACAACGGTTGCCGCTTAAGCTGACAAACGTTGGTTTGGGATTGGCGGCTGTTTCTTTTTTCCCAATGGTCTGCGGAGAAACCCCGTTAGCCAGCATGGCTGCCGCAGGAGCGAATAAATCGCGCCCGTGAAAGGTGGCACTATCGATTTTGGGATTTACCTTTTTTTCAAGAATTCGCCAGATTTTATATTTTTCTCTATATTGCAAAAGATCGAAAATGCCGTTATCAGGCCCGACAAAAAAATAATCGTCTGTTTGTAAAATCAGTGGTTTACGCTGACTACCCACTCCGGGATCGACCACAATCAAGTGAACGGTTCCGGAAGGAAAACTATTAAAATAGTTCAATAACGTGTAAGCCGCCCGCTTGATATCAAAAGGCGGAATAGCATGTGTAATATCCACGACGGTTGCCTGCGGAGCGAGGTTTAGCAGCACACCTTTCACACTGCCTGTATAACCGTCTTCCGTACCGAAATCACTCATAAAGGTAATGATCATTTTATCTTCCCCTTACCTTTGACACACCGGACAAAAGCGAGTGGTCCTTCCGGCAACCCGCGTTTTTTCAATACGCGTACCACAAACAAAGCACGGTTGCCCTTCCCTTCGGTACACCTTAAAATACAACTGATTTTTACCCGGGTTGCCGTAAGCATCCCGATAATCGGAAATGGTACTACCCATATTTTTAACCGCTTGTTCCAAAATAAAACGGATGGCTTTGAACAAGCCCTGTGCTTCTGCCAAACGCAACGAACCAGCAGGTCGTTGGGGGTGAATTTTAGCGCGGAACAAACTTTCGTCCGTGTAAATATTACCCAGACCCGAAATAAATTTCTGCGACATTAAGAAGGCTTTGATTGATATTTTGCGCCCGCGGAGCAAATCGAACCACATTTGCGTCGTCCAATCTTCGGCCAAAGCATCTTTACCCACATTTTGCAAAACGGTTTGCACATCATCCACATGGTACACGCGCCCGAATTTGCGCGTATCATTAAAAAGCAAACGGCTGCCATCAGAAAAATGCACGATGAGTCTTACATGATTTAATTCCTGTTCTCGCACCAAATCGTTTTGATTGGCAGGTTCAAAAGCCAAACGGCCGGTCATGCGCAAATGAATAATAAGGTTCGATTGTTTCAACGGGATGATGATGTATTTACCCTGCCTACGAATGGTTTTTATGGGTTGTCCGGAAACTGTTTGTTTACTCCGATTCACCAGAGTTTTGCCCCAAACGGCTTCCAAGCGATCGATGCGGCGTCCGACAATTAGCGGTTGCAATTCGCGAATAACGGTTTCCACTTCGGGCAATTCGGGCATGACAAACCTCAGAGAATCGGTTAACACTCTTCAAACAAGTAATTTAAGATGCAAGGTAACAGAATCCAAATGGAAAGCGATGGGAAACAAGCGGATAATCGTATGCAAGTGGTTGAGAAAAGCGCTTGCACGGCTGACATCTAATATGCCGCGTCCTCCGGGTTGGAAAAAGAATAATAAGGCCGACAAGCTATTTACAAATTTTTCTTTACTCCTTATGCACTTGCGTGGCGGCCGCGCTTTCCAAAAACCAGCCGATAAAGGCCAGCCACAACCCATCCCAAATATTCCCGGCAAAAACCAAAAACAACCCCCAAAAAATCAAAAAATAGGCAAACATACGGCCTACATTTGCTGCAATAACTGTGGCTTTTTGCAAATCGTGATTGGCCGCCCAAATGATGGCCAGCAGCGCTTTTCCGCCGTCCAACGGATAGCCGGGAATCAGGTTAAAAATTCCCAGAATCAGATTAATGTAAGCCAAATACGTCAAAAGAGCATACATCTGTTCCCAACCGCGAACAGATGAAGCCAACAGCATCAACATGGCCCACAAAAGGATATTAACCAAAGGACCGGCTAGCACGATCCAAAATTCCTGCGTAGGCGTTTTGGGATTACGGCGAATTTTGGAAATTCCCCCGAAAATCATCAAAACAATATCATCCACGGGAATACCAAAGAGACGCGCCACCAGAGAATGGCCCAATTCATGCAATAGCACACTGACAAAAAATAAAACGGAGGTTAATGCTCCCCAAAACCAATAGGCGGCCAACGTCCAATTATGATAATGTGCCGGAAAATATTCATCGGCCAATAGCCAGGTAACCAGAAAGAACACATAAAACCAGGAATAATCGATTTCGATAGGAATGCCAAATATACGCCCGATGCGAATGGTTTTTTGGTGCATTAGTTTTTCCTCCGCACTCTTCTGATTTTTAGATCGCGGCTGGTTATCATTCGGTAAAGCCATTCCACAGCAAAAGAGAAGGCAATGGCGCCAAGCAAAACGATTAATGTAACGGGGGCTTTTCTGATCGTATAAATCGTCAAAATTACCAGAGAGGCCAAATCGCCCAAAATAGCAATCCAAATTAGGGCCACCCGCGCTTCGGTTTCTTTGTAAATACGCAAATGAGCCACATTAACCGAACCGTAAATTATTAAAAACGCACCGCTACCCAGAAGGGCAATTCGATCTAAAGGTAACGCATTCAAAAACACAATTACTACGCCTGCCGTAATCAACATACCTTCTTTGGCCCGATTAAAAACCGTGCGTTGAAAAACTTTGGGCAACTCACCGTCGCGAGCGATCATGTAGCTGACATTGCTTCCGCCGTAAAGCGTGGCGTTAATGGCCGAAGCCGTAGAGAGCAGAGCCGTAATAACAATAATTACAAACCCTACACGACCCAAAAAAGGAACCGCAGCCTGTGCCAAAGCGTAATCTTGCGCTTTGATAATTTGGGGGACCGACAAATGTCCGACCACATTCATCGAGACGGAAACATAAATTAAAATAACGATCAAAATACTTAAATACAACGCTTTGGGCAGCGTTTTATGTGGTGTTTTCATATCTTCGGCCGCATTGGTAATCAATCCGAATCCCTCGTAAGCAATAAAAATAAGAGCGGCACCGAACAATATATTTGAACCGGAGGGCCAAATACTCAAGGAAAGCAATTGCGGTTTAATGCTAAAATAGCCAATTATGGCAAATAAAATAAGAATACTTATTTTAATAAATTCATTAACCGATTCAAAAGCTGCAACTGCATTCGAACCAATGAATTCGATGATTACAAAAAGGAGCACAATGGTTGTTCCGAACACACCGATCCACACCGGAGAACTACCCGCAGGCATAAACGTCATGGCATAGCCGCCGAAAGCACGGGCATACAGGGCCAGCGCAAACACATAGCCCACCCAAAGCAAAATATTCAGTCCACCGCTAAGAACCGAATTTCCGAACCCGCGAATCAAAAATTCCACCGGCCCGCCTGCGGTCGGATATTTTACGCCGAGTTTGGCATACGAATAGGCATTAAATAACGCAACCAATCCTGCAATAAAAAACGAAACGTAAAGTGCGTTTCCGGCAATGGCCGAGGCCGCGCCGAGAATGGAAAAAATACCAGCGCCGACCATCCCGCCGACTCCGATGGAAATGGCTGCCCACAGCCCGATACCCTTTTTGTTTTCGGAACTCATACTTCTCCTCCGCCCAAAACGTTACAAGTCAAATAAAAGGGCGACCTTTCCGCAGAATCGCCCTTTGTTTGCAAAACTCAAAACACAATTACGTTACCTATTTGGCCTTGGCTTGATTTGCCACCGATTGGATCGCTTCTTTTACTTTTTCCTCATCGGCCAGGTAATAATGTTTTAACGGCTTTAAATTTTCATCCAGTTCGTAAATCAAAGGAATTCCGGTAGGAATATTCAACCCGGGAATTTCTTCATCCGAAATATTATCCAAATATTTGACCAAGGCGCGTAAGCTGTTGCCATGGGCGGCAATTATAACGCGCTTGCCCTCTTTAATGGTCGGAGCAACGGTTTGGTGCCAAAAAGGCAAAAAGCGTTCAACCGTATCTTTCAGACATTCGGTTAAAGGCAGTTCATCGGTCGGAACGTCTTTGTAACGGCGATCGTGCCCGGGAAAACGCGGATCATCCTTGGTTAAAGCAGGGGGGGGAACATCGTAACTACGCCGCCACTGATGCACTACTTCCTGACCGTATTTTTTGGCCGTTTCGGCCTTGTTCAGGCCCTGCAAAGCTCCGTAATGGCGCTCGTTCAAACGCCAGGAACGCACTACCGGAATCCACATCAAATCCATCTCATCCATCACAATCCACAAAGTTCGAATGGCTCGTTTTAAAACCGATGTGTATGCAATGTCAAAATCGAATCCGTTTTGTAAAAGTTGTTTGCCAGCTTCGTGCGCTTCCCGAATTCCTTTTTCGGAAAGGTCCACATCGGTCCAACCGGTAAATTTATTCTCTTTGTTCCACACACTTTCACCGTGCCGCAAAAGAACTAATGTATACATGATCACCTCCGTACTTTTTCTTTAAACTGTGCTGTTTTTGCTCCTTAATTGTGAAAGTAAGCTATTGAAAATTAGCTTAAAATACAAGTACCGCAAGCGAAAGGTCCAAGTTAAAAAACAGCGATCTTTAAGCGAATGTAAAAATACGGAGCAGCAAAAGATAAAATTGCCGATAAAAATAGGTTCCTTTACGGAAATTACAGGGGGAATCAAGCATTTAGCACGCTGAAAATATTTGTACGTATATTTTATCTGCCGCAAAAAACGGGACAATTGCCTATCGTAATCTCAATAAAATACAAACAACGGCTCCGCATTTTCGAGACATCTCGACCTTTCCTAACGTACGGAAAGTTATCAAGTTTCCGATTTGTTTGCCGAATATTGATTTTGTATTTTTTAAGATACCCCTGTTTGTTTAAAACGAGAGAATCTGCTATGAACACTTTTGTTACCGTTTTGTTTGTTTTTCTTTTTGTTTGGGCCCAAGGCATCACGGGCCAAACCCTACCAACGGCTACTTCCACCATGTTTATGGGATCGGGACGTTGTGCCGTTTGCCACCAGCCGGGTCAACCGAATGCAAGTGCCTTGCTCGATCGTCAGGGACGCGATGTTTCACCTCCTACGCTTTGGCGTTCAACCATGATGGCCAATGCCTCTAAAGAAATTTTTTGGCAGGCTAAGGTAACGGCCGAAGTCAAGGCTCATCCGGCTTTGCAATCGGTAATCGAAGACAAATGTACCACCTGTCACGCACCGATGGGCCGCACAGAAGCCATTGCCAACGGAGCTACGGCGTATTCGTTTTCTGAAATGAAAACCGATACCCTTTCGATGGACGGTGTTAGCTGTACGGCCTGTCATCAAATCAAAGCGGACAATCTGGGTACTTCGGAAAGCTACAGCGGACATTACCATATCGACAACGATCGCATTATTTACGGCCCTTTCCAAAGCCCGATGACAAACCCTATGGTGACCAATGTCAATTACACGCCAACCTTTGGCGAGCAAACACTGAATTCCGAGATGTGCGCTACCTGCCATACCCTATTTACGCCTTACGTGGACAACGACGGAAATGTAGTGGGAACCGCGCCCGAACAAACGCCCTATCAGGAATGGGAAAACAGCGTTTATCCTGCTAAGGACGTTCAATGCCAAACCTGCCACATGCCTACTTTGGACGAAGGTGTCATTATTTCCAACAAACCCACGAACCTCGGCACACGCAGTCCGTTTGCCCAACATAATTTTACCGGAGCGAATGTGTACATGCTTCGGTTGTTAAAAAAATACGGTTCGGAATTGGGCGTTACGGCCACCGGCGAACACTTCGACAGTACACTGGCTCGCACGTTGCGCTTCTTACGGAATCAGTCTGTCGATGTAAACGCCGAATGTCAGTGGAAAACCGACGATACGCTTGAGGTCCGGGTAGCAATTAAAAATAAAACAGGGCACAAATTTCCCACGGGCTATCCCAGCCGCCGGGCTTGGCTGGATTTAAAAATTTCGGATAATCAAAGTAATGTTGTTTTCGAATCGGGTGCTTGGGATGACAGCGCCGGAGACATTGCCGGGCTGGATGAAAATTACGAGCCGCATCATACTGTGATTACCAGGGGCGATCAAGTGCAAATTTACCAATCGGTCATGGAAGATGTAGACGGCAAAGTAACCTACACCCTGCTGCGGGCCGCTCGTTACATCAAAGACAACCGCATTCCACCGGAAGGATTTGTGAAAAACGGCATGGCTTACGATTCTACGGAAATTATCGGCTTGGCCGACGAAGATCCTGATTTTAATACCGGCGGATCGGGTTGCGATACAGTTATTTACCGCATTGGCGGATTGAACAAAAACACTGATTATCTGGTGAGCGTACGTGTTAATTACCAAAGTTTAAGTCCGCGCTTCGTACAGGATTTGTTGCGTTACGACACTCCGGAAGTTAATCAGTTTAAGACCTATTACCAAGACACACCGAATCTTCCCGTAACCATTGATTCGCTTTCGTTTTCCGTGACGTCAACGGGCATTGTTTCCGATCCGTTTTTTGTACCCAACAATCCGTTTGTCGTTCGGGCCTATCCCAATCCGTTTAACCCGGAAATCACCATTGCTTTGCAACCTGCGGAACCTGGTACGGCCACGATTAGCATTTACAATATTTCCGGGCAGAAAGTAAAAACATTCAGGGAACAGTCAATAAACAGCGGACGTTTTCTGTTCCACTGGAACGGGCGTTCGGATACGGGCCAACCTTTACCCAGCGGCGAATATTTACTGCGGGTTCGTTATCGAGCGCAAAGGACCTCCCAAGCGATTGTTCGCGTCAAAAAAATTATTCTTATCAAGTAAGCGCATTGAAAAATCCCCCGTCACCCAAACGGGGGATTTTTTTAGCCGGCAAAGTAGATCATATCCGAAGAGTATTGTTGTAAAAAATAGGGATAACCTCTCCTACCTGATATGGCGATACCAGTTTGATTAGTCGTCGATGTTATTATCGGCTTCAGTGGCGGTTAACAAAAGGCCGTTTTTAGCACTATTTTGAGTACCGTCGGTTGGTGATCAGTCGTCAGTAAATAAAAAATAATCATCACCACCTTTGTTCTGCCAATCGTTTAAACATTCTCAGAGATTACAAAAAAATAGTCACGCCGTTTGCAAGTTGTTATCAACAAACGATTTAGTTATTTCCCAAATGATGTTCAAAATATTTTACGTGCCCGTTTTAACAGGCCTTTTAAAAAATTATGTAGATTGCAACAAAGGGTTCAACGCAGTTGCGAGCGCACAAAGTCACGATGTGAGTCCACTTTTCCTTTGGCCCTATTAAGGTTTGCGGTTGAGTGAAAAGGAAGCTAAGCTCACACCGGTTAACCATGAGGTAAAATGTTTTTAATACACCTTGGCCCGTTCTTCGCCGCGTAAAACACGCAACCCGCCCAGTGCCAGAGCCTTCATTTCTTCTTCACCCGGAAAAACAAAAACCGGTGCCAAATGCGAAACCCGCTCTTTAATCAGCCCCACAAAACGTT
>CAZRBA010000049.1:0-4033 GCA_964598255.1 uncultured Caldithrix sp. | reverse complement strand
TTTCGAAGCGGTTTTCTTTCAAAGCCTTCACCTGCTGCATCACCCGTTCATTCTCGCGAATAAAATGAAAGGCGCGCAGCACGGCACGATCGCCCAGATTTTTACGCAAAGCGGGTAATTTTTCCAGCCAATCGTTCATGTCGATTTCGCGGCATACGGATTTACCTAAGAATCGAGCCACCGCTTTCATTTCTGCCGGGACGGAAGCGTAGTCCTCCGTCAGGTCGGCATGGCTCCCGCCGGTATTTACCACTAACAAGCGATAGCCCTGTGCGGAAAAATCAAAAGGCACCTGCTCCACCAAAGGCGCAGCGGGATTTTTAAAATCGATGGCAATAATGCCCCCCATAGCGCAGGCCATCTGGTCCATCAAACCGCACGGCTTGCCGAAATAGGTATTTTCGGCAAACTGGCCGATGCGGGCAATTTCAGGGGCAGAAATCTTACCGGCGTTAAACAAACGATTAAAAATCGTTGCGATTAAAACTTCAATTACAGCCGATGAGCTTAATCCCGATCCGGGCAGTACGTCGCTTTGCACATAAGCATTAAATCCGCCGATGGTAAAGCCCAATTCTTGTAAACGAAAGGCAATGCCCCGAATCAAAGCTTCGGTCGTGCCTAACTCATCGTCTTTTTTTTGCAGATCGTTCAGCCCGACCCGAAAAGGTTTATCGAATCCTTCGGAATAGAAAACAACCGTCGGTTCATTAATAGCGGCTACCGCAGCCACTGCATCCAGATTCACACTGGCCGCCAGCACACGGCCGTGATTGTGATCGGTGTGATTTCCGCCAATTTCCGTACGTCCCGGTGTGCTGAACCAATATTTCGGTTCGCATGCAAAGTATTGCTTAAATTTATCGCTAATATGGTGGTAACGCTTTTTTTGAAATGCAACATAAGCGTTTCCGTACAGATCGTTCAAAAAAACTTTGTCTGCATTCATTGTCATTCCCCGCAAAAAATTTCTTTTTATTTTGTTTTACGGGCAGAACCCGGGCCATTCAAGTAAAAACGGGCCTCAAAAAAAAACAAATACGGGAAGCAAAGCACTTCCCGTATCCAAATTTGTTTTTTGATTACCAGAAAACCGTGTACAAAACAGCCAAAATAATTAATATGGCATATGCGCTGATATTAAAAGCGGAACCGGTTTTAAACGTTGCTGCCGTTAGCGGAATTCCTTTCGGATCGTCCACATCTGGCGATGTGGTTAGGCTAACGCCCATAATAATGGCCATGGTAATAATTAAGGTATAAAACATCTGATCCATCCACGGCAGTTCCAAACTGGGGATTTTTAACAAGAATGCTATGACAATGGAAAGTGTTACGCCGATAATGGCACCTTTGTTAGTGGTTTTTTTCCAGAACAATCCCATCAGAAAAACCGCTAAAATACCGGGACTTACCAATCCCGTGTATTGCTGAATGTATTGAAACATTTGCGGAATGTTTCCTAAAATCGGCGCCATGGCAATGGCAATAAGCAAGGCAATACCGGCGGTTAATCTGCCTACAAATACCAATTGACGTTCCGTAGCATCTTTTTTGATGTAGGGCTTAAAAATATCCATAGTAAAAATGGTAGAAGTGGAGTTTAGCATGGAAGCCAGAGAGGAAATAATGGCTGCGGTTAACGCGGCCAATACCAAACCTTTTAATCCCACGGGGATAAACTGACTAATCAACCAGGGATAGGCTTTATCATAATTGATTCCGCCGCCGGCTTTCAAAAAGGCTTCTTTAACTCCTGGGATTATCGTTGTTCCGGCCGGTTGTGTAAACAAAACATAAGCAATAATTCCGGGGATAACCACTAAAACCGGAATGAGCAGCTTTAAAAATCCGGCAAAGGCCAAACCGCGTTGTGCTTCTTTTAACGATTTGGCGGCCAATGCCCGTTGAATGATGTACTGGTTAAATCCCCAATAATACAAATTGGCCACCCACATTCCGCCGATTAATACGGCGATACCAGGCAAATTAAAAAACTGTGGGTTATTTTTGTGTAAAATCATGTGGAACTTATCACCGGCATGTTTGTAAATATGCTCAAAACCGTGAATTATGCCCCCCTCGGGCGTAACCGCATTTAAGGCGATTAGGGTGGTTAAAAGTCCCCCTAAAACTAACAAGGCCACTTGAACCACATCGGTCCAGGCCACGGCCGACAAGCCACCGTACAGTGAATACGCAGCAGCAATAAAAGCCAAGAATAAAATGGCGTAAATAATCATACTGCCATCGCCGGTACCTACAATGGTATCGATGGCTTTACCGCCTAAAAATAAAACCGAGGTTAAGTTAACAAAAATAAACAGGGCAATCCAAAACACGGCTAAAATGGTTTTCAGATCGGTACTGAACCGTTTTTCAATAAATTCGGGAATGGTGTACAATTTTTTTTCGATGAAAATAGGTAAAAAGAACTTGCCCACAATGAGCAACGTGGCCGCCGCCATCCATTCGTAGGAAGCAATGGCCAAACCGATAGCAAATCCCGAACCGGACATGCCAATGAATTGTTCTGCTGAAATGTTGGCCGCAATTAACGATGAACCTATTGCCCACCAGGGAAGAGCTTTGCTGGCTAAAAAATAATCCTCCGAATTTTTCTCTTGGCCTTTTTTGGTTCGGGAGACCCAAAGGCCCAAGACCACAATACCCAAAATGTAGCCGAAAAAGACTACGTAATCCATTACATCGAAACGCATAACTACTCCTTGACTTTAATGGAACAATTTATGCGATATGCCCCGCCCATATCACTTATTTCTGGAAAATTTTCCCTAAAAAAGTTTTGTAAATATATGCAAAACTTTCTGTTTTCACAAGTTTGGTGCTTAGTTATTTTGTTAAATTTTTTGATCTTATTTCAATTTCCTAACCTGTAAGCCAAATTTGCCTAAACGCTCGGGTATTTTTACCCGACACCGATTTTTTCACCGGTCGAATTCGTGTCCTTGCTGATAATTTTGCTAAGTGTTTTGCGACCTATGAATTTATTTTGCGATTTTATCTGCCCGATACCGACTCGTTGCTTCCTATTTAAAAACGCGCAAATAATTTGCAGAATGATCGCGGTAAAAATCAGTAAAAATTTTATTGATTTTTGCGGCCTGACCCGCGAGGTCACATTGGTAAAATTCAAAGTTTAAATTACAAACGGTAAGCGGTATTTATGCTTTATTTTTAACCCGCTACCCGAGCACGATAATAGTTGCAAATCTGCTCATTTTGCATACCGGAAAGAGTCACTTTATTTTTCTAATTTTCTGCACTAAAAATTATTCGGAACGTTCAGGACGATCTTTTTATTCAAGCAATCATTACTGTTCAAATTATGCCATTTACCGGCAATGTTTCCGGAAAAATACGACAAGCCGGTAGCAGATATGTCCGGCGTAAACGTGCTTAAGTCCTGTAATTTCAATGGTCACATCCGTTGTATATTTTTACAATTAATATTCTGCCTTTAGTCTTAGTCAATTCACCTTTGCATTTGGAAGATACCCGAAACTTTGTACACTTTAAGTCTGTCTGTTTTACACATACACCTAACTTTTCCATATTGTACCAAACAGATTGGCCTAAAATTGTAATCGTTGCGTTTGCCGGTGACCGATTAGCCAAATTCACTGTTTTCGCCTAATCATTTCCGCAGGCAAAAAAAATCTAAAATTTGAAAGTCACCGGATTTACTACTATTATTTATCTTTTCAATGGCATAAATGTTTTTGGCGGCAACGTTTTCAAACGTTTCTGCCGCGGGCAGCGCCCGTTTCGGAAATTCATTGTGATTAAGAAAAACAGCGAAACCTTTCAGCCATTTAGCCCGAACCTAAGGATCGCATCCTAATGACCGAAAATTTTGATAGGAATAATTCCTGTTACAATTTGTTACAATTTCGCAAAAATCTGATTACAACTGATTCCTATATTTACAATGAGGCAAGGATTAACGCAGGCCGAAAACCGTTGAAACGGTTCCCGGCCTCCGTACCCAAATGCCGCCTGACCGCAGTCA
>CAZRBA010000048.1:0-16329 GCA_964598255.1 uncultured Caldithrix sp. | reverse complement strand
CTCTGGCCGAAATTCCCTGGGAAAAATGGGCGCGCTGGATTTTACCTTTGGAAATCGCCTTTTTTATGTTAAGTTTGATTTTATTAGTGCCGCCTTTTTTCATGCATTGGCGGTAAGAATCCGATTTATCGGATTTGCTTTGTCTGGCGAGCATCTCCCCAATCGCGTCAACAGAATGAAAACGACCTCTACCAATTCCCTGACAAATTTCCTTAACCGCCTGCCAGCTTTCGACATCTTGCAAATTTTCCGGCCAAAACGGAAACATACGGCATTGATAAGGACGCACATCGTAAATAAGACACGAATCGTTTTCCAAAAAAACTCACCCATCGCCTTCGCCGTCGGCAAGCACTAATCGCCCGTCAATTTCTTTGGTAAAATAAGCGCGAAATTCGTTAAAATCCGTAAGCAAAAACCCTGCGATCTTCCACGCTTCCTTTTCGCTCAAATACACAAAACCTCCGCTAATGCGGCAACAGGTACTGCAATCTGCCAGACATTCAAAACGCACGCCATGCCCAAAAACCGATTCGATTTTTAGTTTTTCCATGATAATCCTATATTTTAAAAAGATTGTTAAAGGAGCCCAAAAAAGTTATATTGCTCCAAACAGTCGGAGGACCTTTGCAACGCATTATTTTACATGTGGACATGGATGCGTTTTTCGCAGCCATTGAACAACGCGAACATCCGGAATTCAAAGGCAAACCGCTTATTGTGGGCGCCGATCCCAAACAAGGCAAAGGACGCGGTGTGGTTTCTACCTGTTCGTACGAAGCGCGTAAATTTGGCGTGCACTCGGCCATGCCCGTTTCACAGGCCTACCGCTTGTGCCCGCATGGTATTTATGTGCAACCTAACGGCAAGCTGTACGCAGCGGTAAGCAAAGAAATTTTTGCCATTTTTTACGAATTCACCGACCTTGTCGAACCGCTTTCCATTGACGAGGCTTTTTTGGATGTTACCGGTAGCACCCGCCTTTTCGGTGACGGTATAACCATCGCCAAAAAAATCAAACGCCGCATCGTGGAAAAAGAACATTTAACCGCTTCCGTCGGTGTGGCACCGAACAAATATCTGGCCAAAATCGCTTCCGATCTGCAAAAACCCGATGGGCTCGTAGTGGTCCATCCGGATCACATTGAAACCTTTTTACACCCGCTAAATATCTCTCGGCTTTGGGGCGCCGGCCCCAAAACACAAAAACTACTAAAAAAAATGGGCATTCGTACCATCGGCGATTTGGCCCGCTTTCCGCCGCAAATACTTAAAAACAAATTAGGTGCTCAGGGTGAACACTTTTACCGCCTCTCTCATGGTATCGATAACCGACCCGTAGTAACCGATGAAACCATCAAATCCGTCAGTAATGAACACACCTTCGCACAAGACACGGACAATCCCGATGAAATTCGTCGGACATTACTATTTCTGGCGGAAAAAGTTGGTTACCGCCTGCGCAAAAAACAACTTAAAGGGCGTACCGTTCATTTGAAATTGCGCTACAAAAATTTCAGTACCATTACACGCAATTTAACCCTTAACCATCCCACCGATCAAACGCAGAAAATATTCAATATCGTACAAAAGATGTTTTTAACCAACTACCAAAACGGTAGAAAAGTACGCCTAATCGGTGTGGGCGTCAGCGGTTTCGATTCCGGCGATAGCAAACAGTTGCACTTGTTCAAAGAACAGGAAGAAAAACTCGAACGTCTGGACAAAGTTCAGGACTTGCTGACCGACCGTTTCGGGAAACATATCATCCACCGCGCGGAAAGTCTCAAACCCAAAAACCGCTAATCATTCCGCAATACAAAAAACCAAACATTTTATTCGCTCTTTTTGTAAAATAATTTGCCCGTAACAACCAACCCCGTAAAAACAAACACAGTAAAAACCAAACTACTCACCGCCAGTTGCATTCCGCCGGACAAAATATGCCCGCTGGTGCATCCGCCAGCCATTCGCGCGCCGAAAATCAAAACAAACCCACCGACAAAAGCCCAAACAATTCTGGCCACAATGCTGCTGCCTTTGTAATGCTCCCAATTGGAAAAAATCAATCGCAACTCAAAATCTTTTTTGATAAGCGAGATAATCAATCCGGCTAAAAATGCACCCACCAAAAAAATCAGTTCCCAGTGGCCTGGTGTTTGAATTTTGGTAAAATAAGCATTGTGGGTTAAACCGCTCAAATAATCCGCCAAATAAGGATACATCGTGGAGGCCCCGATAGGCCGATTGGTTACCGATCCTAAAAATACGAACGCATTTAAAACGGCCAGGCCAATACCGGCATAAAGCCATTTTCTGTTCTTGCCCTCTTCCCTTTTGTCCAGCCACAAAGCAAAATAAATAAAGGCAATGGCAATAATAAACAGAAAAATAAAGAAAAGAATATTGCCTCCGCCGGTAATACTATTAAGAGAAATTTTACCCCAGTCGGGGCCTAAAATACCTTTAATAGAAGGCAATATTAGCGTAAAAACCAAGCCGCCGAGCAAACCGCCTATAATGCCGGTTAATGCATCCAAAGCCCCTTCTCCCAAAGAAACCGCCAAAGTGCCCGGGCAATACCCCAAAATTGCCATACCGGAACCGAAAATCAGTCCGCCCAGCACAATCCCTCCGAAAACAAACGGTTTAACATGATAGCTGGCAATACCAAAGGCAATTTCGATATTCAAAATAATCGCCCCTGCCCCGATGGCCACCAAAAGAGCCTTGGCTATAGTCAAATCCTCCAACGTCGACAAACGGCTAATAACATCGTATTTGTTCAGATGAGCATACTGTAAAATAGCCCCAAATAAAAACCCCAAAATTAAAATCACCCAATTCATTCTTTCCTCCGAATTTAGTTTTTAGGCGATTGCATGATAGGAATTTTTTTATCAAAAATCAAATAACGAAAAAAACGAGGCACAAACAAAATTTTAAATTTAATGGCCGAATACAGCACGCCTTCCTCGTTCGCCGTGAAAACTTTTCGCATCGATTTTCACCAAATTAACTTTGACAAAACGGCCCTTTGCTTTTGCATTGCATTAATTTTTTTTTCAAATTGCATGAACAAATACAAAAAATGAATTGAAAAACGGGAAAGGAATCTCATGGCACCTTCTTTAGTCATTTTAGCGGCAGGCATGGGCAGCCGCTACGGCGGCGTTAAACAGATCGATCAATTTGGCCCCAACGGCGAAACCATTCTCGATTATTCTATTTACGATGCCCTGAAAGCAGGCTTCAAAAAAATTGTCTTCGTCATTCGCCGCGAACTGGAGAATGATTTCAAAGCTGTTTTTGGCGATAAACTAAAGGGCCATGCCGACGTGCATTTTGTATTTCAGGAACTGGACGATCTTCCGCAAGGATTCCGAGCGCCTGCGGACCGTAAAAAACCGTGGGGCACTGCTCATGCGGTTTTGGTGGCCCAACAAGCCGTACACGAACCTTTCGGCGTAATCAATGCCGATGATTTTTACGGACAAGACGCCTACCAAACTTTAGCCGATTTTCTAAACAGGCAACCCGTTACCGGTAACAAATACGCTATTGTCGGCTATCGGCTGAACAAAACATTGTCAAAACACGGATCGGTTTCCCGCGGCGTTTGCCAGGTGGATGCACAAGGTTATTTAAAAGAAATCGTCGAACGCACTAAAATTTACCGAAAAAATGAACACATCGTCTATTTGGATGAAAACGAACAGGAAAAGCCCATTGACGGTTCGGTTCTGGTCTCCATGAATATGATGGGCTACACACCAACATTTTTTGATTATCTCAATGAATATTTCGGAAAATTTCTCAAAACAAACGTAAATAATAGCAAAGCGGAATTCTTTTTAACCTGGGTTCTGGACGAACTGATCAACACTGGCAAAGCAAAAGTTAAAATCGTTCCGACCAACGAAGAATGGTTCGGAGTAACCTACAAAGAAGACAAACCCGTAGTGAAAGAAAAAATTCGTCAATTGATCGCAGCAGGGAAATATCCGGAAAAATTGTGGCGTTAATATTCGCTTTCGGGCGGAATTTATTCCGCCCTTTTCCACTCCAGGTAAGACGGAATTCATTCCGTCTTTGCCCCCCAATAAAAAGGCGGAATTTATTCCGCCTTTTTACCTTCTTCCCCTTGAAATTTGCATCCAATAGGCATTAACCCTTATCTTAATTACCAACACTTCATGGACGACAATCGCTTCATCAAAATTTAAGGAAGAACCACGGCACATTAAAAAGGAGGAACGGCTCATGGCTGTTTTTTGTACCGATGCCGGACACGGTAAACCGGATACCGGGGCTGTTTGGCAAGGCGTAATGGAAAAGGATCTAAACTGGCAAATGGTTCGTCGTTTAAATACCCGTCTCAAGCAGAACGGACACCAAATATGGACAACCCGAAAAGACGATATTCAGGTTCCTCCTTTAAAAACCCGCTGTCAACTCATCAATCGCCATCACCAACTCAAACGTCCCCTTTTCGACGCCATTATTTCCGTACATTGCAATGTAGCCGCCCAATGGGACGAAAATAAGCAAACATACGTTCCGCTTCCACAGCACAAAGGTTTGTACGTTATTTACAGTGCGGAATCATCCCAGGCTACCGCTTTGGCACGCCATATCGCAAACGCCTGTGCCAATGCCGGATTGCCCCTCGCCCGTGATGGCATCATCTCTACGGTGCAATTAGGAAAAAGCTTGGCTTGGATTCACCAAACCCTACCCACTGCCGTGCTCGTCGAAACAGGCTTCTTAACCAACCCACAAGACCTAAAAAACCTTCAAGACGCCGATTACCAACAACGGATAATCGAAGCCATTACCGCCGGACTGGAAGCATTTGTACAACCCCTTGTCTAAAAGGTAAACCGAAAGGAAAAATCATGGACAAATTCAGAGGTAAACCCAGCGCATGGCTGCTTAAAAATTCCAAAGGCTATCCCGATTTTTTATTTACCATCTTAACCTACTCAATGATCCTACTGGTCTTCATTGCTCTTAGTTGGTTGTCTTTTGCCATATTAGCTTATTTAAATGCAGATAGTTCCCAAGCAATGTTGACAATAAAAATTATGGACAGTATGAAAACAGGTCTTATTTCTCTCGCAGGAGTGGTTTTCGGATTGGCCGGTAGCTACACCGTCCGACGCTTTAAAACAGACGATCATTATTTGCAAAAAAAGCGTCTGGAATACCAATTAGGTACAACCGACCAAACACCCGCCACGTCTCCCGCAAGCCAACTGCACGTTGTCGAAAACGAGGAGGATATTTAATGTTTGATCTGAGTCAACTAAAAATTTGGTTAGATGTGGCCATTATCCTCATACCCGTAATCGTTGCCCTTATATTAATCTGGAAATTAATCTTACCCCGACATGCAAAATTAGGGATGAGCCTTATCGCGGGTGTCGGTTTGATCGGCGGCTATTTTGTCCGACGCCGACTCAAAAAAGCCTTTGCCATTGAAAATACATTGGCCGAATTCAATGAAAACTTCGCCCGTTTTAAAGAAACACAAAAACGGCGTCAGCAGGCTGTAAGCGCCAATCAAGAAGTGATTCGCGTGTTGCAGAAAAAACGTGCAAAGCTTTCGCGCCATGCCGATCATTACCAAACCGAGCTCAAATTAATCGACGCCGAATTAAAGGATAGGCAAGCCTTAAACCAGCAACTACTTAACGACGCTTCCGCCTTTGTCAGCGCAGCCCGAACGCGAAGTCAGGCCCGCCAAAAACTAATTGGAGCATTGCCCAAAGAGGAGCATCCCGAAGCACCCGAAACACAAACACCGATCAAAATTGACGGTTATCGCCTGATTAAGGAGTAAATTATGCGCATCGCATTTGTTTTGTTTTTAATTTTGATTTTCGGACTAACTGCGGGCCACACCCAAACAACGGCCCAATTAAAGCAGGCTCTTATGGGGTGCGAAAAAGACCTGAACACCAGCTTGGACAAAATCGAAAAACTGGAAAAAGCCCTCAAAGAAACAACACAGTTAACCGCACGCCGCAAAGCCATTTCCGATAGCCTAATCCGAAATTTACAAAACCAAATACGTCTGCAAACAGCCATCAATCAAAAACTACAAGCCAATGCCGATACCTTGCAAATTATGGTTAAGGATTACGATCGCAAGCTAAACAAAGTGGCCGAATTATACCGTAAAGAATTGCAAAAAAGAAGACGCCCGTGGTTCTTAAGCTGGAATGGATTGCAAGGATTTGCCACCGGCGTATTGGTAGGCGGTGCTCTGGGGGTGGTTTTTAGCCTTGTCCATTAATCACCAGGCATATTCGGCTGCAATTTTAATCGCCTCAACCAAACTACGTTCATTGGCTTTGTTGCGTCCGGCAATGTCAAATGCCGTACCATGGTCTACCGAACTACGTAAAAACGGTAATCCCATGGTTAAACTGACAGTCCCGTAAAAATCGTAAGTTTTGGCCGCAATATGCCCCTGATCGTGGTAAAGTGAAAGAACAGCATCCAGCTCGCCGCTTAAATTTAAGTGAAAAATCGAATCGGCCGGAATGGGGCCCGCTACTTGCAACCCTTTCTTTTGTGCAAGCCGTACGGCAGGACGAATGATACGTACCTCTTCGTCACCGAACAAACCGTTTTCACCCCCATGCGGATTCAAAGCCGCAACACCCAATTTAGGACGGGTAATTCCCAATCTTTTTAAATAACCTACTGCTTGCTCCATGGTTGTCACCAACCGCTCTCTATCCAGAGCATTCGCAATTTCCCGAAACGAAATATGCCGCGAATAAAAAAAGATGCGCAATCGGCCCGTCATAAACAAAGTCATTACCGAATCACTTCGGGTTAATGCTTTAAACATGGCCGTATGATCAGTAAATGGAACATTGCCAAGTTTTAACGATTGCTTATTAATAGGGGCCGTAACAACAGCACTAATAATCTTTCGCCTGGCTAATTCGATGGCCTGACGAATAGCCTCAAAAGCCATTTGCCCCCCTTGAGCCGTTATTGCCCCATAAGCAGGCATCGGCTCCACCAATGGCGTCGCATAAACCAGCCAGGCTTTTCCCGGCCAAACGGCCTTTTGGACCTCTTCAGCAGAGTACACTACCCGTAAAGCATGTTGGCATCCCAAAAGCGATAATGTTTGCTCTATTACGCTAACCGGAGCCAAAACCAGCGGCCTACACCAATCAAAAATTTCGTCGTGGTTTAATAAAGCCTTCACAACAATTTCCGCTCCGATGCCAGCCGGATCGCCAACCGTAATGCCCACAATCTTCTTCATTCTCACTTCCGAGGTTCATTATTATTTTTAAAAACCACCCATAATGTAAAAAGAAAGGGCAAAAAAGAAAATTAAAATTAAAACGTAATCTTGTCGAACTGCTGAACTTATCTCTAAAAATTTAATTGTATGTCCCCTTTCTTCTTAAATCAACGGGAACAATTTCATGCCCTTCCAACCACTCTTTCGCCTTTTCCAGAAAAAAAGAATCGCGGAATTCCACAAATCGCGTAAGTAATCCCGGAAATTCTTGCAAAACTTTGTGAAATTTTTCAAACCCACCTTTATGATGAATGGCTTGCAACAATCTTTCGCGGGTAACTTCCGGTAGAGAAGAATGATTGGAAAATTGATTCATCAATTCAAAAACAACATCTTTAAAATTATCGGGAATGTAAAGCAAATGAGAAATATCCGTAAATAAACGCTCCGCCAGCGAGGTAATGCTAACCAGTTCCGGAATAGTTAACTGTTTAAACATAGACTGCAATACATCATTATCCGTAGGGATATAATGAATCTCTCCGGTATCCAGATCTAAAAAACACTCCATGTCTAATTCTTCCCCGCGATGCAAGACAAAAGCTAATTCGTCCAAATTAATTGGCAGTTTGCGCATAATAAAACATTCGTTTTTTACGTATTATTTTCCGTTGACAGAAGTATGGATTAAAGCTATTTCGGGGATTAAATATTAACTTGCATTAAAATACAAAAAAAAATAAACTCTTGTCAATGCTAAATGAACAAATTTCAGTATTTGCGGAGAAATTTTTATGCCTGTTTTAAAACGTTTATCTCTTTTCCTGTTCGCTATTATTCTTTTGGCAGGCTGCCAACCAAAACTGTTAAAACGCATGCCGATGTATAATTACAGCGGGATGAGTAAACAACAAATCCGAATCCACAAAAAGGTAGAAAAATTTTTACAAATGGCTATCAAAACCGGACAACCCGTAAACGTTTACTCCGGTACGCGTATTGATAGCGTGCTTATCGACAATACGCATAAAAAAATCTCTGTCTATTTGAATAAACGTTTCTCATTGATACCCTTCCGCGATCTTCAGGTAAAACAAATTTACCAAACACTGCATGGCCTTTTGGGACATAAATACCGCGCATACACGCTTACCGTCTACACGTTGCAAGTTCCGATCGAACAATTGATCCCCAACTTCTTCCGTAAGGATACCACCCAATACGATATCAGCCGCTTACCCAAACCCCATAAACGTCCTATCCCGGTAAAACGCCCGCAAATTCCGTTTAAAATCGACAAAGGTTTGCAAAAGCGTAACATCGTTGTGTGGAACAGCCACGGCTGGTATTACAATCGCATTCGCGGGCGTTGGGAATGGCAACGTCCGCGTTTGTTCCAATCGGTAGAAGATTTACTCCCCACCTCATTTGTAATCCCCTATCTGGTACCCATGTTGGAAAATGCGGGAGCCAATGTATTTTTACCACGCGAACGCGATATTCAATCGCTCGAGGTTGTAGTAGATAACGACAGTACCCCCCCCTCCGGCCGCCATTATGCTGAACGAACTTTGGATAATCGTCATTTTTTTCAACAAGGAAAAAACCCCGGATTTGCAATAGGCCACCCACCCTATCCCAGCGGACTTAATCCTTTTCGGCAAGGCACCTACCGAAAAGTTCGAGCCGACAGTGTGGTTAGCGCGCAAATACGCTGGACACCAGACATCCCTCAAAGCGGATATTACGCCGTCTATGTCTCGTATCATGCCGACAGCCAAAATGTAAATGATGCCCATTATTCCGTTTTACACACCGGTGGCCGTTCAACCTTTGAAGTAAACCAGCAAATTGGCGGTTCCACTTGGTTGTATTTGGGTACCTTTAAATTTAAACAAGGAATCCATCCCGATTCCGGAAGCGTGCTTTTAACCAATCTAAGTAAACTACCGGAAAAATGGATCACAGCCGATGCAGTACGCTTTGGCGGCGGTATGGGCAATATCGAACGCGATGGCATTACCAGCGGACGGCCGCGCTGGGAAGAAGGTGCGCGCTACTATCTGCAATATACCGGAATGCCAGACACCTTAGTGTACAATTTTAATGATAACCGAAACGATTACGATGACGACTACCAATCACGAGGCGAATATGTCAATTATCTTTACGGCAAACCTTTCGGCCCGAACCGAAATCGGAATATCAAAGGCCTAGGCATTCCCGTGGATCTTTCATTAGCCTTCCACACCAATGCGGGATTTTACCAAGGCGATACCACTTTTGGTACGTTACTTATTTACAGTTTAACCGGAGCCGACACACAACGCACATTTCCGGACGGTGTTTCGCGGTTGGCTAATCGCGATTTTGCCGATATTTTACAAACGCAGGTGGTTGCGGATATTCGCGCCACCTTCGATTCCACCTGGCAACGACGCGCCTTGCTCGACCAGAGCTACAGCGAAGCCTATCGCCCCAATGTTCCGGCTGCCTTAATAGAGCTGCTTTCACACCAAAATTTTCGCGATATGCAATTGGCATTGGATCCCCGTTTCCGTTTTACTGTGGCCCGCGCGGTTTATAAAGCCATACTAAAATTTATTGCCAGTGAACACAAACGGCCTTATGTGGTTCAACCTTTACCCGTTACCCATTTTTCGGCTGTATACGATTCGCTAAACCGAATCGTACTGCGCTGGCGCCCGCAAAACGATCCGCTGGAACCCACGGCATCTCCGGATCACTATGTGGTATATACACGAATTGACAGCGACGGTTTTAATAACGGAACCGTTGTCAAACAACCCGTTGCTGTGATCGATACGTTACCGCCAGGTAAAATTTACAGCTTTAAAATTTGCGCCCTAAATGCAGGAGGTAAAAGTTTTCCATCGGAAATACTATCCGTTTACCGACCAGTAAAAAAGACACCTGTTATTCTGGTGGTTAACGACTTCGATCGTATTTGTGGTCCTTCCTATTTCCATACCGATAGCCTTGGCGGCTTTGTGGCCTTTGAAGATAACGGAGAACCGGATCGCTACGATTTGAGCTTTACGGGCATGCAGTACGATTTTAACATGCATTCACGGTTTCGCGGAAATGATGCTCCCGGATTCGGAGCAAGTTTTGCCGATTACGAAACCAAAATTATCCCAGGCAATACGTTCGATTTCGTGTATCAGCACGGACTTGCCATTAAGAATGCAGGCTATGCTTTTTGTTCCGCCAGTGATGAGACTGTTATGGATGGTCTGCTTGACCTTAAGCCCTACCCGGCAATCGATTTGATTTTGGGGGAAGAAAAAACCACACCCTGGCCGCAGGAGCACCTAAAAAATCAAAACGACAGCACCTTTAAAGCCTTTCCCGTTCGCCTGCAGAGAATTTTAAAATCGTATTTACGGCAAGGTCGGGGATTGTTCGTCTCCGGCGCTTATGTCGGAGCCGATTTGTACCAAGACCGATTACATGGCTATCAGAGCCGGAAATTTGCTCAAAAAATTTTACACATTAACTGGATTAATACACACGCTTCGCGCACCGGTATTGTTAGGCATAATCATCGCGATAGCCTGCTCGTTGTGCCCCCGTTTCGTTTTAATACCGCGTACAATGCCAATATTTACACGGTAGAAGCTCCGGACGCCATTAACCCCGCGGGCGGTGCCCATACCTGGCTGCGTTATGCCGAAAACGGACAAAGTGCCGCAGTACTTTATCGAGGAAAATATCCTTTGGTGGTAATGGGGTTTCCCTTCGAAACTATTTTGCCGGCAAAAGCGCGTAACCTCGTAATGGGCAAAATATTGCGCTTCTTGTTAAAAGCAAATTCGTCAAAATAATTACGATACGCAAAATCACAAATCAACCCCGGCAAAACTACAAAAGGCTTGTTTTTTCACATCGCTTGCTTGCAATAATGCAAGGCATCGAAAAGCGAATCCAACTTCACATCCGCTTCATTTAGTTTCTCTTGCGCAACAAAACGACTTTTTAAGGCCATGCAAAGCAATCCGGCGCTTTTGGCGCTTTGCACCCCTGCAGGTGAATCTTCAATAGCCAGCGCCTGATGGGGTTCAACCCCCAAAAGACGAACCGCTTTGCGGTAAATTTCCGGATGTGGCTTACGATGCCGCACATCTTCACCTGACAATACAATCTTAAAAATTTTATCAGGATCAAATCGCCCGTTACTCGTTTTTTTCAAATTTTCGAAAATCGTCGTCACTTGTTCCCGATCCGAAGAGGAAGCCAACGCCACAGGCCGTTTTCTTCTTTCACAAAATTCAATCAATGCTTCAATACCTGGTAACGGTTTTAAAGGCGTTTCCCGCAATAATTGCAAATAAATAGCATCCCGCTCCTTAATTGCCTGCGCAATTTTGTGTTCATCGTCGGAATGAAAAAAATTACGGTAAACCAAACGCATATTATCCGGCACAGAAATTCCGATAAATCCGAAAATAAACGCATCGTCATGCGGTAAACGATAGCGTTTTAAATAGCGACGAAACGCCTCCATGTGTAACGGCTCGGTATCCACCAGCACCCCGTCCATATCCAGAATCAGCGCTTTTACCGAACCCAACCGTTTAAATAAATGAAATAATTGCCCCATTAACCTTACCTTATTTGTTTTTAAAGGGGCTAAAGATAGAAGAATTTACGGTAAAATGCAAAACCGACGCCATGAATCGCATATCGGTAAGTTGAATCCGGCTCAAAACTATTGTAGATTTGCAACGCAAAAATTTTTACGGAGCATTAAATGGACTATTACACGAATGTAAGCTTTGCTAACATTTACAGGGAACCTTCTTTCCACAGCGAAATCGATACACAAACGGTTCTCTGGGAAAAATTACACGTTTTAAACAAAACGGATTCTTTTTTACATATTCGCACCGAAGACGATTACCCCGGGTGGATTAACATACATCAAGTAAGCCAATGCGTCCCGCCGCAGACGGAATGGAAATTGATTACATGTTTATATGTTCCCGTTTATCGCCAACCCGATAAAAGCAGTTCTACGTTGCTTCAAACCGGAGCAGGCGCTCGTTTGCCGGTAATAGCAACGCAGAATGGCTGGGCACAAATTGCCTTACCGGACGGTCGCAAAGGCTGGGTAGAACATCAGGTTTTTAAAGAATTACCGTCGTTTAACCGGCAAAACCTAATTAAACTGGCTGAACAATTTTTAGGCACTACTTACATTTGGGGAGGCAAAACGCCTTTCGGACTGGACTGCTCCGGATTTGTGCAATTGATTTTTCGTATGTTCGGCAAAACAATTCGGCGCGATGCCCGAATGCAGTTTGAAGACGGAACACCCGTTTCGCATGACCCTTTGCAAGCCGAACCCGGCGATCTGTACTTTTTTGCCGAAAATGACGATAAAATTACGCACGTGGGTTTTGCTCTTGGTAACGGTCGAATTATCCATGCGCGCGGTCTGGTCCGCATCAACTCTTTAAATGAAAACGATGCGGATTATTCCCCGCAATTGCGCCAAAGTTTTGTGGAAATCCGCACTTATTTTTAAAGAATTTATTTGGCGTTTTTATTTTCCAGAAAAGCTTTAATCCGCTTTTGCCATTCCTGCGTAAAAGCGAGATAGGCAAAGTTCTCGCTGGAAGCCAGCGCATATTGTTGAATTTGCACTATCAATTCCTGATTAACCAATTGCTTGGTCATCATCAATGCCTGATCGCTGGCATTTAATACCGAAACAGCAATTTCAAATGCGCGTTCCATTAAGCGTTCTGCTGGCCAAACCTCATTAACCAATCCCAATTGTTTTGCTTCTTGAGCATGCACCAAGCGCCCGCTCATCAAAAGTTCTCTGCTGTGTCCCGCACCTATTAAGGCATTCAAACGTAGCGTACAGCCCGCGGGTAAAATAGCCCCTAAGCGTACCGCAGGAAAACCGATCGTAGCTGTCTCGGCCAGCAAGCGAATATCGGCATTGGATGCCAGGCCAAAGCCACCTCCCAGAGCGTGCCCGTTAATAACGGCAATAACCGGTTTGGGCAATTTTAACAATGCTTCGTTGGTTTGTTCTAACTGCAAAGCAAAACGTCTTGCTTCTTCGATTTCCTTAAAACGTATGAGCTCGTTTAAATCCACTCCTGAAGAAAACACTGTTTCTCCTGCTGCCGTTAATATCAACAACCGTATTTCCGGATTTCGAGCAATGGATTCAAACTGCTGTTGCAATTCCCGCAAAAACGGATAGTTAAAAGCATTGCGTTTTTCGGGCCGGTTTAACGTTAATACGGCAATTTGATCGTCAACTTCAATTTGGACAAACGGCATTGTATCCCTTTCTCGTTTGTAAATTTTTAATTTGCAAAAATTTTAGCCGGCAGGCAAAAACTAATTTGGCTTATCGGCAAAACAGCTTATTTGCGGAACTTTTAAATTTGCAGTTCCGTAATATTTTTTTACATTTAGCACTAAATCTTAAAAATGCCGAATTACCGGCTTGAATTTTTGAACCCAGATTGGCAGGCGCGTATTATGTTAGGCCGTAAAGTTCTTATTCTTAACCAAAATTACGAGCCCTTAACCATTTCAACCGTAAAGCGGGCTATCATTTTGCTTTACAGCCAAAAAGTGGATATGGTAGAACGCTATCGTGAAGAGCTGCATTCGGTTTCCATGAATATGGCCTGTCCCAGTGTGGTTCGCTTGCGTAACTATATTTACAAACCCTACCGTGATGTTCCGTTAAATCGCAAAAATATAATGAAACGAGACCACCATACCTGCCAATATTGCGGCAAAAACAGCCGCCCCATGACCATTGACCATGTTATTCCTAAAAGCTTCGGCGGCAAGGACACTTGGGAGAATTTGGTTTGTGCTTGTTTAAAATGTAATTCCAAAAAAGGAAACCGTACACCCGAAATGGCTGGCATGCAACTGTTACGTAAGCCTAAAAAACCTTCGCATTTATTCTTTTTGCAAATTTCTCTGCGTAAAATTCCTCAGACTTGGCGTCCCTATCTGTTTGTCGATTAATCGTTTTTTGGGAGGACAATCGTTCTTACCACCCCCCTTTTTGCAATTAATCCCGATAAACATTATTTAAAAACGGAACCATCGCGTTGATTACCGCAATTTCAAAAGAGACGCTTCTGTTGAGTAAACCGTTTGTAAATATCCCAAATGCACCTTCATTAGAACGCACATCCGATTTGCCCGTTAAGGCATCCATAACTTCGGCCAGCTCACGATCCTGCTCATAAAGCGCCTGAATGACAACCGGAGGTAAACTCACTGCCGGAGAACTACCCAAATATCCTTCCCTGCCGTTATAAGCATAAACAAAATTCAGCAAAAAAAATTGAGGAGTACCGCGCAGCGAAGGAGACATAAACGGGAAAGTACCGCCTTCCAATCCTATGGCATAATCGAGCGCTTCCGAACGTTCAAAGGTAAATCGGGCACGTTCTATGGCACCTTCGGCTATTTGCTCTAAGGAAAGCGGCATATCGGGAACCGAAGTTCGGGCGGCAATCGTTAAAAACTCTGCTTCTGCAAAATCCGGTCGGGCAAAAGCCCGGGCTAATTGGCCAAAAGCTTTCTTTACGGCCAGCACTTTGGCCTTGTTTTCGGAGGCAATCCCTATTATCATTGGCCTGTTGTATCGGGTTCTACCGGAGTTGTTACGGTTGAATCGGAGTCTGCCGCTGCAGGCGTTTGCGGAATTTGCTCTTGCTGCTGCGGGGCTTCCGCCTGCGTGGTGTCCACCGGATTTTGATTCAAATATTCTTCAAAACTCTGTGTTTTGGAAGGCAAGGCAGGTGTCGATTGAAGGGTCTTTCCTTTTTGAGGCATAGAAATCCCGGCTTGAGCCAGTCGTTTTTTGTAAACAGCCAAAGAATCGCTCAAAGTAGAAAGTTCTTTGGTATCTTTGGGATTAAGCAATTTTATTTGAGCCAAAACAGCAAAAGGTGAGTCGGGATAGGCATCAATAATATCCTGATATTGTTGAGCGGCTATTTCATCCTTGCCCAGCTTAGCTTCCACCAGAGCTTTGCGATACATGGCTTCTATTTTGGCTTCCTTGTTATTGCTGTCTTCATAATGAATGGCCTTATTGTAATAATCAATCGCCGTTTGATAATCCGCCGAATCGCCGTTGCTATTTTCCGGATTAAAAAGGGCGGCCGTTTCGTAATATTCCCCTATTTGGATAAAAATTGCCGGAACGTACTCCGGAATCAGATTTTCCTTAAGTAATTGCAATAAAACCTTCATTTGCTTTTCGTATTTTTCCATTTTACTGTAACATTTGGCAATACGTAATTTGGCATCGATATCCAAATCCGAAGTAGGATAAAAAATAAGAATTCGATTGTACGTTTCCAGAGCATTCTTGTAATCGCCCTGGGCATAAAGCTGATCCCCAGCCTTGATAAGTTCCTGAGGCGAACGTTTTTCCTGAACGGTTAACTGCTTGTTAGATCCACAGGCTAAAAGCATTAAAAAAATAATTATTCCAACGGTACTAAGGATTGCCTTTTTCATCCTAATCTCCCGGACTTTAAATGTCCAATATTTTTTTTGAACTTACAATCTTAATTTCACACAGTTTGCAATAGCTTTTTTTTAGCCTTATTGCAAATTGCCGTTTTTGCTTAAATTTATTTGTTTTTCATATTCTTAGTTAGAATCCAGGGCTCATCTAATGTTAACAAGCGCCGTTCACGCATCACCCATTTCCCGTCGATCATCACATGCGTCACATCTTCGGCTTGAGCAGCGTAAATCAACTTAGCGTAAATATTTTCGTCAGGAATGGAATGAACTTGATTTCTTTTTACGAAAATCAAATCGGCCTTTTTGCCCGGCTCAATGCTTCCGATTTCTTCATGCAAACCCAAGGCACGGGCACCTTCGATGGTGGCCAGTTTAAAGACGGTTTCCGCCGGCATGGCCTGCGGCCCGTGCAGGTATTTTTGAATGAGTCCGGCAAGGCGCATTTCCGTGAACATGTTCAAATTGTTGTTGCAGGGCGCACCGTCGGCACCCAGAGA
>CAZRBA010000047.1:0-11173 GCA_964598255.1 uncultured Caldithrix sp. | reverse complement strand
TTGAATTGTTGAATCGTTGAATGGTTCAGGGGGCAGCTTTATTCTGCGCGCAGATCACGCGGATTGGCGCGGATTTTTTCTGCGAATATCTGCGAAATCTGCGAGAGGCCAATAATCGGGATTTTTCGGTAGTTTGTTGCGGTGTTTACCCCCCGTAGCTCCCCTCAAAGGGGGGCTTTGGGGCGTGTGGCAGTTTGCGGCTCTGCGGGAAGAAGCCAATTGCCAAGTTGTTCCGATTCATCGGGATTTATCGAGGCGCTGGCGGCCTTTTCCCCTCTACTTTTTCTTTTTTCCTTTTTCCTTTTTCATTTCTCCGTGCAGATCAGTGGCCGGGAAAAGTTGAATTGTTGATTAGTTGAATCGTTGAATGGTTCAGGGTACAGCCTCATTCTGCGCGCAGATCACGCGGATTGGCGCAGATTCTTTTCTGCGAATATTTGCGAAATCTGCGAGAGGCCAATAATCGGGATTTTTCGGTGGTTTGTTGCAGTGTTTACCCCCCGTAGCTCCCCTCAAAGGGGGGTGCCTTGATTGTAGCGGTGCGGCACTGCGGGGAGAAGCCGGTTGCCGAGTAGTCCCGATTTATCGAGACGTATCGAGGCGCTGGCGGCCTTTTGGCCTTGTCTTTTTTCTTTTTTCATTTTCTCTACGTAAAATAGACATTCGTGAAAACAGTCTTGCACCTTAATTGACAAAGAGGCTTTAGCTTAACAAACCCAAGATCAAATACATTAAGGCAGCAACAGCTCCTGCCAAAAGAGCGTAAGGCAATTGTGTTTTTACGTGATCGATATGATCGCTGGCAGAAGCCATGGATGAAATAATTGTCGTATCGGATATTGGTGAACAGTGATCACCGAAAACGCCGCCTCCCAAAACCGCACCGACTGCCAGAGGAATACTAACATGCATGGCCTGAGCCATGGGAACGGCAATGGCCATCATAATAGCAAATGTACCCCATGACGTACCGGTCGCAAAGGCAATAAAGCAGGCGACAAGAAAAATAATTACCGGTACAAAATGAGGGCTAAGCCAGTTACGGGCAATATCGGCAACGTAAAGACCGGTTCCCAATTCCCGACATAATTGTCCAATGGCAAAAGCCAGCATCATTAGCAAGGCCAGGGGAATTAATCCGCCGATTCCTTTGAATAACAAATCCATAAGTTCTTGCAATTTGAATATTTTTTGCGTTCGGTACAGAATGGCAGCAACCAAGAGGGCCGTAAGAACAGCCCACAAAACAGCCTGAGAACCGGAACCTTTACCGATGGCATCAAACAATAATTCCCAAAACGGTTTGCCTTGAACGGATTCCAATTTTTGCCAGCCGGAAAAAATCAATCCGATAGGCATCATAACAACCATGGTGGCAATGGGGACGATCATGTTGCGAGCTTTAGGTCGAATCCCTTTTTTCATTTGCAAACTAACAACTTCGTTGGACATCATGGGCACGGCATTATCGGCGATAACTTTACCCTCTTTAACGGCGCGTTTTTCGGCTTTTTTCATCGGGCCAATATCTTTTTGCAGAATGATAACCAGTAAAACGGCCGCCATTGCCAAAAACGGATAAAAATTCAACGGATAAGCATGTACCATAATTTTAAACGGATCTTTTAAACCTTGTGCCAATAGCAATCCCATAATGTAAGCGCCCCAGGCATTTAAGGGAATGAGAATACAGGTCGGGGCAGAAATCGAGTCGGCAATATAAGCCAGCTTTTCTCTGGGAATTTTCATGCGGTCGAAGATAGGGCGAAAAATGGAACCTACCGTGAGAACATTAATACTGGACTCCACGAAAATCATAACCCCAGTCGCCCAAGCCAATAATTCCACGACCCGTCTGCTATTACCGGCATGGCGTTTTTCGATATATTGCAGAAAGCGATTGATATAACGAATAAATCCGTCTACTCCGCCGGAACGTTGTACAAATGCAATTAAGGCGCCGACCAACGAACTGAACATAATGGTGCGTGTATTGCCAGGCTCCTTAAACACATTGACCAGTGCTTCGATGGAGGCCAAAGTGCCATTAAAAAAATTCCAGTCATTTAAAATAACCCAACCGATCCACACACCCAAAAATAAGGAGATGAAAACCTGTCGGGTTTTAATGGCCAGTAGAATCGCAACCAACGGCGGGAGTAAAGACCAAATTCCATAGTGATCCATGAGAAATCCTTTCACAGAATATCAATTGGCTTCCTGCAATTCGAATGCTGATAAAAATATCTTTTTCCGGAATTATTTGCAAAAAATATTTGTCTTTTGGCCATTTTTTGATTCGTAAAAATTTGAAAAAACACATTAAGGGGACCGATGTTTTTACGATAAAATCCGTTAGGCTCCATCGCGTTTTTCGGATATTATCCTTGCTGCTCCGAATCTTAGTGGTCGGGATGATAAAGGCGCAGTTTACCTTCCAATTCTACGGCTAACACCGTAACATATTGATCCAAATCGTCTTGTGTAATCGAAATTAAAACGATTCCCGGCACATGCTTCCATGGCGCACCGCCGCTAATTTTCCAGCTCAGCGTATGGGGAGTTCCGACCACGCGGATGCGTTTGATTTTATTTTGAAGTCCTTTTAACGCCACAAATTCTCTCGGAATGTTTGTTACGAATAAATAAACCGTTAGACTATCGGGACTAATGGTAGACGGACCGTTAAAATATGCGCAGGGAAGACCGCGATGCGTTTGATAAATAGCTTCCTTGTGTTTGTGTATCCAGCGCCCTAATTCTTTAAGGCGTTTTATCTCCGGTCGGGGAATGGTACCGTCTGCTTTGGGGCCGATATCCAAAAGCAAATTTCCTCCCATGCCCAAAACTTCGCTGAAAGTACGAATAATTTGGTAAGACGATTTAAAATTTTTGTCTTTCGGTTGCCAGCCCCACGAATTGTTAATGGTCATACAAAACTCCCATACACCTTGGGGCGGTTTAATGGGCAAACCCTGTTCGGGGGTCTGGTAATCTCCGTTTGCGGGCAAACGCGCATTTATAACGAGGTCGGGATTCATCTTTTTGAGCATGGAGCGAACTTTTGTTGCCTGCCAATCTTTAGCCGGATGTTCCCAACCACCGTCGAACCATAGCAAATCGGGATGATAATTGCGCATCAATTCTTGTAATTGTCCCTGAAAATAATAGGTAAAACGCTGCCATGGACTCCATGTTTTTTGTCCTTTTTGCGGATAATCGTTTGTGGGGTATCGACCGTTGACGATGCCCTTGCGGGCAAAAACGACAGGTGTGTAATCGGGATGTGTCCAATCGCATAGGGAAAAATACAATCCCACTTTCAATCCTTCTTTGCGTAATGCGTTTACATAAGGAGCAATAAGATCTCGTTTTGCCGGTGTTTTTTCCGCCGCATTAAAATGACTGAATTTGGTTGGCCATAATGCAAAGCCGTCGTGATGTTTGGCGGTCAAAACGGCGTAACGTGCACCGGCTTCTTTGAACAGCTTGGCCCAGGCCAGCGGATCGTATTTGGCAGCGGTAAATCCTTTGGCCTGTGCAATGTAATCTTCGAACGAAATTTGTTTGTTGTACATGGACCAAGATTCCGGAATGCCTTTTACGGAATACAACCCCCAATGAATAAAAATCCCTAATTTGGCTTGTTTAAACCAATTCATCCCTTCGGTCCATTTGGGAGAAGAAGGATTTTGTCCGGCTTGGGCCAAAATATTGGTTAAGAAAATTAGCAAAAAAAGACGAGTGGCGAGTTTGGCGTATTTCATGGGAACGATCTCCGTGTAAAATGTGTACGACATAATTTAAAAGGTTAAAGATTTTTTGCAAAGGAAAAAAATCTGATAATGATTAGGCAGGAGTTTACGCAGAAAGGGTTATGGATTAAATTCTTAGCTTTTCTGTTCGTTTGTCCCGCTAATGCGATTAGCGCATCTAAAAATTCGAATCGTATTTAAAGTTAACCGGAGGAAAAATTCGTGACAAAGATCGACAAGGACACAACCATCGAAGAAATTGTAGAAGAACATCCGGAATTGGTGCGGCCCATGCAGGAAATGGGCATTCAGTGTATGGTGTGCGGCGAACCGGTTTGGGGCACGCTGGAAGAAAAACTAAAAGAAAAGGGCATGGCCGATAAAATGACGGAAATTATTGTTAAACTGAATTCGTTAGCAGATGAAAAATAGGTAAAGGATTGGTATGAAAAATATTCGCTGGAAGAAATTGGTTGTTTTTAGTGTATTAGGCATGGTGGCTGGTTACGCTTATTATTATTTTATCGGCTGTGCCAGCGGAAGTTGTCCGTTAACGAGCAATTCTTACATAATGACCGGTTACGGACTGGGAGCCGGAATTGTTTTGGGCTGGGATTTCAAAAAGAAGCCGAAAAAGGAAGAAAAGGGAAATTAGATGCACACCTTTTTTTATATAACCTTAACGATTGTAGTCCTGTTTATTCTTTTGCAAGTTTACATGCAAATGCAAAATTGGCTTAAACGGGGCAAGCAGGTGAAAAATTTGCCGGAGCCTTTTGTACGGGAATTGCAAAACCATCCGGTTACATTAATTTATTTTTATACGCCCACTTGCTCGGCTTGTCGCGTAATGACACCTGTTATTGATAAGCTGAAAAACGAGTACGAGAATATCATCAAAGTAGATTTAACTGTAGAAACTTCCTTGGGGCGCGTATTCGGAGTAATGGGAACACCTACTTTGGCTTTGTTAAAAGGTACAACCATTCAAAGTTTTGTCGTCGGTGCGCGTAAGGAAAATTTCATCCGCCGATTATTAAACGAAGCATAAACGTTAAAAAGCAAAATTTCTGCCTTGATTATGAGGCATTGCTTTGGTCCACGCGTTGTAAAAGTTGAATAAACTTTTCTCTGACCAATTGGTGAATAAATAATGTTAAACGTCTGGTTAAATCTTCTTCGTCCGTAAATTGTTCCTGCAAAGCCTTCAAGATTTCACCGACGGTATGTTCACCATCGCACATACGCCAAACCAAACTTCCTAAGGCATCCAGTTTGATTTTAAAAAATTTTTGTCCGTAAAAGGGCAATATTATTTTTTTTGCCAAAGAGGATGTAAATTTGGGACGTACGATAATCACACGATCCGTTTGCGGGTCGTTTTCCCATTCGAACAGGCGTACGGGGATGAGTTCCATTAAATCGGGTTTTTCCATCAGTTTCCTTATTAGGTTAAAGAAAAAGGCCTTCCAGAATTATCAGAAGGCCCTTAGCATTGTTTAATCTTCTTTTTGCGCTGCTTTTAAAGGCAATGTTACCAGCATGTAAATTAATCCGACAAAAACCAATAAACCGACAATAACACTGGGATGTTCCACTCCCAAACCTTTTACGGCAAAATATTTTAACGAGCTTACAGCTTGGTTGCCAACCATACGGGTGACACCCGAAAGGCGTTCTCCCAAAACGATAAACGCAAGAATTACGGCCGTTAAGGCCTCTCCGGCAATCAATCCGGATGAAATCAACACTCCTTTGTTTTCGGCTTTGATTTTTTGTTCCGGTGTTGCTTTACGTTTTTTCAGCATAACTTCCATAATCCAGCGGATGACACCGCCCATAAAAATAGCCGCAGTGGAATGGAAGGGTAAGTACATGCCCACGGCAATAAGCATGGGAGAAGGGGAGCTGATCATAATTAAACCAATGGCAAAAAACATACCGGCCACAACCAATGGCCAAGCCATTTCGCCGCCTACGATTCCTTTGGCCATCAAAGCCATCAGCCCGGCCTGAGGCGCCGGCAAATCGGCACTTCCGATATGGTAAACCTGATCCATGGCCACCATGGGAAAAACTAAAATAAGTGCGGCGGCAATTACGCCGATGATTTCGGCAATTTCCATTTTCCAAGGAGTGCCGCCCAAAATATGTCCGACTTTTAAGTCCTGAGTCATATCCCCGGCAATTCCTGCGGACGTACACACGACACCGGCCACGCCCAAAACGGCCATTACGCCATGCTGACCGGTAACACCCAAGATAACCAGTAATACGGCGGCAATGAGCAATGCACTTAATGTTAAGCCACTAATCGGGTTGTTGGAACTGCCGACCAAGCCGACCAGGTAACCGGCAACGGCCGCAAATAAAAGTCCTAAAATCAGCATAATAACCGTTAAAAGCAAAGCGCTGCCAACAGACCTGGCAAAATATTCATACAAAAAGTAAAGAGGCACCCCAATTAACAAGATGGTGATAATCACTTTCTTAAAATTTAGGTCGATTTCCAGACGATTCACTTCTTTGCCTTCTTCTTTAATGGCCGATAAATCGTGAATCGCTTTGGTAATACCGGCGAACAGTGAGTCTTTTAGGGTGTACAGGGTATAAAAAGCGGCGACAATCATCGTACCAACAGCAAAGGGGCGAATTTGTTTAAGCCATACTTGTTCGGCAATGTCCAGCCATGAATGCCCCTGTTGGATGAATACGGATAAACCGGGATTGGCAAAAACGCCCAACGGTACCAAAACCAACCAACCGATTAATGCGCCGGAAAACAGAACGGCAGAAACACGCAAACCGACAATAAATCCCACACCGGCTAAGGCCGGGGAAGCAGCCGGAGTTTCAACCAAAAATCCGCCGCCAAAAGCTGTTTTGTGTCCGAACATTTCGATTTTGGATTTAGCCAGCGAAAAATAGGTATGGGTGTAATCCTGAATTAATTGAATGCCATTTGAATTCTTAAAAAGTTCCCAAAGAGAAGCCAGCCCCATGCTGATGAATACCGATGCGGCACCGGTTTGGCCTCCCTGACCGGCCTTAACGATTTCGGCGGCGGCTACACTTTCGGGAAAGGGTAAATCGGCTTCTTCGACCAAGCTGCGTCGTAAAAGAGTAACGTACAAAACCCCGAGGGTACCGCCGATAAGCATAATTAGCGTGCTTTCCAAATAATGCAGATGATCCCAAACTCCGCTAATCACAAAAGCCGGGATGGTAAAAATAGCACCGGCCACAAGTGCTTCGCCAACGGAAGCGGTGGTACGCGCAATATTTTCTTCCAGAATATTGCCTTTTAATGCCCGCAAGGCTGCCATGGCTACCACAGCGGCCGGAAATGTTGCCGCTACAGTTAAACCGGCTTTCATCCCCAGATACGCATTTGCCGCTCCTAAAATGATGGCCATAATAACACCGAGAATTACGGCTTTAAAGGTTAATTCGGGCAAGGTGCTTTCCGGAGGAACATAAGGTTTAAAAGGTTTCTTCTCCATACGATCTCCAATCCTTTGTAGTTCACCAGTTCACAGAGAATACAAAATTAAATTGCAAGATAAATCTTTATAAAACATGAGTCAAGTATTGTCTTTATTGTTTTTACGTGACCGATTGCCGCACGGAAAAAAAGCAAATAACAAAATTTGGGGAACGTTATCTTTTGATTTTAGTTGATTTTTATTCGAGAACTGTTAATTTAGTGGTGTCAGATCAAACAAAATTAATCATTTGGAATAACAGGATAATGGAAAGCAAAAAGCCGTATTATTCCATCGGACAAGTGGCGGAATATTTGGAGCTGCCTCAATCGGTTTTGCGCTATTGGGAAACCGTTTTTGATGCCTTGCAACCGGCCAAATCACCAGGAGGAAGTCGGCGCTATAGCGATCAGGATTTGAAGATCCTGAATGACATTAAGCATTTATTGTACGACAGAGGATTTACCATTCGGGGGGCTAATAAAATTTTGAATCAAAAATATCATATTAAAGCGCAAAAAGGGAAGGCAGATTCGACGGATAAATTAAAACAAGAAGGTGTAGGCTCCGGTTCTTCCGTAAAAAAGGAAGAGAGTTCGGCTGCTCTTAATTCCGTTAATCAACAGGTAATTAAAAAAATTATTTCCGAATTGAAAGAGATCGTTAAGGATTTGGAACGCTGACATAAAAGTTAAGTTAATTGGGTTAATTCATTAAAATTAGGTTTTGAATTGCATTCTTAGTTTTGTTATATTCCGGTTAGTCATTTACACGAAAGGAAGATGACAATGAGCGATGTTTATAAATTGATCGAAATCGTGGGCACCTCCGAGAAGAGTTACGAGGAAGCGATTCAAAATGCGGTTAGCAAAGCTTCGGAAACGTTAAAGGCCATTAGTTGGTTTCAGGTAGTGGAACAACGAGGTGCTGTAAAAAATGGTAAAGTAACGGAATTTCAGGTTGTTTTAAAAGTCGGATTCAAACTCGTCGATTAATAAATTAAGTACAATTCACTAAATTAAGAGGAGTGACCATGGCACTGTATATCACTGAAGATTGTATCGCATGTGATGCTTGTTTACCGGAATGCCCCAATGAGGCAATAACAGAAGGTGATCCTATTTATGTGATCAATCCGGATCTTTGTACGGAATGCGTTGGTTTTTATGATGAACCGCAATGTGCGGCCGTATGTCCTACGGACGCTTGCCTGCCGGATCCCAATCATAAGGAAACCCATGATGAATTGATGGAAAAATACAAAAAACTACATCCGGACGGCTAATTTGATTTTTATTTTGATGCAAGGCAGTTTCTCTGAAAAGAAACTGCCTTTTTTGTTTTATAACACATTCTAATTGTCAACACAGGTTTCCTGCCATTAATGGTTTTTTGCCAATCGGTTTTTACTATTTTTTTAATTTAAAATATTTATTTGTAGTACAAAGCAAAAATTTGTTAAATTACTGTGAATTTGAAAATTAATGAGGTTGCCGAATCCGTGATTTGTATATGTGCAAAGATAAACGTAGGGCGGCCGGGCATCCGATTTGCGTAACGGATGTTCTGTAAATTAGTAATTTAATTTTAAAAGCATTCTTATAAATTGTAAGCAAATGTTTCATAATAAAAGCAAACGAGGGAGATTATGACCATACATTGGGATGCCACCTTAATTACTTGGATTTTTATCGGTTTTGTTGTGGGGCTTGCCCTTGGCGTAGCTTTATACAATTTGTTTTTACACAGCAAAAAGCAACTGGCCGGTCAAATTATCGAACAGGCTAAAAAGGAAGCGGAAAAAGTACGTCGTGATAGTCATTTTAAATTGAAGACCGAATTGCAGCAAAAGCGCAATGCATTTTTGCGTGAAATCAAGCAAAAAGAGGAAAAGGCAGCGCGTCTTGAAAATGAAAATATCCGCAAGGAAAAAGCATTGCGACGCGACGAAAATCAGTTGCGCATTCGAGAAGCCCGATTGGATAACAAGGAAAAAAAGATTAACGAATTGGAGCAGTTGCTTTACGAAAAGCATAAAAAAGTGGACAGCTTGATCGAAGAACAAAACAAGCGTTTGGAGAAAATTGCCCATCTAACAGCCGATGATGCGAAAAAGGAGCTGTTAAAGAATCTTGAAAGCCAAGCTAAACTGGAAGCCGTGCAATTGGCCAATGATATTAAAGAAGAAGCCAAAGAAAAAGCCCAACGGGAAGCCAAAGAGATTATTGCCACGGCAATTGAAAATTTGGCCTACGAGTTTACCATGGAGTCGACTCTTTCTACGGTAGAGTTGCCTAATGAACGATACAAGGGGATGATTATCGGTCGCGAAGGGCGTAATATTCGCGCTTTCGAAGAAGCAACCGGAGTAAAGGTTATTGTGGATGATACGCCCGAATTAATCGTACTTTCGGGCTATGATCCGGTTGCGCGCGAAATTGCCCGCATAGCTATGGAATATTTGATTAAAAGCAAAAGCATTAATGTTAATTCCATTCATCAAATGGTGCGCAGAGCAACCAAAGAAGTGAATCGTTCCATTCAAAAGGCTGCGGAGGAAACATTACGGGAGTTGAAAATCACGGATGTACATCCCAAAATGCGCGAAGCTTTAGGACGCTTGAAATACCGCTACAGTTACGGACAAAATATGTTGCAGCATTCTAAGGAGGTTGCCTATTTGGCCGGGGCCATGGCAGCAGAATTGGGCTTTAACGTAAGTTTGGCACGTCGCGCAGGGCTGTTTCATGATATTGGTAAAGCGGTTAGCAACAACTCCGAAGGCAGCCATGTTACGTTGGGGGCAGAGTTGGCCAAGGCTTGCAGGGAGCATGAGATTGTGATCAATGCTATTTTTGCACACCATGAAGAGGCCGAACCCATCCATCCGATTTCGGTATTGGTTACGGCAGCCGATAAAATCAGCGGCAGTCGGCCCGGGGCACGTCGTGATACATTGGAAGCGTACACCAAGCGGATTACGAAATTAGAAGAAATTGGCAACTCGTTTGACGGTGTGGCTAAGACGTATGCTATTTCCGCAGGGAGAGAGATTCGGGTAATTGTGGAACCGGACAAAATAAGTGATGAAAAAGCGATGGTGCTTTCTACGGATATTGCTAATAAAATACGTGAATCGATGGAATTTCCGGGACAGATTAAGGTAGTGGTAATCCGCCAGACCATAGCTTCCAAATATACGGATGATTTCGAGGAGAGCATGGATTTGGATGAAGTCTAATGAATTGAGAAAACAGAAAGAGCGGTTTTTTAACCGCTCTTTCTGTTCATATAGTAAAAAGTAAAAGATTTTTATTTATAGGTTGATTGAACTCAGATTTTAAATATTTTCATTGAAATAATAGAGACTGTTTCATTTTTTGTGTAAATACAATTTCAAAGATTTAGATTTAGCCTGCCTTCAAAGGCAATGGCCAGCTGGCTGATAATTTTTGTCCAATCTCTTAGCGTTGCCGTCCATTTTTTGGATAGGTCAAAATAGGCTAAAAAGAGCATTTTTTCAAGTGCCTTATCATTAGGAAAAATACTTTTGGTTTTTGTTACTTTGCGAAATTGGCGGTGCAGGGCTTCCACGGAATTGGTCGTATAAATCAATTTTCTTATCTCCGGGGTATAGGCAAAATAGGTCGATAAATTATCCCATTTATTTTCCCATGATTTAATCACGATCGGATACCGATCATACCATTTTTCGCGAAGATGCCCTAATTCTTTTTCGGCAATATCTTTAGTAGGCGCCTGGTAAACACGTTTAAGGTCTTTCATAAATTCCTTTTTATGCTTATAAGCCACATAGCGCAGTGAATTGCGAATTTGATGAATTACACATAGTTGAACCTGTGTTTGCGGAAAAACGCTCTGGATGGCTTCCGGAAAGCCCTTTAAGCCATCCACGCTGGCAATAAGGATATC
>CAZRBA010000046.1:0-30044 GCA_964598255.1 uncultured Caldithrix sp. | reverse complement strand
TCAGTGCCAATCCGGGGGGATCAGTGGCTGGGGGAAAGTTGAATGGTTGATCGGTTGAATCGTTGAATGGTTATTCGTGATTCGGTGCACTGGGTAAGAAAGGCCCTCCCTTTTGAGGGAGGGTGCCCGAAGGGCGGGTGGGTTTTGCCGGTGCCTCGAGACGTCTCCGCTGGCGTGGCGCCACCCGACAACCGGCGCCAAGTAAATTTTGCCTGTTTTTTGCGGTGTTTACCCCCCGTAGCCCCCCCTCAAAGGGGGGCGCTTTGATTGTGGTATTTTGCGGCACTGCGGGGAGAAGCCGGTTGCCGAGTAGTCCCGATTCATCGGGACGTATCGAGGCACCGGCGGCCTTTTCCCACTCTCTTTTTTCCTTTTTCCTTTTTCATTTTTCATTCCCCCTGTGCAAATTATTGGTTTGAAAAGAGTTGAATGGATGACGATCGACTAAATTGTGTGTTAGGGAGAATTTGGTAGCCACTTTAGGGTGGATAGTTAAGTGAATGAAAGTCGCTTACCCAAAAAGGGGTTCGCAGCGATAATTTTGTTCGCCCCGAACCCCTGTGTAATTTACCATCGAAAAATCATTTTAACCACGGCTGTGTTTCGGGGAAAGGCGGATGTTTGGGCCAGGGACGCGGATCTTTTTTGATCTCTTTCATCAGCACTTCCACACCCTTCATCAATTGAGCGTCATATCCCTTAGACATCTGCACCGGATCGTTATCCAGCACAATATCCGGGGTAATGCCTTCATTCTCGACCACCCATTTGCCGTCTTTGGTGTAAATGCGGTAATCGGGCATGGTAATTACCCCACCGTCAATCAATTTGTAATCGGCCGAATAACCGATTAACCCGCCCCAGGTACGTGTACCGATAATTTTACCCATTCCTTTTTCGCGGAACAAAAAGGGCAATTCATCGCCACCGGAACCGGCCTGTTTATTGGTCAGACAAACCAGATGGGCATTGTTGGCCATCCAGGGCATAAAATAATCGTGCGAGTAACGGCGTGTCCAGTAAGAAAGCGGTTTTTTAGCCAAACGTTCCAGAAAAATATCCGGATCCAATCCGCCGCCATTGTACCGACCGTCCACAATCAATCCTTTTTTACGCGTTTGCGAATAGTAATATTTTGGGAAAATACGCGCCGAGCCCACGTAGGTATCGGGCAGGTGCAAATAACCGATTAACCCATGTGACGCTTTTTCCACCACCTGCCGGTTGTGCTCCACCCAAGCCAAATAACGCAAAAAATATTCGCTGTAAACCGGTTTAACCGTTAATGTGCGTGCCCCCTTTAGTGTGGGTTTGTCGTTTACGGTTAATGTAACCTGTTTACCGGCCAAATCGACAAAATAACTGTAAATATTCTTATTCGATGTTACGTTTCGATTGTTCACTTTCAGCAAATAATCGCCGACATGTACGGGTTTTTCGGGACCGAACAACGGTGGCATGGTATTTTTTAACCAATCGGGAATTTGATAAATCTTTTTAAAGCGGTACAAATGGTGGCGGGCATCAATTTCATAATCGGCGCCTAAAAGGCCCACATTTACCGGTTTGGCTTTGCGTTCATAATCGCCGCCGTACACGTACGTATGCGAAGAAGCCAATTCGCCAATCATTTCTCCGATTACGTAACGCACATCCTGACGGCAAACGGCACGTTTAAGCATGGGTTCGTACTTTTTGTAAATATCCGGCCAATTTAACCCGTGCATGCCCGGTTCGTAATAAAAATCGCGTTCCGTGCGCCAGGCTTCATGATAAATTTGTTGCCATTCGGCCGCCGGAACAAACCACATCTTCAAATCCGCCAAATTGAGCATTTCGCCTTGCGCCTCGGAAGCATCGGCACTGACCAAACCTACCTTTTTGTTTTTCTTAAAGATAATTGTTTTGCCGTTTGCGGAAAGCCGGTAATCATTAATTCCTTTGACAATTGTGCGTTCTTTTTGTTTTTGCAGATCAAAAGCAAACAAATCACGCGGGCCTACCGAACGAAATTCAAAACGATTAAAATCGCCATTATCTTTATTCAAATAAAATACGGATGTGGCATTTACCTGCAATTGGCGGTAATTGCCGCGTTTTAAAGGAAAGGCTTCCACGCGCTGCAGCAATCCGTCAAAATCTATTTGAACCGACGGCGCTTTCTTTATTTCCTTATTTTGATGATTCGCATTTTGAGGTCCATTTTGCTCGTCGCTCTTAAGCGGAAACAAAGCAGGTCCGTCCTTACGCAAGGTGTAAGCGTAAATGCCTGCTAAATTTTTGTAAACCATTTCCCATTCGATATCTCCGAAGGTAGGATCAAAACGCCGATTGGAAATAAATATCAAATGTTGACCGTCTTTGGTAAATACGGGATTGAAATCGTTAAACAAACCTTCGCTGATGCAATGGATGGAGCCGTTTTTCAGATCGTAAATGTACATTTTGTTGACCAGCGTAGAATCCATTTTGGAATAGGCGATATAACGACTGTCCGGCGACCAGCTAAAATCGTAAATCTCCTTTTTGTCAACGGAAACATCGATATTCTCGAATTTAGCCTTGTCCACCTTGACCAACTTATGCTTATTTAAATCGTAGTAGTAAAGCGTTAGGGTCTGATCGGTAAAAGCCAGTTTTTTACTATCCGGCGACCAACGCAACGAATGCCGGTACCCGCTTTTAAAAGAAGTCAGCTTGCGCGGTTTTTCTTTACCCATGGGGTCAATCAGGTACAATTGATATTCCCCGTCAGCATCGGAAAAATAGGCAATGGATTTGCCGTCCGGTGACCAAACCGCATCTTTTTCGCGTGCACCCGGAGTATTACTCAAATCGCGAGTGGGGCCTTCTTTGGCCGGAACCGTAAAAATTTCGCCACGGGCAATTAATAGCGCCCGTTTACCGTTGGGCGAAATTCCGATGTGCGTAACATATTTATCGACTTTTTTCAGATAAGGACGTAATTCGGGTGCGTCGCTACGGATGCTAATATCGATTTTATGCGGCTTGGGATGCAGCGTATCGAGAACGTAAATATCTCCGCCCAGTTGAAAGACAATAGACCGATTGTCCGAACTGGGAAATCGTACGTCGTATTTTTTAAAATGCGTAATTTGGATAATGTTTTTTGTTTTGGTATCGTATGCGTAAATATTCAAAATTCCGGTACGATCCGAAGAAAAATAGATTTTATCGCCAATCCACATAGGTAAACGATCGGTTCCTACAAACTTGGTGATTTTCCGATCTTTCATTTTTTTGAAATCAAAAATGTAAATATCCTGAGCCGTGCCACCTTTGTACCTTTTCCATGTTCGAAATTCGCGCGAAACGCGATTGTAGGCAATTTTACTACCATCCGGACTAAAACTGCCCTGTGCCGCTTCATGCAATATTAACGGCTGTATATCGCTACCGTCCGGATTAATGGTAAACAAACGAGTAAAACGGCTGTAACTTAATCGAGACGAACTGAAAATGATTTTATTATTGGCAGGATCCCAACCCACAACCCGGTCATAACCCGGATGATAGGTTAAGCGTTTAATGTGCCCGCCGTAAACATCCATAATGTAAACATCCGGATTCCCGTCGTATTCGCCTGTGAATGCAATCCATTTACCGTCGGGTGAAAACTTGGGGAAAGTCTCTTCCCCATCGTTCATCGTTAAGCGAATGGCTTCGCCGCCGGTAACCGGTACTTTCCAAATATCGCCTTCGGCCACAAACACAACCCAATTTCCGTGAACGTCCGGATAGTGCATTAAGGGAGTTACAGGTTGGGCCAATAAAGGAAGTGTGAACATTAAAACAATAAAAGCAAGTGTGCGGTACACTAACGAACCCCTCATGATCGTTCTCCTTTTCCGTTTTTAATCACAAATAACATTCATTGCATACGCTCAAAAATTTTGTTTGTTTCATGCATGGCAGCCAAATTTTCGGTGGGCATTTCGTCTCCCGCTAATAGGCGATACGGCCCGGCCCATTTGTGTATTATTAGCGAATAATTAGTAAAAAAGCAACGGTTCGAACGGACTTTAAATTTTTAAATCAGTTTGTTTTCCAATACGTATTTGGTCAATTCCACGTTGGATTTCAAATGCAGTTTTTGCAGAATACGATTGCGATACGAATAAACGGTATGAATGCTAATCGAAAGTTCGTTGGCAATGCGTTCTGCCGATTTGCCTTCGGCAATCATGCACATCACCTGATGCTCGCGCGCGGACAAAGCTTCGTGCGGCATTTGCGTCCGCTGCCCCTGAAACGAATCGGCCAGTTTTTCGGCCAAAGCAGGAGAAACATATTTTCCCCCGGCAACAATTTTACGGATGGCCACAATCAACTCTTCCGGAGCGCTAACTTTGCGCAAATAACCGTCCGCACCTTCTTTAAAAGCCATTAGGCCGTATTGTTCTTCTCCGTAAATACTCAAAATCAAAACCGGTAAACGCGGAAAACGGACTTTAATTTCTTTTAAGGCATCCAGACCGCTGCGCCCGGGCATGTTGATATCCAACACCAAAATACTCCAGCTTTCCCGTTGCAACAATTCCAGCAGTTCGTCGACATTTCCGGCTTCGCCCTCGACACGCATGTCCGATTCCTGCGCCACAATTTGCTTTAGCCCTTCACGCACAATGGCATGGTCGTCCGCAATAAGGATTTTAATCATTTCGATGTTATTTCCGTTCTGCTTAAATTTCGCCGACTTAGGTTATCAACAAAAAACTTCCAGTGCAGCAGGCACTATTTGCACATCCAGTTCCGTTAAATCCATGCCCAGCAATTCCCCGTCCAGGTGAACGGCAAACGGCTTTTCGGAGCGTATTTTTACATGATCGCTACGTACTATTTTTACTCTGGGGTCTTCTTTGTGCTTGCCGCTGTAAACCTTTAACAAATTACGTAAAACGGAAGGCAGGGGCATGTTTTGAATAAGACACAAATCGAACTGGCCGTCGTCAAGCAGGGCATCCGGAGTAAGATGAAATCCGCCGCCCAGCGAAACACCATTGCCAACGGTAATCATAAAATAATCGCCTGTGTGCATTTGGCCGTTGTATTGCATATGCAGAGGAACGGGACGATATTTAAACAAGGTGCGTAAAACCGAATACAGGTAAATGGCATTACCGCGCAATCGCTTTACATTTAAACTGGTATGCACCACGTGCGCATCAAAGCCGATGCCCAATCCGTTGTGGAAATAGCGCCCGTTAGCCTTACCCAAATCGATCTTTTTTGTTTTCCCTGCCAACAAACGATCGAGCGAATGTTCCAAATCGGAGGGAATTTTAAGCGCATGGGCAAAATCGTTCCCGCTGCCCACCGGCAGCAGCCCCAGTTTACTCCCGCTGTTTGCTATTCCGTTTACAACTTCGTTTAACGTACCATCCCCCCCCACAGCCACAATGCATTCAAAGCGTTCCGCTGCTTTTAACGCTAATTTGATCCCATGTGACGGGGCTTTGGTAAATTCTAAGGTTGCATCGAGTTTTTTTTCTTTAATTAAAGTTTGTAATGTATTACCGATTGCCCGACCTTTACCCCTGCCCGAAGCGGGATTAACGATAAAACAATAATTCATATTACTTTTTTTCCGCAATACAATCCACTTCGATAGCCACGTCTTTCGGCAGTCGGGCTACTTGAACGGTGGAACGCGCCGGAGCGGCTTTTCCAAAGTAGGTGGCATAAATTTCGTTTACCCGAACAAAATCATTCATGTCTTTCAAATAGATCGTGGTCTTAACCACATGTTCCAAATCCGAACCGGCGGCTTCCAGCACGGCTTTCAAATTTTCAAAGACCTGCCTGGCCTGCTCTACTACATCGCCTTCGATTAACGTATTAGAAGTAGGGTCAATGGCAATTTGTCCGGAAGTAAAAATTAACCCATTGCTTTCCACTGCCTGAGAATACGGACCGATGGGTTCGGGAGCCTGTTTGGTACGAATAATTTTCATTTAAAATGCCCCTTCTTTAATTTCTTTAATTACATTTTGCTTACGTAAATATTCCGTTTTTTAACAAAATCGGTACGTAACGAAAATAGCAAGCACTGCAATCCAAATCAAGTAAAGGCAACAGAAGTTATTTCCTTTAAACGGGGTATCGATAAAAACGGCAGCCGGGAAAGATAAAAAAGAAGTACGATTTAAACGGAATGATTCAGGTTTTAGCTTTGCGCAATTTTTCCAATAAATTTCCAAAAGAGGGCAAAGGCATCTGGCGGGCATCCTGCATTTCTTGCTCGCTCACAGGACCCAAACGGTCGATTAGATTGATGGAATGGTCGGTTACGCCAAGCAGATATTTTTGACCGGCAATAACCACCATCCAGATACTATGCTTGGAAGTCAAATACTGACGGCTCAACACCATAATGCGTGTGTTTTTTTGCTTGTCGTTAGCAAATTGTAATTTGCGCATGTATTTCATGGAAAGCCAAAAAAGGATTAACAAAATAAAGGTAATGGCCAATAATTTCAGATAGTGTCCGGTAAGGGAAGGCTGATGTGTGGAAAAAGGTAACGCTTGATGCGCGGAATCTACTACCGCAGTGGCTGAAATCCCGACGGCATTGTTTAACAACGAATCGGTTTCGGCCCAAGCGTTTTGGAGCAAAGGAAAAAACAATAACGCCAAAAGCATAATGGGAAGGTATTTTTTTAAGTGCCTCAAGATAAATTTCTCCCGCATTCGACTATGCCAGTTTTTTTAAGCGTTCTTTGGGACTTACCAATTGCGTAATCCGCACACCGAATTTATCGTCGATCACCACCACTTCGCCTTCGGCAAATTTACGCCCGTTAACCAAAATATCCAAGGGTTCTCCGGCCGATTTCGGAAACTCGATAATCGAACCTTTGCCCAATTTCAACAAATCGGAGACCACCATGGTTTTACGATCGAGCTCAACGGTTATTTCCAGATCCACATCCAAAAGCATTTCAATATTGCGGGTATTTCCGGCATAGGCTTGCCCGTTGCCGCTCAGTCCACCGAATTCCGCAGGTTCTACGTTCACCTGACTCACAGGTTCCGGGCTAACTTCGGTTTGCGGTTCTTCTTCGCTTATTTCCCAGCGTTCGCTCCAGGCAAAATGTTCCACAAAAAAATCCTGATTATCGCTATTCAACTTAATCTTGGCTTTAATTCCGTGGAATGTCTCGTCTCCGGGAATGGCGTCTTCCGCCTTTTCGATCAAACCGGCTTGTAAATTTTCGATGGTAAAACGAGCATTATCATCGGGAATAGCCATGCGAATTTGACCGAGCATCTGATTGAAAATTTCTTTCAAACCGTCCAAATGCGATTCATCCACCTCGGCAGCCGGATCTTCGCCCACCATCCAGGCATAAGCCGAAAGCACAAACTCGCTGGGAAAAAGCAGCAAATGCGAAATGGTTTCCGGTTGCGTACCCGATTGAAACATAAGAGCGATTTTGGGAAATTCGGATTCGGTAAGTTTCTTGGCAATATCCGTAGTTTCTTCCGTCTCTTCGGTTATCATAATAGAGCGCTGAAACAGATCGGCCAGCCCTTTATTCAGCACGGGACGCAATTCGTCCATTTGTGCCTGATAGCTTCGTTTTAATTCATTTTTGACCATTTTTTTCTCCTTCTTCAATGGATTCGATGCGCACGGCATAGTGGTTTTTTCGTAACCCCACTACTCCATTAAAGGCGTGTTTATTATTAATGTAAACAGGTAGCAATTTGTCGGTTCGGTTTTCGAGCTGAATCACATCGCCCACTTGCAATTCCAGAAAATCGCGAATAGAAATACGGCTTTTGCCCAAACGCACGTTAACGCTGGTCGGCGTTTGCATCAGATTTTCCTGAATCACTTTTTGTTCGGTTTCCGAAGCTTCTTTGGACCCGTATAAAATTTTATCTTGCACTTCGGGTGCGGAAATAATGGTAGAAACCCACATGTACGGGTAGGAAATATTCAGCAATGTGGCATGGCCGTGAATTTTAACCTCCATGGAAACCACCACCACCGGTTCGGATGAAGGCACAATTTGCACGAATTCGGGATTGCTTTCGTAACGTTGAATATCGGCATTAAAATGCGTTACCAATTCCCAACTTTGACTTAAGTCCTGCAGAAAGCGGTTAATAACCCGATTCATAACTTTTTGCTCGATAACCGAAATGGGGCGGATATCGGTTACGGGACTGCCCGGGCCTCCGAAAAGACGCTCCACAATAAAAATGGCCAATTGCGGACTCATTTCCAGGACAAAATGCGAACTGGGGTTATCTACATTGCACACATACAAACAACTGGGCGGAGCAATGGACATGACAAATTCCGAATACATAATCTGGTCGATGGCTAACAGATTCATTTCCACAATCATACGTAACTGGGCAGACAAAAAGACGCTGAAATTGCGGCATAGCCCTTCGTGAATAGCCTCCAAAAGCCGCATTTGTTCTTTGGAAATTAAATTCGGATGCTTAAAATCGTATACTGTTACCTTGGGCTTTTGCGTCTGATCGGTACTGGTTACCGTTGTTTCGGATACGCTGGAAAGCAGAGCATCTATTTCTTCCTGCGATAAAATTTTAGCCATCAGGAATTTCCCTTATTCTAAGACAAACTTGGTAAAATACAAATTCTGCACCAGATCCTGCCCCAATATGTCGTTAATATCTTCTTTTAAATCGATTTTCATCTGAGCGACATTGGTGGTATTGGTCAATTCGGCCACGGTACGGCTGCGCAAATACTGCAAAATGCGGTCGACAATAATCGGTTTCATTTTATCAAGAGCAGCCTTGGCATCTTCGTTTGGCAATTCCAAAGCTATTTCGAAAACAGCAAAACGTCGGCCGTAACTATCTTTGGGATTGATGGTAATGTCCGAAATTGTGTAAATAACGCCGGGTTCCTTTTTCTCTTTTTTCTCTATTTTGGCTTTCTCCTCTCCGGCATTGGCGGCATCGGGCCAAAGTTTGGGCACAATAAGGAAATAAACAATGGCAATAGCGGCCACAACCTGAATAAGGATAAGCCCGATAATTAAACCCCATTTGGTCTGGTTCGGCTTTACTTCTTCTTCCTTACCCATCGGTTTCTCCTCCGGAACATCATTGTTTTTTGGACTCATGTTTTTTCTCCTAAAAAATTATCGATAGCGAATGTAAATTTCCACCCGCCTGTTTTTCGCCCTGTTTTGCGGTGTGGTATTGGGCACCAAAGGACGATATTCCCCGTAACCAACAGCCGCCAATTTAGCGGCATCAATGCCTTTTACGTAATGCAAATAACGCACAACGCTCAAAGCGCGTGCCGTGGAAAGCTCCCAGTTTGTGGGATATTTTTTGGTGTGAATGGGAATATTATCCGTATGCCCTTCCACGAAAATTTCCTTAAAATCACGATTGTGCACCATGTCGGCAATGGCATTCAGGATGGGAAATGCACTGGCTTTAAGCTCGGCTTTGCCCACATCGAACATAATATTATCACCCAGACGAATATGAATACCCGAACCGTCGGCCTCCACCTGAACCTGATCGGCAACACCTTCTTGTTGCAACACTTTTTTGATTTCCTTAACCTGGCGTTGCACCTGCTCTTTGTAGTTCTCGCGGCCTTCGATACTGGTACGCTGATCGGGTGTTGCTTTGTTTTTCATGTTATCCAAAATGCCCAAAGCGCCTTTCATCGAACTGATAGCTCCCCTGAATTTTTCCAGTTCGATGGTGGAATAGGAAAGAATCATGATAAAAAACACCATGAGCAAAGTTACCATATCGCTAAAAGTGGCCATCCATGCCGGGGCGCCTTTGCATTCTTCCTCTTGCGGCTTTTTCATAATGCGTTTCTCATGTTTCCATTACACGTTCTTTGGGCGACAGAAAATTCATCAGCTTGCGCTGAATGGTATTGGGATGTTCACCGAACTGGATGGAAAGCACCCCTTCGATAATCATCTCCTTAATCACAATCTCTTCGTCGGAGCGGTTTTTCAGTTTTTTGGCTAACGGAATAAAGACAAGGTTAGCGGCAAACGCTCCGTAAAAAGTGGTAATTAAGGCCACGGCCATACCACCGCCGATTTGCGAGGGATCGTTCAGGTTTTGCAACATGGCAATCAAACCGATTAGTGTACCGATCATGCCGAAAGCCGGAGCATATTCGCCGTAAGAAGCCATAATATCCTGCCCGCGTTTATGCCGCCCCATCAAATAGGATAATTCGGTTTCCATGATATTACGGATCAAATCGGCTTCGGTACCGTCTACCACCATTTCCATTCCGGAGCGTAAAAAGGGATCTTCAATGTTATTAATTTCCTTGTCAATGGCCAGCAAACCTTCTTTTCTTGCTTTTTTGGAAAGCGCAACAATTTGCTCGATTAAAGCCACATTGTCTACCTTCTCGCTAAAAAAGGCCTTACGGATAACGCCTATAACTCCCAAAACTTCTTTTAACTGAAAGCTAATAAGCACCGAACCCGTCGCTCCGCCAAAAACGATCATCGCAGAGGGAATATCAATAAAAATCTGCGGGCTCCCTCCCATCACGATGGTAATCATCACCAAGCTAAAACCGGTAATAATACCAATAACCGTTGCTAAATCCACCGCTTTATCCTCTCATCTCAATTCAAATTGTTTAAATCCGTTCAAAAAAAGGCAGGCCGGAGCTCACCGGCCTGCTCCCTATGATTATCGTTTCAATCGAATCAATTCATCCAACATTTGGTCGGCCGTCGTAATTACCCTAGCATTGGCCTCAAACCCGCGCTGAGTGGTAATCATATCCGTAAATTCCTTGGAGACATCCACATTGGACATTTCCAGCGATCCGGAAACAATGGAGGTAACCGATTTGTCATCCAGTTCCACCACCTGTTCCGGTCCGGAGGCCATGCTGGCCTGATACAAACCTTCGCCAAGTTGCATCAACCCCGATTTGTTAGACACTTCGGCCAGGGCTATTTTGGCCAGCGCCATTTTTTCTCCGTTACTGAATGTGCCGTTAATTACACCTTTGGAATCAATCGTCAAATTAATCAAGCGCCCCACTGCTCTCCCGTCTTGTTGTTTGACATTAACAGTTGAGAGGGAATTAAATTGCGTCAACCCCATACGCCCTTCGCCGCTTTCGGCATGCAAATCGATATTCATGGTTTTGGCGCCGTTTTTCGGATCTAGCGTCAATTGGGTTGCGCCGTTATCAAAAGTAAACGAAGTAAGTAAACCGGCTTCGTCAAATGTGGCGCGCCCGCTACTTCCGGAAGTAATTTCTTCGTCACCCGTTGTTTTAGCTGTCCAAGTCCATTCGCCGTTGTTGGCCGTTTTGGTAAACTCCAAAATGATGTTGTGGCTGGTGCCCAAACTGTCGTAAACCACCACCGAGGTTTTGGCAGTGGCCGTCTCGCCGGTAGTGGTATTGACGAAATTGGCCAAATCGATGCGGCCGGTGTTATTGGCTCCGTTGGTCAGACGAATGGTTGTGGAACTGTCGCCCGCTTGCGTATCGGTCAAAACAATTTTACCGTCCTGCATGGTGGCCGTTGCTCCGTTAAAAGCATTGTTAATAGCATCCAACAAATTCTGCACCGTGTCGCCTGCGGTGTAAGTATAGGTTGCCGTAACGGCCGTGCCGTCCGGATTAGTTCCGCTAATTTCAATAGTGTCTCCATCGACCAGTTGCGTGGAAACTTGATCCAGACTGTTTAAGGCCGTGGTAGCATCAGCATTAACGCCGTTGGCCGTTAAGGCACTACCCAAAGTCCATACTTCAGTGGTGGTTTTAAGGCCGGCATTTAAATTACCGGACAACCAAATATTGTTGGTTTCTTTTGCTTCCGATACCATGTTCATGTCTATTGAAATATCGCTTAAATTTCCGGAGCCCAACCCCAATTTTTTATTTTCGTCCGTAAGCTGCCAACCTTGAACGGCCAATCCGCTATGGTTGACCAATTTTCCGTCTGCATTAAAAAAGAATTGCCCGGCACGGGTCAATACGCGCGTATCTCCGGCATTCAGCACAAAAAAACCGTCGCCTTCGATGGCCAAATCGGTTAACACGCCGGTTTGTTCCAAACTTCCCTGACTGTAAATATTTTCGATGGATGTGGTTTTCATACCTAAACCGATTTGCATGGGATTTAAATAACTGGCACCTGCCGGTGACAATGTTTGACTTAACGCTTCGGCAAAATTAATGCGTCCGCTTTTGAACCCAATGGTGTTGATGTTGGCAATATTATTGCCGATCACATCCATGCGCATTTGATGGTTGCGTAATCCCGATACACCTGCTAATAATGAACGTAACATAATTTAACCCTCCATAGTTTTTCCGCCTCAGTCATTCGGCGGGATGAGGGGGCTTCCCCGGTTTGCAAACCGAAGGTCCGGCCCCGTTAATTTTACACAATTGCCAAACTGTCGATATTAGTGAATACGCGTTCGTTGGCCTGCGTTTGATCGATGGCCGTAACCACCGTTCTGTTTTTTACGCTAACCACAAACGCACGGTTATCCATCAGAATAACCGAATTTTGTGCGCCTTTGGCCTGCAATTGTCGCATGCCTTTTTGCAGTCGTTGCAAATCGCTCTCGTTCAGTTGCACCGAACGCGATTCCAGACGTTTTAAGGCATGGGCCGAAAAACGCATTTCGTTTTGTTCGGAGATTTGTTTTTGCAACAGCTCTCCGAAGCCAATCGACGTTTGTTTTTCCGTTCTTCCGGCTCCGGCATGTCTTCCTATTTTTTGCGGCTGAACAGGCCGAATGCCCTGTCTGATTTGTAAATCCGCTACTTTCATAGCCGTACCTCACGAACCAATTTGCACAACATCGCCAAAGTAAACATCGTTTCCGTTTACTACCAGTATGGGCTGGCCTTTTTCATAGCGCACCGCAGAAACAATACCACGACTGAGCGTTTCGGCTTTAACCGCGTTTTCATCGCCGTCTTCGGCAACCACTTTAAAGTGATAGTTTCCCCCGGATAAGGCCTTGCCAGAATCGTCCTTACCGTCCCAATCAATCGTGTGCCGTCCTTTGTCTAAACTGCTCATTTTGATGGTACGTACCAGGTTGTCGTTTTCATCGTAAATTTCAACCGTAACCTTTTCCGCATCCCCCGATAATTCGAAACTTACCGGTACTTTGCTCTCGCCGGAAACCAAGGGAATGTTATCGCCGTACGAAAGTACTTCTTTGCCCACAAAATTGGTGGCCATCGTATTTTGGATGGTTTGTGCCAGCATCATATCCGAATTCACCCCGTCTTTCAGCGTGTCGTCAATATTCATCAGACGTTCCAACGAACTGAATTGTGCCAATTGCGAAGCAAATTCCTGGCTTTGCATGGGTGAAAGCGGATCCTGATTTTTCAACTGCGCCACCAATAGTTGCATGAATTCGTACTTATCCATATCGGCGTTTCCCGCGCTCATCAGGTTGCGCGCGGCCTGATTGGTTTGCGCGGCGGCTCCTATTGCATTTACCGCATCTGCCATTTTTTTCTCCTAACGTTTAACGTTTTAAGCTGTTACTTCCAAAGTATTGTAACCGAATTTACGCGGACTTACGGCGGTATCCGTATCATGTACCTTCACCTCCTTCCCATCGTTTTGATCGTGGCTTTCTTGTTTTATTTTTCGTCTGTCCGACATTCCCTCCTTGCGCTCCTGAGCGGCAAATTGATTAACCGAAACATTTACTCCGCTTAGGGCATACCCTTTTTCCGCCAAATTGGTTTGAATCAAAGGCGTTAAACGTAAAAATGCTTCCTTGGCTTTGTCCGATTCCACAACCACAGACAACCGGTTGGATTTGCTGTCGAATCGAATGTCCATTTTGCCAAAGGGCGATTCTTTGATTTGCATTTTCAAATTCGTGCGGTTTTTCCCCTTGCTCACCCGTGCCAGTAACGATTCGATTCGCTCGATTAACGCAGACGGTTTGCTGCCCGTTGGTGTTTTTAACCTTGCCGAAACGCTCATTCGGGCCAAACCTTTTACTGCCTGCGATCCTCCTTTGTCTGCAGCTAAAATTTCATTCCGAGTCGCTGTCTTACCCGATTGCGCTTTTAAATGTGCATCCGAAATTTCCCCTTTATTTTGGGGCGTTCCGGCATTACCCTGTTGTCCTTCCGAAAATGTACCTTCGTTATTTGCTTGTGCGAATGAATTGTGCGCAACATTTTCAACTGCGGACCCGGACGCTTGCCCGTTGACAACCTGCACCGCTTTTCCATCGGTTGTAACGGTAATTATCCGTCCCTGAGCTTTTCCCGTTTGCTTTGCCCAATTGCCGGTTTGTCCGGCATCTTCTTCAACAACATCAAAACGTATTTGCGGTACATTGCCTTTTGTATGGCTTTTTCCCGTTTTGTCCGCAAGCGCAGTAAGCAACACTTTTTTCCCGCCGCTTTTGGCGTTAAAGGTGCTTTTTCCGACCTTGTTCATTGGCACTGTTTTGGTCTTTTGTTCCGGAGACGGAGTTGTGAGCAACAAACGAATATCCCACACCTTGCCTTTGGGGTTTGTCAAGGGTTTTTGCTTCGGCCGCCATTCCCCTTTGCCTTCATACGTAAAAACAAACTCCAAATTATCGCTTACCTTGCCCGTTTTGCCCTTAAGCGCTATTTCGGTATTCGCCTGTCGGGCCGTTTGAGCAAGTGTTTTTGTAGCCTTTGTCTGTACAGGAGACAGTTGTACTTTTACGCGGGCCACATCTCCGGATTTTGCCTGAGAAATAACGCCTTCTTTGTGCAAAGCCCGCAACAGGTGCGCGGACATCTCCCTGGCCGCTTGCGCCCTTTCCGGTTCCGCATCCGGCAAAAAATCGGATCGATCGGCAGCAGAAGTGTCGATTTCCTGGAACCGCTTGTCCGATACGTTTTTACGGGAATTCTCAGAAAGCGAAATTTCTTTTTGCGAATCGGGAACAACAGCCGCCGCACGTGGCATAACTTGGTTTTTAGCCTTTACCGACCGTAGCGGATTGTCCGACGAAATGTGTTTATTACCATTGTTACGCAAAACGAAAATTTCGATTTCGCCCTTGTCGCCCGCCTTGCCTCTTACCGCACGTTCGGGCCTGGGTTGCAACAATGCGTTCCACATTTGACTAAAGGCCGCACCCGGTATTGCTGTATCGGTAGCGCCTTTGGGTACTCGGCTCCGCTCGTCTTTGTGTGCGGACTTGAGTTTTACGTTTTGAAATACCGAAATTGCTTTCATCTTAAACACCACGTTAATTTTTAAGCATTCTTTGTGTAATTCGGGCGGCTCGTCGCGAATCGAGCGCTGCCATTAACTGACTTCTGGCCGAATTGCTCATTTGGCTGTAAATCAAAATAACCGTATGGTCATCCAAATTGGATACGATTTTAGCCATTTCTTTCGGTTTTAACGAAGAGAGCGTTTTGGCAATCGATTTAGCTTCCATTTGCTGACCGGCGGCCAAGTTGTATTTTTTGCGCCAGGAAAGAATTTCTTTGTTCAGCGCTTCTTTTTCCTGTTGTAAATTTTGCACGACTTTGTGTAACGAATCCATTTTGGCGCCCTGACGTTTTAACGAATCCCGAAAAAAATCGATAACCGTAAGTAAACTGTCCAAAGTATGCCTTACATGAGACAAATTGCCAATGCGGATATCATGGGCAACCACCTTTTTAATCAATTTCTTTTCCACCTGAGCCGATGCTTCTTGGGCCTGCGCTTTAGGCGCTGTTTTTGCCGGTGGTTTTAAAACGAGCAAAATTGCCACCATGGCAATAATAGTTAAAGGAAAACTGAAAAGACTGATAAGAATCCACCGACCCATGGTTAAACTCCTTTTTTACCAAGCGTAACGTTCATACGAATGGCAACTTCATCTGTTTTTTTGTTTTCAAGGCGTTTAATTTCCGCCTTTTTTCGTTCCGTAAAACGATCTTTTAATTTTTCCACGATCTTTCTTTCTTTCATGGCTTCGCCCAATTTTTGTCGTTCTTCTTCGACCTGCTCTGTCAGTTGCACGATTTTGTGTTTTTGATCGGTGATTTTTCCGTTCAGATTTTCGATGTAATCCTTACGGATTTTCAACTGCGTCAGGTCTACGGTTTTACGATTTACCACCTCTGCGGTTGTCGATTCGATGACTTCCTGTTTTTGATTTTTCAATCGAAGCAAACGGGAATTGGCCTTGTTTTTTTCGTTTTGCACCTTAACCAATTCGATGGCCCGCATATCTTCCAAATGTTTGCGAAATTCCAACACTTTTTGTAAAGGAAACGCACCCGATTTAGGAATCATGTTCTTCATCTCACACTAATTGTTTTAATGCTTCCAATGTTTGTTCGAAGGTAGAGCTTTCTTCCACTTCCTGACGTAAAAAGGCATTGATCGCTTCCATTTTTTCGATGGCTTCGTCAATACGAGGATTACTGCCCTTTTTATAGGCTCCGATGTTAATCAAATCTTCCGATTCGCGATAAACCGCCATCAACTCTAAAATTTTGGTAATCAATTGGCGCTGCTCTTTGGAAATAACCTCATTACGTACACGGCTCACACTGGCCAACACATCAATAGCCGGATAATGCCCTTTGTTGGCAAAATCTCGCGAAAGGACAATATGCCCGTCCAAAATCGAACGCGCTGCGTCGCTTACAGGCTCGTCCATATCACCGCCTTCCACCAACACGGTGTACAAACCGGTAATGCTGCCGTTTTCCGAATTTCCCGCCCGCTCCAACAAACGGGGCATCAGGGCAAACACCGAAGGAGTGTACCCTTTTGTGGTGGGCGGTTCGCCAATCGCCAACCCGATTTCCCGTTGAGCCATGGCCACCCGGGTCAAAGAATCCATCATCAAAAGCACATCCATACCCAAATCGCGAAAATACTCGGCAATGGTAGTGGCAATCAACGCGCCTTTAATACGTACCGTTGCCGCCTGATCCGAAGTGGCCACAATAACCACGGAACGCTTGAGCCCTTCCGGTCCCAAATCGCGCTCGATAAACTCACGCACTTCGCGGCCACGCTCCCCGATAAGTGCGATCACATTCACCTGCGCATCGGTATAGCGCGAAATCATACCCATAAGCACACTTTTGCCCACGCCGCTCCCGGCAAAAATACCCACACGCTGTCCCTTGCCAAAGGTAACCAATCCGTCGATGGCCCGAATGCCTGTGGTGAGCGGTTGTGAAATACGCTTGCGCACCAATGGATTTGGCGGAAAATTGAAAACTTCGCGGAATTGCTTGCTTACGATGGGTCCTTTCCCGTCCATGGGATTGCCCAGTCCGTCCAGAACTCGACCCAAAAGCTGCTCTCCCACGGGAACGCGCAAGGGTATGGTTAGGCGTTTTACGCGGCTACCAGGCGCCACGCCGAAGGTTTCTCCCAAGGGCATGAGTAAAAGTTTTCCGTCTTTAAATCCGACGATTTCGGCTTTAATCATGCGTTGATCGGGAGTGTAAATTTCGCACACATCGCCCACGCTGCCCGAACGCCCGGTAGCTTCGATCACCACGCCGGTAATTTGGCGTACTTTACCGTCCACAGTGTACGGGTTTAAAGAGGGAACCCTTTGGATGTAGTGCCGAAAACGTTCTTCCAGTGTTTGCATTAATCCGATTCTCCTCGCGCCAGTTTGTCGCCTAACTCTTCCACTTGGGTTTTAAGCCGCCCATCCAAATAAAACCGTTCCGAAGAAATGAATGCTTCGCCTTTGTGCAAATGTTTGCCTTCCAAAACGGTTAATTCCATTTCGCGCGGCAAATCCAATGCCTCGCGAATATCGTTGCTTTTCAGAAAAGGCAAATGGGAAGGATTGACTTCCACCACCACATTTTTTTCCTGTAATATTTCGCGCAGCATGGCACGCAAGCGTTTTAAAAGTATTTGGTCATGATCATCCCGCAGGGTTAACTCGGTTTGCAAAACTTCGTTAGCCATGGCCTTTGCCAACTCCAGCAGCGGTTTTTCAATCCGCTCCAGCGACTCGCGATACTCCTTTTCCATACGGGCCATTTCCTGCCGTGCCTGTTCAATGCGCCGATTGGCTTCGTTCAGCGTATTTTCTTTGCCTTCTTCGTAACCGGCTTTAAACGATTCTTCCCGCGCGCGTTGCAGCTCCAATTCCAAAATTTTAATACGGTCTTTGAGAATTTTAACTTTTTGCGCCTCGATCATCGCTTCCTTGCTCATGGTTACCGTTTCTCCGTCCGCCGGGGCAGCTTGGGAAGCAGTGGACGATTTTTGCATGGCAATAACCTGCGATTCGATTTTGCGGATTCGTTTCGGGACTTTTATGACAAACTGCTGCATGGGTTTTTCCTATTCGACAAGTTGTTCGTCTTCGCTGCGTACCAGCATAATTTCGCCTTGTTCTTCCAAACGACGGGCGATTTCGAGAATTTCTTTTTGCGCCTGTTCCACATCTTTAATACGCACCGGCCCTAAGTAATCCAATTCTTCTTTAAGCATATTGGAAGCGCGTTCGGACATGTTCTGATAAATTTTTTCTTTCAGTTCGTTGCTGGTTGCCTTTAAAGCCAAAGCCAATGTTTTGGAATCCACCTCTTTCAAAATACGCTGAATGGCTGTAGGCGGCAGATGCACCAGGTCTTCGAACATGAACATCAACTCGGTAATTTCTTCCACCAAGGCCGGATCGCGATCGCGCAGATGCGTAAGAATGTTCTTTTCGGCCGTCCGATTGACGGAATTGAGAATTTCGGCCACGGTTTCCACGCCGCCCGTTTTGCTTAAATTGCCACCGAAAACCGTACCTAACTGGTCGCGCAAAACTTTTTCGATATCTTCGATAAGTTCAGGTGAAGTACGTTCCATGGTTGCAATGCGATAGGCAATTTCGTATTGGAAGTCTTCGGGAAGTTCGGAAATAATGGCCGCAGCTTGCTTGGGTTTTAAATTGGCCAAAATAAGGGCCGCGGTTTGCGGATGCTCGTTTTGCAAAAAGTTGAGCAACTGCTTATCGTCTACGGTTTGCAGCAAATAAAAGGCGCTCACTTCCGTGGCGGCTTCTACCTTTTTAATTACGTCTTCCGCCTTTTTTTTGCCCCAGGCCTTTTCTAACAATTCTTTTGTGTATTCCACTCCGCCCTGAACAATGAATTTGTTGGCCATCATCATTTCGTAAAACTCTTCGATTACAGCATTCAACATATCGGCCGGAATATTTTGCAATTTGGCAATCTCAATGGAAATTTCCTCGATTTCCGATTCCTTTAAATTTTTAAGCAGCAACGAAGCCTTTTCCACCCCCAAAGCCACCATGAGCAGGGCTACTTTTTGAATGGGCTTTAATGTGGTACGTGGTATTTTGTTTTCTGACATGGGCGTCTTCCCTTTTTACGCTTTTTTAGGTGTTTGCCTGTTTAAGCCTGAGTTAACCAGGTACGAATCAAACGCGCCGCGTCTTCCGGACGTTCTTCGGCAAATTTGATTACCTCTTGCGTCATTTTATCGCTGGCCTTTAAACGCGCCCGTGCCTCCGGGCTTAATTTTTTCATGTACACATCGGGTGGTAACGATTCCAGCTCTTCTTGACTAAATTCCAAATGAACCGCTTCGTTCTTCGCTTCGGGTAGGGCCCCGCTTGCCGCCGGTTCGGCCAGTTTGCTTTGTTCCGTTTCCGCAGTTTGACCCTCCAACCGGTTTACAGGTGCAACCGGAACATTCAATTCTTTCAAACTGGTTTTAAGCAAATTGCGTAAAATGCGATAGCCAAGGAAAAGTCCGATGGCAATAAGCAAATAACTGATGAGTTGCTGCCAAAAATCAACCCCGAATTGTTCCATTAAGGTCGGTTCTTTGGGTGGCGCCGGAGCGTTAACCAACTTGATGTTTTGCACGTCCACCACGTCGCCGCGGTCTTCGTTGTAACCTACGGCACTTTTAACCAGCGAAGCAATTTGGCTAAGTTCTTCTTCGCTACGCGGTTGGTACACCATTTTGGTCTTTCCGTCCGCGCCTTTTTGCGGGACATATTTGCCGTTTACCAGTACGGCTACGGTCAAACGTTTAATACTTCCGGAATTGGAAATATAATGCTCTACCGTTTTGCTCAATTCGTAATTGGAGGTTACTTTTTTAATAACGTAATTGGAAGAATCGTCGGTATTTTGCGACGACTCCGTGTATTGTTCTTGGCTCAAAACGGCTTTATTATCCGGATCGTATTCTTCTTTGGTGCGTTCGATCTGATCAAAATCCAAATCGGCGGTTACTTTAACCACCGCATTTTTGGCACCGACCACTCCGCCTACAATGGCCTGTACTTTTTTCTGCAATTCTTTTTCGATGGCGCGCTGCATTTGATACTGCGAACTGACATTGCTCAGCAAGTCGTTGTTTTCTTTGCCTTCCAACAACACATTACCGCGCGAATCCATAACCACCACATCCTTAGGTTCAATGCCTTCCACACTGTTGGCCACCAAGGCAGCAATGCCTTTTAATTGGTTCGGTGTCAGTTCCACACCGGGTTTCAAATTCAAAACAACCGATGCACTGCCTTCTTTTTTCTTTTCGAACAAATGATCTTCCGGAATCACCAAATGGACGCGCGAACTTTGTACTTCCTTAAATTGATTAATGGTGCGCATCAGCTCACCTTCCAGTGCCCGTTTCATATTCAGGTGCTGCATGAAAGTGGTCATGCCCATTTTATTGTTTTCGAATAATTCGTAACCTTTAATATTATCCTTCAAATAACCGGCCTGAGCATATTTTAAACGCAGCTCGGCCACCCGATCTTTTGGCACGTAAATACTCTTGCCGCCATCATCGATCTTAAAAGGGATTTTGGAATCGCGCAAATCGTTAACGATGGAACCGGCGGCACTTGCGTTTAAATTGGCAAAAAGCAAATCGTATTCCGTACGATTGGCCCACAAAATCATAACGATCAGAGCGGAAATGAACAAAAGCGAAACCGAAATAAGAACCATTTTTTGTTTAAGCGTGTAATTTTGAAATATTTCCCAAAGTTTACCGGCGACCTGACTCATCCGGAACCCCTTTCACAGTACCTTTATTTGTTGAACGATTAAAGCACGGTTAGCACTCATACCTGCATGCGTTCCAGTTGCTGATACGATTCCAACAATTTGTTGCGAACTTCTACCATTAACTGAAAACTCAGCTTGGCTTCTTCCAGTTTGGCCATAGCCTGATGCAGATTTTGCGATTTGCCCTGAATAACATCGCTGGCTTGTTGTGCGGCGGATTTTTGAGAATCGTTAACGGCCTTAATGAACTCGCCGATGGTATCGCCAAAATCTTTTCCTTCGGACGTTTTTTCTTTGGCCGCTTTGGTAACGGAGGACGTGCCGCTTCCTTGCAGCTTTTGAATGTTGACGCTCGGGAGTTGACTGATTTTGGACATGGTTCCTCCTTGTTAACCTTTTAAATCCAGTAACATGCCGGGTTGTACCTGATGCACTTTGGATTGCCCGTAAAAGTTAAAATAGCTATCTTCCTGAAAAAGCATTCTTAACGCGTCTTTTTCTTCCAACGAAAGAATATCCGCAGGTTTAAAACTTTCGTTTTTCTTTTTAGCGATTTTTCTCGCTGCGCTCACCTTGCCCGTTTCTTTAACGGCGGATGTTTTCCGAATTTTTTGAACGGACGGACTGATTTTTTGATAGCTTTGCTCGGCATTTTTAACCGGCCACGATTTTGACGAAATTCTCATGATTCCTACCTGCCTAAATACTTAATGCGTGTTTGGCCATTTTTTTGGCTGCATCCAAAACGGTAACATTGGCCTCGTACGTACGGGAGGCGGAAACCAAATCCACCATCTCTTCTACCACATTTACATTGGGCATACGCACATAACCGTTCTCGTCGGCCCGCGGATGTCCGGGGTTATACACCAGTTTTTCGCCTTTTACCTCTTCGATTTTTACCGGAGCCGGTTCACCCGGTTTCAGTTTAATCGGCCCGTCGGTTTCCAGCATGGAACCGAGATGACCGGGCTCGTCCTGACGCATTTTCAATTCCATGGTATCGGCAAAATCGGCACGACGTCCGAATTTAGGCTTTTCCGGAACCACCACTTTCCGATGGTAAATATGGCCTTTGGCATCCGGAGCGCGATCGGCATTGGCGATGTTCTCGGAAATCACATCCATTTTTTTTACTTCGTTATTCAATCCGGACATTGTCCAACGCATGGCCGAAAAAATTCCGCTGATCTTCATGGTTTACTCCCTACCTTTCCTCACCGGTAATACTTGTGCCCAACATACGATAATTGATGCTTAAAACTTTGGAAGCAAATTCAAAACGAATTTGATTCTCCGCCAACGAGGCCATCTCGCGCGTGATATCCACTTGCGTATCTTTGCTCTTTTCGTCGGCCTTGCTTTCAACCGGTTTCGGATTACCGATGTGGCGCGGATTATCCGTTTTTAAGCGAGCGTTCATATTGGTTTTTAGCACTTGCGAAAAATCGGTATTTACCCGCTTGTAGTCGGGGTTGTCGGCATTGGCAATATTTTTGGCAATGGCCTCGTGTTGTGCCGTGTACACATCAAGCGATTTTTTCAAAAGCCCCAATGTTCGTGTTTCGAAAATTTTCATTTTTCACCTCCGGCTCACATTAATACAAGCAACGTGCCATTTTTGAAAAAAATAAATTTTATGATCGTTTTTTATGCGATTACATTCTGTTTTTTAAGGAATTAAAATTTTTACGACTCCATCGGGACGGACAAGAAAAAAAAGTACATCGGGCCCGGCGCGGAAAATATTTCCCTTGGAGCTAATAAAACTTTCCTCTTGGGGCCGCGCACAACTATAAACCGGAACCAAACCCCATTTGCACACACAGCCGCCTTCCAAGCAATTAAAAATTTGACCGTAAAAACCTTGCATATTAGATTTGTGCAAATTTTCATTTGTACAATTCGAAGGAGAATTACAGAACCGTTTTTTCCGTTTAATTTTACCAAACTCAAGGAGAGAGCTTATGCAGCGTTTTATTTTAATCATCGGTTTCCTTATTTCCGTTTCTTCTTTTCTTTTTGCCGCTACAGCAAAAGAAGATTCCCTGCAAACTTTTAATTCCGAAGATTCCATTGTGGTTATTGCCGAGCGCTTTGCCACATCATTAAAAAATTTGGCCTACAGCTACCAAATTATTCCGCGTAGCGAAATCGAACAGCTCAGTACCTATTCCGCCTTACAAGCCATGGATTACACATTTCCGTCCGCATTTGTTCTGGAAAATAAAGTTCTGGGTTACGGCATCGGCAGTGTGGGCGCAGGTTTGGTTAACGTACGTGGTTTAGGGGGCAAACCCAATACGGGCATTTTGGTTCTGGTAAATGGTCATCCCGATTTCATGGGCATTTTCGGACATCCCTTACCCGACGTTTACGGAGCAAACAACATTGCTCGACTGGAAGTCTTGGCCGGACCGGCTTCTACGGTTTTTGGCGATCATGCCATGGGCGGGGTCATTAATTTGGTAACCCAGCCCGATTACAGTAAACGTTTTCAATTTAATGCGGAAGGCGGTTCCTACGGCATGTTTTCTTACGGCATGACCTTCGCCCGAAAATTAAATCGGCAACGTTTTTTCTTCACTTTTCAACGCCAAAAAGCGGACGGCCATGTTGCCAAAAGCTCCTTCGAATCGCTACATCTCGAAGCCGGATGGCAATATCGAATTAATTCCGTGTGGCGCTTGCAGGCACAGGCGCGTTACGTACCGTTCAAATTCGACGATCCCTCGCGCGATAAGGACTTGCTTAACATCGGTACTTATGCCGACATTCGTCGGGGTATGGGCCAACTTTCCCTGAACAATAAGAGCAAACGTCTTCAAGGTTCATTTCAACTTTACGCCAACGGCGGGCATCACGAATTTTACGACGGTTTTATTTCCGATGATTTCAGTTACGGATTTTCGGCTTATCAGTTTTACCAATGGAAATCCGATATTTCTCTGGCCGGCGGTTTAGACGCCCTTTATTACGGAGGCAAGGCCCATAACAACTTTGCCAAATTTCCCAACGGAAAACCGGTTGTCAATCCGGACAGCCACGAGATAACATCAATCGGCGCGTATGCCATTGCTTTTTACAGTCCGCTCCCGCAAATAAACATTAAAGCCGGGTTACGCTATCAGTACAACAGTTTGCCACTTTCGCAGGTGGCGCCGTTAATTGGCATTTCGTACACGGCCGCGCGTTACTGGCACATTTACGCCAATTACCAAACCGGCTTTCGGGCACCCACTTTGATGGAATTGTACCTGTTTCCCTCGGCCAACCCGAATTTAAAATCCGAAAAAACAAGCGGAATCGAATCGGGGATTCGCTTTCAGCCCTCGGCCTTTACGCGCGTTCAGGTAAGCGTGTTTAAAAACAAAACAACCGATCTGATTCAATCTGTTGCCAACAGTACGCCGCCGCCGCGCTTCCTATTTGTCAACGGACCGCAAAGCACGCCCTGGGGTATTGAAATGATGGCCAGGCATCGTTTGTTGCCCGGGGTGGATTTGCAACTGGCATACGACTACTTGCACGCGGACAAACTGACGGCATACAGTCCCGAGCAGCAATTCAAATATGCTCTGTTTGTACAAAAGGCACATTACTACCTAACCGTGTACGGCAAATACGTACAAAAATTATTTGCCGCCAATTACGAACAAATGCCTTTGCCCGATTACCATGTTTTAAATGCGCAAATCGGCTTACATGCCAAAAGGATCGAGTTTTTTATCCGTTTACTTAATGTTTTGAATCGCACCTACTATTCGCGCCCGGGATTTCCCGCCCCCGGATTTCAGGCACGGATAGGCATGCGCTTTGCCATCAAATAATTCACCGAAAAACAAAAACAGGTCCGATGCCTTCGGGCCTGTTTCTATTATTTACCGATTATCGGACGGGTTAAAAATGTCGCTAGCGGAAATACGGCAATTTTTCGATGTGTTTGCCAAGGATTGGGACAACCACTTTAGCAGCGAGCGTTTACAACGTTTGCGCCACATATTCGCACATAATTTATCGTTTTTAAAAGGCCCGATTTTAGATTTGGGCTGCGGTACGGGAATTCTCCTGGAAATTTTCGCGAATCAATTGCGCACCCCGCCTTCTTTGATTGCCGAACTGGATATTTCCTTTAGAATGCTGCGACAAATTCCAAGCAAACGCACGCTTTTTCCTTTTTCATTTTCGCCTTTACAGGCGGACGGCGGGCAGCTTCCTTTTAAATCCGAATGTTTTAATACGGTAATGGCCTTTCAGGTTTTTCCGCATTTTACCGAGCCGGAACAAACAACCGATGAAGTGTACCGGGTGCTTAAACCAGGCGGCTATTTTTGCGTTTTACATCTGGATGATCACCATACGCTAAACGACATGCATCGTAAATTGGATCCGGCGGTACAAAACCATAATTTACCTTCTGCAAAAGATTTGCAGCGCTTTTTTATTCGCAGGGGATTTACTGCGGTTCGATGTGCGGAAAGGCGCGGTTTGTATTTGGTGTTGATGCAAAAAACGCCCTACTTTGAACAAGATTGATTCTTCGAAACGCCGAAACATTTTCCGCACAAACAAATTTCGATTATTCTTTGATAACCTCGTTAATTTTTTTTATGTTATTTACCGGTTAAATGTTCGGGAGAAAAAATTATGTCTCACCTCGGATTAGCTTTGGGCGGCGGAGGCGCACGCGGTTTGGCCCACATCGGCGTTCTTAAGGTTTTGGAAAAAGAACGCATCGGTTTTCAGGCGATTACCGGTTGTAGCATGGGATCGATTGTGGGCGGTTTGTATGCCTATTTGGGCGATGCTCAAAAGGTAGAAAAAACCATTTACGATATTTTAAACAGTTCCCTGGTTGAAAAACTGGGGCTGAATTCGCTGAGCGAAGATCACACTTCGCCAAAAAATTACTTTGAACAGTTTTTCGATTTGGTGAGCGTTCGCCTGCACGCCATCAAGGCTCTGGGGCGAACCTCGTATTTTGACGAGGAAACCACGGACGAAATCTTCAAAGTCATTCCCGATGTACCCATCGAAGATTTGCCCATTCCTTTTTCGGCCATTGCCACAGATTTGGTCAGCGGAAACGAAATCAATTTCGACAAAGGAAGCTTACGTTTGGCCATTCGTGCCAGTTCGGCCATTCCTGGTGTTTTTCCTCCGGTACAACTGGATAACTATCTGCTGGTTGACGGTAGTGCCTCGGAAAGCGTACCGGCGGGACGGGTGCGCGAAATAGGTGCCGATCGGGTTCTGGCTGTTGATGTTACGCGTGACATCAAAATTTTTAAAGAGCCGCAAAACATTTTGGAAATTCTGCTGCGCACCGAGGACATTACTTCATTCCATCTTTCCAAAATCCGTTTGCGTGAAGCCGATATGGTCATCCATCCTAAAGTCAAGGAATACTCCTGGGTCGATTTTGACCGCGCCGATGTAATTATTGCCGCCGGTGAAATTGCCGCCCTGGAAAACATCGAAGAGATCAAAAAGTTGGCCAATCGCAATTCGTATCTTTTGGAACTGGAACAATATATTAAGCGGTTAACCGGTTGAGGTGAAAAAGGAAAGGTGAAAACTGCGGTCAAGGCGCTGTAATAATAAACAAGGATAAAATCCATGAATCGAAATCTTCAACTGCAAACATTGCTCAATAAACCCCACGCCGTGTGGGATGTGCTCGTTATCGGCGGCGGTGCCACCGGACTGGGAACGGCTGTTGACGCGGCCACTCGAGGTTTTAAAACGTTGTTGGTGGAACAGGCCGATTTTGCCAAAGGCACTTCCAGCCGCAGTACTAAGTTGGTCCACGGTGGGGTGCGTTATCTGGCGCAAGGCGATGTCTCTCTGGTTTTCGAAGCTCTGCACGAACGCGGCTTGCTCATGCAAAATGCACCGCATTTGGTGCGCAATCAGGCGTTTATTATTCCCGCTTACGAATGGTGGGAAGGCCCGTTTTACAACATCGGCATGAAAGTGTACGATTTGATGGCCGGTAAACTTGGGCTCGGACCGTCGCAAAAAATAAGCCAAGAAGAAACCCGACAGGCTATTCCCAACCTAAACCAAGACGGTCTGTTAGGCGGAGTGATTTATTACGACGGTCAATTTGACGACGCGCGTTTGGCCGTTAATTTGGCACAAACGGCCACCGATAACGGGGCCACGGTTCTCAATTACCTTAAAGTAACCGCTTTGCACAAAGACGAACGCGGCATTTTAAACGGGGCTTCTTTGCAAGATATGGAAAGCGGACAAACGTTTACGGTTAGAGCCCGGGTTATTATTAACGCAACCGGCGTCTTTAGTGACCGGATCAAACGCCTTGACAACCCGCAAACGCCGCCATCCGTTGTGCCCAGTCAGGGGGTGCATTTGGTTTTGGATCATTCTTTTTTACAGAGCGATTCGGCCATTATGATTCCCCACACCTCCGACGGCCGCGTATTGTTCGCCGTCCCTTGGCACAGGCATGTTATTGTAGGCACCACCGATACACCCGTAAACAATGTTACGCTTGAACCCCGCGCCAAATCCGAAGAGATCGAATTTTTACTGAGCACCTCCGCCCGCTACCTTAAAAAAGATCCGACGCCTCAAGATGTACTCAGCGTTTTTGCCGGATTACGTCCTTTGGCCGCTCCTTCGGGCGGGGGCGAACAAACCAAAGACATTTCGCGTCGGCACCAAATTACCGTATCGCTTTCCGGCCTAGTTACCATTACGGGGGGCAAATGGACCACTTACCGCAAAATGGCCGAAGAAACGGTGGACAAAGCCATTATCGTGGGCGGTCTGGCAGAAAACGATTGCGTGACCAGACATTTGCCTGTTCACGGCTATTTGAAAAACACCGATTTCGATGCACCCCTTTATTATTACGGATCGGATCGCACCTTAATCGAAGAAACCATTCTGGCTCAGGACAAACAACTAACCGAAAAACTACACCCGCGTTTGCCCTATTTGAAAGGCGAAGTCGTTTGGGCCGTGCGTCACGAAATGGCCCGCACCGTGGAAGATGTGCTGGCACGCCGCACGCGTGCTTTGTTTTTGGACGCTCGGGCCAGTATGCAAATGGCCGAGGAGGTAGCGCGACTTATGGCTCAGGAACTTGGTCGTTCCGAGGAATGGATTAAACAACAGGTTGCGGATTTCCGACAATTGGCACGCGGTTATTTGTTGACCGATTAGCTTCGAAAACAGATGGAAACAAAATGAAACTACATTCCGTTCGGCGAACATTGATCGTAGCTCATCGGGGTGCCTCGCATGCAGCGCCGGAAAACACCCTGCCCGCCTTCAAATTGGCGATTAAAGAAGGCGCCGATTACATTGAAGGCGATTTTTGGCTGACCAAAGACGGACACATTGTTTGCATGCACGATCCGACCACCGCCCGGGTGAGCACACGCCATATCAATCGCGATATTCGCAGATCGACTCTCAAAGAATTAAAGCAACTCGATATCGGCGCTTGGAAAGGCAAACGTTTTGCCCATACAACCATTCCTACGCTCGAAGAAATTTTGCAAATTCTTCCCGGGAACAAAGGTCTTTTTCTGGAAATAAAAGATACCCGACCGCTTTTTTTGAACAAACTGCAAACAGTGGTAAAATCGTTTGCCCTGCTGCCAGGCCGTTTGCGCCTTATTGCATTCGATCCTGCGGTTTGCCGTCGGGCCAAAGAAATGTTTCCCGAATACAAAGTTTACTGGTTGTACAATTGGTACCTGGCCCGTGAAACCGCATGTTTGTCGAATTCGGCGGAAGAAATACTAAACATCACAGAACAGTTGCCCTGCGACGGTTTGAATCTTAATCCCGCCCCGTGGATCGACGTGGATTTTGTACGTCGTTTGCGCGCCATGAATAAAGACTTTTGCGTGTACAATGTCAACCGTTTTGACGAGGCGCTAAAATTACTTACCCTTGGCGTAGATGCCATTGCCACCAATTATCCGCGTTTGATGCGGCAAAAAATCGAACGTTACTTTCATCCGGCCGCGGAATCCAATCGCATTAACGAATGGGTTAAGCTGGACACAGAAGGTCATATTCTTTTTCGCAACCGGCCGGAAATCAGGCAATTTCAGGAAGATGAGAGCACTGATTTGCCTTAAGCAATATCCGTTGCATCTATTTTAATCTTTTGCAATTTGCTCTTTTTTAAATACGATCGAGTTCCGCAATAAATGTTTGGTCGAAAGGACTTTTGTAGTTCGGGATGATTTTTTGAAAAATGCCCTCCGGAATTCCCAAATCGGCTAATAAAATCTTTCCCGCAATTTTGTTTGTTAGGCCGTGTTTGGGCAAAGCCAGCGTTAAGATAACATCCGCTTTAAAACGCGTTTCCATTGTTCTACCCAAAGTCGCCTCCAATGCGGCAGGAACATCCAATGCAATGCGCAAAGCCGATTGCCGGTTAGCCCATTCAATCATTTCTTTAACAGGGGACTCGGGAATATTGCGCAAACCGTAACCAATGAGCGCTTCAACAATGAGATCAAAACTCATATCCCGAACCGCAGAAAAACCGGCTAATTGGCTCTGGGTTTTCCGGTAAAGACGGATCTGGTAGGCAGAAACTTCATCCGGTGCATTCGAGCTCGGACAAAGCGCAAATACGGCTGAATGCTTGTCTGTTTAATGATTTATTTTTGCATAAAATGATTAGGTTAACTGCTTTTTAAAAGGTCTAAACATCCTTGTTATTTAAACACAAAATTGCAATTAAAAATAAAAATGTATAAAATTATATCAAGAAAACAAAAATTCCGGGTTGGTAATTATGATTTCTGATAAAGACAAAAAAATAATTTTAGACCTTGCTCAAAAATATAAAATTAAACGTGTTATTCTTTTTGGCTCCGGAAGCAAAAGTTCAGGTAAAAACAGAGATATTGATTTGGCTGTTGAAGGTCTCCCAGATAAATTGTTCTTTAAATTTTACAGCGAATTAATTTTTAATCTTTCCCAACCGATTGATTTAGTGGATATTAGTAAAAAAACC
>CAZRBA010000045.1:0-4173 GCA_964598255.1 uncultured Caldithrix sp. | reverse complement strand
AAGTAGGTTCATTTGCGATCGATTATAAGGTATAAAACCCATGGAAATTTCCTGTTTTTATTGATCCATTTATCGCACATAATTTATAAATTTTACAAATTTTACTCAAACTGAATCTGCAACAGCCTCCTTTGAGGGGGGCCACGGGGGGTAAATACCGCAACAAATTACCACGCTACCCTGAATAATACCAAAGAAAAGCCCTGAGCACAAACAACCATTCAACAATTCAACCGATCAACAATTCAACTTTTTCCGGCCACCGATCTGCACAGATTGGCACTGATTTCCCTTAACCCTTACACCCTTAACTCTTTACTCTTTCTCTCCCCAACCCCAAAGCACACTAAAAAATCACCGAATACACCATTCAATGATTCAACCAATTAACCAAACAGCCACGCGCACATTCCGCAAATATTCGCAAAATAGAAGATAAGCGTAAATTCCCGTTATTTGATAAATATAATACAGCATGAAGCACCTGAACGGTTAGTGGATGAATGCCTTTTAACATTTGTATTTTTTATCGCCGCTTATTAAGTTGCATTCTATTTGTCTGAACAGTAACTTAAACGCCCGTGAAACGAGCTGTTTTTATAGTACTTTGGCTAACCCAGGTTGCCGGTTTTGCAAATGCCCAACCGGTTAGCAATGAAGCAATGATCGATACGCTTTTATTTAAGGCGCTGGATTCTTTACAGGTAGTCCGTAATTTTGATACGACGGGTGTACAAATAATTGTAAACGCATTAACGCCAGAAAAACAGGCGTTTTGCCGCAGTGCCTTAATACGTTATTTTAACCGGCATCACATACCGGTTTTTCAAAGTCCGAAAAAAACAAAATTGTCATTGGAGCTATTTGAGCCTAAAGTTGAATATCTGGAACCGATCAATGAAATAACGGGATTTGGCAGTACCATTACCCGTCGGATTTCCCTGAGAATTAAGGGATGGGTTATGCCCGTATACTCCGAGCAGGGGAATAAGGCGTTGGCTATTGTTGTGGAAAAAAGAGATCAGATAAAAAAGGACTGGGTTCCGGTTTTGGAAGAAAGCCCGTTTCTGTTTGTAAAGGGCAAGTGGGTTAGTTATTCGCGTTGGACCCGATTTTTACAACCGACCATACTTATTGGATCGGTAAGTTTATTGGTTTATTTGTTTTTTAGTTTACGTAGCTAAAAATGGCACTGAGGCCAAAAAACGTTTAAACCACAATTGAAATTTGTATTTTTATTTTGGTCATTATGAGTGGGAAAGAAATTTCTTGAACTTGTTTTGCGAAAAAACGTTAAAGCTAAATTATTTTGATTTTAGGCGTCGTATAAATTCGGCGGAAATGCAATTTTAAAACCAATATGGATGTGGAGGGTTAATAGATTGTTGAAAAAGGGTATTCTTCTGCTTTTTATAGCGGCTTTAATTATGAATTGTGCCGGCACGCACCCCAAACCGGACTGGACCGCGGAACAATATTTTCATTATGCCAAAAAGTTGTTTGATGATGAAGATTATTACGAAGCAGCCGACCAGTTTACCGTGGTCACGTTACGTTATCCGGCCAGTGCCATTGCCGATAGCGCACAATATTATTTGGCCGAATCACATTTTAAGATGAAAGAATATTTAATTGCCGCAGCCGAATTCGAAAAATTGGTTAATAATATGCCGCACAGCAAACTGGTGCCTTTGGCCGAATATAAATTAGCCTTATCGTATTACAAACTTTCCCCGCGCCCGGAATTGGATCAGGAATACACACACAAGGCGATTCGACAATTTCAATTATTCCTTGAAGAAAACCCCACTTCGCCGCTAAAAGACGATGCCATGAAAAAGATCGCCGAACTGCGCAACAAATTGGCGCAAAAAGATTATAAAAACGCAGATATTTACCGTAAAATGCATGAATACAAAGCGGCCATCATTTATTACGATTTGGTACTGCAAAATTATTACGATACCGATTGGGCCGACGATGCGGAATTTGGGAAAATCGAAACCTACCTGGAGATGGATGATTACGCATCGGCACGAAAAGAAATTGAAAAATTTAAGCAGCAATTCCCGAATAGCGATTTGTTGAAAAAAGTGGAAAAATTGTCCCGAAAAATTCCAAAAGAAATTAAGGAACAATCGTGATTTGATTCCCGTAACCAAAATCGGTTTGTTTGGCGGTACGTTTGATCCCATACACATCGGTCATTTGATCGTGGCCGAATGGGTACAGGATGCTCTTGATTTGCAAACCGTTTATTTTATTCCCAACCATATCCATCCTTTTGGTAAACGTTCCGATATCACTTCCGCGGAAAAACGGCTACGGATGTTAAAAATTGCCATAGCCCCTTTTAAAGGTTTCAGGCTTTCGGATTATGAAATCCGAAAAGGCGGCGTTTCGTATTCCATTGAGACAATCGAATATTTTCGGCAAAAACATCCCGGGACCCAATTGTATTATTTTATCGGTGCGGATAATTTGCCCGAATTTCATCGCTGGCATCGTTATGAAGAAATTTTACAAAATGCACAACTGGTTGTGTACGACCGCAAAGAAGGGCATTTACCCCCCCATCTTCCATCCGAACGCATTCTGTTTTTGAAGACGCCTTTAATTGAGATTTCTTCCACTCTTATTCGTGAACGGATTGAGCAGGGACATGCCGTGCAAAGTCTGCTTCCGAGCGGGGTTTGGCAATACATTCAAAAAAGTGGGTTGTACAAAAAAAACGGTGACTATTAAAAAAACTGACGGGGGCAAATCGAAGAACCTTACAGACCGCAAGAAATTGGTATTAAACCGGAACCGTGAACCCGAAATATATTCTATTTCTATCCTTTTGAGACTTGCCCCTTTAAGCCCCTAATGATATGTTTAGGATTAGTCGACCTTATGTGCCTGTTGCTTTGCCACTTTTCCTTTTGCGTTTGGAACTAATCGTCACCTTTTCTTATATTTGTAAGGATAATCAATGGGGGAGAAAACAATGCCGGACGCATCGGGGGCCTTGCAAGCAATTTCCGATATTCTTAGTGAATTGAATAATACGCAAAATAGCGAACGTACTTTACACAACATTATCCATCGTTTGGTACATACCTTAAATATTAAAACGTGCGCCGTTGTCGAATTAAATCCCGAAACGGAATTTTTGGAAATAAGAAAATCCCATAATTTGTCTTATCGATTTTGTAAAAGTTATCGCAAAGTGATTGATAATCCCCTGCTGAGCGCGCTTATTTGGCAAGGAGAATCCATATCAATTCCGGACAGCAAATACGCTCTTCGTGTAGTTGAGCACCTGCGTTTAGAGCATGAATTTGTCTCTGCTTATGTAACCCCTTTATCTTCCAAACAGCAGCCATTGGGATTTCTTTATGTCGATTCCGAAGAGCTCAATTATTTTACTGCAGAACGAAAGGAAATCGTTAATATTTTTGCCAAAACGATTTCGGCTTGCTTGTTTTTGGATCGTTTGAATACAGAATTAAAGACTCTGAATATTGCTGACGAAGAAACCGGCATTATGCGTTTTGAGCATTGTTTACCGTATTTAAAGGAAAATTTTCATCGTAGCATGCGCATGAACGAATCGTATTCTTTTTTGATTTTGGATATTGAAAAATACAGTAATTTGTTGGCAATGTATGGACTTGATACAGTAAAAACCGTACTTCAGGAGGCTGCTGGCAGGGTTAAATTGCAACTTAGAAAATACGATACCATTTGTCGGTTTGGCGCCGATGAATTTTTGGTGAGTCTTCCGGCGGTCAAACGGGAAGATGCCTTAAAAGTGGCTCAAAAAATTACACAAACTTTCGGAGATAGTCCTTTCTCTAAACAACAACTGGATATTCGGGTAGCCATCGGAATCGCAACGTTTCCGGACAATGCCCAATCATTCAATGGGCTGCTAACAGCTGTTAAAAATGCCCTTTACGAAGCCAAACGAAAAGATAGTCAACCGAAAATTAGCACAACCGAAACAAAATACGAATAAAAAAGGAATACACAATGTCGTTAAAAACATTTAAACAAATCGTGAATCGTGTGGGTAAGCGGGAAAAACGCACCATTGCCGTGGCCATGGCGCAGGATGCGGAAGTGCTGTTGGCTTTGAACGCGGCTCATTCCGCGGGACTTGCCAAAGCCATTTTGGTGGGGGATCGT
>CAZRBA010000044.1:0-13870 GCA_964598255.1 uncultured Caldithrix sp. | reverse complement strand
ATTTAAACACAAAATTGCAATTGAAAATAAAAATGTATAAAATTATATCAAGAAAACAAAAATTCCGGGTTGTTAATTATGATTTCTGATAAAGACAAAAAAATAATTTTGGACCTTGCTCAAAAATATAAAATTAAACGTGTTATTCTTTTTGGCTCCGGAAGCAAAAGTTCAGGTAAAAACAGAGATATTGATTTGGCTGTTGAAGGTCTCCCAGATAAATTGTTCTTTAAATTTTACAGCGCATTAATTTTTAATCTTTCCCAACCGATTGATTTAGTGGATATTAGTAAAAAAACCACGTTCTCCGAAATACTTATTTCTGAAGGTATTCAAATTTATGGCTGATCTTAAAGCCAAAATAGAAGCAGAATATGAAAATATTGATAAACTAATTTCCGAACTACCTCCAGCGAATCACCTACCTTTTCTCGAATTCTTACAATTAGCCGGTGTGGCCACCTTGCTTCACAATTTTTACAATGGAATTGAAAATATTTTAAAATTAATTTAGAAAGATAAAAATATTTCTCTACCTGAAGGCAGCTCATGGCATAAAGAGTTATTATGCCCCAAAAAGGATCTTCCATGCAAACCGACGCTTTTTGGAAAGAAATTATCAAGCAAATGTCGGGCGAATTTTTGCAGTTTTTCTTCCCTGAAGTTCATCGTCATAAATTTTGCTAAAGGTTACCGGTTTTTTGGACAATGAATTCCAGCAAATCAGCCGATCGTCCAAAGCAGGTAAACGGATTGTGGACAAGCTGGTTAAAGTTTATTTAAAAGACGGAAAGGACAATGGCTGCTCATCCGTATCGAAATTTAAGGACAAAAAGAAAAAGAGTTTTCCGAACGAAATGTTTGCCTATTTTATCGTATTTATGACAAATATCAGAAAGACGTGCACTGTTTGGCTATGTTTATCGATTGCTACAGAGACGACCCCTTCCGAATTTTATTGTAAACATCTTTTCGTCGGCACGCGAATTTTAATTTTGAAATTTGAATTCAACTTATTTTAAAATAATAAACTTACCAAGCCGTAAATTGCCGCGCCTTGTTTTCATTAAATATTGAGAGCACGTTTTTCGGAATTTTCCGGTAGAAAAACATGAGATCATCCGCAATAAAAATTTCAAAAGTAAATCCCATCTACAAAAAATTATGAATAAATTAATTCTTTTAATATATTCTATTTCAATTTGGGACATGTTTTTACGAATTATTTCGGGGCTTTAGGTAAAAATATTTTTATGATTAATGAAAAAATCCGTACTGTGGGGAGAGCAAGTATTGCCTATTTCGAAGGCTTAGGCTCTTTAACGCTTCTCTTTTTTCACAGTTTAATTGCCAGCCGTAAAAGCTTTAAATTCATTGACCAAATTATTGACGGATTTTTGTACATCGGTCGTTTTTCCATCCCGATTATTATCATTACCTCGGTTTTTATGGGGCTTGTTCTTGGCGTGCAAATCGGTACACAAATAAGTCCGGAGACGCCGCGCTGGGTAGAGGGAGGGCTTATTTTACGCGCAGTACTGCTGGAGATGGGTCCCGTGATTACCGGACTTATTTTGGCCGGTCGGGTTGCTTCGGGCATTGCCTCCGAAATCGGTGAAATGAAAGTTACCGAACAAATCGATGCTTTCCGTACCACAGGTATCGATCCCGTAGAATTTTTGGTTATGCCGCGTCTGGTTGCCGGAATGATTGCTATTCCCGTTCTGGTTATTTATGCCGATACCATTGCTGTTTTGTTCGGATTTATTTCTTCTTATTTCACCATTAATTTAACCTGGGCCGGATTCGTAAAAGGTATGCGTCACGTTTTTGTAGCTACCGATGTTTACACCAGCATTATCAAAGGTTTTATTTTTAGTATTGTTATTACGACCTTCGGAAACTATTTCGGGTTAAATGCCGGACATGGCGCACGTGGTGTAGGCAAGGCAACAACTCATGCGGTGATTTGGGCTTCCATTGTCATCTTGATTTTGGATTACATTATTTCGGCGGTTTTGTTTTTTATATGGTAGAAATTCACAATTTAAAAATCGGATTTAACGGTAAAAAAATTCTGGATGGCATAAATTTAACCGTCCGTGAGGGTGAAATTCTCTCCATTATCGGAATTAGCGGAACAGGAAAATCGGTTTTGCTGAAAAATATCATCGGCCTTTTGAAGCCGGACGAGGGCACAATTTTAGTTGACGGTTTGGAAATCACTCAGATGACCGAAGCGGAATTAAACACGTATATCCGCACTAAAATGAACATGGTTTTTCAGTACGGCGCTTTGTGGGATTCCATGACCATCGAACAAAACATTCGTCTGGGCTTAAAGTACAATAAAGACATTCCGGATTCCGAACAGATACGTATGGTAAAAGAAAGTTTGGCTATGGTCGGATTGGAGGGCATCGAAGATAAATATCCGGAAGAATTGAGCGGTGGTATGAAAAAGCGTGTGGGCATTGCCAGGGCTATCGCTCTTCATCCCAAATATTTGCTTTACGATGAACCCACAACAGGTTTAGATCCCGTACTGTCTAACACGATAAACGATTTGATCGTTAAATTAAATCGCGAAATGAATATCACCTCCATCGTTATCACACACGATATTGCGAGCATCGAAAAAATTTCGCATCGCGTGGGGATGTTGTATCACGGAAAAATGATCCACATTTGCCAAGCCAAAGAAATGTGGCAACAAGACAATGAAATTTTCAATAAATTCATACACGGAGATAAACGTTTACAATGAAAAAGCATTACAATGAATTTGCCATTGGTATTTCGGTAACGATCGCTATTCTGATCGTTATTACCGGAATTATGTGGTTAGAAAAATCAAATATTTTTGCCAAAGGATTGGGCCTGCATGTAATTGTTCAGGATGCCAAGGGGATTTCCGTAGGAGACGAAGTGCTGTACAAAGGACTGGCCATTGGCTCGGTTCAGGAGGCGCAAATAACTGCGCAGGGAATTTCAATTACGATTAATATCCGCAAAAAGATTCAAATTCCCAGCGATTCTCGTTTTGAAGTTAAGGATATCGGTTTGCTCGGAGACAAAGCCATTGTTATTACGCCGGGCAAAGCCAAAACCTTTTTAAAAAATGGCCAAACCGTTTACGGTAAACCAGAAGAGAGTTTACTGGATTTGGCCGGTCACGGAAAAAAATTGGCGGATAATTTAAATCGCTTTCTTTTGCATCTGGACTCATTGTCAGGTAAAAAAAATGCGCAGACTATTACTACGGCAATCGAACAATTGCGGATATTGCTGCAAAATTCAAATCGATTGCTCGAATCGAGTGCGCCGCATTTGCAGGGAACGTTGCAAAACTTGCATGAGCTAACCTCACATAACAAGGCCGCCGTCGATTCGTTGTTACAAGCGGTCGGTTCAAAGTCCCCCGAAATAAAAGCGAGTTTGCTTGCCTTAAACAGCATCGGCAAACGAACGGATTCTTTGCTTGTCCGCCTGCAGCGCGGTAAGGGAACAATGGGAAAATTAATGCAAGACGACCGCTTGTACGATAATTTGAATCGAATGATTCTCCACTTGGACAGCCTGATTTTACATATCCGTAAAAATCCAAAAAAGTTTTTCGAAGTAAAAGTATTTTAATGAACTTAAATACCCTTTACGCGTACATATTCGGGGAATTAAAAAACGATCGGAGGGTTAAACATGGCAAGAAGGCATTTTCATTGGAATTTTTGGCCGGGCGCTTTTTGGGGGTTTCGTAGTGGCCCAGGCGGGCCTTGGGGCATGGGACCCGGGCCGTGGGGTTGGGCGCCTCATGCGCCGAGTAAAGAAGAAGAACTGGCTTGGCTTAAGCAATACCGCGATCAATTAACTTATTGGCAAAAAGAATTGGAAGAAGAATTGAAAGAGGTGGAAGAGGAAATTGCGGAGCTGGAGCAATAGCTATTTATTCCGGTTTTAACGCGAACAGAAACCGATAATTTAAAATTGTCGGTCTGTTTAATCAAAAAAAGCGTAATAAAACTTGAAAAATAGTTAAGCTTTATTTAATTTAGAAGTCTTTAAAAATTGAAGAGATGCGGAACAGCGGTCAAATCGACCTCGTGAGTACCGCTCAATCTTAAATTCACAAATGCATCTCTGGGTTGTTTGACATCTTGGTAAATCTGATTTTGCCGGAAATGTAAACCGGGTTTATTTTAACTACGGAGAGGTGCGAGAGTGGTCGAATCGGCATCCCGACATGTCGGGAGAAATCGTGAGTACCGCTCAATCTTAAATTCACAAATGCATCTCTGGGTTGTTTGACATCTTGGTAAATCTTATTTTGCCGGAAATGTAAACCGGGTTTATTTTAACTACGGAGAGGTGCGAGAGTGGTCGAATCGGCATCCCGACATGTCGGGAGAAATCGTGGGTACCGCTCAATCTTAAATTCACAATTGCATCTTTGGGTTGTTTGACATCTTGGTAAATCTGATTTTGCCGGAAATGTAAACCGGGTTTATTTTAACTTCGGAGAGGTGCGAGAGTGGTCGAATCGGCACGACTGGAAATCGTGTGTACCCCTGTGGTACCGTGGGTTCGAATCCCACCCTCTCCGCTTTAAAAAAAACACCAAAGATATCGATGATTCGGCCATTACGCATTGATCTTTTAAAATTTAACGATACAAACATTTCGGAGAGGTGCCGGAGCGGTTGAACGGGGCGGTCTCGAAAACCGTTGTACCCTTTCGGGTACCCAGGGTTCGAATCCCTGCCTCTCCGCAAATCTTTAATTCTCCTTCTTTAAAAAGTTTTTCCTATTTTTATTTGTACTGCTTATTTTCAACCTTATTATTTTTCCAACATGTTTGCGCCAAATAAAATTTTGTTCTAACTTAAAGAAAAACAATTTTAGCAAGGAGATATCACCATGTTTTCAGCCCATATTTACCAAAACCGACGCGCACAATTAAAAAAACAAATGGATCACGGAATTTTATTGTTTTTAGGTAATAACGAAACGCCTATGAATTATCCGGCGAATACTTATCCCTTCCGTCAGGACAGTACTTTTTTGTATTACTGGGGGCTCGACTTACCCGGTTTTGCGGCTATTATCGATTTAGATGAAAATCGCGAAATTATTTTTGGAGATGACTTCGAAGTTGACGACATCGTTTGGATGGGACCGCAACCCAGGGTAAAAGAACTGGCCGAAAAAGTTGCCGTAACGGAGACCGAACCCTCTCAGAATTTAACCTTTTACCTGAATAAAGCTCTGGGATCCGGACGTAAAATTCACTTTTTACCGCCCTATCGCTCGGCTAACATTTTAAAACTACGCAATTTGTTAGGCATTTCACCGGATCATATTAACCTGTATGCTTCAATTCCTTTTATTAAAGCCGTTGTGGCTCAACGTTCCGTCAAAGCGCCCGAAGAAATCGCCGAAATCGAAAAGGCTTTGGATATCACTTACGAAATTCATACGCAAGCCATGAAGTTAGTCAAACCGGGCATGTTCGAATATGAAGTGGCTGGGGAGTTGCAAGGCATTGCCCTAAAAAACAACGGAAGACTTTCCTTCCCACTGATCTTTTCCGTCCACGGTGAAACTTTGCACAATATTGCACAACTTAACCGCATGGAAGAGGGACGTTTGCTGGTAAATGATTGCGGCGGCGAATCGGCCGAACGTTACGCCGGCGACATTACCCGTACTTTTCCGGTTGCCACAACTTTTACGGATCGGCAAAAGGCTATTTATGAAATCGTTTTGAACGCGCAACTAACCGCTATTGCCAGCATCCGACCGGGCATCCGCTATCGCGATATTCATTTGAAAGCGGCTCATGTAATTACGGACGGATTAAAAGAGCTGGGTTTGATGAAAGGCAGTAGCGTAGATGCGGTAACCCAGGGAGCACACGCGCTGTTCTTCCCGCACGGTTTAGGGCACATGATGGGGTTGGATGTGCATGATATGGAAGATTTGGGCGAAGATTATGTGGGGTACGACGAGACCATTCAACGCAGCGATCAATTTGGGTTAGCTTATCTGCGTTTGGCAAAAGCTTTAAAACCCGGATTTGTTTTAACAGTGGAACCGGGTATTTATTTTATTCCGCAACTTATTCAACTTTGGAAAAAGGAGGGTCGTTTTTACGATTTCATTAATTACGACAAAGTGGAAGAATTTTTGGATTTCGGGGGAGTGCGTATCGAGGATGATGTGTTAGTCACCGAAGATGGGCATCGGGTTTTGGGCAAGCCGATCCCGAAAACAATTGAAGAGGTGGAAACCTTGCGCAATTCTTAAAACAAAGATTGACTTTAATTCCCGATAAACGAAGTTTCGGGGAAAAATTTCTTTTGAATACCGGTCCGGACGACCGGTATTTTTTATCCTCAAAAAATTATATCCTACCTTGACTTTTGTTTTTTAATTTTGTATTAAATGATTGTTTAATCCCTCTGGAATCGCATACGGATTTTTTACACATGCGACTACGAAATTATTTGATTTAATCTTAGAACATTCTTCGGCGGAATAGGAGTATATTTGATGAGAATCAAAATCACTTTGCAATCGAATGAGCCGATTGCCTTGGATTATCAATATCCTTTACAGCTTCGGGCATTAATTTACCATTTGTTACCACCTGATTATGCGGAACATTTACATGATATTGGCTTTCCCTACGAAAAAAGACAATTTAAATTATTTACTTTTTCACGTATATTCGGGAAACGCATTCATTCGGGCCAAGCTACTCCCAAACCTTTGATTTTTGCGCCGGAAATACATTTTTACCTTGCCTCTCCCATCACAAAACTTTTGGAATATGTTGCTAATGAATCGATAAGACGTGTGGATTTGCGTCTGGCCAGCAATACCCTTCATCTAAAAGCCATCGAAGTAGAAAACGAGCCCCTATTTGCAGATCGGGTAAAAATAAAAATGCTTTCACCCATGGCCATCCGGTCAACCTTACTTACTGCAGAGGGGAAAAAGAAGAGTTATTATTATAATCCGCATGAAAGTGAATTTTCAGAATTGATGCGCAAAAATTTGGAAAAGAAATATCGGTTAGTATTTAAAACAGAAATAGAAGGTAAGCTGAACATTATTCCCATCGGTCGGGGAAGGGAAAGGATCATAAAGGGGGATCATAATTTTATTATCAAAGCCTGGGATGGTATTTACGAATTACAAGGCACGCCGGAATTAATCCAACTTTCCTATTCCACCGGTCTGGGCGAGAAGAACAGTTTAGGGCTGGGGATGTGGGAAGAACTTTAACAAACTAATTTTTAATGTATATAAATATGGTATAAAACATTTAATTTGGGAATATCAATAGATGAAGTTTAAATATGATTGATTGGTATTTAAAATGAACTTAAATAAAAAAGGAACAATCTATGTTAGAAAGTTTAAGAGAAATTGGAATATTTTCTCTACATGATAAGAATCAAAATATAAGTGACGTAATCAATATACTTTTAGAAAACCCTGCACGTAATAATTATGAAACGGTTGTATCAATTTCATTTTTCTCTATTAATAATGATTTAAATTTTAAAGAAATTGAAATTGAACCAGCAGATAAAATAAATTATTACAAATATCTTTATAAACGGAAGGGAGCCCAAGGTGCAAATTATACTCCATGCGGATTGGTTGCGGCCAAAGGAATTGATGGAACCTTTAACAATCGAATTATAAGTTGGGCAAAACAGAACAAAAACGAACCGCATATTATTGGAAAATTAGCTGATGCTCTTGACCGTAATTCCGAAACAATTTTAAAGAAACTATTACAGAAAAATGAAGAAAAAGACCTATCCACAACCATATTAACTGTTAAAATCGACAGAAAGTATTTAGGTGAGATCGAAGAATTTAAAGATTATTTTCTCGACAGCTACTATAAGAAAAAAAGTGAAATCGCTTTTGATCATGGTGTGTGCTCTCTTTGCGGGGCATCAGGTTTTGTAATGGGAAATGAAAAACCGTGGGCCTTTTATAGTCTGGATAAACCTGGCTTTATTGCGTCGGGATTTAAGCCGGAAACCGGATGGAAGAATTTTCCAATTTGTAAAAAATGTAGTCTTTTAGTTGAAGAGGGTAAACAACATGTTCAAAACAATTTGAAATTTCGCTTTAGTGGAATTCAATATTTTCTGCTTCCCAAATCCATTATAGGTGACAGAGATGTATTAGAGGAAGTGCTAATATTTCTGGAGAAAGAGCGCAAAGAGAAATTAAATCTAGTGGATCTGAAAAATCTTGCAGATGACGAAGATGATATTCTTCAATTTGCTGCAGAGCAAAGCGATGCCATTAGCTATAATTTCCTATTTTACAAACAAGACAAAAGCCAATTTTCTATTTTGCTTTATCTACAGGACATTCTACCATCCACTATAAAACGGTTGTTCATGGCTAAAGAGAATGTTGATGACTTTTGGATTTTTAAAAATTCTTATCGCGAAAAAAACGAACTGAAAAATGTTGTATTTACTTTCGGGAACATACGTACATTTATAGGAACCCCGAAAATATTTTTAAATATTGTTGAACGGATATTTAAAGAACAAAATGTTGACTACTATTTTATACTACATCATTTCTTTACTTATCTTCGACAACAATTCGTGAATTCCAGGCCCACTAAATCAAATACATTAAAGGCCTGGCAAATTTTATTATTATTGGAGAATTTAAAACTATTGAACAATAAACCAGAAGGAGAAGCAATAATGTCCGGAGATCTCATTCAAAACGACGTTAAAAGTAAAGTAGAATCGTTTTTTAACCAATTTGAAAGCACGTTCAATTCGGCTGAAAAACGAGCCATATTTCTAACCGGAGTCCTCACCAATTTTTTACTACGAATCCAGCAAAACGATAGGGACTCCCAGCCATTCCGTAAAAATCTCAAAGGACTAAAAATGCGTCAAAAGGATATTTTGCAAATTTTCCCGGAAGCACAAAATAAATTGGAGGAATACGGGAAAAATTATTATTCACAACTGGAGCAAGTTATAGCGGAATACTTTGTTCGTGCTGGTTCCAAATGGCGCATATCCGATGATGAAATTAATTTCTATTTCCTTTTAGGGATGGACCTCTCCGATGCCAAAACAGAGAACGGAGAATATATTTTTAAGGTGGAAAAAGAAAATAAAGATAATAACGAATAAAAAATTTTAGGAGGAATCATGTCTGAATTACTAAAGAATCGTCACGAAATTCTGTTTTTATATGATGTGAAAGATGCCAATCCAAATGGTGACCCTATTGACGAGAATAAGCCAAGAATTGACGAAGAAACCGGACTTAATGTTGTAACCGATGTGAGGTTAAAACGTACCATCCGGGATTATCTAGATGAAAACAAAAAAATGGAAGTTTTTGTCAAAGAAGTTAAAAAAGAGGATGGGAATTTAAAAACCAAAGAAGACCGATTGGACGATTTGAATATTGAAAATGCAGAGGATTTATTGAAAAAATGTATTGATATTCGGTTGTTCGGAGCTACTGCAGCTATCAAAAATAAAACTATAACTTTTACAGGCCCGGTACAATTCAAATTTGGTCGTTCATTACACCGTGTAAAAGTAGATTATTTTAAGGGCACCACCGTTATGCCATCCAAAGAAGCCAAAAAACAAGGGACTTTCACTGAAGTCTATACGTTACCCTATGCGTTAATTGCATTCTATGGCATTGCAAATGAAAATGCTGCTAAGCATACGCTGATGACAGATGAAGATTACAACATCCTAATGGAAGCCATCTGGAATGGTACAAAGAACCTGATATCGCGAAGCAAATTCGGACAAATGCCTAGATTATTAATGGACATCGAATATAAGGAAACAAACTATCATATTGGCGATCTTGATAAACTTGTTGCCATAAAAACCGAGATAGATGACGAAGTCATTCGAGATGTTTCTCAATTTACGGTAAACGTTTTACCTTTGATGGAAGCTTTGCAGAAACACAAAGATAAAATCCAATTTATTCGCATAAAAGTTGACGATCGATTAAACCTTGCTCCAGACCTATCCCAGGAACAATTAAATCGGTTACTGGAAGGAGTCCAGATTGCAACATTTTCATTTTAGTAGAGGTGACTATGAAAACCATTGTTTTCGACTTATGGGGAGATTGGGCCCATTTTAAGAAGTTCTATACAACAGCATCTCCGCTTAGTTTCCATTTTCCACCCATTACAGCATTGAAAGGAATTATAGGCTCGATTTTAGGACTCAGTAAGGATAAATCAGAGGCCAATTTTTATTTGAAAGAACTGGAAGGACTCTATTGTGCCATACAGCTAATGAAACCAGTAAAAACTTTTCGGATTGGTAGTAACTGGATTGAAACAAAAAAGGCCAGATATCTTTCGCGAATTGCTTCGGAAAAAGGGCGTTATCAGACAATCATTGAGTTAATCAAGGACCCTTTTTACCGAATATATGTTGCTCACCCAGAAAATAATGCACTATTTGAAAAGCTGGCAGAGCTTTTGAAAGAGCATAAAAGTATCTACACACCCTATCTTGGTATTACTGAGCATATTGCCAACTTTAAGTTTGTTGAAGAAACAATAGCCCATGTCAGGGATACCGATGCTTATACCACCATTCATTCGGTTATTTCAGCTGAAAATTTAAAACAGGATGCTGGGCCTGCAGTGCAGATTCAGGAAGGTCTGGCCTATCAGAGGGACAGAATTCCGGTCTCCATGGATGAACACCGGATGGTCATCCGCTATGAATCCGTTTTATACGAAATGAAGGCTTTTTCAGTTACAGTAAAACCAGTGCAATATTGGGAGCTGGAGAATGGCAGCAACATCCACTTTTTCCGATAAAATCCTGCTTTCCCATCCGGATATTCGCTGGGTTGATCATACGTACAAAGTTGCCAGCTATGCGGTGAATTTTGCATCATCCCTCCCCGAAAGCGTCAATAAGTTATTATCAAAAAAACTAATCATCGGTTTGTGTCGATGGATTGCTTTGTTACATGACCTGGGAAAAACCACCGCTTATTTTCAAGAATATATTCGCTCCCATCAACACCTTAAAACCGAACACTCCCAACATGCGCTTCTTTCCGCACTGGTAACCTACTGGATAACCTACCACTGGCTGAAGAAAGAATCCGTAGAACCGGAACAGGTTGAAATTTTAGCCTTTCTTGCTTTTATGGCTGTCCGCTACCATCACGGAAATTTAAACAATCCTTTTCAGGCTTATCGCATTTATCGGGAACAAATTGAAATTCTGCGACAACAGTGGCAGAGCATCGATTTCAATCAATTGGGAGATTTCTGGATTGAGAATAAACTACCGCTATCAATCGATCAAATTGGGGAGTTCATCGACACACTCCCCCGGAGTTTTAGCCCTGAACGTCGTATTGTCCGTTTTTTCAGAAAACGAACGGACTTTCGATATTACTTCCTTACCAACATATTATTTTCTATTTTGCTGGATGCCGACAAGAGTGCTGTGGGGCTCCAGGAAATTCCTTCGCAATTCAGCAAACTTCCTGACAATCTCATTGATACCTACCGCTCGCTTAAGGGATGGGACAACGCAACTACTGATTTTGGTAATTTGAGAAACAGAGCATATTACGAAGCGATCCGGACCATTGAAACAAAATCGACCGGTAAAATATTCAGTTTACAAATTCCCACCGGATTCGGCAAAACATTGACGGCCTTATCGGTTGCTTTGAAACTCCTGAACAAAGAAAAATTAAACAGAATCATTTACAGCCTACCGTTTACTTCAATCATTGATCAGAATTATGAAGCAATTCGAGATGTTTTTCATACCGTTTTTAACCAGAAAATTGATTCAACTATTTTACTAAAACACCATCATTTAAGCGATTTATTTTATGCTACGGACGATAAAGAATATGAACCGCTGGAATCCCAATTACTCATCGAAGGCTGGCACAGCAACGTCATTGTTACCACTTTCATTCAGCTTTTCCATACTCTGATTGGTTTTAAAAACCGAACCCTTAGGAAATTTCATCGATTGGCGAATAGCGTTATTATCCTGGACGAGATTCAGTCCATTCCGCCCCATTACTGGCGTTTACTAAACCGCATTATTGGGGAATTTTCCGTAGTATTCAACTGCTATTTTCTTCTGGTAACTGCCACCGAGCCGCGTTTGTTCTCTTTCGACCAGAAAACGAAACTGGTTGAACCAGAACCGTATTTTGCGTCCATCAATCGGGTGGACCTGTATCCTATTTTAAATCAGGGAATGGATCTGGAGGCATACCAAGAATTTGTTCTGGAAAAATCGAGAAATCAAAGTCGTACGATTGTGGTATTTAACACCATTAACAGCGCCAAACAATTTTTTAAAACAATCTTCCCACACGTAAAAAGTCCTTATTATTTATCCTCACACCTCATTCCCAGGCAGAGGCTAGAGATTATCCAAAAACTGAACGATGAAGAAGAATTTTTTTTGGTTACCACCCAACTGATTGAGGCGGGAGTAAATCTGGATGCGGAGGTTGTTTTCCGGGATCTTGGACCATTAGATTCCATCAATCAGGTAGCTGGTCGTTGTAATCGTTTTGCCCGGCACGGAAAAGGAAAAGTTTTTGTAGTTAAATTATTGGACAGTAGGAATCAACGTTCTTTTGCTTCTTATATATATGATAAATCTTTAATTGATCTAACTCAGCGTATTTTGAATACCGATATCATCAATGAGAATCTTTTCCTACAATATTGTAATACTTATTTTGAGCAAATAAGCCAGTTTCCTCAAAATAAATCAGAGCAGTTAATTGAATCGGTGGCAAACCTAAAATATGACAATGACGATTTTGCTATCTCAACATTTCGTTTAATTGAACAAAATTATGAAAAATATGATGTTTTCATTGAAGTGGATAAAATCGCTCAAAAAGTCTGGCAAAAGTATGTGGATTTAAAGAAAATCGACGACTTCTGGGAAAGACGAGCAGCATATTTACAAATAAAAAACAAATTTCAAAATTATGTGATTAGTATTGGTGCAAATGACCTAAAACGAAATCCACCGCCTATTGTAGAAGGCATATATTATGTAAATCAAAACCAATTAGATGATTATTACGACCTGATTACTGGTTACAAAAAGGTAAGCAATACTTCAATATGGTGACTAAAACAAAAAACTCATTCTGGAGAATATTCTCATGAGAAACAAAATCATATTAAAAAATAGGAAATTTTCAAAAAACGATGATTTAAACCCCAAAATCGAAAACTCGTTTTTGAAAAACATCATTGCCTTTGAAGAAGCGCAAAGAAAACCGCTGTACAGAATTTTAGGCATTAAACCTAATGAATTTCCTCTACTGGAAAAATTGAATGAAGAGCAATTTGCAAAACAGTTTAATCGACTTAAATCCTTACCGGAAACACACAATTTCTACTTTGCTTTTGACAAAAAAACTCCGCCCACGCTGATTTACAAACATCTGACGGAAAAAATTTTAAATGACGAATTCGAAGTGGTTTCCGAAATGAATGTGCTCTTGGATGGCTGCTTAGGGTGGTGTCCCGATTGCTTTCAGGTTGATTATTGTGACGCTAAAGATAAGATCTGGAAGCCAGAAGAATTACAAAAGGCGCGTAAAAAAGTAAGAAAATAAATTTGCCATGATTATTATCGAAAACGGCACAAATAACAATTACACTCCAATGTCAGTGTTTTTAAAAAATAATGCGATTAAAATGCAATTAATTAAAAAAACTTTTCCCCCTGGCTGAAACAGAAAGAAGTGACTGTTTAAATAAGTCATGTACCGAATTGGTCCAATTAAGATCTTTTTACTA
>CAZRBA010000043.1:0-4308 GCA_964598255.1 uncultured Caldithrix sp. | reverse complement strand
TAAAACCCGGGGCAATGCTACCCGTGGATAAGAAAATGGTCAGTGCGCCAAAATTTAAAAAGTTCCTGAAAGGTATGGTTCATTAAACCGGTGGTGGTTTGCCATTCTGGTTTATTGATGAAAAATTGTTTTAAGCCTAAATGTTTCCAAAATGGAATGGGAATTTCCGATGCCAAATATACAGAGTATGAAACAAATTTTGGTGTTGTTGGGGTTGTTATTTGCACTAATGGGATTCTCTGCGGTTAGTTACTTTTAAAAAAGATGGAGGCGGCACCTTTTGGATGCATTCCAACATACAGGTTTCGCCCATTGGGCGATGGTTTGCGGTGGGCAGGGATGATGGACGCCTGTATGGTAAAATCCGAAAATGCTTCGGTCAATCGATCGGATAAATTGCGTCACAGCGCTTACGTTCAGGTGATTCAGGCAATGGCATTGCAGGCACGGAAAAACTGGGTGGTTTGTGGGATTATGGCAAGAAACAAATGGTGTGGCACCATCAATTTATGAAAGAGCGTTAAGCGATTAAATAAGATAACTCTACGCAGGTTTCAACAAACGGTTTCAATTAAGGTTGTTTTCTGAATACAAAAATATGTAAAAATTAGGGAGATAATTTAAGGAAAAATGTAGAAAGGAAGGGGGTGCGAATCGGTCAACCCGACTTCTACGATTTATTTATTCTGTACGTGGTTATGGTGGATGGAATTTATTACCGAGCAATATTTACATGCCAATACTAAGGACAAGGTGATTTATTATTTCATGGGTTTTCAAATATATTAGAATGGTGGCTCTTGTTTCATCTTATTATTGGAATACTCGAAATTTTAACGTTCTACCGGCCTGCTGTTTTGCAAGTGGAGATCACAACCGTTTGCAGATTGTATTCGTTGGCATGAATGGCTGATGGGCTCAGATTAACTTTTCAGAGATAGAGTACTATGTTTAATAGTTTATCATAAAAGTGTAGAGGTACGTAATATCGATCTTTAAAAAATTAAACATTTGATTAAAGTTTACGGTTAAATCAAAAGGAGAAAACCATGCGTAAACTTTTATATTTTGGTTTGTTTATTTTCTTATATGTTTATGTTTCAACCGTTCAATCCCAGACTTTTCCAACCATTTTTCTTCAAACAAGGGGACAGAATTCATTGAAGCCATTAAAATTGAGCCGTCTCGCAATCGACGTTAAAGTGACTGGAAATCTTGCCACCACTACTATGGACCTCACTTTTTTTAACCCAAATGATCGGCAATTAGAAGGCCAGTTTTACTTTCCCCTGGGCAAAGGGCAAACTGTTTCCCGTTTTGCGCTGGACGTAAACGGGCACCTGCGCGAGGGGGTGGTAGTAGAAAAAAATCGCGGGCAACAAATTTTTGAAGAAGTGGAACGACGCAATATCGATCCCGGTCTTTTAGAATGGAAAAAAGGCAATAATTTCAAAGCGCGTATCTTCCCCATTCCGGCTAATGGCTACAAAAGAGTGGTTATTGCTTACGAACAGGAACTGAGTGAAACAGAACAGGGCTATCTGTACCTGCTTCCGCTGCAGTTCCAGCAGCGCGTTGAAAATTTTTCCATCCATGTGGAAGTGTTTAAACAAAAAGTGGCTCCACAACTTACCCAAAACGAATTAACTAACATTTCCTTTAAACAATGGCATGAATCGTACATTGCCGATTTTCAGGCGCATCAATACCTGCCGAATAAACAATTAGGTTTTGCTGTTCCAAAAGATAATCGGAAGCAAAAAACGTTTGTTTTTAGCGATTCCCAATCTCAGAAAAAGTTTTTTTACACACATTTAATACCGGATATTTCTCGTGATAAGCGTAAGCTTCCCCGAACCATTACACTTTTATGGGATGTTTCCGCATCAGCAGAAAAACGCGATATTGTTAAAGAACTTAAAGTGCTGGACGGCTATTTTTCAGCCATTAAAAACGCTTCAATTAAACTGGTCACTTTCAGCAATACTCTTTTGGAAGAAAAATCCTTCTCACTTACAAACGGTAATTGGGATATGTTAAAAGATTATCTGAATAAAATCGACTACGACGGAGGCACGCAATTAGGTGCAGTTGATTTGAGAAACTATTCCTGCGATGAGTTTATATTATGCAGCGACGGCCTGTCAAATCTGGGCGAGGCGGAAATTAAATTCGGCCAAACGCCGATCATCGTTATCAACTCCAGCCCCAATACCAACCACGCATACCTTGAGTTTGTGGCCAATAGCAGCAAAGGGCGTTATCTGGATTTAACAACCATCCAGACACAGCAAGCCGTGGATTTGCTTTTGCACAAACCATTTTTCTTCATGCGTGCGGTTACTGAAAAAGGGAAAGTCGCCGAGCTTTTTCCATCTATACCTGTGGAGGTTCAGCACGATTTTTCCATTGCCGGACAATTGCTAACCCCAAGTGCCACGCTTCTACTGCAATTTGGCGATGGCCATAAGATAACCTTTAGCAAAAGAATTTTCATTAACGAGTCTCAACACTCAATTACCGACCCCATTGTACGCCGGGTTTGGGCAAAAAAGAAATTAGCCCAATTAACCATTCATCAGGAAGAAAATCAGGATCAGATCATTCGTCTTGCTCAGGATTACAAAATTGTGACCCCCTATACTTCTTTACTGGTACTGGACCGTCTCGAAGATTATTTACATTACCACATTGTACCGTCTGAAAAGGAATTACGTGAGCAATATTTTACTCGTCTTCAAGAACAAAAGAAGCAAAAAGAACAGGAAGAAAGGGATCATCTTGAGTATGTGGCGCAATTATTCCAAAAACGCATTGAATGGTGGAATAAAGAGTTTCCTTTAAAAGAATCCGATACAACATCTTTTCAAAATGAAAGTCCAAGGGACATGCGCGATTTTGAACGAATTTTAGAAAGACTTACTGCAGAACATTCCGATTCCACAGATCATATGAGAGTGCAAGATGAACAAAATGTTAGAAGATACTTTCCTGAAGAACGAACTGCTGCAGACATTGTGGGAGAAAGAAATGGAAACGAGCAAACAGATTTAGAAAGGTTAATTCCAGCAAGTAAAAATGGAGAATCCCAAAGTTCTCATCAAATGACAGCAAAACATAGGATACGCATACAAAAGTGGGATGCGAACACTCCATACTTAAAAGCGCTAAAAAAGACTCGTCCTGCCGAATGGTACCAAACCTATCTGTCATTTCGTAAAGGCTATAGCAACAGCCCGGCTTTTTATTTTGATGTTGCCGATTATTTTTTAGATCAGGGGAAAAGAGAGCTCGCTTTACGTATTTTGTCCAATTTGGCTGAATTAGAACTGGAAAATCATGAATTATTGCGTCTCTTGGGATACCGTCTTCTGCAGCTTAAAGAATATCATCTTGCCGAAAGCGTTTTCAGGCATGTACTGAGAATTCGTCCTGAGGAACCCCAATCTTATCGTGATCTTGCTTTAACCCTGGCAGCTCAGGGCCAGTATCAGCAGGCGGTCGATTTATTGTGGCAAATTGTCTCCAGAAAATGGGACCATCGTTTTCCGGAAATCGAATTAATTGCCCTAAACGAAATGAACAACATCATTGCCACTTGCGGACAAACTTTAGACCTTTCTGCGATTGATAAACGTTTTATAAAAAATCTACCGGTGGACATACGAATTGTTATGACCTGGGATGCGGATAATACGGATATTGATTTGTGGGTAATCGATCCTAAAGATGAAAAATGTTATTACAAAAATAGTAACACGCGCATTGGTGGACATTTATCCCGAGATTTTACGAGAGGCTATGGGCCTGAGGAATTTTTATTACATCGGGCTGTTCCGGGGAAATATCAGATCAAAGTTCATTATTTCGGAAATTATCGAGCTCTACTCAGCGCTGGAGTTACCGTGCATGTGGATATTTACCTGAATTATGGTACAAAAAACGAAAGTCATCGCATAATTACATTCCGGCTGGATAACGTGAAAGATGTGTATAAGGTAGGGGAAGTGGTTATCAAAAATCCACAGAAATAGAATGCATATCAGGGATCGTTCTGTTCTGCTGAAAGAAAGCATAACTTTCAGAATTAAACAAAATTATGAAAACGATTTTACCTATTTAGTAAATGATTGTTTTTTGAGGAACGTATGATGGGAACCCTGCGTTTTTTTTTAACTTTAACGTTTGTGTTGTTCTGGACAGGGGTGGAAAACATAACCGCCCAGCCGATTCCTTTAAAAATGGGGCATGGGAACGCGGTATCCTGCCTGGCTTTCAGTCCGGACGGAAAATGGCTGGCCAGCGGCA
>CAZRBA010000042.1:0-4001 GCA_964598255.1 uncultured Caldithrix sp. | reverse complement strand
TTATCCCGGCAAAGGCCGAAACGACAAGCGCGATGTCTGGCTGTCGGTCGGTCACAATGCGGGCCACCTGCCGAATGACAGAAGCATCTTTAAGGGAAGTGCCGCCGAATTTCAAAATCTTCATCTTAACTCCTTTACCCACAAAAAAAGCCGACCTCGGGCTGAAGTCGGCTTATCGGAAAATTGTATTTTTTACAGAACTTCAGCCTGCACCAATCCCCTTTCTGGTTGTACGGGTACCGGTAAAAGTGCCGGTTAATGTTAGAGTCATTGTGCCGAAGTTCTTCGAATAAGTGTTCATTGCTTTCCTCGTATTTATTGCTGGAGAGTATACAATAAAAAGTATTTATTTTCAAGATTTTTTATTTTTATTCAGAATAAGGTTTATTTTCCTGCGGGTTAAAAGATTATTTGCTTTAACCTTAGGTGTCCGTTAAATTTTGGCGCTTAAATTGACAGACAGGATGAATGCACATGGAAATTAACACCTTATTTGGCAATGCCTCGGATAGCGAAAAAGAACAAAGCAAAAACGATCAAGAGAATTTGCAATTTACTGTTCAAAGCGTTTGCGCGTGCTCGGACTTAAATGCTTTGCCGCTTATTTATGGTTTGCAAAAAGGAGTGGTTAAACACGATTTCAAACTGGAGCTTGCCGACGGCAAAACATGCGTCCGACGACTTGTGCAGGGCGAAGCCGAATTGGCGCTGATTCCTTCCGTGGAATATGCCAAAGGGAAAGGTGCTTGGAAAATTATTCCGCAAGTGTGCATTGCACATAAGGGTGAGGCCGGAGACATGGCTTTGTTTTTTAATAAGGATTTGCATACGCTGCGGCGCATTGCTGTGGATGCGCGCTATCCGGCGGCCATAGCCCTACTGCACATCATTTTACGCGAAAAATACGAATTGGAGGCAGAACTCATCGAAATGACGCCCGACCTGCCATACATGTTGCGGCAGGCCGATGCCGCACTGTTAAGCGGCGATCTGGCATTGCATGCCCAGGCCGATTTTCCCGCTCATTTGGATTTGGGCGAGGAATGGTTCGATTTGACGGGTTTACCTTTTGTTTCGGCCATCTGGGCCGGACACGAAATCGGTTTGCGTGAAGACGAAGCGCACATGGTGCAACAATCGGCCGAATTCGGCCGGCAAAATATTGCGAAAATCAGTAAAGAGTTTGCTGTAAGCAGAAACAGAGACTTTGAATTTTACAAGCGTCATTTGCAGAACCGAACGTATTACGAATTTGGATCTGCGGAAAGAGAAGCATTAATCGAATTTTTTCATTATGCCTTTTATTTGGGATTAATCGAGCATATTCCCGAGTTGCATTTTTTAGGTGAAGAAACGGAACATTCCGGCAAATAGAAGGTCATCTATTGACACGCGAAAAGACAAAACAAAAATCGGCTGCCCGAAAGCGAATTGTGCTGGGCATAAGCGGAGCGAGTGGCATGATTTACGCCGTGCGATTTTTATTGGCGTTACCGGATGACTATCAGATTCATCTGATTCCCACGGCCAATGCGGTGGAAATCATGAAAAGTGAAATAGGTTGGAATTTGGCCAAGGAAACCTTTAGCCAGTTTGCGGAGAAAAAATTGGGGTTAAAAGCGCCATCGATTAATATTATCCCTCACCATTGGGAGAATCCGTTTGCTTCCGTAGCCAGCGGTTCGTTTCAAACGGAAAGCATGGTAATTATGCCCTGCTCTTCCAAAACTTTGGCCGGAATCGCCTGTGGCTATGCTAACAATTTACTCGAGCGCGCCGCAGAAGTCAGTTTGAAAGAACGACGCCCAACGATTTTAATCGTTTCCGAAACCCCATACACTCTCGTTCATATCAAAAACATGCACAATGTCACCTTGGCCGGAGCTACCGTTCTACCTGCTTCCCCTGCATTTTACCACCAACCTCAATCGGTTAACGATTTGGTCGATTACATCGTTGCCAAAACACTGGACCATCTAAAAATTCCGCATTCGTTAATTCAGCATTGGAGAGAATAATATGTCCGAAACAGGAATGGTTCTGGAACCCGGAGAAAAGAAAAAACATTATGTTCGGCGCATGTTCAATTCCATCGCCCACCGTTATGATTTTTTAAATCATTTTCTGAGCTTCGGAATCGATATCGTCTGGCGCAAAAAAGCCATCGGCAAACTCGAAGTGCCTGCCGATCAAATCGTGTTGGATTTGGCCTGCGGAACAGCCGACTTTGCTCTTGAAATTATCCGTCAAAAACAATGTCGTGTCGTCGGGGCCGATATTGCCCTGCGCATGTTGCAATATGCGCGTCAAAAAAGGAACGATCAACGCCTGCAACTGATGAATGCGGACGGCGAAGCACTACCCTTTAAAAACAATTCGTTTGCCGGAGTCACCATAGCTTTTGGCATTCGCAACATGGGCGAACGCATTAGGGCTTTAAAAGAGATGCATCGCATCTTGCAGCCCAAGGGTCAAACGGTTATTCTGGAATTTTCCTTGCCCACTTTCTTGCCATTTCGCAATGCGTATCTTTTTTATTTTAAGCATGTTCTCCCGCGGATCGGCCGCTTGATAAGCAAAGACAAGGAGGCATACTCCTATTTGCCCGCTTCTGTAGAACACTTCCCCACTGTCGATGAATTCGAGGGGGAATTAAAGCAAGCCGGGTTCACACCATTGCGGCATTGGAAACTTTTAAATGGGGTGGCAGTTATTTACAAAGCGCAAAAAAAATAAAATCCATCATTTTTTAATCTTGGTTAACGGTAAGTAATGAAAGATAATATTTACAGTCAGCCACTAAAACGGGTAAACGGTTTCCGTTTTGACCAAAACGTTGCCCGCGTTTTTCCGGATATGATTCGACGCTCTGTGCCCGGTTACGAAGAAATTTTACGAGCCATCAGCCTGTTTACAGCCTTTCATGTAAAATCGGGCAGCCGGTGTTACGATTTGGGCAGTTCCTTGGGCGCTGTCTCGTTGGCCATGCGCCGGGGCATCCGTAAACCCAATGTAAACATTTACGCCATTGACAATTCACCGGACATGATCCGCGAAAGTCGCAAATACGTCTCCGACAATCGCAATGAGACGCCCATTCATCTGATTTGTGCGGATTTTCGTGATGTAAAAATCGAGCGTGCCTCCGTAGTTGTCCTTAATTACACCTTGCAATTTCTCGATCCGCATGAACGGGCCCAACGTTTGCGTACTATTTACCAAGGCATGTTGCCTCAGGGAATCCTGTTAATTTCCGAAAAAATCCTTTTTTCCGATCCACAAGAACAAGAATTTCAATATGCCATGCACCTGGCTTTTAAAAAGGCGCAAGGATACAGCAATCTGGAAATCAGCCAAAAACGTACCGCACTGGAAAACGTACTGATTGCCGAAACATTCGAAGCTCATCGTAACCGTTTGTTAAATATCGGATTTAAACAATGCTTTCAATGGTTTCAATACTTTAATTTCATTTCCATGGCGGCCATCAAATGAAAGAATTCACGGATTTTTTCGCTTCTTTGAAAGACAAGGCGCTGTTCCCCGCCACATGGATTGCTTCGCTGGAAGAACAGACCGAACGCGCCTTTAATCCGCAAAACAATCGCGATTTGCACGGCTGGCTGGCAGCCATCGAGCGTCTGCCCGATGTACACGCTTTAACGACGGATTTAAATCGGGATACGATTCTGATCGGGCAAGAAAGCGAAATTGCTCCGCACCAACGCGCACTCACCGAAGAACAATTGCGTCTCTTGCATCCCTGGCGCAAAGGGCCTTTTTCCGTTTTCGGTATTTTCATCGACACCGAATGGCGATCGGATTGGAAATGGAACCGCTTGAAAAATGCCATTCAGCCGTTGCAGGGAAAAGTGGTTTTGGATGTGGGCAGCGGGAATGGTTACCATTGCCTGCGCATGGCCGGGGCCGGTGCACGTTTGGTGTTGGGTATTGATCCCTACCTGAAAAATGTGGTTCAATTTTTAGCTCTGCAAAAGTTT
>CAZRBA010000041.1:0-30048 GCA_964598255.1 uncultured Caldithrix sp. | reverse complement strand
CGGCCGCGAAGGGCCATTTTCCTGGCCCACAAGCCTTGAAGGGAATGACCGATCCGCAGTAACGATCAAGATTGGTGAGGAGGGTTCTGAAGCGTACGGGGTAGGTTAAGGGTTAAGAGTAGATGGTTAAGGGTGTAAGGGCTATCAGTGGCGGGGAAAGTTGGGTAGTTGATTGGTTGAATCGTTGAATGGTTGAATGGTTATTCGTAATTCGGTGCACTGGGTAAGAAAGGCCCTCCCTTTTGAGGGAGGGTGCCCGAAGGGCGGGAGGGTTTTGTCAATGCCTTGATACGTCTCCGCTGGCGCGGAGCCACTCGGCAACCAGCGCTGAGTAAATTTTGCCAGTTTGCTGCCGTTTTTACCCCCCGTAGCCCCCCTCAAAGGGGGGCTTTTGGGTGTGTGGTAGTTTGCGGCCCTGCAGAAAGAAGCCGGTTGCCGAGTAGTCCCGATTCATCGGGACGTATCGAGGCACCGGCGGCCTTTTCCCCCTCTCCTTTTTCTTTTTTCCTTTTTCATCCCCCATACCAATCTCTCATGTTCTACTTTTAATTCTTGCTTACCCGTGAGCCCGCCATTATTTCACCGAATCATCAACTTCTCCCACAAACTGCAAAACCACACTCCGATGCCGTGACGAGTTGTCAAAATCGATTAAAATAATTTGCTGCCAGGTGCCCAAAACCAATTCACCGTCGATCACCGGGACCGTAAAAGATGTTCCGGTTAAAGTAGAGCGCAAATGGGCGTATCCGTTTCCGTCGTGCCAGGTATCGTCGTGGTGATAACGTCGTTTCATCGGTGCAATCTTGTCCATCATTTCCGGTAAATCTTTTAACAACCCCGGTTCGTACTCAATAGTGCTAATAGCCGCCGTAGAGCCATTAATAAACACAAGGAGCTGACCTTTTTTAAGCCTGTTCTCTCTGACAAACTGTCGAACTCCGGAAGTAATATCAATAATATCGTTAAATCCGGAAGACGAAATTTCTATGGTACCATGAAGTGTTCTGATCGCCATTGCTCATCCTTCCCTGTTATGTTTTCCGGAATAAAATAAGGATTTCTCTCGATAGAATTCAAATGTGCGCAAACAAAAAATCCCGCATAAAGCGGGACAAAAATAGAGTAACCGGCGATCGCCTTATTTCAACAATTTTGCCAATACAATCCCCAAAATAAGCCAAAGAGGAATGGAAAAAATCAAAGCCCAAATAATCCCGTTCGCCGTTTTTAACGATGAAGCCAATCCCTTGTTTTCTAATGCGCGATTGATCTTCAGCCGCACTTCTTCGATATGAAAAGGTTTGGTCAGATAATCGTACGCGCCTTTTTTAATAGCTTCTACCGCCGTTTCGATAGTCGGATGTGCGGTAATCATTAAAAACACCACCTTCTTGTTCATCGACCGCACGCGCTTTAATAATTCGATACCATCCATCTCGGGCATGTACAAATCGGACAACACCACGTCAATCGGCTCCTTTTTAATGATTTCCAATGCCTCAACTCCGTTCGAAGCAACATGGGGAATATAATCCAAGCTTTTTAATACACCGGCTAATGTTTCGCGAACTTCCTGTTCATCATCCACAACCAATACGTGTCTTGTTTCGCTCATAAAAAATTTTCTCCACTTAATAAATTGATATCTTCGGGTCTTAACCCCAAACCATCTCCATTAAATTCATTTAAGATTATAGTTATCGGATTAAATGGCTTCGATGTTTAGCTTTTTTATCGAAGCATGCGATCCTTCTTTTAACCGTATCAAATAATCTCTGAAATTTGTCCATTCGAAAGCTTTAAGCAAATAGGCAACCTTTTGCAAATTGCGATTAATATTCCCGTAATGGCGTAAACTCTGTAGTTTACCCATGGCAACTTTCGGTTGTCCCACATCAAATTCCCAAGGATGCATGTAAACAATGGCCGGAAATCCCGAGGCGTTAAAGCGCCGTATTGCCACGGATGTAAAACGCAACGGAAACAAACGTAAATAGCCGCCGCCTCCAAAAGGAAAATTCTTACCCAAAATGCGCAATGTCGGCATGGGGAATTCAATAACCGTCGCTCCGCTGCGGGTGGTAACTTCAAAAACCGTTCGCGGTGCATCCGGTATTCCGTACCTGTCGTGCCAAATGGGATAAACCGATGAATCGTACTTTAGTCCCGCCTCGGCCAGCACATCAAAAACCCAAAAAGTTTTCCGAGTAACCGAAAAGGTCGGGGCACGAAAGCCTAATATTTGTTGCCCCGTAACATCTTCCAAAATATTTACGGAGCGCAATAAATCTCTCTTGAATACATCGGGTGCAAGTTTGGTAGCCATGCGATGACTAAAACTATGCGTAGCCACTTCGTGTCCGCGTTCGGCAATTCGTTTAACCAAATCGGGATGGCGTTCGGCAATCCAGCCCAATATAAAAAAGGTAGCTTTGGCGTTGTGTTCCTCAAACAAATCCAAAAGGCGTTCTACCAATGGTACGACCCGCGATGGTTGATTTTCCCACGTCTCCGGAGGAAAACGATGTTGCAAAGCTTCTGGATGAAACCATTCTTCCACATCAACGGTTAAAATATTTTCCATATTTTCTCACTTGCTTTTTCGGATTAAATATGAAGGAACGGTGAAACGGTAAAAAAGATTCCCAAACGTTTTAATCGTTTTTTACCGTTTGCCAGTTTAATGTTATCCTTTTTTTGATGCTTAATTTATTAATGAATATTTTGCCGGACAAATAACTTTTTCGGCAACTTTGAGCAAACTACGTCACGGTTATCCGGCGCAAGCCCAAACGCCCTTTCACTCAGCCACAAATTTTAACCAGCCAAAAGCAACGCGGACTCAAATTATGTCCCGCGTGCTAGCCTCTGTGTTAAACCGCTTGTTAACGCCGCTTATTTTGTACTATTGTTTAAAAAGAAAACATTTCTTGAAGAATTGGAATTAATTCATATTTTGATTGGTCATCAATTACGCCAAGCTTTTTTATTAACCTGGCTTTATCAACTGTGCGAATCTGATCCAAAACTATTTGACCTTTTGTTCCCCTAAAAATACAAGTAATGCGGGAAAAGTAGTTTCTGATTCGTGAAGTCATTGGAGTAACAATGACGGTCGAAATATATTCATTCATCTCATCGGGTGAAATGCGGGTTTTCTTTATTTCTTTACAATTAGGGTTTAATAAATTGATAAGATAAGCATCAAACCGTTTCATTTCCTTTTCCACGTCCATTCATCATCATCCCACGAACTTTGGAAAATGATATCTTCACTATCTAATAAATGATCATCAGAATTTGCTGCCATTTTTTGAAACGCTTCACGCCAACCACTTCTACGATTCTGGATAGGTTTAAGGATGATTCGGTCACCGTCCACTTAAAAATCAACTTCATCATTAATCCCAATTTGATGAAGAAACACTTTGGGTGAACGAATACCGCGAGAATTTCCTATTTTTATTACTTTATATTTTCATGGTATTAACGTCATTACATTGTACCCATTTTGCAAATTTTGTTTTACAATTTTCAGTTTTAAATGGATAAACTTCAAAGGCGTTTAACAATTTTTTTGCTCCGCCATGTGTTCGAATAATTACTGCATTAAAAAATAAAACCGGCAAGTTCAAGGATGGATCCGCAACTTGGCATAGGCCCGCGGCGATTGCCCTTTGCGGTTTTTAAAGGATCGGCTATAGCTGGAAAGTTCGCTGTAACCTAACAAACGCGAAACGCTTTTTACATCCAGCTTCCAATCCAGAAAAAGAAGGTTCTCATAATAATTTAGTACCTCTTGCATAAAACGACGAAACGTAACTCCCGTTTCGTGTTTAAACAATTGACTAAAATATCCGGGCGTAATTTTTAAATAGTTGGCAATGTGGAAAATATCACAGTTTTGCAGGTCGGTCGTTTCAATATATTCCATCACTTTTTTCATGCGCGGAGAAAGACGGTTGTAATCAAGTCCTAACTTTTCATAAGGAATGCGACGCCAATGATTTTTTAACAACGTTTTAATTAAACGCGCAAGATGCTGTTTACGCTCTTCGCCAACCACAAAATATAAATTTTCCCTTGGGTTCCAGATAGAATCGTTCGCCAGCAACAAAGAACGGCTGTAATAAATAAAAGGAATCCGCGGTACTTTCCGCCCTTTTAATTCCGACCAAAAAACTTTGTTAAAATCAAGACGGTCGGTAATCAAAAACAATATATTGGCAAAACCAATTTCTTCCTGCCATTGACGAACGGGAAACGAATGAATCCGAATGGATTCATTGGCTTGCAATACATGCAGGCATTCGCTTTTTAAATCGCGATTTTCGATGGCTATTATTCCGTTGAACATATTCCCAATCTAATTAAAATAACTGCGATCAGTATACTGAAATTGGGAATATGTCTTTGTGATTAATTCAACGAAAAATTTGTTTTTTTCTTACTGCGATCCGCGCTAACAATACTCAGCGGATAATAATAATTTTGCCTTGGAATGTCTTCTTTTTTGTTTTTACGTAATAGAGATACAAACCCGAATGAATCGATTGGTCATTGCCGTTCCTAACATCCCATTTGAAAATGGGCCCTTGTACTTTTTTCCGGTAAACAAGCTCTCCTAACATATCGTAAATGGTAATGGTCGCTTCATCACCGAGATTGGTAAAATAAATTCCGTCTCCCGATTCAGCCTGATGAACTTTGAACGGGATGGGAAACACATTAATACCTTTAATGCTTTGACCCGTTCTGAAAACAGAATCCGGATTAGTGATAACCATACCTTGTTGATCTACCGAAACAACGCGATAATGATACAGTTTGTCCGGTTTTAAGTTTTCCAATACCACATGATGGCTGGTTGTAAATTCCTTCTCTGGAACGGTGGTCTGGTCAAAGCTCCAATCGAGACTGTATTCCAAATGTGCTTTGGTTGGCAATCGGGAATTCCAATTAAGATGAATAACGGTTCCGCTCCCAAAAGGATGCACCACAATACCACCTGCAATACTGCCCGCTTCCACATGCAGCACAAAAATGGCCACGGCTTGAGCTCCGGCTTTATCGGTTACACGCAACATAAAAGTTTCCTGCCCTCTGAATCCCTGCGGAGCAAAAAAGGTGACTCGTAACCCGGTTAAATAGTAGCCGATAAAACTCTGCGGGTTATTTAATAGCTCTATGCTTTGCAAATCATCGTATCCGTCCGGATCGTTTAAATATTGAGTAAGATCCATCGTAAAATAAGTACCTGCCAGCATATTGACATCCGGTATGGCCTGAATTTGCGGAGGATCGTTTACCGGTTGTACCACTACGTTAAGGGTATCGTAATCGAAATTCCCCTGCGGATCGGTGGCTTTCAAAACGGCTGTTGCTTTGCCGTTCCAATTGGCCTGCGGTTGAACGACCATTTGATTGCTTTGCGCATCGATACGTACACCAAGATAAGCAGGTGCATCCACAGACCAACGAATTTCGTCGCTGGCATTGTCCGGATCGGTTACATGTGCATCCAAAGAAATGCTGCGTTGCTGATCTTCTTTCAGACGCAAGCTATCCAAATCAATAATTTCCGGAGCTGTTTGCAAATTCTGGCGATAAACTATCACATTTGCCGTATCTGCAGCCCCGGCACCATCCTGTACAATTAACCGCACGGTTTGACTGCCAAACCAAGCATCATTGACTTTAAAGGAAATAGAATCCCCCCGAATCGTAACTTGAGTACTGCCCGAAGCTAAAACCCGTAAAAACAAATTTTGCACCAAATCGTCTACATCCGATAAGTAGGGACGGTAATCGATTGTTTTGGGATTCTCGCGTGAAAGATCAATCGCCGGAAAGGCTTTAAATTGCGGAGGATCATTTACCGGTAAAACATTTACGGTAACGCGCGTGCTATCGGCATATTGATCCGGATCTACAACTTTAAGCCAAAATACCTCGCTGCCAAACCAATTTTTGTCGGCATAAAGGGTAATGGTTTTGTGTACATAATCGACTTGGTAATGGATATTTTTGTTTCCGCGAACTTCCCAGTACAAATTTGCCAGCGGTGTATCTTTATCGCTTACATAATCGTTTAAGTTAATTTTATACGATGCGTCTTCATTAAATACGATTTCTGGAATGGCGGATAATTGCGGTGCATACGTTTCTTTTTCTACACGCACCACCAGCGTATCGCTTGCCGATTTTCCGTCGGGATCTTGTACGGTGACTTTAATGTATTCAAATCCGCCCCAACCGACCGGACTTTGAATGGTTAACATACGCGTGGCTGGTACAAAACTAAGCGTAACATGTGAATAATTGCTGAAATTCCATTTTAATTCGTTTTTGGCATTGTCCACATCCCAAACATAGGCATCCAAATTAAGCTGAACCGTAGTGTCCTGACCCATCCGGACACTTGGTAGGCGCACCAAAACCGGTGCATCATCTACTGCCGTAACCACCACTTGAAACGAAGTGGTATCGGTCAAACCGGTTTCGTCCTTTACCTCTACATGCACCTTTGCCTGGCCGTACCAATCTTTTGCCGGAATAATTTTGAGCAAACTATCGCGCAATTGCAACTGTAAATGGCTAACCTGCTGCACCGAGAAGGTCAACGTATCATGCGGCGAATCGGAATCGCTAATATATTTTGCCAAATTGATTTGTACCGGTGTATCTTCCGGCGTTTCAATTTGCGGAATCGTGCTAAAAACAGGAGGCTGTCCGCTATAGGGAGCCGTAATGGTCATCGTTGTTTCATCAAATAAACGATCGGGATCTTGCACTTTAATAATTCCTTGCTCCGAGCTATTCCAATTATGCGGTGTGGTGATGGTTAACGTATGTTGCGACCGCGACAAATCAACTTGTATTTGTGAAAAGCCCGTTACCTGCCATTCCAGCTCGTCAAAAGTATTGTCCGGATCCGTAACATAGTCATCCAAATTCAAGACCACAGTTGTATCGCCCGGTAATTCCATGGAAACCGGCAATCCCGTAATTTTGGGAATTGCCACGGAAAGCAAATCGGACATGGGGCTCGCATTTAAGGAAAAATCGACGGCCTTGATTCCGTAATAATATTGAACGCCCTTTTCGATGCGGTAATCGTCAAACGAGGTTTCTGGATGGTACACACTATCTATTTGTTTGAGATCCCCAGGGGTATTACCTCTGAAAATACGGTACATGTACATATCCGATTCACTATTGGCATCCCATTCCAATGCAATGCGATCGGTTTGCGCCCGTATACTGCTCACACCCGAAGCGAGTATCAAAAGCACAACATTTACGAAGATATATTTGATCTCTATTTTCATTTTATTTTCACCGTCACAATTCTGGAAAACGTACTTTCTTTACCATTGATAACACTGGTAACCGCAAAATCGATTGATACCGGTACTTTGGGCTTGGGAATAAGCGTTTCATGAGCCCATAACAAACGAATATTGGCTTTTTTCCACTGACTATCCGTGCTTTTGCGAACATACACATTGTAAGCGGCTCCGGGTACGTCGCTCCATTCCAGCTTGATTTTATTGCCCTGAATAAAACCGTACAATCTTTCCGGTGGCTGCAAAAGGCGAATCGATTGCGAAAAAGAATGCTCCTTGCCCCCGCCCAATGAAAAAGCAAACGTCAAACCGATCCGATGGGTTAAGCCTAAATTGCGATGATTAAACAATGTGTAATCGATCGCCAAATTTTTTATCGGTCGGGCGCCAATGCCAACCGAGGGCTGCATACCATCGGCGGACAACCAACCGCCGCCTACACGTAAAAACGCGCGATTCAAAAAATCAAATTCCACACCTGTTTTCAATGTCCAACCAAGGTCTTCCGAATGAACGCCGTCAATTCCCACTCGCATGTGTAATTCAGGAATATGATAACCAAGCCCCAGCCTGTAGCTGAATGGTATGGATTCGCTCATTTCGTCGTATCGAATTTGATTTCCTAAATTGCGAACAGTAGCAGCCAAACTAAGACGGGGAATAATGGTTTCCATGTAAAAACCGAAGTCGAACGCAAAGCCCGAAGCCACATAGCCCGCCAAATTATCACGAAAATATTTAACGCCGAACCCGATAAAAAAACTGGGGTGTAGCTTATATGCCATGGAAAGCTGAAGAACGGAACTATTTACATTAAGCGCTTCCGTTTCCTGACCATAACGGTCTTTCCCTTGAACGGAAGGCATTCCGAGGTATGAGAAAGCCGCAGCCGCATAAAAACGTGGATCTATTTTAAATCCGGCACTAACATTTTGCATGCGAATATCCTGAAACCACTGTACGTGGTTAAACCCGATCTGGCTTTTTTTCATATTAGCCAAACCTGCGGGGTTGTAAAACATGGCATACACGTCATTGCCGATGGCAGCGTAAGCTCCGCCAAGCGCGGCGGCCCGCGGACTTAGTTCGGCCCTGAGAAAAAGATTGCTGGACAATCCTGCAAAATGGTCACCGGCCCACACGTTCCCCAAAAAAATCATCCCGATTATAAGAGAAAAAAATCTGTACTTCATTTCCATATTTCCGTTTTTCAGAGAATAAGCTAATACAATAGTCGTGCCATTCTCCGCAAAGACTTTTCCAACTGACCAATATCGGTGCCGGAAAACTTACGGCCTTGTTTCGCCGGAGTCAATTTATTTTTCAAGCTCAATAATAATAAAGAATTAGCACCTAATATCCTCCTTGATATTTTACCTATGCCCATTCACTGGTACCAACGGTCTCATCCCGATAACCGCATCGCTTTTTTACTTTTTGATTGCCGTGTATAATTTTTTTACAACCCAATTTTCAGCAATCGGTTAAAACGCGATCGTTTGGCAATTCGGTATTTTACAAAATATTTCAAATCCGTCTGTGTTTAAGAACAAATGGTTGGGTCTTTTCCGTGGGTTTTTACCGTCTTATTTTTTCGCTGAGATTTACAGGGATTCACTTGGGGCGGTCTCCTGCTGGTAAAAAGATGCAAGGAACGGTGATTTTCATTTGCAAAACACTGCGCTTAATCAGCGCGTCGGATTTAGTTACGAATATGTATTTTTATGTAAAAATATCGATCTTAATCCGATGCATACCTGTTTAGAATATCAGGCGGGCCAAAATTTTTAGCAACGAAGTGCCATGCAACAACAAATTGGTATATGCGGCATTGGCCAGGGGGCAGGCGCAATCTTTGTTTTTAATGCTGCGACGAATTTGGGTTGCATTTTCACTGTTCCACACTTTCTTAAAATCATAATTCTCTTCGCGCAAATTGCCCATGGAATCGGCACGAATACAGCAGGGCCACACATCGCCGTCCGGAGCAATTTGGCAAGATAAAATTCCGGCGTAACAGGGAATAATTTGGGTACGTTTTCGCAGATATTTTTTTACCAACTGATAATATTCGATACGAAACGAGCGGGCGATATCGGCTACACCCTTCAAATGATGTCCGCGCATTTCGTTAATCAGGAAATCAATGGCTTTCTCGTAATCGTCTTTATCCGGAGTAATTTTTTCACCTATAGTTCCCAATTCAACGCGCTCTTCGGCAATTTCGGTAATGTACGAATCGGGCTGCAGCTTGATTAAGCTCCGGTATATTTCGGGAAAGCGCTTAACATTAAAAACGGAAATGACGGTGTGAATTCCTAAGGTAAAATTGCGATAACGTTTCAGCTCTTTTAATTGCCGATAGGTTTCCATGGCCCGTTGCCAGTTACCAGGAAAACCACGTATTTTGTCATGTTTATCGTTAATTTCGTCTAACGAAAGATTAATAATAATTTCAGTGTTCGGGCAAGCTTTGAGCATTTCTTCCACGCGTTGCGGAATAACACGAAAAAGGCTACCGTTGGTGGGAATGTTAATAATAGCCGGCTGCGATCGCTTGTAGAGCACTTTGACTATCTCTACAATATCCTTGCGTAAGAACGGCTCGCCACCGCTTAAGGTAAACCAAAAGGGTGCTTTGCCAATTCGGGTAAAAATTTTATCATATTCATCAACGGTTAAGTTCCTTGCCTTCTTTTTATACACATTGCACGTTGCACAACGGGAATTGCAGGAATAAAGAAGGCTCAATGTAAAATTGGCCGGTAACGGCGGTTTACCTGCAGCAAAATGGTAATATGCTTTAAATTCGGGCAGACGCGACAATAATTGAATGCGACTTTTCATTATTCAATTCCGTTTTCGTTATTTGCATTATTTATGATTTAAAACCTTGTCCGTTTCCCTCAAGGCTCGTGGCTTTCCCAGAAAAGGGTAGACTAAAATTTTTATTTTCTGCCAACGCGAATATTTGTTTCCGAAGGCAATAACCGACAAAATTTTTATCGGCCATAATTTGCCGAATTTTTTTGCCAACAAAATAATACGTGTCAGCAACATTTGTTTGCGTAAATCGCGGCCAAAACGCTGTTCGATTATTTGTTCGTATCGCTTTAGAAATTCAGCCGAAAAATTGTTGACGGTCAAGGCGTCTGACACGACTTGGGCTGCTGCTTCGGCCGCATCAATCGCGTAATCAATACCAGCCCCGAAAAGCGGACTGACCATTCCTCCCGCATCTCCAAGCAATAGTTGCGAATCATCCGTCAATTTTCTGAACATCCACATGGGAATGTGTCCGCCTTTTTTATCTTTGATGCTGCGATCTTTTAATAATCGGGCGCTCGGCGGAAATGCGTTTAAAAAGTAAAAGAGTTTCTTCTTGATCTTTTTGCCTTCAGATTGGGAAAGAAGGGTCCCTACCCCTACATTGCTCTCCTGTTTATCGGGAAAAATCCAACCATAGCCCCAAGAGAAGAGCTGCGGTGCAAAATAAATATGTACTTCGTCTTTTGGAACAGGGATTCCTTCCACCTCATAAGCGTAGGCATAGGCCCAATATTTCTTTTTTACCTGTTTGGCAAATTTGGGATTTTTTTGGGCCAATGTATTGGGACCATCGGCAAAAATAACGCATTTTGCCCTTACCTTTTGTTCTTTTCCGGAAAGAATATGTTTTAGTTTAATGGTTACTTTTCCTGGAGCTTCAAGCGAAAAATTTATGGCTTTTACCGAATTCACCAATTCCGCACCTGCTTTCTTTGCTTTTTCCGCCAAATAACGATCGTAAATGCGGCGCTTTACTGTTACCTGATTGCACTCATAGACTACATCACCCCACGGCAAATGAAATATGTTCTTGCGGATTTCCTGTTCCATAATATTTGGGTCGTTAACGTAACGATCAAAATACGGGCGATCGAAAAGGCCCCCGCAAGCTGTTGTTTTACCCGAAAAAGAATCTTTTTCTACCAATAAAACGGAAATCCCCTTGGAGGCGAGCAACCGAGCTGCTACCGATCCGGCAATTCCTGCACCGATAATGACGACTTCGAAATTCGATTTATGTGTTATTAATGGTTTTTGCACACAGATACTCTTACTTGATTTTTGTTTATTTTTGAGAATTTTATTTGTTAAATATTCTCTTTTCCGTTTTTTGAGTTATCGAACCTTAGCGATTAACCTGTAGTATTTTTTGTACTGTAAAGAAGGAAGCAAGGGTTAAGATTAAAGGGTTAAGGGAAATCAGTGCCAATTTGTGTGGATCAGTGGCAGAAAAAGTTGAGTAGTTGATTGGTTGAATTGTTGAATGGTTGAATGGTTATTCGTGATTCGGTGCACTGGGTAAGAAAGGCCCTCCCTTTTGAGGGAGGGTGCCCGAAGGGCGGGAGGGTTTTGCCGGTGCCTAGAGACGTCTCCACTGGCGCGGCGCCACTCGTCAACCGGCCGCTTTTTAAATTTTTTCCTTTGATTTTTACTCCCGAAAAATTCGTTAATCTCCACTAATCAAATTTCCGAAAATACCCAAACCGCCAATGCCTTTTTGTTCGCCTTTCTGTTCAAAGCGAGCAGCAGCGTAAATACGATCGGCCATGCGCGAAAACGGTAAGCTTTGCAAATACACCTTACCCGGGCCGCGCAACACCGCCAAAAACATCCCTTCACCGCCAAACAGTGCATTTTTAAATCCACCTACAAACTGAACATCATATTCAACTGTAGAAGCAATGGCCACCAAACATCCGGTATCCACGCGAAGCCGCTCTCCGGGGGCAAGGTCCCGTTCCAGAATAGTACCGCCGGCGTGAACAAAAGCCATGCCGTCTCCGGTAAGTTCCTGTAAAATAAATCCTTCTCCGCCAAATAATCCTGCACCCAAACGTTTTGTAAACGCCACTTCGATTTCAATGCCTAAGGCGGCGCACAAAAAGGCATCTTTTTGGCATAAAATTCTGCCACCGAAATTGGTTAGATCGATGGGGATAATTTTGCCGGGATAGGGAGCAGCAAAGGCCACGTGTCCTTTGCCCGGACCATGGTGTACAAAATTGGTAATAAAAAAACTTTCACCGGTAATTACGCGTTTTAAACCTTTAAAAATACCGCCACCGGTGGTGGTTTGCATTTCGATACCGTCTTCCATGTACAGCATGGCTCCGGCTTCGGCCTGAATGCCCTCGTTGGGATCCAGCTCAACTTCCACTATTTGCATATCGTCGCCGTAAATTTTATAATCAATTGCGTCGGCCATAATGTTTTCTCCTTAATTTACGTAAACGGTTTTTGACTTACTCGTCGTCATTTCCGTTTTCGGCTTTTGTCGCCTGATCTATCTGCCGTCGGAAAGCCTGTGTTTGTTTGGCAAAATCGAATAATTTTTGCCGCACCTTTTCAAAAATCGAATCTTTGGTGTAACTTCCGTCTTTATGCGGTTTGCCGCACTTTTTACCTGTTAAAATGTACAATCCGTCCTCGATGTTGTCCACAGCCCAAATGCGAAATTTCCCTTGGCGAACCGCTTCTACTATTTCCGATTTTAATAACAGATTTTTTACGTTGGCTCTTGGAATAATAACGCCCTGTTCGCCGGTAAGTCCTTTGCTTTGGCAAACTTTAAAAAAGCCTTCGATTTTTTCGTTCACGCCGCCGATGGCCTGAATTTCACCTTTTTGATTAACCGAACCGGTCACGGCAATACCCTGATTAATCGGAACTTGGGAAAGCGATGAAATCAGCCCGTACAATTCGGCGGACGAAGCACTGTCTCCGTCGATGCCGGAGTAACTTTGTTCGAACGTAATGGAAGCAGAGAAGGAAAGCGGCATGTTTTGGCCGAACTTCTGGTAAAAAAAGCTGCTTAAAATCAAAACGCCTTTATCGTGAATTTTACCGCTTAATTTTGCTTCCCGTTCGATATTAATAACGCCGCGCGAACCGATAAAGGTGTTAACGGTAATCCGAGAAGGTCGTCCGAAAACATGGTCGCCCAAATCATAAACGGCCAATCCGTTAATTTGTCCCACCTTAAATCCGCTTACGTCGATGTTAATGGTGCGTTCGGTAATGGCTTCGTGTATTTTTTCTTCGATTAAGTTATGGCGATAAATGCGGTTTTCAATAGCCGTTTCCACATCCCGACGTGAAACCAATTTACGGTGCTTTTGTTGTGCCCAAAAAGAAGCTTCGCGGATCGTTTTAACCAATTCACCGAAACGAACCGATAGCTTTTTTTGGTTGTCTGCCAAACGATAAGCGTATTCGATAATGGCGGCTACGCCTTGCTGATCGAAATGAAGCAGTTGTTCCTCGTGTACGACCCGGCTAATGAATTGTACGTATTGCTGCAACGTTTTAGGTGTTTCTTTAACTTCCACATCAAAATCGGCGCGCACTTTAAAAATTTTCTGAAATTCTTCATCCAAATTATACAGCAAACGGTAAAAATAGGCCTGACCGATTAAAACGACTTTTAGCCGGATGGGAATTGGTTGCGGACGCGGCGATGTAGCCGTGGCCAAACCGACCAGCTCCGAAAAATCTTCGATTTTTAATGTGCCGGAACGCAACGTACGTTTTAAAGCCTCGTAAACAAAGGGATGTTTGAGTAACTGTTCGATTTCCAGAACCAAATAGCCCCCGTTGGCCTGCAAAAGCGAACCCGATTTAATCAATGTGTAATCCGTGTAAATAAATCCCTGATAAGCTTTTTTGTCGATTCGGCCAAACAAATTGGCATAAGACGGATTGGATTCAAAAACAACGGGTGCTCCTTTTTGTTTGCCGTTATCAATCAAAACGTTTACCTGATATTTGTCTACCTGAATGGGAGGTGGTGTAATGGCAGGCAGGCTGTTTTCTTCCTTGCCGATAAACGCGGCCACATTTTTGGTAATATCTTCGGCCGCCTGCTGCAGATATTTTTTAATTTCATCATATTGTTGATACAGTTCCAGCAAGTGCGCAAAATGATTGTTAACCACAAATCGTGCTGTTTTTTGCGTAAGTTCCTCCAGCTTGTCGGCTAATTTGCGATCCAAAATATTCATTTCGCGTAATACGTATTGAATACGCTTTTGAATATAGCTGATGTTGTTGTTGATCGTATCTTGTTCTTCTTTGGGTAAACGCTGAAAATCCTCAGCCGTAAGCGGCTTGCCGTCCTTAAAGGGAACCGTAACATAACCCACATTTGATGCTTGAATTTGGATATTCAAAGCTTTGGCCTCTAATTCCAACTGATTTAGTAATTCCTGCTTTTTTTGCTGGAAAGAATCGATTAGTTTAGTTTTTTCCTGATCGAAATGTTTGGATTCGAATGATTTTTTCAATTCTTTGCGCAAGCTGGTAATCAGTTTTTGCAAACGTTCTTTAAATTCAACGGCTTCACCCGCAGGCAATTGAATGGAAATGGGTTCGTCCGGAGCTTCGAAATTGTAAACCAGAATACAATCTGGGGGCGTTTCAGCATTGGCAGCCATTCTTTTTAGCAAGTCCATGACAATGGTCGTGCGGCCGCTACCGTAATGACCCGAAACAAAAATGTTGTATCCCGAATGGTCCATTCCGAGTGCAAAATTAATGGAGGAGACGGCGCGCTCCTGACCGATAACCGTTTTGAGCGGAGGAATGTCCGCTGTTGTTTCGAAGCGCAAACGCGAAAGATCTACCCGTTTATTTAATTGATTTTCGGACAAAAGACATTTTTTTAGCATGGCATATCTCCGGTAAGTTTGAACGTTTTTAAGATAATAAAGAAATGAAATACCTTCCAACAAATATTGCGTTTTATTCACTTAAATTCGTATCTTTGCTTTCCCTTGGGAGTGCATGGGGCCCGGTGGCCCCCCCGGCCTTCAAAGCCGCGTGTGTCCCGCTAATTGGGACGGGTGGGTTCGACTCCCACACACTCCCGCTAATTTTTTCTTTGCCTTTTAAAACAGAACGATTGGTAATTTGTTTCTTTTTTTCTCACCACCGTATTTTTTTGATGGATTTACGTGCATTCATGCAAAAAACATTAAAATAAATCAAATCCTGCCGATATTTTTAATAACCAAACAAATGCAGGAGACAAACCATGACCACCAAAGCACGTTTAACTTACTTAAAGTTGCGTTATTTTGAAGTACCAAGGCTTTTTCTTAAAGCGTATTATTTGCAAACCAAAAAATTAATGGGGCTTGGCAAAACCATCCACATTCCGGCTAAAATAACCAAGAGTTCGTTGGCATAATTTTTTAAGATAAAATCCTTTTCCGCTTTTAATCGAATTATTCATTCGTGCCAAATGATGCGCGTGTCCATCAATTTACCCCAACCGACTACCATAATTTAACAAAATAACTTTGACCGATAGACCCGTAAAAGGGAAAAACGGCAGAAGTGCGTACATCTGTTGGGGCTTACGGGATCGGGTCAAAACATTTGGATCCCTCTCAAATTTCGCCGGAACGGGAACCCATGTGCGAAATGCTTATTTAAGCACACAAAAAAAGTTTGAAATTTTTTTGTCTACCTATTGACTTAGAATTATCAAATTCCTTATATTTGTCATCTCATTTTTAATGGGGAGGTTGCGGAGCGGTCAAACGCAGCAGACTGTAAATCTGCCGGCCGAGTGCCTTCGGAGGTTCGAATCCTTCCCTCCCCACTGCAAAGCCCTGACATTTGTTCAGGGCTTTTTTTTTGAAATAAAGATTTATTCCGTGATTTTGAAATAGATATTGATTTTATTCATTTTATCACTTAAATTTGAAATTCGTTTTTAAGGGGCGGTAGCTCAGTTGGTTAGAGCGCTACGTTGACATCGTAGAGGTCGGGAGTTCAAGTCCCCCCCGTCCCACAAAAAGCCACGGGACAGCCCGTGGTTTCTTTTATCTGGATTTAACTTTTAATGATTACGAGGATATCGGTTTGGCCAAAATTACCATTACCTTTCCGGATGGCAGTCGGCAAGAATTTGAAGCGGGTATTACGCCTTTAGAAATTGCCAAAGGGATTAGCAGTCGCTTGGCCAAACAAGCGGTTGCCGCAAAATTTAACGGCGCGGTTATTTCTTTAGTCCAGCCGTTAACGGAATCCGGAGAATTGCAAATTTTGACATTTAAGGATAAAGAAGGTCGTGATGTTTTCTGGCATTCATCCGCTCATTTAATGGCACAGGCGATAAAACGGTTGTTTCCCGATGCTCAGTTAGGTATCGGGCCGTCGATAGAAGACGGTTTTTATTACGATATCGATCTGGATCGTCCGCTGACTCCGGAAGATTTTCCCGCTATCGAAGCCGAAATGGCCAAAATCGTGGACGAGAATTTGCCTATTGAGCGTAAAGAGTTTTCTTTTGAAGAGGCGATTGACTTTTTCGGGAGAATGGATGAAAATCTGAAAGTCGAGCTGATTCGCGAAATCAACGACCGAAACGAAAAATTAAGCGCCTATACACAAGGGGAATTTACCGATTTGTGCCGCGGGCCTCATGTACCTTCTACCGGATATTTGGGTAAGCATTTTAAATTGCTTTCCGTAGCGGGGGCTTATTGGCACGGTGACGAAAAGAATAAAATGCTGCAACGGATTTATGCGACCAGTTATCCGGACAAAAAGCAGCTTAAAGCGCATTTGCATCGAATTGAAGAAGCCAAGCGACGCGACCATCGTAAATTGGGACGTGAACTCGATTTGTTTAGTATTCAGGACGAAATTGGTAGCGGTTTGATATTATGGCATCCCAAAGGCAGTTTGATTCGTCATATCATTGAAACATATATGAAGGACGAATTATTGCGCAACGGATATCAATTGGTCACTACGCCGCATATTGCCAAGTTTCAACTTTGGGAAATCAGCGGTCACGCCAATTTTTATCGTGAAAATATGTTCGGTACGATGGTCGTTGACGATGTGGAATATCAACTAAAGCCGATGAACTGTCCGTTCCACATGATGATCTACAAATCCAAAATTCGCAGTTATCGCGATTTGCCGCTACGATTTGCCGAATTGGGAACCGTTTATCGTTATGAGCGTTCCGGTGTTTTGCACGGTTTAATGCGTGTCCGTGGCTTTACTCAGGACGATGCGCATATTTTTTGTCATCCGAATCAGTTACGGGCGGAAATTATTCGCGTACTGGAATTAAATGCCAAAGTATTGAGCAAGTTCGGCTTTACGGAATATGAAGTTTATCTATCCACCCGCCCCGAAAAATTTGTTGGCGATGTGGAAAGCTGGGATCATGCCACAAATGCTTTGCGTGATGCTTTGGAAGAAAAAGACATGGCTTACGAGATTGATCCCGGTGAGGGCGTCTTTTACGGGCCGAAAATCGATATCAAAATCAAAGACGTTTTAGGACGTCGTTGGCAATGCTCAACCATTCAGGTGGATTTCAATTTGCCCGAACGGTTTGATTTGAATTTTGTGGATAAAGACGGGCAAAACTATCGTCCGATTGTTATTCACCGTGCTTTGTTGGGTTCGATTGAACGGTTTTTCGGAATTTTAATCGAACATTATGCGGGCAATTTTCCGTTATGGCTTGCCCCCGCACAGATTATGGTGCTTCCCATTGCCGATCGGCATTTTGAGTTTGCCGAAAAGGTTGTCGACCGTTTGCGAGAAGCAAATTTGCGCGTTGAAATTGACAAGCGAAATGAAAAAATCGGTTTTAAAATCCGTGAAGCGGAAGTGCAAAAAATTCCTTACATGCTAATTATCGGAGATAAGGAGGTCGAGAACGGTAACGTTTCGGTGCGACACAAAGGCGAAGGTGATTTGGGGGGCATGGCGATAGAGCAAATTATCGAAAGATTACACAAAGAAATAAAACAAGATAAGTAGTATTAATTTAGGAGGACGGGTTCGATTAGCAGCTCATCAGATAAAACCCGGATTAATGAAGCCATACGCGCCGAAGAAGTTCGGTTGATTGGCGCCGACGGAAAGCAAGTCGGAATAGTTCCCATCAAACAGGCGTTGGACGAAGCGCTAAAAGCCGGATTAGATCTGGTCGAAATCGCACCTCAGGCCAAACCGCCGGTTTGTAAAATTATGGATTTTGGCAAATATGCCTATGAAAAAAGCAAAAAAGAAAAATTAAGCAAGAAAAAACAGCACACGGTTGTCGTAAAAGAAATTCGCATGCGTCCCAAAACCGAAGCGCATGATCTGGAATACAAAGTTAAACATGCGCGTAACTTTTTAATGAACAAAAACAAAGTTAAATTTACCGTTCATTTTAGAGGCCGGGAATTAGCGCATAAGGAATTCGGAGAACAACTGTTGCAAAAAATCATTGAAATGTTGGATGATATTGCCAAGGTGGAAAGCGGTATTAAATTTGAAGGTCGCAACATGACCATGGTAATGACATTAAAGTAAGAAAGGGGTTGATAGAATGCCAAAAATGAAATCCAATCGCGGAGCGAAAAAACGTTTCCGCGTTACGGCAAGCGGAAAAATAAAAAGACATAGCGCATATCATAGCCATATTTTGACTAAAAAAAGCACCAAACGCAAACGCAATTTGCGTAAGGAATCTTTAATTGCCGAATCCGATGCCAAACGCGTAAAACGCATGATTTTGGCTTAAATTGTAATTAAAGGGTAAATAAAGCGAGTTTTAGTAACAAAGTGAACGCCGTATTTCTTACCCTTGTTTTGTCTTATCAACATTAAAAAACGAAAACAGTAGGAGATAAAAATGCCGCGCGCAAAAAATAATGTAGCTGCACGTAAGAGAAGAAAAAAAATTCTCAAAGCGGCCAAAGGTTACCGTTTAGGTAAAGGCCGCCTGTACAAAACGGCAAAAGATCAGGTGGAAAAAGGCTGGCAATACGCATATCGCGATCGCCGTGCCAAAAAACGCACCTTCCGCAGTTTGTGGATTACGCGTATTAACGCTGCCTGTCGGTTAAACGGAATTTCATATTCTGTTTTTATGAACAAATTAAAACAAGCCAATGTGGCTTTGGATCGTAAAGTATTGGCCGATATGGCCGTTCATAATCCCGAAGGATTTTCGGAACTGGTAAAACAGGTAACTGCGTAATTATTATGTAGCACATGATTGTAATTAAAAGGGAGGTGCATTCCGTGGCCTTCCTTTTTTTGTTCGTACAACATAAGGGAGAACAACAACAAAAAGCGGCAAGTGGTTGAATTTTGTTTTTATGATTGCCGCAAAAGTGTTCTCATTATTTAACCCATAATCACAGGCTGTTGGCAATGAATGAAATTATCGAAAAAATTCGCAATGAATTTCTGCAAGAATCGAAGTCTTTAAAATCATTGCAAGATCTGGAACAATTTCGTGTTAAATTTTTAGGTCGCAAAGGGCTTATTTCATCCGCTTTCGATCGTATGGGCGAAATTCCCAAAGAAGAGCGTCCCTTGTTTGGCAAAGCGCTTAATGAGTTAAAAAAAGAACTGGAAAATCGCTATCAAACGTTGCTGCATAGTTTTAAACAATCCGATGAAAAAAAGCAACACCCGGATTTAACCTTACCCGGCCGCATGCCGTTTGCCGGAGGGAGACATCCCTTGCTTAAAGTGGCTGACGAAATAAAAGATATTTTTCGGAGCTTAGGATTTAGTATCGAAGACGGGCCTGAAATCGAAAACGATTTTTACAACTTCGAAGCACTTAATATTCCCAAAACGCACCCTGCACGCGATATGCAAGACACCTTATACATTACAGAGGATATTCTTTTACGGACGCACACCTCTCCGGTACAAATACGCGTTATGCAGCGCCAGAAACCACCGATTCAGATGATTGCTCCGGGACGCGTTTATCGCAGGGACACTCCGGATGCCAGCCATTCGCCGTTTTTTCATCAAGTGGAAGGACTGGTTGTTGACAAAGGCATTACCTTTGCCGATTTAAAAGGCGTAATTCAGGCCTTTGCCCACCGGATGTTCGGGAAAGATATTCAGGTGCGCTTCCGTCCCAGTTTTTTCCCGTTTACCGAACCCAGTGCGGAATATGACTTTACCTGTGTCTTTTGCGGCGGGAAGGGTTGTCGTGTTTGTAAAAATACCGGCTGGATGGAAATCTCCGGTGCAGGCATGGTGCATCCCAATGTTTTTAAGGCCGCAGGAGTCGATCCCGAAAAATACACGGGTTATGCCTTTGGCATGGGAATCGATCGTATTGCCATGATTAAATATGGCATCGATGATATTCGTATCTTTTTTGAAAATGACATTCGATTTTTAAACCAATTTTAATGTGGAATAGCAATGAAAGTTACATATCGTTGGCTAAAGGAATTTGTCGATTTTAACGAATCACCGGCTGAAATTGCCCGCTTATTAACCGAAGCCGGTTTGGAAGTGGAAGAAGTAGAACCCCGCATCAAACCTTTTGATAAGGTAGTGGTCGGTTATGTGCAAAAATCGGAAAAGCATCCCAATGCCGATAAACTATCCGTATGCGAAGTTAAAACCGATGAAGGCACCTTTCAGGTTATTTGCGGAGCTCCGAATGTAAAACAAGGGCAATATGTCCCGTTTGCCAAAGTCGGGGCAACATTACCCATTGGCATCAAATTAAAAAAAGCCAAAATCCGCGGGGTGGAATCATTCGGTATGATTTGTTCCAAAGAAGAATTAGGGTTGGAAGCGCATTCCGAAGGGATTTGGGCCTTTGACCAAGAATATCCATTGGGAGCGGATGTTTATCGATTGTTGGAAGCAGAATGGCAAGACTGGGTTTACGATATTGCCATTACACCCAATCGCGGCGATTGCCTGAGCGTTTACGGCATAGCACGTGAAGTGGCCGCTTTAACGGGAAATCCGTTAAAAACGATTCAACCACAGGTGCCTGAATCGGCAAAGGAAAAAATCGAAGATTTGGTGAACATTGAAATTTATGATGCCGAAGGTTGCCCGCGGTATGCAGGACGCATTATTCGTAATGTAAAAATTGCACCAAGTCCCGATTGGATGCAGCAAAAATTAGAAGCCGTCGGTTTGCGTCCCATTAACAATATTGTGGATATTACCAATTACGTTTTAATGGAGTTGGGGCACCCTTTGCATGCGTTTGACCTGGCTACATTAAAAGGTCCGGAAATCCGCGTACGCGCCAGCAAACCGGGCGAACGCTTTATTACCTTGGATGATAAAGAACGCGTGCTGCCCGAACATACGGTTTTGATTTGCGATGCCGAAAAAGCAGTGGCTATCGGCGGTATTATGGGTGGGCAAAATTCGGAAGTTGCGGAAAATACGCAGGATATTTTTCTGGAAAGTGCCTATTTTAAACCGGAGCGTATTGCTACCGCTTCCAAGCGATTGGGACTTAGCACCGATGCCTCTCAGCGTTTTGAGCGGGGTGCCGATCCGGAAAACGTGATTCGGGCGATGAACCGTGCTGCAGAACTCATGGCCAAACTGGCCGGCGGAGAAGTGGTACGGGGTATTTACGATGTGTACCCGCATCCCATTAAACGCAAAGAAATTCCTTTGAATATCGATCGTATTAACAAAGTTCTGGGAACCGATTTTGATCGTGAAACGATCGAGCGGAAACTCCGGTCAATTCAATTGCAAATAACGGGAAACAAAGTTATTGTACCCACTTTTCGTCACGATCTTTCCATTACGGAAGATTTAGCCGAAGAAGTTGCGCGTTTGGTAAATTATGCAAACCTGCCGGGTAAAGAGCGGGCAAACATTCCGTATGATTTGCCGCTTTCGCAACACGAACATCACCTGCGGTTTTTGCGGGAACAGCTTTTGGGGTTGGGTCTGCAAGAAATTTTTACCCAAAGCATGATTAAAAAAGAAGAAGCACAGGCATTTGCCGAAGAATCTCCGATTGCCATTATGAATCCGGTAAGCGACGACATGGCATTTATGCGTCCGTCCTTATTTGCCGGAATGTTAAAAGCGGTAAGTTACAACATTAACCGCAACAATCGGGATTTGCGTTTTTTTGAAATCGGCCGAATTTTTACCCGTTTTGATGGCAAAAATATTCCGGAGCAGCCTTATTCCCTAGCGGTGGTTCTAAGCGGGAGCCGGTATTTGCCTGCTTGGAATGTTCCGGAGCAATTGGTTGATTTTTATGACGTTAAAGGATATTTGGAAGTTTTTTTGAGGAAAATATTTCTTGACAACTACCAAATAATTTTATATGATAAAGCAAAGTACATGACACCGGAAGAAACCATCGCCATTCAATCAGGAGATACGATTCTCGGGGTGGGCGGCAGAATCCATCCCGATGTTTGTCGCGTTTTCGATATTGAGCGACCGGTGTATGGCTTTGAACTGAACGTGGAAGCTTTAATGCCTCACGTGATCTTTGACAGACAATATCGGCCGGTTCCGAAATTTCCTTATGTAGAGCGTGATATTGCGCTACTGTTGGATCGGGAAATTAAGGCGGCCGATGTGGTCGAATTTGTAAGAAAAAATGGAGGTTCCCTGTTACAATCCGTGGACATCTTTGACGTATACCAAGGCGATAAAATACCTGCCGGGAAACGCAGCCTTGGTTTACGCTTACGCTATCAGTCTGCGGAACGCACACTTAGCGATCGGGAAGTAGACAAATACTTCCGTCAAATAATCAATAAAACAACCAAACATTTTTCAGCCAGCTTACGGAAGTAAGGAATGAATCTTGAAAACTTTGACAAACTAAAGGAAACCGTTCAACAGGTTATTGAAAAATATCGTGTGTTGCGCTTTCGTACTTATCAACTGGAGCAGGAAAATAAAACGTTAAAGAATCGATTGCAGCAGGCCGAAAATTTAACCAGAAGAACGGATGCGCAGGAAGTGCAAAAGTTAAGGGCTGAAAATAAAAAATTAAAATCCGACAAAGAGCAAATTAAACAACGATTAAACAGGTTGATCGCTGAGTTGGAGAAATTAACGAACTAATTATTTTGGTGTTGAAACCTTAAACAAGGAAAAGAAGTAAAAATGGCTGCTGGCCAGATTCGGACAAACATATTCGGTTCGGAATATACTTTGGTCTCGGATAGTGATGAAAAATATGTAAAAGAAATCGCTCAATATATTGATGAAAAAATGCGAGCAATCGATAAAAATCAATCAATTAAATCAACAGCCAAAATTGCCATATTGGCTGCCTTAAATATTACGGAAGAGTTATTTCAGGAGCGATTGTATCGGCAAAAACTATTGGATCAATTAGATGAAGAAGCGAAACGATTAAATCGTGAACTGGCCGAAATTTTAGAAGAATAGAGTTGTTCTTTTCCTTTGCTATTTAGCCCTGTCTCCTTACGCGGGACTAAATAGGACCAACACCATCAAAACAGGGAACCGGTCTCTGAGCGTTGATTGCAAGCCCCGGTCTCGATTCGCTTCGGGATGCAGAGGAAGCATGACCCGTTCAGGAGGTGCCCACTGTGCTGATAAAAAGGTTCTATGAGTAGTCCGGTAAAGAGGCAGGGCTTTTTTATTTACGGATTCCTTTTATTTAAGGATGCGAAAGAGGAGGTTGAAAGGTGACGATTGTATTCATAATGATTCTGCTGGTGGTTCTTTCCTTTGGTATCGGCTGGCTTTTAAATTCGTGGTTAGGCAAAAACAGCCTATCTGCGGTCAAAAAAAGAAGTCAGGAAATTATCGAAACGGCTAAAGACGAAGCGGAAAATGAGAAGAAAGAAAAATTATTAGAAGCCGAAGACGAAATTTTTCAGATGAAACAACATCTGGAAGAAGAATTCGAGGCAAAACGAAAATCGTTACACCAGTTGGAGAGCGATTTAAATACGCGTGAAAATAATCTGGATCGTAAAGTCGATTTGATTCGTAAAAAAGAACGCGATTTGTTTTTGCATGAACGCGAACTGAGAAACAAAGAAAATCAACTCAATATTAAACAGGAAAAATTAGAAGCGCTTTTAGACGAGCAAAATCGTAAGCTGGAAACTATTGCCGGCTTAACCCGCGAAGAAGCCAAACAATTGCTGTTGGATAATTTAATCGATACGGCTAAAAAAGAGGCCGCCGGATTGGTTTACAAAATTATTGACGAGGCACAAAAAGAAGCGCAGAACAAAGCCAAAGATGTGGTTATTTCGGCTATGCAGCAAACCGCTTCGGATCATGCCATCGAATCGACGGTTTCTATTGTTACCTTGCCCAGCGACGAAATGAAGGGGCGCATTATCGGGCGCGAAGGCCGCAATATCCGTGCCTTCGAAATTGTTACCGGTATTGATGTGATTGTGGATGACACCCCGGAAGCAGTGATTTTGAGCGGTTACGATCCGTTCCGCAGAGAACTGGCGCGCTTAACTATGGAAAAGCTGGTTAATGACGGTCGAATTCATCCTGGGCGCATCGAAGAAACATACGAAAAAACCGTTCAGGAAATGGACGAGTATTTGCGAGAACTTGGTGAACAGGCCCTTATTGATGTCGGATTGCACGGCTTGCATCCGGATTTGATTTATCTCTTGGGCAAATTACGATTCCGCACCAGTTACGGACAAAATGTATTGCAGCACAGCAAAGAAGTGGCCACCATTGCCGGTATTATGGCTGCTGAACTGGGGTTGGACGAACAACTGGCGCGTCGTGCCGGATTGCTACATGATATCGGTCGTGCGCTGGATCGGCGCAGTGTGGAAGGCGATCATGCCCAATTGGGATTTGATATTGCCAAAAAATATGGTGAAAATCCCATCGTATTAAATGCTATTGCCGGACATCACGGGGCGGTAGAAGCCATTTCGCCCATTACCATCTTAGTACAAATTGCCAATGATATCAGTCGTTCGCGCCCAGGCGCCCGTCGCGAAGTAATCGAAAATTTTGTAAGTCGCATGACCTCATTTGAAAATATTGCCATGTCCTTCGAAGGCGTTAAAGCGGCTTATGCCATACAGGCTGGTAAGGAAGTACGCGTAATCGTGGATCATGAAAAGGTGGACGACACCGCCAGTTACATGCTGGCCAAAGATATCGCCAAAAAAATTCAAAGTGATTCAGGCTATCCGGGACAGGTAAAGGTTGTTGTGATCCGTGAATTTAGAGCATTGGATTTTGCTTGATTTTTTTGCCAACGGGATGAAAGGAGAATTGAAATCGGTGACTCCAAAATAAGATTTTTTTACGAGATACACCGGCTTATCGTTGTTTTAAGCTTAGAAAAAGCCGTATAGAAACAAAAACATTATTAACCAAAGGGATTTTACGGTGTTTGAAGAAAAACTACTCAAAGGAAAACCGGTTGCCGAACATGTTTATCAAAAAGTGGCTTCCGGCCTTGAAAAATTAAAGTCTCACCATGTGCTGCCAAAACTAAGCGTAATTCTGGTCGGTAACGATCCGGCTTCTAAGGTGTATGTCGGGCGCAAAGAGAAAACGAGCAAAAAGTTGGGCATGGATTCCGAAACCGTGTATCTGCCGCAAGAGACAAGCGAAAAAGAATTGTTGCGCATGATCGACAAACTGAATGCAGATCCTGCGGTACATGGCATTTTAGTGCAGTTACCTTTACCTGAGCACATTAATGAGCATAACGTAATTATGCGCATTAACCCCGATAAAGATGTAGATTGCTTTCACCCGCGCAATGTTGGGCTGTTGGTTAGCGGAAAGCCATACGTATTGCCATGCACCCCGGCGGGCATTATGGAAATTTTAAAATATTACGATATTTCTTTAAGCGGAAAACATGCTGTGGTTATCGGAAGGAGCAATATCGTAGGAAAACCAATGGCCAATTTGCTTTTGCAGAAGAACGAGCGGGCCAATGCCACGGTAACGGTTGTTCACAGTCGCACCGAAAATTTGGCCGAACATACGCGTCGCGCGGATGTGCTTATTGCCGCAATGGGAAAACCGGCGTTTGTTTCCGCCGAAATGGTAAAACAAGGTGCGGTGGTTATTGATGTGGGCATTAACCGCGTGGAGGCAGACAATGATAAAGGGTACCGCTTGGTAGGAGATGTAGATTTTGACTCCGTGCTGCCTAACGTGCGGGCAATTACACCTGTCCCCGGTGGAGTGGGGCCCATGACCATTGCCATGCTGATGTTCAATACGTTAACCGTAGCTGCAAATCAAAATGGAATTAAACTTAATTCATCGCATTGAGCGCTCGAAAATTGGCATAGCTACCTCGGTAGCTCGAGAACTGCATTTTAGTTGGCAGGGAACCATTGAATGGGCGCAAGCAGAAAATCTGCGGCATGTTCAGCTTTTTATTAACCCGCAAACGTTAAAAGAAGATTTAATTACCTTCCTTAAAAATGGGCGCGGACTTAAAGCCTATTTCCATTTACCGGCTAATGCCGGAGAAGCCACGGTTCAATATATTCTGCATACCTTAAACGGTTTTTGCGAACGTATTCCCATAGTAATCATACAACATCAGCAGTGGACGGCAACCGTAGTACGCTTTTTGGATTTTTATCCGGAAATAATTTTGGCGGCGGAAAACGATCGTCCCCAAAGCGAACCTCTTTCTTTTTGGGATTTTTTACAAAGCCAATCGATCTCGTCCCCACGTTGGGCCGTGCTGGATATTCCGCGATTTTATCATCAGGCGCCACGGGAAATGCCTTTTAAGGAAATTACACACCAAATTGATCGCTTGCTTTCCCTCCTTTCCCAATATCGCATTCCTTTTATGATTCATGCCATCGATCAAAGCAAAAAGGGCGGAGAACGAAAATACTGGACCTCTTTTTTGCAAGGTGCGTTGCCTTGGGTACATTTTATCAAAGTTTTACAAAATTCATCCGATTTATTAAAGTGTTTCATATTTGAGTACGAAGATTGGAATAGAGCGAAAGAAGGAATCCGATTAATCGCCAAACCGTGATTTCGGGAAACCTTATTTCGTTTTGAATCGTAATAAAATATAAACAAACATTTTAGTAACGGTATGATGGATTTATTTAGTATTTTATTAATAGCGTTTTTTGTACTGTTAATTATTCAAATTATCGCCTTAGTGCGAATTCGTATGATAATTATTCGATTACGCAGCATTTTGAATGTGGTTGCGCCCATATTGCAAAAAACACAATATGTCCATCGCGCTAACCAAATAAACATGCGTACCTGCCAATTTTGCAAGTTTCGCCAAGCTTATATTAAAACAACGGCTGCCGGTGACGAAGACTTTTATTACCGGTGCCGTTTGACCGAACGCGATATTATGTTGCAGGACAGTTGTAAATATTTTGAACCGGAACGTAATTTTTAAATGCGTTTTCGGAAGTGGCTCGAATAAGCCAATTAAGCAAATCCTCCGAATCTAATTACATTCTTCTTGCCTTATTATTGCTAACGTTAAAGCGTACGCACCGAGTGCTTGCCTATACGTTATATCTGGATAAAAAATTAGTTCCGAAGCCCAAAACAATTTCTATTTTCTAAAAAAAATTATTGGATTTTTAGCACAAATTTTTTAATTTTGCCTTTCGATTTTAATATGAAAAGAAACGGGCAGTGCAGGCAAATACAAGCAAATATCTCGATCCGCAATTTCTGGCCAATATCGGTAATTTGGAGTTGATTGCTCGCTCCGTTGTAGAAGGGTTTATTACGGGATTGCACAAAAGTCCGTTTCACGGATTCAGCGTGGAGTTTTCTCAACATCGTCCTTACATGCCCGGCGATGCGTTGCGGTTTGTCGATTGGAAAGTATTTGCCCGCACCGATCGTTATTATATTAAACAATTTGAAGAAGAGACCAATTTGCGCAGCTACATCCTGTTAGATGTTTCGTCTTCCATGAGTTATCGAAGCGGAAAAATAAGCAAATGGATGTACGCTTCGTATTTGGCTTCGGCACTGGCATATCTGTTATTGCATCAGCGCGATGCCACGGGATTGGTACTGTTCGATGACCAAATACGCTTGCAGATGCCGCCGCGCTCTATGGGTTCTTATCTCCGACAAATGTTAGGGCAAATAGAGCAAGTGCGTATGGGACACGATACTTCTGTAGCAACCGTTTTGCATCGCATAGCCGAACAATTTCGGCGTCGTGGTTTAATCATATTAATTTCCGATTTGTTGGATGATCCGGAACAAATTATCAAAGGGTTAAAACATTTTAGGCATGATAAACATGAAGTGTTGGTCTTTCATATTTTGGATCGTCAGGAATCGGAGTTCGCTTTTACCGGAAACGTTATGTTTAAAGATCTCGAAAGCGGAGAAAAGATAAAAACTCAGCCCTTTTTTATCCGTCAACAGTATCGGGAACGCTTTAAATCGTTTTTAAAATATTTTCAACTTGAATTAAGCAAAAACAATATCGATTATCAACAAATGTTCACGGATGAACCGCTGAACATTGCATTAACTAAATTTTTAAGCAAACGGAGAAGGTTGTTTTGAAAGAAGAAAAACGACTGACGCAAATCGTTTCGTGTGCCGGTTGAGCCAGTAAGGTTCATCCAGAGGTTCTGGATAAGATTTTGGCACAGATCAGGGTAAAAGCGCACGATCGGTTGCTGGTCGGTAACGATTCGGCTGATGATGCCAGTGTGTACAAAATAAATGACTCTCTTGCTGTTATAATGACTACCGATTTTTTTACCCCGATCGTAGACGATCCGTACATTTACGGACAGATTGCCGCCGCTAATTCTTTGAGCGACGTATTTGCCATGGGAGGTACGCCTGTTCAGGCCATTAACGTGCTCGGATTTCACATGGGCAAAGTGAAACCGGAAACAATCGCAAAAATTTTGCAAGGCGGAATGGACAAAGCAATGGAAGTGGGCTGTGTGGTTGCCGGAGGTCATTCCATACAGGATCAGGAAATTCTTTACGGATTAGCGGTTACGGGTATTGTACATCCCGATAAAATATGGCGTAACAATAGCATCCGCAAAGGGGATATACTTGTGTTAACCAAACCGATCGGTACGGGCGTTGTTACTACCCAGTTAATGCATGGAAAAGGGACAAAAAAGCAAGAAGAAGAGGTGATTAACAGCATGCGAGTGGTGAATGCCCTGCCGGTAACTCTTTCGGTGGAAAATCAGATTGATGTGCATGCCTGTACCGATGTAACGGGATTCGGGTTGATTGGTCATGTTGACGAAATGTTGTCCGGAAACGACCATCTTTCCATTCGTCTTTTTTTGAATAGAGTTCCCACATTCGAAGCATTCAAAGAAGTGTACGAAGACCATTCGGCTTGGCCAGGAGGTTTACATGGCAATATATTACATGCCAAAGAAATTATCGCCGGTGTGGAAGACTTTATGAATCCTAAATATTGTGTTCTTTTTGATCCGCAAACCAACGGCGGATTGGTTATGGCATTGAACCCAACGGAAGTACCACGATTAAATCAGTTGTTACAAAAGGCCGGATATCCTTTTAAAGCGGAAATTATCGGTGAGGTAATTGAGCGTGGTGAGAATAAATTTATACTGGATGAAACCTAAAATTCAATCTTGATGCCATTTAGTTGATTCCCATCCGAGTTTTAAGGATGGGAATTTTTTTAGGTGTCCTATCGGTGGCCGGGGAAAGTTGAATTGTTGATTGGTTGAATTGTTGAATGGGGTATTTGGTGCTTCTTCGGTGGGGTTCGGTGGCTGCATTAAGTTAAAGGTTAAGGGTGTAAGGGTTAAGGGAAATCAGTGCCAATCTGTGCAGATCAGTGGCCGGGAAAAAGTTAAATGGTTTATTGGTTGAATCGTTGAATGGTGTATTTGTG
>CAZRBA010000040.1:0-38607 GCA_964598255.1 uncultured Caldithrix sp. | reverse complement strand
TTAATCATGATAATCATCTTTTCGTCGGCAAAACGGGCCCGGATGTAATTACGGTAAACATCCCGTAAAAATTCTTTGGAAAATCCTTTTATTTGAGTCGGTGCTGTTTTCTTCTTAGGCATACGTTCCTTTCTTATTTCATCTTATTGCTGGTAGGTGCGTTTTCCCGTTTTGCTGCGATTTCTGCAGCACACAGCATCATTAAAAAATCTTCGATGTGCGCAACAGGGTCAAATGACATTTTCATACGACGTGCGCATTCTTGTGCCGCTTCAAAGCCTTGTGCACAGAATACTTCCGGTAAAATCGGGCAAATAGGTTTTTGCGGTTCCATGGTATTTCCTTTATGTTCATAATACGGATAAGCGCTAACAAAATCCGTTCCCGATATTTACCGTTTTCGTCAATATTGTATTAACGAATTTCCGACAAAAATATTCCGAACCAATAAAGCGTAAGGCAATAATAACAAATGCGTATTTATTTATCGGGAAACCCTCGGAATGTCCGCTATTAATTACTTTCGTATTTTTCTCCGGCGGTCACTCGGATTGGCAGAAAATTTTCTTTTGGTGCCATGGGGCAAGTGGCGAATTCGGTAAAAGCGCAAGGCGGATTATATGCCTTGTTAAAATCGATTACGGTCATGCCATTTTGGTTCGGTGGAGCAATTTCCAGAAAACGACCGGCTCCGTATGTTTCTCTGCCGCTGGTCTCATCGGTGAAAATGGTCCACAGTGTATCGGATGGCTTTTCGCCGAAAACGTTCAAATGAAGCGTTTTACCTTTCGCTTTGAATTCGAGGTAGCCCGGTGCTTTTTCTTGTTCTATGGTGCCGATTTCCGTGGGAATGGCGATTTTTTTTGGCGGATTGTACGGAACAAATTTGGCTGCAATGCGCCACTTTAAAGATATCGGAAAGTAGGAAATTCCTTTAAAATTGTTAATAGCCGGATTTTGCCGGTTTTTTAATCGAATAGCGTATCGATCGCCACGTTTTATGATGTACCACAGGTATGGACCGTAAGTCATTACGGTCGGCTTTCCGGTGGCATCCGAATGGAGAAAGGCTTTTTTTACGGGTTTTTGTTGAATACGAATATCAGCTTTTGCCCCCGTAACCAGATACAGGCTATCGTTGCTCCAAATAATGCTACCGAGACGTTTTGGTCGTTTCTTTCCGGGAAATTGAATATCATTATTGCGGCCGAAGCCAAACGTATTTTGTCCTTCGTGCAACCAAAACAGGCCGACTAAACTAAGCCAACCGTCCGGACGTTTTAAACGTTGCACACGTTGCTGGCGCCAGTGCTCAATACGTGTTTGGTATCGGTTGTAATCGGTATTTTTCTTTTGCGTATACGATGCCAAAAGGCCAAACAAAAATACTAAAAGAAAAAAAAGAGAACGCATTGTTTTCTCCTTTGTCGTTCGTCAAATTACCACTCCGAATATAAACAATCTTTGTGTGTAAAAATAAAAAAGAGCATATTCCGTAAAAATTATTTTGCCAAATACGGGTACTTGTTTTAATTGATTTACGGCGCAGTCTAAATAAGTTGCAAAAATGAATATGCAATGCTACATTCATTTAAAAATTTACTGGCTGAAATCAAAGCATGAAACTGATTAAATTCTTATTTGTCTTTTTTACGTTGGTCATTTTGGGCCTTTACGGTTATCTGTTTTCTTTGGACGGAAATATTACGCTTTCCGCCGAATTGAATACGGAAATTCCCGAACCGGTCGCTTTTAAACAATTGATTCTTACAACAACCCATCGGCCTTATAGCGGGGCACAGGCTCTGGATAGTATTCGTATTCGACTGGTCTATTTTAAGAAGGACAAACCGTTGGCAGTAACCTATCGTCCGGTGGCCGATTTTAATCGGTTTCGATTAAAGTTATTACCAGTAGATTCCTCGCGCGGCATTCAGCCCTTTAAATCCATTACCCATACCGTCTATTTGCAAAAGCTGGTGGACGGTACCACCAATATTCGTTGGGAATTGCGGTATCAAATTAAAGGAATTTATCCCCGGCTTCTCAACCATTTGTTTTGGGAACCGCAATTGCGTTCTTTTTTAGCCGACAAAATAAACGAATTAAAGGCATTCTATCATTAGACATATCGACAAAACGCGTGGTTATCGGTTGTAAAAGCATAAGGCCGAATTTTACGGATTTAGCAAACAGCAACTTGATACCGGCCGGGAACGTTCGTTAAGATCGTTAATTTCGTACCGATTTGACGGCCTGATTGGCAGCAATTAAGATGGGCTCCCAAACCGGAGCAAAGGGCGGTGCGTAGTTTAAATCCAATTGGGCGATTTCTGCGACGGACATTTTTTGTTGGATAGCCGTGGCCAAAATATCCATACGTTTGGCTACATTTTCACCGCCTATCATTTGTGCTCCCAGCAACCGTCCGCTGGTAATATCGAAAATCAGTTTAACATGAATCGGTTTGCTGCCTGGCATGTAATGGGCTTCGGTGCGTGATTTAATTTTCACGCTTTTAACCGGCATTTTTAACCGCTTGGCATAGGCTTCCGTAATTCCCGAACGAGCAATTTCCAAACCGAACACTTTAACCGCCGTATTGCCGACGACCCCGGATAAAAAACTGTGCCCGCCGCTGGCATTATCTCCGGCAATTCGTCCCTGCTTGTTGGCTGTATTGCCCAAAGGAATGTAGGCAAATTTGTTGATTACCAAATGTTTTACTTCCGCACAATCGCCTGCAGCGTAAACATGACGTATGTTGGTACGCATGCGGCTATCAACCTGAATAGCACCCGCGGAACCCAACTGAATGCCTGCTTTTACGGCTAATTCCGTGTTCGGACGTACTCCTACTGCTACCAGTACCAGCGAAGCTTCAAGCGTTTGACCATCGGCCAAGGCCACGCCCGTAACACCCGATGCGCCCCGAATTTCTTTCACTTCTTTTCCCGTAATTACTTCGCAACCGTTGCTCTTTAATTCTTCTTCCGCTAACATTGCCATTTCGCTATCGATAATGGGCAATACGCGGGGCAAACGTTCGATAATGCTTACCTGTACATCGTATGCCCGCAAAGCTTCGGCCATTTCCAGCCCGATAGAACCTCCGCCGATAATGACTGCCTTTTTATGCTTCCCCTGTTGCAATTCTTGCTTTAACGTTTCGGCTTCGTCTAACGAGCGGACGGTAAACACACCATTTAAATCCGTCCCCTGAATTTCGGGTACCAAAGGACGGGCCCCTAATGATAGGATTAACCGATCATACGAAATCGTTTGGGTTTGCAAGGAATTGTTGGCTCGGAAGTAAACGGATCTTTTTCGAATGTCAATATTAATGACTTCGTGCTTAACCCGAACATCAATACCGTCAGCCAAAAATTTTTCGATTGGTAATGCGATTAAATCGTTTTTATTTTTAATAATATCGGCAATGTAGTAGGGAATTCCGCATGCTCCGTAGGAAACAATATTCGATTTTTCCAAAACAATAATAGTCCCCTGCGGGTCGTTGCGTCGAATCCGGCGCGCTGCGGACATACCGGCCGCATTCCCGCCGACAATCACGTACGTCAATGGATTTGCCATGCCTTCTATCCTTTCTTATTTGCTAATAAAATACTGTCAAACCCTATTCCTTTCAAATGAAAGTACGAGCAAAACCTTCTTTAATTTCGGTACCTGCATTTTAGAAAACGGAAAAGCCCATAGGAATTTTTTTTGCCTATTTTTTGTTGTATATTTATTTGTGACCTGAGAAGTAACATAAAAGAAGGAATGGATTATGGCCAAAGTAATTATTATCGGAGCAGGCTTTGCCGGACATACCGCGGCACTTTATTTGGGCTCTGCTTTGGGTAAAAAACATGAAATTATCGTGGTGAACAAGTATGATTATTTCCTGTTTGTTCCATCTCTTATTTGGGTTTCGATCGATCACATGAAACCCGAAAAAGTACATTTCCCTCTGGCTCCGGTTTACAAAAAATTGCATGTGAATTTTGTACATGGTCGGGTTACCGAAATTCATCCGGACGAACAATACGTACTTGCCGAAGAAGCGAATGGTGGACAAAAAAAGTTGAGTTACGATTACTTGATCAATGCTACCGGGCCAAAACTTAATTTTGAGGCAACGGAAGGTTTGGGCCCCAAAGGGCATACGTATTCCGTCTGTACGTTGGACCATACCTTGCAAACCCGCGACAAGGTGGTGGAAATGTTTAAACGCATGAAAAAAGGAGAATCGTTCAAAATAGTTGTGGGTACCGGCCATCCGGGAGCCACCTGTCAGGGCGCCGCTTTTGAGTTTATTTCTAACCTGCACAAAGCAATGGAAAAGGAAGGTATTCGCGATAAGGCGCATTTAACATGGCTTACAAACGAACCGGCTTTAGGCGATTTTGGCGTGCACGGCCTTAAAGAACGCCGAGGAAAACAAATTTACACCAGCGAAGAATATGCTCGTGAAATCTTCGAAGAATACGGCATTCAATGGCAAATTCAAAAAGGCGTTTACAAAGTGGATGAAAAGAATATCTACTGGGAAGATTGGGATGGCAACAAAGGCGAAACTCCTTACGATTTTGCCATGCTTATCCCGCAGTTTCTCGGTGTGCCCATGAAATATTTGGATAAAGATGGTAATGATGTTTCGGCCAAGCTGGTTAACAAAGCAGGGCTTACGCTGGTCGATGCCATTTACGGCCTGCCGTATGATGAACTGGAAAAGAATCCGGATGCCTGGCCAGCCGTGTATCAAAATCCGGATTATCCCAATATTTTTGCCGCCGGTATTGCCTTTGCGCCTCCGGGACCGATTTCCAGACCGCATACCAATCCTAACGGTATGACCATTGTGCCCGCTCCTCCGCGCACAGGAATGGTTTCGGGAATTATCGGTCGCGTCGTAGCCAAGAATATTATCGATTTGATCAAAAGCGGCCGGATGACGCATAAAGAGCGTATGACCGAAATGGTGGCTGCCTGTATCGCTTCTATGGGCGATTCGCTATGGGATGGTGGCGCCGGTACCATGATTATGTACCCTGTAGTGCCTGATAATCGTCGCTACCCCAACGAAGCAGGACGCGATTTGTTTGTTACCCATATGGAACGCGGTTTGGCAGGGGCCTGGATGAAACGGATGATCCACACGACCTTTATGTGGAAATTTAAAGGCCGCATCGGCTGGAGTATTATTCCTGAATAAAAAACCAAGGAGATACATTATGTCTAAACGAACCAATAAGCTCTATCAATTGTGGCGATTTATCGTGTTGAATATTAAAATATTGAAAGCCGTAGATCACAGTAAAAGAGCCTGATTCTTAACATTTGTTGTAAATTGTCTCAGCAATAAGCCGTACGTAAAAATGGCAAAAAATGAATATTTCTATTAGCGGATAATCCGTATATCGCTTAATGAAGCGAACGTTTTTTGCGGTACGGTATAGCCGGATTTTGTTTTTTGTAAAAATTTTGTGCTGTTTTTTAAGCAAGCAAAAAAGCGCCTCACATAAAACCCGCTGGAAAACGATAGGCTTGTTTTATCACATGCTGCTAACCAGAGATTGCAAAAAATGCATCCGGCTTACAAATGTAAGTGCCAGCAAAAAAGAAAGCGCCTTTTCCCGTTGGCAAAATCAAAATAATCGAAAAAAAATGCCGGTTTGTTTTTAACCGGCGTTTTCAATTTTTTTAGTTGTTTTCTTCGGGGGTTAACAATAATGTAAATTTAGCCTTCTTTTTAACAGCCGGGAGCGAAAGCGGTACGTTCCAGCGTTTTCCACTTTTCCACCACGCGAAAAAATTCATAAAAAACGGACTTTTGGGGTTGCCCGATTCTCCCGCGGGAATTACAAATTGCGCCCCGTCCGGATTGGCAAAATCGATTACAAACCGCCAGCTCGGACCGACAATCGAACGAAAGTGTCCGGGACGGTGTTTGTCTTCTTGGTAAAACGAGGCATTTAAAGTACCGGGCGTTCCGCCCCAGGCAAACGGCCCTTTTTTAAGACCTAACACAGACCCGATAATCGGAACTTTGGCCATTGGGTGGGCCATGGTAAACGATTGCAATTCTCCCCAGCTTTGTCGGTCCCAGAGTTTTAATGCCTGATCAACCGCAGTCAAGGCAATTTGGTGTTTTGTTTCGATTGTGTGTTTCGTTTTTACATTGTCAAACCAAAACGAAGGTCCGTTTTGGTAAATTGCCAACAGGTCCTCATCCGAAAGCTTATCTGCAATTTTACCCAACTGATCGTCAAAAATCAGATGACGCAGGCGGTTTTTAAACAGGATAACCAAGGCCACCGGTTTCGATTTGGCGCTGGCATCGCCATTCCAATGTTCAATCAATTTTGCAGCGTGTAAATCGCCCCGTTCTTTCAAAAGTGCGCTTAAAATCGGTTGCCAGTGTTGTAAAAAGCGATCCGTACGATCCGTTTGAAACCGTTTCATATCTTCGAAAGAGAAAATCGATTTACTTTTAAGTAGCTCGGTAATGCGTAAAATACGATCGGCGGCAAATTTTCCGAATAAACGATAAGGCAAATGGATATCGTCTTGTTTGTTGTTGCTGGTTGCCAGCCAACCCCGGGCGGGATTTAAGCTATGCGGAGTTTGGTCCAACGGGTGAAACCCGCGCCATTTTAGCGAATCGATCCAACCGGGAACGGGCAATTTGAAAACCGACTTTGCCCGTACGGGAATAGGCGTCCCCAGTTGATAGCCAATATTTCCGTTGATATCGGCATAGGTCCAGTTGGCATCCAAGGCGCCAAAGCGGGTTACCGTCCGGCGAAAATCGTCGTATTGACGGATGCGACGCAAATGAAATGCTGCCCGTACCGTTTGCGCGAGATTCATATCGAACCCGGCCCAATGTAACGAATACAAATGATGTAAAGAATCGGATGCCCAAACAACGGGACCGTTGTCGGTGAATTTCATGCGGAAAAGCTCGGGTTGTTTTCGGCCTTTGATTTTGATGGGCTCGGTTAAAATTTTGAATTTTTGCCATCCGTGCGAAGTCAAATACTCGGTGCTGTCGTTCGGATTTTCTTTTTCCAAATATACTTCGTTAACATCGATACCGCCTACCGTAAAGGCCCAGGCTGCCTTTCCGTTGTGTCCCATTACGACAAATGGCAATCCTGGCGTTGTAATGCCCAGTACGTTTACTTGCGGATTTTTTATGTGCAAACCGACAAAATACCAAAATTGGGGCAGGCGCTGCGTTTCAAGATGCGGATCGCTGGCCAGCATGGCGTGGTGGCTTTTACTGCGTTCCGGAGCAATGACCCACGAATTGGAAGAATGTGCCATGCGAAAGGGGAGTTCTCCGTTGGCAAAATAGGTGTTGTACAAAAGCGAGGTAAAACCTGCGCTTGGGGCCGGTTCCTGTGGTACAGTTAGCGGCGCCCAGGTCGGGTAAGGCAGGGCTAAGGTTGCAGCGGTATCCGCTCCGAAGCGATCGAATACTTTGGCTAACCATTCGTCCGAACTCAAAAGCGCATTAGAAAACCAAGTCTGAAAACTAAGAACACTCATTAAATCTTTGATTGTGTATGGTTCGAATTTGGTGTTAAGCAAGTGGTATTCAAATGGCAATGTCTGGCAAGTGGCAACGTAGGTGTTCAGGCCGTCAACATAAGCCTGCAAGCGATTGCGATCCTGCGGACTAAGGGCGGAAATAAATTTTTCGGCAAGCCTATAATGCCCGATTAAACGCTGGTGGCGATCCATGTTTAATGTCAATTGTCCGAACAGTTCGCTCAAACGTCCTTCTGCCACTCTGCGGGTCAGATCGATTTGAAACAAGCGATCACCGGCATGCAAATAGCCCAGCGCAAAATAAGCATCGTGATCGTTACGGGCGACAATTTGCGGTACGCCCATACTATCCCGATACACTGTAACCTGTTGGCGCAATCCTTTCAGATTTACGTTTCCCTGCACCCGAGGCAATGATCGGTTTAAAATCAGGTTTCCATAAAGAGCAATAAGTGCCAAAGTAAATAAAAGGCTGCCGACGATTAAAAGTGTGATCTTTTTTGCTTTTCTGCTCATTGAAATGATCCCCTTTTTTATCTTCGTTCGAATGAGTATTCGTTCGTAAAGAAGAATTAATTTCGTTAGCGAATTAATTTCTTCAAAGGATTTTATTTGATAAAAGAATTTATTAAATTTAGTTGTTAATAAAAAATCATTTGGAATCTGCAAAATTAGGAGAATAGCAATGTCTGTAAACAAAGATTATTCCGATGCTACGAAAAGTGTTCATGCCGGAATGACGGAAAATGAAAATATGGCGGTTGTCAATCCTATTTACCAAACCTCCACGTTTAAATTTCGCGATGCCGATCATGGAACCGCCTTGTTTGCGGGAAAAGAAAAAGGCTATATTTACACCCGCATGGGTAACCCCACCGTAAAGGGGCTGGAAGACGCGGTAGCTCAATTGGAACAGGGGCACAAAGGGTTGGCCTGCGGCAGTGGTATGGCCGCTATTCACACGGTTTTTGGCGCTTATTTAAAGCAAGGCGACCATGTGGTGTGCTCGGAAGCGGTTTATGGCCCGACCAATACTTTGTTAGCTGATATGTTTGCCAAATTCGGTGTGCAAACCAGTTTTGTGGATACCGCCGATTTGCATGAAATTAAGAATGCCATGCGTCCGGAAACTAAAATTGTTTATGTGGAAACACCGGGCAACCCCACTTTATGTGTAACCGATATTGCCGGTGCGGCCGAAATTGCCCATGCACAAAATGCGCTTTTGGTTGTGGATAATACGTTTGCCAGTCCGGTATTGCAAAAACCGCTGGTTTTGGGCGCTGATATTGTGGTACACAGTTTAACCAAATTTTTAAACGGCCATGCGGATGTGGTGGGCGGTATGATTGTTACCAAAAACGAAGATCAATTTAAGATATTGCGCCGTGCCCTTAATTTGTTTGGCGGTATTTTGGATCCTATGAATGCTTTTTTGGTGCATCGCGGAATTAAAACCTTATCCATGCGCATGGAACGCCATTGTGCCAATGCGCAAAAAATTGCCGAATTTTTGGACAAACATCCCAAAGTAGAAAATGTTGTCTTTCCCGGTTTGCCCTCTCATCCGCAATACGAAATTGCCAAAAAGCAAATGAAATGTCCCGGCGGCATGATTAGCTTCGAAGTAAAAGGCGGGATCGAAGGCGGTAAAATCGTAATGAATCATGTTAAACTTTGTCAATTGGCCGTAAGCTTAGGCGGTGTTGAAACGCTTATCCAACATCCGGCAACCATGACCCATGCCATCATGCCCAAAGAAATCCGTTTGCAGGCACATATTACCGACGGCTTGGTTCGCCTTTCGGTGGGTGTGGAAGATGCGGACGAATTGATTGCCGATTTGGATCAGGCTCTGAACCGCATTCCGTAACGGCAATAAATCTCTGCCCATATTTGCTTGTTTGTGTAAGCGGCCGAATGAATTATGGGGCATTCGGCCGCTTTTTTTGTTTTCCCCCGAACATTGGCTTATCTTGTGTACGGTGAAAAATGGCAAACTGTACACCCAGGGGGGAGGAATCGTGGAAAAACAAGATGATTGGCTCGAAAAAATCGAGCGGGAAATCAAGGATTCGAGCAAAGGTTTTACGGAAAAACAACGCAAACGCTACAAAGCGGATAGGCTAATCCGCATCGGCAGATATTTGGCCGAGTTTTCGCATCAGTGCGAGCAGTGTGGCCATTTTAAGGAGTTGTTCGAACAATGCGTGGGTGGCTTGGCTGCCTTGTCCGGCGCAGACAAAAAGGAACGCAAACCCTATTTTAAAAACCTTAAGGCCATTATCAAGCATTTGCAAAAAGCGCATCGAATGGTAGAAAAAGGACAAAACGCAGAACTCTGGACGGCCGTGGGAGTAGCAATGGGTGTGGCCGTTGGCTCGGGTTCCGGTAACATGGGCCTGGGTATTGTTTTAGGCATTGCCTTGGGTTTTAGCATTGGCACGATGTTGGATAGCAAGGCGCAAAAAGAAGGCAGAGTTATTTAAATTATCCGGCAGGCCATTCCGTTCGAAAATCGTTGATTTGTTAATAAAATGCCCGAAAAACTGGTTATCAGTACACCAATTTTCGGGCGCGGTAAACAAATCGTTTTTGTTTTGCGTTATTATTTTCGATCTACGGTTACAATCATCAAACCCGTAGTTCCCACATTTCCGGCCTGGTCGTACGCCTTTACATAAAGGGAATGCCGCGTTTGCACAGTATCAGCAACCTGATCGCTGTCCCATGTAAAAATCCACGGCGATTGTGGATTCTCCTGGCTATTGGTCAACTGTCCGTCTACGAAAAATTCAGCTTGGCTCACCCCTACATTATCCTGTAAATCAACCGAAACTTGCACGTTTCCCGTAAGTACCTCGCCGCCGATTGGATAGAGAAATAAAGCCCTGGGCGCAACATTATCCGCGGTCGGCCCGGTGCGGCGGTATACGGTAACCGTAACAACCGGAGAAAAGGCATTGTTATTCCCGCCGTCAATGGCCTCCGCATACAGTGTATGCGCAGTGGAATCCGAATAACCTGCCGTGTTCCAGTTAAACATGTACGGGTAAGAAGAAGTGGAATCTTTTAGTAGGCCGTCAATAAAAAAACGCACTTTTTGTACGGAACGATCGTCTTTGGCTTCTGCAACGACATTGACAATACCCTCTACAACCTGTCCGTTTTGCGGATTTAAAATTGCTACCGTAGGGTCTACAATATCTTTGCTATCGGCAATGACAAAATTAATATTTGCGGAATACCCTATGTTTCCGTCTTTATCTTCGGCCGCTGCAACCAGCACGTGGGTAATCTTTTTTTCGTAATTGGCAATATTCAGAGGAATTAAATAGGGGGCTTTGCTAACACGACCCACTTCCTGACCATCAACGTAGCACCAAACCGAACCTAAGTCCTGATTATCCGAAGCCTGAATGTTAATTTGGATGTTATCGGATACTACGGCTCCCTCGTAAGGGTAAATAACCGCTACCACCGGAGGCGTAATGTCCTGGGGCTCGGGGAGTGTACAGGAAGCTGCAAATAACATTAAAAAAATAAGAACGGACACAATACGTATCATCTACGTTCTCCTTTTTCCCTTTTTTGGATTTCTACGGAATAAGTTACGAATCATTCTTTGGTTTTTTGCCATAGATCACCCCAATGGGTGATCGTTATATTACATGCGCCACCGGCAAGGCAGCTCATGATTTCATAATATCGGCGGAAATCAATTTTAAATTAGTCTGATGTTTTTAAGGCGTATGCGTTTTGCTTGGTAAAATCGCTACCATCATGTGGTTAGTCCGAAAGCAAATCATCAGGCACTTCGATTTCCATGCGTAACAGGGCCGTACTCATGGTTTTGCCTTGCGCATCATGCTTTAAGGTAATGGTTCCCCCGCCGCCCAGAGCATTGTGCAGCAAAAAATTCAATGCGCCGATATTAGGCATTTCGAACCGTTCGACCGCTCCTTTTACCATGTCGCCAAAGTGTTCCTTGACGCGTTCTGGGGTGACCTCACGTTTAATGATTTCGTAATATTCGGGTTTAAGGGCAATAACGCCCACATTGGACGTGTCGCCTTTGTCTCCGGAACGACCGTGGGCCAGTCGGATGAGTTGTACTTTCATTTTATTTTTCTCCGAAGTTAAGTTAATTCGCTTTTTAACACACCTTTTTTGCCATGGAATGCAATTTTCTGTAAAGCACGATTTGCCGGAATTGCGAACCGCGGAATTCCGGCACGATATTTTGCAAACGGGCAGAATGTACGAACGGCCCCTCCGAAATTCTGCGATCGGACAAATTCGAACGATTGATGATTATTCCGCGTTGACATTCTCGGATTCCGCAAAAGCGAATCCGATTGGGCCGTATGCGCTGTCGGTTTTTTACGATAGGTGTTCATCTATTAAACCGAGTTAAATTCAAATCACATCGATCGTTAAAACCTTTGGAGAAACCGCTTCTTTGCGCAATAAGGCGGGCCAGTAGGCAATTACTTCGCGTACGCGCGGTCTGCCGCCGCCAAAACCGGTAACGGCCGGTGGCCCGGTTAACACTAAAGGCACAATTTCGTTGGCAAAAGTTTCCAGATGCTTTTTGTTGTGTCCGCGTACGCCGATTAAGAAAACCACCTCGTTGGGATCGGCAATGGGCCGGGCGGTTGTTCCGTGGCAGGCGTTGTAACCAAGATATTCGGTGTGAATTTCATCGAATTGTAAACCGAGATATTCAATGCGTTTGCGTACGATTTCGTCGGCCTTTTTTGCCTTTTCCAACGCCTCGGGCCAGGCGTAGGTCAATTGACCGATACACGTATAACCGTCAAAGTAGGAAACCGAAACTTTGTAAAATTCGGTAAACGGTTTGCCCTTTACTCCAAATACCCGTACACGATTCGGTCCGATTTGCTGCAAACGAATTGAAGTGAAATCAGCAACCACATCCGGGGTGATGTATTCGGTGGGATCGCCTAATTCGTAAACCAATTGTTCTTTTACGGTGCGCTCGTCCACCAACCCCCCCAAAGATTCGTGTTTGGTGATAACCAGCGTGCCGTCCGGATGCGCTTCTACAATGGGAAAACCGATGCGTTCCATATTCGGAACTTCTTTCCAACCGGCCAAAAAATTTCCTCCGCTGGCTTGTGCCCCGCATTCGTTAATATGTCCGCCCACAATTCCGGCAGCCAGCTTGTCCCAATCGTCCCAATGCCAGCCAAATTCGTGAATCATCGGTGCTAAGGTCAAACCGGTATCGGTTACCCTGCCGGTAATAATAATTTGGGCATCTTGTTGCAAAGCTTCCACAATGGGACGTGCCCCAAAATAGACATTGGCACTGCGGATGTGGTCGCGAATGGTGCGAATATCTTCTCCGGTTTCCATGTTTTTCAATGCGTTTCCTGAGGCAATCATGCCGTCCAGATAATTTAAAATATCATCTCCGTACACGGCGGCCAGGCGCAGCCCCTTAATGCCTTTGCGTTCGGCAATGTCGCGGATGGCAATCATACAGGCAATGGGATTCACCCCACCGGCATTGGTAATAAGCCGAACGTTCTTTTGTACGAGATCCGGTAATAATTCTTCCATCAGGCGCACAAAATCTTTGGCATAGCCCAAGTTGGGATCACGTGATTTTTGTTTTTGCATGATGGACATGGTTACCTCGGCCAGATAATCCATAACCAAGTAATCAATCGGGCCTTCGCGTACCTGATCGATCGGGGCGTCAAAGCGGTCGCCCCAGTAACCTTGGCCGCTGGCAATACGAATGACTTTTTTCATTTTTTACACTCCTGTCATTCCAAAAAATGAGACAAAAACGATTTTCGGAAATTCGCTATTTCGTTTACGGTAAATTTTTGCTAATTTAAATCAAATTTATGATTACTAAGTTAAAACGGATTCATTTTAAAACCAAATGTGTTCTGTAGAGTAAATCACAAAAATCGTTAAAATTAGGAGTGCTATGGATTTTGGTTTGAAAGGTAAAAAAGCGATCGTTTTGGCTGCCAGTAAAGGACTGGGCAAGGCGGCAGCGCAAGCGTTGGCAGGTGAAGGTTGTGCACTGGCCGTTTGTGCCCGGAATGAAGAGCAACTGCAAAAAACTGCCGCGCAAATAAAAAGCCGATACCATGTTCCCGTGTTTGCCCGAAAGGCCGATATTGCCGATAAATCCGAGTTGGAATCGTTTATTGAACAGGCTATCGGCGAACAGGGTGGTGCGGATATTTTGGTAACCAATGCCGGTGGACCTCCGGTTAAAAATTTTGCAGAGACTACGGACGAAGAATGGCACTACTGGTATCAAGTTACTTTTATGGGGGTGGTGCGCAGTGTGCGCAAAGTTTTGCCGCTAATGAAAAAACAACGTTTCGGGCGCATCATTAACATTACTTCCGTTTCGGTTAAAGCGCCTGTAGAGCGTTTGATTTATTCCAACGCTTTGCGCCTGGCGGTTGTCGGATTGGCTAAAACATTATCGATGGAACTAGGTCCGTTCGGCATTACGGTGAATAATGTTGCTCCGGGTTACCATCTGACCGATGGTTTGGAGCGCATTATTCGCAAGCGGATGGAAGAAGGCCAACCGCGTCAGGCGGTTTTAGCCGCCTGGGAAGAAAAAATTCCTTTGCACCGTCTCGGTCAACCCGATGATTTAGCGGGATTAATTGCTTATTTGGCTTCGGAGCGCGCCTCTTACATAACCGGTACAACCGTTCAGGTAGACGGCGGATTGTATTCCGGTACTATGTAAAATGAGCAAGCGGATTTTTCTTTTGTACCGTTAAGCGAGCGGTTTACGGTAATTCAAATACGTCCATCAGGGCATTTAACGCTTTGTCGTGTTCTCGAATATCGATAATGGCCGAAATTGTCGAAATACTGCTGGAAAGCCCTAAAATATTTACACCTGCCTCGCCCAATGCCTGACAAAAATGGGCGGCGATGGCCGGTTTTTCGCGAAAGTGCGGGCCGTACACGCCCAAAATACAAACGTATTCGCATTTGCGGATTTTTTGTGTGTGCTCTTCCACATCCCGCTTGATGATTTCGTCAACTTTGGGTGCCATTTCGGAATCCACGCAAAATATCATAGTGGCCGAATCGTTTTTGCAACCGCCTTCAGTAATGTATTCGATGTTAATGTTTTCTTTGGCCAAAAGATTCAAAACCTCGGCAGCCGAACCGGGCCGGTCTTTTAAAGAGGTAATGCCGTACATGGTTAAATTTTGCTGATCTACAATCCCGCCGATTTTAATCTTCATTGTCTTTCTCCATCCTGCGTTTATTCGATTTTTTTATTTTTTAGTCGGAAACGTAACGATAAATGTTGTCCCTTTATTAAGTTCGGATTGAACTTCTATTTTGCCGCGATACCTTTCAACGATCTGTTTGACCAAACTCAGGCCCAATCCACTGCCAAAATGAATCAGTTCGCGCGCATTTTTGGAACGATAAAATTCATCGAAGATTTTGGGCAAATCTTCTTTGGGAATACCGATACCCGTGTCTTTGATGGCTATTCTAATTTTGTCCGCCTGTTTTTGTGCGGATATTTCGATTTTGCCGCCTTCCGGGGTGTAGCGGATGGCATTGTTAACCAAATTGCGCAGCACCTTCTCCAAATCGCTTTTGACCATCCGTAATGTAATATTGTTTAATGTATTATCAAACTCGATTCCGATTTGTTTTGCTTCGGCCAGTACTTTTTCTTGCGCCACCACTTCTTGCAAAACCTGTGCGGGAAAAATCGTTTCGATTTTATCTTTATCGGCAAATTCTCCGGAACGTGAAAGTTCAAGCAATTCTTTAATAATGGTTAACATTTGTTCGGCCCGAATGGATGAACGCTCTAACAAATTGAGGGCCACCGGTTCTAATTTGGCACCAAACGATGCTAAAACGGTATCGACGGATGTTTTTATGGCTACCAACGGAGACTTTAATTCATGGGAAGCGAACCGGAAAAAGTTCAATTTTTGTTCGGTTATTTTTTGTAATTGACGATTTTGTTCGTCGATTACCTGTTTGCTGTGGCGGTAAATTTGCATGAATGTAAGGCAAATGTAGGTGGTAACATAAACCGTGAGGGTAAACACGATTAATGTAAGTTCGATGGCTGTTTTGTTGGCGTAAAGATCGGAATCGAATAGTGAGTAATGCGGCAGAAAACCGGAATATTCCGAATAAATCAGCAAAAAAAACAAAACGACTACCAAAGTCGAGAACAAATACGGCAAGCGTTTGGGAAATACGATGCTGCTTAGTACCACGTGAAAAAGGTAGAACAAATAAATGGGGTTCTCGATGCCGCCCGAAAAATGCAATAAAAGCGAAAGAAAGAGAAGATCGACCACAATGTGTAAGCTTAATAAGGAAAGCTCGGCCAAAAAAGAAAATTTTTGCACGCGCAATTGGAGAATGTAGTAACCGAGATTAATAAGCAAAAGAACCAACAGCGTAAGCCAGATTCTTTGGTAAGGGATTTTGAAGTCGAAAAAGAAGTAAGCGGAAAGGGTGGCAAAAAAGTAACCGATAATGGCCAACCAGCGTAATTTAACCGACCAACCGAGACGATCTTGCAAAATTCCCACGTCTAAAAAAGGGAAAAAATCACCGATCGAGAAAAAACGAGATTTTTCATTCATGCCAATGCCCGGCTATGGTTAAATTTTTCACTAAATCGTACTTGCCCTTTACCGTTGTGTACGCTCAGGCAAAGTACACACACCAATCAATTTGCCATTTTACAAATCCGAATTAAGGGATGCCATAATATATGAAAATTTTCCCAATAAGATAAATTTTTTCGGGAGATCTCAAAGACGGAAAAACGTTCGGGACCGGAAAAAACGAACGACTAAAATAAAAAAATTTAAAAAAGCCGCCCTAAAATTTTGGTTGTGATTTTAAAGTATGCGGGTTAAAAGAACTTTGAAGTAGGCCATTTCCCAGGCAGGCCATTTTTTTCTTTTAATAGTGTGTGCAGTCGCTAAAAAAAACGTCTGCAAAGCAAACGAATAAAGAGCAACGATTTCCCCTTTCAATCCCGATACGATAATTGATTTGCGTCTGCTTTCCGAATTACTATTCTTTAAAAAGTTTAAATTTTAGAAGCGGATTTTTATTCGGAAGAACCATAATGATTTGCGCGTTGTTTTCAACAAGAAATCCCTTTTTACGCACCGAAATTTGATGCCGACCGATGGATAGCTTGATCAGACCGGGTGTGTATTGGTCCGTGGCTTTGCCGTCTACCAAAATTTGAGCATATTGCGGGTTTCCCGATTGGTCAAAAGCAACCACGCGTACCGGAACGGGTTTGTTAAAATCAAATACAAGCGAGGTAACGGAATCGGGTGTTAAATTTACAACTTGCGTGCAAATTCCGTAGTCGGGATGTTCTACTTTTAATTTGTGTCGGCCTACCGGTAAAACAAAGGTTTCGCGAATATTACTTTCGCGTTTTCGTAATTTGCCGTCAATGGAAATGTTGCCCCATGGTAAAACCAAAACATTAAGTTTGCTTTTTAGGGGTTTTAAATTAAATGTAACGGTCATCGGCGTATTGGCTTTAAGCGTAATTATTTTTTGTGCAGAAGAAAAGCCGTGTTTTTGCACAAAAAGAGCATGACTGCCCGGTTTTAATGGTAGCGATTTGCTTTTGCCCGTTATTTTGTAGCTATGGCCATCTACTTTTAATTGACTATTCGCGATATTGGTTCGCACGGTTAAGGTAACCGGCTCCGGCAATAATAAGTAATTAAAACGGTGTTTGCTTTTTGTGGTGACAAAGATGGTATCGGTTTGGCTTTGATAACCTGTTTTGGCGATTTTTACGATTAACTGTCGGTTGGATTTAAACGTACGGGTTAACGGGGTTCTTCCCAATGGTTTGCCATTAACCGAAATGGTGGCACCAGCAGGTTGGGAAGAAAACGATAATTGCACGGCAACCGGCATGCTGATTTTGGGTTTGTTGATGACGGGAGGGGGCGTGGTAGCAGGTTTTGTTACGGATTCGGGAGAGGGTAACTGTTGCAAACCGATGTTTAACCGGTAAATGCTTCCGGCTATTGCATTGAAAACAGTGTCTTTGGCGGCAAAGCCCTCCTTTTGCAAATGAATGCGTAAAGTTCCCGCTGAAATTGGCAGAGAGTCTACGGGGGTTACGCCTATTATTTGATCGTTAATACGGACGGTTGCCTGGGCCGGGTCGGAAACGATGGTCAGGTAGGCGTTGCTTTTTGCTGCGGGTTTGGTTGCTAAATAATAAAAAACAAATATCAAAAAGGCCAGAGAAAAAAAGGCAAGCCACAGATATTTTTTTTTGAATCCTTTTGCTTGGGCAGGAGGTACAAATGCTTGGCCTCCCGTCGGGGTTTCGCCGGAAGGCTTGTCGGAGGGTTGAGGGTGCGCGTCGTTTTTAGGTGGCGGAGTCCCTTCGTGAACCGGAATGGAAGGAAGGGATGATTCGCCGGAAAAGTCTTCTTGAATATTAAAAGGATAATCGGTGAAATTAATTTCATTCTCAATTTCGGAGTCGTAATTAATTTCCTGATCCAGTTTGCCAGCCAGCTTTTCCTTTAAACGTTCCATTTCTTGGTACATTTCAACGGCAGATTGAAAGCGGTCATCCGGATTTTTGGCAATGGCTTTCATGACCAATTCATCCATTTCCGGCGGCAGGTAAGGATTAAATGTTGACGGTTTCGGAAACTGGCGACGTACAATGGCTTCGCGAATGTCAAAATCCGTTTGGTGCGGGTCAAAAGGAATGCGTCCCGTAATCATTTGGTAAACGGTAATTCCCAATGAATAAATATCGGTTCGATGATCCGTTTCTTTTAAACTGCGGATTTGTTCAGGCGACATGTAATACAGCGTGCCGCCAACCGCCGAGTGCTGCGTGTGTACCAGCGAATTGGCTTGAATTTTAGCAAGACCAAAATCGGTTACTTTTACCGTGTTATCCTTGGTAAGTAAAATATTGCTCGGTTTAATATCGCGATGAATGATGCTGGCAGAATGTGCATGTTGCAAGGCGGATAAAATTTGTAAAGTAATATCAAAAGCCTCGCTTAAACGCAACGGGCGTTTGTCCTTTAAACGCTGTTGAAGGGTTTCTCCCTCAATGTATTCCATAACAATAAACCATTGCCCCTGATCTTCCAATAGATCCAGAATGCGTACAATATGCGGGTTTTCCAGCCGGGCCAAAGCCAAGGCTTCGGTTTTAAAACGGTTGAGTAGTTTCTCGTTCAAAGCAAGCCCGGGGGCAATCATTTTAATAGCAACGATTTTGTTTAAATGCGTATTTAACGCTTTAAATACCAACCCCATGCCGCCATGGCCTAAAGGCTCTAAAATACGAAAGTGGCGAAAAACCTTTCCGATAAACCGTTTACTTTCCATAAATTCAAGACTCATCCATAATGGTGAAAATATTGTTTCCGATTTCTGATTAAAAATTCAATAAAGAATATCGGGAAGATTCTTTAGATATGCAATCGTAAAAAAGCACAAATGCAAATTAAAAAAGTGTGCATGAATGGTAAATACATTCTTCGATTTTTTTGAGTGTGTTAAGCGTTCGGTATTAAAAACGGTTAAAATTGAGTTCGGAAAACAGGTCAAGGCAGGGAGTATTCTTGAAAAGTGCTGTTTTCGAAAAACGGTTTGAATACGAAAATACTGTTTGATATGTATGCGTTTTACCTTTTAGCTCTCAAATCCGAGGCAAACCTACCGAAAATCGTAAAACACAAACCGAATCGAAAAGAATAGTAAAGCGTAAATAAACCGGCGGTTCTATTCCGAAATTTGAGAATACAAAGCGGAATTTTGCAAAAAGTAGGAAAAAAAGGAAAAATGAAAATTACCGATCAGGTTTTGCATCTTATTAATTTACAGTCAATTATGAATTTTGATTTAAGGTGATTATAATTGGCACAAAATTTGTGAAATATTTAACAGAACAAATCAAGCAGGGAATAGATCATGGATCAACAAAGAAAAGATATTTCCGAGATGAAACGTTATTTTTTCGATCAGAACACCACACGGCGCTTCATTCATTTTTTAATGGGCAAAGCCAAGCTCATTGCGCCACATCGCAAAGGCGAAAAATCATTTTCGTTTCAGGTAATTGAAAATCCGGACGAAGTGGTACTTAATTACAACCGTACCATACAACCGCTTAAAAAATTCTTTTTGCCTCCGCGGGAGACATTGCTGGAATTTGAGCTTAACGGTAAGCCCAGAATAAAAAAAGCGGAAATAGAAGCGGAAGAAAAAATCTTTCTGGGAATTCATTCTTATGATATGAAGGCCATTACCTTGTTGGATTACAGTTTTCGGCGTGAAAATCCGGAGTCCAATTATTTTATCCGACGTGCCAAATCGATTTTTATCGGAATGGCTTATGAACCGGATGAATTTCACTTTGCTGAAGACCTTGGTATTGATATTTACGATACGACGGGTTTTGCCTTATTTATGGTACCTGCTGAAAAAGGTTTTTTGGTGTTCGAGGTGGACGAAACAGGAAGGCAATTAATGGAGGAATTTGGTAAAGGCTTGCCACTGGATGCCGAGTTGCAATACGAGCGCCCCAAAACAAAGAAAAAACTTAAAATGCATCACAATCGTTTGCCCCAAATTTTCAATTACGTTTACGATTCTTCCGTTTGGAAAAAGATAGCCGAACGTTGTTTGGGTTGTGGTACCTGTAATTTGCTTTGCTCTACCTGTTTTTGTTTTGATGTTACGGACGAAGTGGAACTAAATGTAGTGCAGGGAAAGCGCGAACGTACTTGGGACAGTTGCATGTTGAACCCTTTTGCGCAGGTAGCCGGAGGCGAAAACTTTCGCCCTGGTTTAAACAGCCGGACGCGTCATCGGTTATATCGTAAGTTCAAATATCTGACCGAAAAATCAGGAGAATTGCATTGTGTCGGTTGCGGTCGTTGTTCTTATTTTTGTCCGGCTAAAATAAGTTTGGTAGAAATTGTCAACGATTTAATTGACGATTACAACAGGCAGCAACAGGGTGTTCCCGTAACGATGTCATAAATCAAAGGAAAAAACCTATGGAAAACGTAGCTCAAAAAAGCAAAGATTTGTATACGCCTGTAATTGCCACCATTACGCAAGTAGAAACGTTAACACTAAGTGAAAAACGTTTTTGGATTAAATTGCCGCGCAATCAAAAATTAAACCATCAGCCCGGCCAATTTGTAGAAGTTTCGATTTTTGGATTTGGCGAAGCGCCCATATCTATCAGCTCTTCGCCAACCCGGTCTCATGGTTTTGAACTAACGGTTCGCCGAGCCGGACGTTTAACCGATAAAATGCATCGTTTGGAAGCCGGAAGTCAAATTGGCATTCGCGGTCCGTTCGGCCATGGTTTCGATGTCAACCTGTTTAAAGGTAAAGATATATTGTTTGTTGCCGGTGGGATCGGTTTGGCGCCGTTAAAATCGTTAATCGAATACACCATGGATAAACGCGAAGATTACGGTCGTTTAATTATTTTGTACGGTGCAAAAAATCCCAAGGAAATTTTATATCCTGCGGAAATAGAAGAGTGGAGCAAGCGGGATGATGTGGAATTTCATATAACGGTCGATCGGCCGGATGAGCAATGGCAGGGAAACGTGGGAGTTATTACCACTCTTATTCCTCCGTTAAATCTGGATTTGGATAATACCATTGCTACGATTGTAGGGCCGCCGGTAATGTACAAATTTGTTTTGATGGCCTTAAAGGCAAAACGATTACCGGATGCCAATATTTATATGTCGCTTGAGCGCAGAATGAAATGCGGTGTTGGTAAATGCGGTCATTGCCAAATTAATGATTCTTATGTCTGTCAGGAAGGACCGGTGTATTCCTACACGCGCATAAAAGAACTGAAGGAGGCAATATGAGCGCCCGAAAGCAAAAAAAGCAAAAACCCAAAGTCGCTTTTTTCGATTTTACCAGTTGTGAAGGCTGTCAACTGAATAAATTAAATTTCGAAAACGAATTGCTCGACTTTTTGGAACTGGTGGATATTGTCGAATTTCGCGAGGCCATGGATGATAAAGCGGATGAATACGATATCGCCTTTATTGAAGGAAGCATTACCACTCCCACCTGTGTGGAACGTATTTACGATATTCGCCGAAGGTCTAAAATTTTAGTGGCTTTGGGCCAATGCGCCGTTAGCGGCGGCATTAATGCGATGAAAAACAATTTTCCGCTGGATCAGGTTCAGGAAACCGTTTACGGTAAAGATAAATATTTGTTTCCGTCCATGCCTGCTTTACCGGTACGCGCTTTTGTTAAGGTCGATTACGAAGTGCGCGGTTGCCCCATGAGCCCGCCCGAATACTTGCATGTTTTCAAATCACTTGTTTTGGGGCGGACACCGGAAATTAAAGATTATGCGGTTTGCGTGGAATGTAAACTAAAAGAAAACGAATGCGTTCTGGAAAAAGGCATGTTTTGCTTAGGGCCCATTACGCGTGCCGGGTGCGATGCTATTTGCCCTTCCAATGGCCAGTACTGTACCGGTTGTCGAGGGCCGGTTTCCAATATCAACAAAAACGGTGCGATTGAAATGCTGAAACAACATGGGTTCTCTGTGGAAGAGGCCATTAAGCGCATGAATTTGTTCAATACCAATGAGTTCGAAAAAGAATTGAACTGGGGGAAACAATGAGCAGAGATTTATCCATAAACGTGCACCATATTACTCGCGTTGAAGGACACGGAAATATCGTCGTCGATGTAAAAAACGGTGTGTTGAAACGTGCCTATTTAAATATTGTGGAGCCACCTCGTTTTTTTGAAGCCATGCTCAAAGGCAGAAATTTTCATGAAGCCGCAATTATCACCTCTCGCATTTGCGGTATTTGTTCTTTGGGCCATCAAATGACGTCTCTGAAAGCTACCGAGGCAGCATTGGGTTTGGAAGTTTCGGAACAAACCGTAATTTTGCGGAAAATTTTGGTGCACGGGGCTACTTTTCAGAGTAACGTATTGCATGCTTTGTTTTTGGCTGCGCCCGATTTTTTGAATGTGGGTTCGGTATTTCCTCTGGTTCATACACATAAAGATGTGGTTCAAGCCGCTTTACGCTTAAAGCATTTGGCTAATGAAATCGGGGCGTTGATTAGTGGTCGAGCCGTTCATCCCATCAGTATTGTGCCCGGCGGTTTTACCAAATTGCCATCGGAAAAAGATTTGACATATTTAAGGGATAAGCTGGCAAACGAAGGCATGAAAGACGCCATGTTTGCCATTGATATTTTGGCCACTTTGGCCGATCAAATTCCCGAATTTTACAGAGAAACCGAATACATTAGTCTTTATAACGACAAAGAATATGCCTTTTATGACGGCTTGATTTGTTCATCGGATGCGGGATTGTTTCCGGTGGAAGAATATGAGTCGGTAACCAATGAGTTTATCGTAGCGCATTCTACGAGCAAACATACCAAATTCAATCGTAGCTCATATATGGTTGGCGCCTTGGCCCGATTTAATAATAGCTACGAATTGTTACGCCCCAAGGCCAAAGAAGTAGCTGCCAAGCTTGGGCTGCAGGCCCCCAACTACAATCCTTATATGAATACCGTGGCTCAAATGGTAGAAGTTGTTCATTGTATCGAAGATAGCATCGAACTGCTGGATGTGCTTTTGCAAAGGGGTATTAAAAACGAAAAGCCCAATCAGGAGCCAACTCGTTACGGGCGAGGCATTGCGGCAACCGAAGTGCCGCGCGGCATTTTGTTTCATGATTATACATATAACCGTAAAGGTCAAATCGAACATGCCAATTGCATTATTCCGACCGGTCAGAATTTGGCTAATATCGATGATGATATGCGTAAACTGGTTCCTGAAATCATTCATGAATCCAAGCAGGAAATCACTAAAAAGCTGGAAATGCTGGTACGCGCCTACGATCCGTGTATTTCGTGTTCGGTACACATGTTAGATGTGCAATTTGAAGAGTAGGTTATGATTAATTTGATCGGATTAGGCAATCGGTTACGCGGTGACGACGGCATTGGTCCCATTGTGTTGAATGAGTTTGGTAAAAAATACAACGACGGTTCATTTAATTTGATAGAAGCCGGAGCCGATGCTTTTTCTGTTTTGGAATATCTCATTGGTGGCCAGCCCAATATTGTAGTCGATTGTGCGAACATGGGCTTAGCGCCTGGTATCGTAAAATGTTTTCGTTTAAATAAGAATATTTTAAAAACCGTAGATTCCATGGTTTCGCTGCACGGCTTTAGTTTTGCCGAAATTTACAACATGGCCGAAAGTCTCGGAAAATTGGCACCCACCTCGTTAATCGGGGTGCAGCCGGCCACTATCGAATTCGGGCAAAGATTATCGCCGCAGGTAGAACAGGCCATTCCGCAAATTTTGGATTTGATAATAGAGGAGGCAGAATATTATGCCAAAAAAAATTTTGATCATTGATGACGACATCGATTTGGTGGAAGCCATGCGCATTACGCTGGAGGGTGCCGGATTTGATGTTGTTGATGCACAGGACGGGGTAAGCGGTTTGGAACGAGCTCAAAAAGAGCAGCCGGATCTTATTTTGCTGGATGTTATGATGGGCACTCAGGATGAAGGATTCCACGTGGCCTATCAAATTAGGCAGAACGATCGGCTTCGAACTATTCCCATTGTCATGTTAACGGCTGTGGGGCAGGAGACGGGCTTCCATTTTGACAAAGATAAGGACGAAGATTTTTTACCGGTGGAAGTTTTTTTGGAAAAACCGGTAGCTCCTGATCGCCTGATTGAGGTGGTCAAAGCACAATTAGGTATGTGAACTTCCCTTTCCCCCATAATGAACATAGATGGCGGTGGAGTATTCTTATTGACCGAAAATACCCACCGCTTTTTATTTGGCAGTACCTAAAAAGGCAGTCAAAAAATTCTTTCGGTCCGAGTGGTGTACAAAGATCATTCGTTTTTTTTACCATATTTTAGGTAAAAATTTGCAGATCGAACCCAAATGAACAATCCTTTCCATTTTTTCTTAATTTTTTTTGCAATTTTTTTTAAGATACACTAACATACTAATCAATTATTTTTTAAATTAAAATCCGAGTGGATTAACCAGCAAGTGTGGTCGCATGTGTAAAAATTGCTTTTATTTTACCGCCATCGTTTTGTTTATCGTTTTTATAGAAAATGGCACATTATTAGCGCAAAACAAAGCGCAGGAAAAACTTTCTGTAGAACAGGCAAAAACACTTTACGCAAACGGGCAATTTGAACAGGCCCAAAACCGGTTGTTAACTTTGCTCAAAAAAAAGAATTTATCCTCAGATCAGCAACTACAAGCTTTGATTTTATTAGCCGAAATCCGGCGTGCCATGCTCGACGAAGACGGAGCGCGTAAAATCATTAATAAAATTTTGGATTTGCAGCCGGACTTCAATCCTTCGGAACGGGATTATCCGCCGAATTTTGTTGCGTTGGTAAAAGCGGAAAAGCAAAAACGGCTAGCCCGAATAAGTCATGTATCCAAAAAACATTCATCGTTTTTCAAAAATAAATATTTTTGGATTGGTATTGGCGGAACCGCAGCGGCAACCACGGCCATACTTTTAGGATCGCAAAAACAAACTGCCAAGAAAAAAACGCTGTTGCCATTACCGCCTCAATGGCCGGAGGGTGTCCGCTAATTAATGTAACGGGAGCAATAAGGTAAATTACCGCGTCATAGTTGTGTCCGGTACAAACAATGCGCAAAAACGTTAAACCTAATGTAGATTGAGCCCTATGCACAAATCGTTAACGCTTCTTTTAATCCTTTTTTTAATCGCGGGTCTGCAGGCACAAACCCAGGTTTCGGGAGTAATTGACAGTGAAACCTGGAATCAGGCAGGTAGCCCCTATCAGGTTGTCGGTGATATTACGGTTTTGCAATTAACGATCGAGCCGGGTACCACCATTGAATTTACCGGCAATTATTCGTTTGAAATTACCGGGAATTTAGATGCCCAGGGCACGGCAACCGATTCTATCATTTTTAAAGCATCGGCAAGCAATACCTCGGGTTGGAAAGGCATCTATTTTAACAGTGCCTCTTCGCAGTGCGTTCTTGCCTACACCCGTATTAGCGACGCTTCTGGTAGCTATGCCCTTAAAGTTTACAATTGCAGCCTTGAGTTTTCGCAATTAGCAGTTAAAAACAACGCAGCTACCGGCATCCTAATTAACAACGCTTCGTTGCAGCTTACCCATTCCTTTGTTCAATTTAACCAAAATTACGGAATTAATGTGATTAAAGACGGGGATGCAACGTTAATTGCTTGTACCGTTACTAATAACCAGGACAATGGCTTGCACACCAATCAAGGCAGCCTTACTCTTAAAAATTCCGTTGTGGCCCATAATGTCAATGAAGGTGTTTTGCTTGCAGCCACCGACGATGCCCTTACGGCTTTAAACACGGTTATTGCCTACAATCAAAAAGAAGGCATTGTGGGAGTTGGCGCAACAGTCGCTATCAGCAATTCTATTGTGTATTTTAATAATGCTTTAAATCAAATTTACAACGCATCGGGTACGACCACGGTTACCTATTCGGATGTGCAAGATCAGGATTTCGGCAGTACCAATTTAATGGTTGATCCTCAATTTGACAACGTTTCTACGCGTTTCAATTTGAGTGCTTCATCTCCGGCTATTGATGCCGGAGACCCGAGCGATGACCAAAACGATATCTACTTTCCGCCTTCTTTGGGAAGCGTACGGAATGATATGGGGGCTTACGGCGGTCCGTTGGCACGAAAATGGTATCGACCGCTTTTTGTCCAACCCGATACATTGCAGTTTGGCGACGTGAGTCTTGGTGATTCGCTGATGAGTTCGGTACTCTTGAAAAATTATGCCGATGAAAGCTTAACGGTTGATGCGCTTGCTCTTTCCGGCGACGATGCCGCTCAATTTCGTATTGAATCGCTTGCATTGCCTGCTACCATACCCATGGCCGACAGCTTGCGCGTTCCGCTGACATTTAAACCGGCAAGCGCTCGCTTGGTACCATTTGAAGCCCGGTTAAATATCACCAGTTCCGTAGAAAACCGTCGCGTAGAATTAGAAGGTCGCGGGGTTGTGGCCGATATTTTGGTACTGCCTTCCGAATTAACTTTCGATCCTACCCCTGTGGGAAGTTCCGATTCGCTGCAAGTAAAAATATTTAATTCCGGTACCGATACTTTGCGTATCGATTCGGTTCAAACGCTTTCTCCCGCGTTTGGTTACCGTCTTTCCGCACAAAAGCTGGCGCCGCAAAGCGATACGGTAATTTTTCTCACCGTCTATTTTGCTCCGGACACCATTGCCGATTATCAAAGCGCGGTCAAAATTTTTTGTAACGATCCTGACGAATCCCCTGTTTCCGTTACGGTGCAGGGAAGCGGTTTGGCCCCGATCTTACAGGTTTATCCATTGCAAGCGCAATTTGATTCGGTACGTGTATTTAGAGATTCTATTTTTACTTTGCTGCTAAGCAATCCGGGGAATGCTCCGCTCACCATAGATTCGCTTGAACTGTTGCACAAAAATCCGGTTTTTTCTTTACAAACTTCACCGCCTTTACATTTGGAAGGCGGAGCAAATCATGTACCTTTGCCCATTTATTTTGAAGCCGATACCAGCGGTAATTTTAGCGATACGCTGCGTTTGGTTAGTACCGATCCGTTTAAGCCTGTTCGTCTCATTCCGCTTTTGGCCACGGCCACGGCGGCTTACATTCATGCGCAACCAAAGCAAATCGATTTTCAAACATTAATCGCACCAGTCGATACGGTATTAAAATTAACCGTTCGCAACTCGGGCAATGTGACTTTGCACATTAAGCGGATTGATTTAACCGGTCAGGATGCCCCTTCTTTCCGGTGGCAAATACAGGAAGGAAAATACAGCGTACAACCGCAAAACGATTCGTTACATATTCTTTTACATTGCGCTCCGGTGCGCAGCGGTATGTTAAAAGCACAATTGAACATCGTTAGCGACGATCCCCGTTTCGATTCGCTTCGGGTTCCGCTGCAGGCAAAGGTTAAGGCGGCCGAGATGGTTATTTTGCCCGATACGGTTAATTTCCCGCCGACCATTATTTTTAATGAAGCGACCAGACAGGTTAAAATTGTCAATCGTGGCGACAGCAATTTGCAAATCGATTCCATTCAAATCAGCCTGATGAACGGCGAAGATTTGCATTTTCCACAATTGCAGTTTCCGCAAAAAATTCGTCCGCAAACGGATACATTAAATTTTACCATTCGGTTTAATCCCAAAGCAACCGGCGTACAAAGTGCGCAGCTTCGCTTTTATTCCAACGATCCGTTTGTCAATCCACGTCAGTTAACCGTTAAAGCCAATGCCGTAGCACCGGTTTTACATGTTTTAACCGATTCTCTGAATTTTGGCGCAGTTTCTGCCTACCGTAAACCAACGGCAAAAATTGTCATCGTCAGCCAGGGATCAGCTCCTGCGGAAATCACTTCTGTGCAAATTGTCAACGATCCGGAACATGCTTTTCATATCCCTACTTTTTCTTTGCCCCTTAGTGTGGCGGTGCACGATTCATTGGTCATACCCGTCACCTTTAGTCCGCAAGAAAACGGAACATTTGCCTCGCAATTAAAAATTCAATGGAACGATCCTTACCAAAAAGAGATTTCCATTCCCCTTAGCGCTGTTGCCGATACGGCGTTTTTACAGGCACCTTTGACGTTGGATTTTGGTAAACATGCCATTCACAGCATTAATAAAAAATCACTGGCCATTCACAATGATAGCCGGGTACCGTTAACGATTGATTCGCTGCGTATTACCGGAGCGGATGCCGCACAATTTCAGTTGGATGTTTCCGGGCTTAATTTTACCCTTCAACCCACGGATACCGTTTTGAACATACCGGTAGAATACGTACCGCATGCTCTGGGAGTACATTCTGCCCGGCTCGAACTTTATTCGTTAGATCTTAAACACCGGGTTGTGCAAGTATCTTTATCCGGAATTGCGCTTGCTTCGGCCAGTGCGCCTTTGCTAATTAGCGATTTAAAAGACAGTGTCGATTTCGGCGCGGTTTTTGTGAATGAAAACAAAATTAGAACTTGTTATTTGACGAATGTTGGTAACGCGCCGTTACGCATCGATAGTTTGGAATTAACGGGGGAGCAAACGGCGGACTTTGCTTTAATCAATCCACCGCAGGGAGTTCAAATTGCCGCAGATGACACATTAAAAACGTTCCGTTTGCAGTTTAAACCGCAACAAGTGGGCAATTGTTCGGCCCGTTTGGCAATTTTTAGCAACGACGGAAACAGTCCGTTAATTCTGATTTTAAACGGTGAAGGTGAAATCGATCCTACCCCGGCCACAATAGTTCCTTCATTCGATACCTTGCAAGCCGTTGCCGGAAAGAGATTTGCCGTTTCAATTCAAGCCTATGATGATAATACCACCATCAATCGTGCAGAAGCGTTTTTTAAACAAGGCGGCGAAACAGCTTTTAGCCAATTGGTGATGAAAAAGGCAGCGGATCGTTTATGGCAGGCCGATATCGATTCCGATCGGGTAACAATGCGTGGTTTGGCTTTGTATTTTAAAGTGTACCACGGAGGAAGCGTTACCGAATATCCGCAGAAGGGGGCACAACATCCCTTAACGGTGAATGTGCGTGTGCCTAAGACAAATTTACCCTATCGAATTTTACCGCAAAAATATTATATGATTTCTTTGCCCGTAAACACAAACGGACAGACATTAAAAGATTTGTTCGGTGACGAACTTGGCGCTTATGATCCGGCAAAATACCGTTTTTTTGATTGGGATGCCGTGCGTAAAGAATTTATTGAACTGAGTGAAATGAAAACGGAATTATCTGTGGGCAAGGCGGTGTATTTGGTTACCGCAGACAGTGTAAACCTGAGTGTGCGCAATGCTATTTCCGTTTCGTCCGGGCAACCTTTTGAATTGCACCTTTCCAAGGGCTGGAATATGATCGGCGACCCGTTTGCTTTTCCGGTGAATTGGCAAACAGTAAGCGGACAAAATGATTTGACCCTGTTTTATTTTAACGGTTCGGCTTGGGAAATGGCTAGCAATTTGGAACCCTTTAAGGGCTATGCGGTAAAGGCTCCGTATGCATTAACCTTAAAAGTGCCTCCTGCCTCTGCCTCATCGGTAATGGCCAAGCCGCTTGCTCGGGCAATTCATATTCGGGGATTACAACTGACAGCCCGAAGCGGTAATTATTACGACGCCATCAATTTTGCGGGCATCCTTCCGAAGACGCAGGCAGAAAACAGAATTTCGGATATTCCCGAGCCTCCGGTAATCGGAACCTATGTTTCTCTGTATTTTACGCGAAAAGGAAACAAGGGCCAAAAACTGACCGCCGATTTTAGACCGGAAGGTCAAGAAGGATACCGGTTTGATGTGACGATTAAAGCCAATACGGGAAGGCCGATTTGTTTAACAGTTCTTAACGATTCGTTACCGCAAGACTATGATTGGTGCCTTATTGCGCCTCAACGGGGCGTTCGTTATCGTGAATTCCCCGTAACCTTATACCATGACCATGCAACATTACAATTGTTAGTGGGCAAGAAAAATTTTCTTAATGCGCAGTTGGCAGCTTTGCGCCTTTTGCCCCACCAATTCAGGATGCATCCCAATTATCCCAATCCGTTTAACAGTACTACAAAAATTCAGGTTGATCTCCCTGATGCGGATTGGTTAACCGTTACCGTTTATGATATTCGCGGTAGGCGTATTAAAACGCTAAGCGATAATCGTCTTTTTGATGCGGGTTATTATACATTTAAATGGGACGGAACCAATACTGGCGGTTTGCCGGTGGCCAGCGGAATCTATTTTATTCATTTGCAGGGTAAAAAATTCAGAGCCGATCAAAAAATAATCTTGCAAAAGTAAGATTTTGCAATATATTTATTAGAAAGTGAATAAAAAATGTCGAAGAAGTACGTGAATAACTTTGAACAGGATGTCAAAGTCGGGTCAACGGCGCCGGTCTTCTCTTTAATGCGCCATTGGTTTGGAGCTGGAAGCTTAATTCTTCTTTATCTGGTTTTTGGTGCGCTTATTTTAAATTCCGGACAAACAAATCATACCTTATTGCTTTCACCGTTATACTGGCTGTTTTTTGTATTTTGGGTGCTTACCGTAATAACCCTGCGCAGCACAGCGCAAAGCCATATTATTGTAATTAGCGAGGTGCTGTTGTTGTTTAGTGCCGTGGTCGGTCTGATTTTTTTAAACAATACCACCGGCGGTGTTCCGGCCTTTATTTTATCGATGGCTATTACTTTGATTGTCCTTAGCGGCTATTTGTTTTTCTTTACAAATTTATGGCAATCCATACCGGTGGGAATTTTGGCAACGTTGGCTTACTGGGCCTATTTGTATTTGTATCCGGAGCGGACGGACTTTTTGTTGTGGGGCGTTGTGTTACCGCCTTTGTTTGCCAACTTATTTGGCATTTTGTACTACTGGGTTCAAAAAAAGCAGGAACATCGGTTAACGACTCAGCAAAGTCAAATAGATCGTTTGTTGCCTCAGGCCGAAAAATTACAGGAGCTGCAAAACGATTTTAATGCGATTCAGAGCCAGAATGTTAAACAGCAAGGGATTATTAAGGATTTGCAGGGCGACATTTTGGATTTAAAAAATCTTCTGCAACTGGAACAATCCTTAACTAATTTGGCCATTCGTTTTATCCAAACGCCTACCGAAGACACAGACGAAATGATTATCAACGGATTGAAAACGCTGTGCCGATATTTTGATGCCGATCGTGCCTATTTGTACTTTTTTGCCAAAAATGGCACTGTACTCAATAAATCACATGAATACCGCAAAGAAGGGGTTAAGGAAAAAATTGCTCGGCACGAAAAGGTGGACAATGAAGATTTTAGTTGGTTTATCAAAGCCCTTAAGCGCCAAACGCATCTCGAAGTTATCGATATCGAGCAGTTGCCTTTGGAAGCGAGTACCTTAAAATCCATCTGGAAAGTGGAAGAAGTAAAATCTTTGTTTATCGTACCGCTTTCCATCAACGATGCGGTAGTTGGGTTTATCGGGTTGGATGCCCTTACGTTGCACGAATCATGGCCTTCCTTTACCGAGCGCACATTAAATACGGCCGGGTTGATCTTTTTAAATTCATTGGATCGCAAGCATTCGCGCGAGCATTTGCGGCGTTCGGAAGGTCGTTTGCGTTTGTTGTTCGAACGTTCGGCCGACGTGGTTTTTGTTACCACCCCGGAAGGCAAAATTGTGGATATGAATCCGGCCGGAGTAAAATTGTTCGGTTACAAATCGCTGGACGAAGTGCTTAAGCTGAATGTCAGTCAGTTGTATTGGAACAGCGAAGATCGCAACAAATTTCAACAAATTATGCAGGAAAAAGGTTTTGTAAAGGATTTTGAAGTTTATCTGAAAAACAAGCAGGGTAAAAAGCTCATCGCTCTGGTCACGGCCAATGCGGTAACCAATGAGCAGCGTCAGGTTGTTGCTTACGAAGGCATTATGCGTGATATTACGGAGAAAAAGCAGTTGGAGCAGCAGCTTTTTCAGGCACAGAAAATGGAATCCATCGGTTTGTTAACCGGTAGTATTGCTCACGATTTTAATAATATTTTAACTGCGGTTAACGGCTATGCCGAAATGATTCGTCGCGGTTTGCCGCACGATCATCCGCAATTGATCCACGTACACCATATTCTGCGAGCCGGACGTCGGGCGGAAAATTTAATTCGTCAGCTTTTGGCTTTTAGCCGCAAGCAAATTATTGAGCCGCGCATCGTAAACATCAATCAAATTATCAACGACTTGCGCAAAATGCTGCGCCAACTGATTAGCGAAGATATTGACCTGCACACCGAGCTTAACGAAAATTTGCCTCCGATTAAAGCCGATCCGGGCCAAATTGAACAGGTTTTGGTTAATTTGATTGTCAATTCCAGAGATGCTTTAAATCAGGTGGACGATCCCAAGCTCAAAAAATACATTAAAGTTCAAACTCAAGAAGTTGTTTTGGATGCCAATTTTGTGGCGCGCCATCCCGGTAGCCGTGAAGGCAAATTTATTCGCATCAGTATTTCGGATAATGGCGTTGGTATTCCGGAAACCATTCAAACCAAAATTTTTGAACCGTTTTTTACCACCAAAGCAGAAGGAAAAGGAACCGGTTTGGGACTTTCGACCGTTTATGGCATCATCAAGCAAAACGGCGGTACCATTTACCTAGAAAGCGAAGAAGGACGCGGCACGACTTTTCATATTTATTGGCCCATTACCGATGAAAAAGAAGACGAATCGGAACGGGATGATACCAGCGAAGTAACGACCAAGGCCGAAGAAGTAGTGTTGGTTGCGGAAGACGATATGGATGTGCGTGAACTGGCCTGCGCTTTTTTAACCAATTTGGGCTACAAGGTTTACGAAGCCGAAAACGGTATGCAGGCTTTGGAATTGATCAAGCGGGAAAACCTAATCGATAAAATCGATTTGCTTTTCAGCGATATGGTTATGCCCGAAATGGGCGGAGATCAATTGGCCGAAGAGATCAAACGTTTGAATCCAAAAATAAAAATTTTGCTTACTTCCGGATACACAGATAGCCAGTTGATGAAAACCGGCTTGTGGAACAAGGGTTTCCATTTTCTGCACAAACCCTACACCATTCAGCAAATGGCCAAAAAAGTACGTAAAGTTTTAGACAGTGCCCCAGGCGAACGGACGGATATTAAAAGCGGGATTCAAAACAATTAGCGGAATAAATGAACCGAAAAGGCGGTAAGGATGCGTGATTCGGAATTAGAACTTGAACCAGGCGACTAAATTGGCCACGCGTCCTTCGACGGGCATGTAAGGCGTTTTGAAGTTCGGATGTGCCGCCGGACCGATAATTAGCGATTCGTATTTGCTTTGCCGCTCATCCAGCAAATTTTCTACGTTAAAAACCAGTGAAAGCCGATCGAATTTTTTCTCAAACATAAATCCCAGCACAAAATAAGCACGTCCTTTGCTGCCATCCGGCAAACATTGTTCACCGGTAAAAAATCCTTCCACGCCGGTTCGCCAGTTTCCCTCTTTTTCGTAAGTGAGTGTCAGGTTTATTTTGTTTTTTGGTGTAAACGGCAGAGTGCGCCGCTGTCCGTGCTCCCAACGCCGCACATCCGCGTAATTGTAATCCACAAACAGCTCCAACGTCTCCAGATTAATCACCAGATGCGTTTCGGCTCCTTTGGCCGTAAGACGAGCCGCGGAAAAAAGCACCGACGTCTGTTCGGCAGGTCCTGTTGCAAATTGCGCATGATCCACCCGAGTGGCATAAAACGCCTGATTGACACTCAAAGCAAAATCTCGTACGGCGTAACGGTAAGTGGCATCAAAGGCAATATCACGCGATCGTTCCGGTTTGGCCCGAAATGCACGATCGATACGGTAAGTAAAATAATCATTATGCGGCACCACTTCGTACAAAGAAGGCACGCTATAGCCGTAACCTCCCGAAAGCCGCAATTTCAGATGTTCCTGCGGGGCAAACAAAATGGCGGCCTCGGGTAATAAAAAAGAACGACTGTGCAAGCGGAAATCCCAGCGCATACCGCCATGAATTGTCCAGGCGGGAAGAGGACGCCAATCGTCTTGTGCAAACAAACCGACGGTGGTATTGTAATTGTCGTACAGAGGGGCGAAGGTTGTATTTTGCTGCTTGAACGAACGATGAACAAGCGAAAGGCCACCGACCCATTTGTGGCGCCCCGCCGGACGGAAATAGCTTGCTTCGGCAAAAGCATATTTTTGTTGTCCGCTAAAATAGCTGTGAGGAAAGACCGCGTCTTGATTGAAATTTTGGTACGATGCTTTAAGGGTCAGGTTGCCGCTATCGACCAGTTGTTTTTTAAAGCGCAGGTTTATCCCCAGCCGTTTAGTGGCATAAGTTTCGGTGTAGGTGTGCAGGCTGTCTGTTCCGTTTTTAATGGCGTGCATATCGCCGCCGATGCGATTGCCGAAAAAGGAAGTTAATCCGATCATAAACGAAGTATTTGGGCCGAAATGATAAAACAAACGCGGGTTTACCGTGGTTTGCCTAAACCGGGGAATATCGCTGAAGCCGTCGCCATTTACATCCACGGCATTTTGCAGATTTTGGCTGGCCAAAAAGGTTAGGCCGGTTTTGCGGTAACGGGCGCTGTAAAAAAAGCCGATGTCGCTACCCTGACGATCGGTGCGATTAACCAGCAAGTCCAAACGGGGTTTAGAAGAAGGTGAACGGGAAATGAGATTAATGGTACCGGCTAATGCCCCATTGCCGAAGAGAGAGGAATAGACACCGCGGGTAATTTCGATTTGTTTTAAATCCAACGGCGGAATTTGCAGCGGACTGAATCCCGAAGCCAGACCGCTGAAGTCCGGAAATCCGTCTTTGAGTATTTGAGTGTAACGGGCAGGCAAACCTTGCAAACGAAAGCTAATGGCTCCGCTGATCGCAGAATTGTATCGTGTGATGATGCTGGCGGATTCGCCTAAGAATTTGGACAAATTACCCGGCCGAATGGCAATTTCTTCGTTTACTTCTTCTTTTCCCAATACTTCGATGCGGACCGGCGTATTGCCCAAAACACTGTTGTTGCGCGTGGAAGTTACGACAATTTGTTCGCTGCTAAACGGTGCGGGTTCCAGCAAAACGATTAACGTATGGTTGTATTTGGGGTTCGGAAAATGCAGCGGAATTTTTTTGGTACGAAAACCGACGTAGGAAACGATTAACGTATGGCGTCCGTCGGGGATCCCTTTAATTTGCGCCAAACCATCTGTATTGGCAGAGGCACCGATGCGCAACGTTTGGAAATAAACGTTGGCACCGGCTAAAGGTTTGCCCTCGTCGGCATTCATAACCTTTACGGTTACTTGGTTTTGGGCAAACAGAAATCGGGCGCACAGCAGTAAAAGAAAGATGTATTTGAACATGGAATTTCTCCTGTAAACGAGAATGTGAACCGTTTGCCAAAAATAGAAAACAATTTTGGAGAAAATTTGAAGCAAAAAGCAAAAGAAAAAATAAACGCAAACAAGCATACGCAAGAGAGGAAATACGTAATGCGCTTTTCGATGTTGCCCGTGTGATTTTTAACGTTCGATCCGGATTCGGTGTTTTTTGTTTTGATAGGAATACGTAATTTTCAGTCCGTTTTGATGACAGATAGATTGCACAATGGATAAACCCAGGCCGGGCGAATCGGAGGCGGGTCGATCTTTTTTAAAGCGTTCGAACATGGCTTGCGCATCGGATTGCAAAGGCGGGCCGCTGTTTTCAATTACGAACGAATTGGTTGTAATAAGGATTTCAATATGCCCCTGCCTCACATTGTGTTTGATCGCATTAAGCAGCAAATTGGAAATTAACGTTTCGGCCATAAAAGGATTAATTGTTTGTACAAACGGCTGCTCACAACGGAAGCCAACCGTTAATTGCTTGATTTCAATCAATTCCCTCAAATTGTCTGTTTGCGACTTGATAAGGGCGCAAAAATCGACGGGCTGTTTTTCGTCGAATTCACGGTTTTCGATTTTGGTAAGCAAATTCAACGATCGATTTAACCGGGCCAGACGATTGACGGCCTGATAAAGGGAATGAATGGTTTGCGCCTGCTCTTCTGAGAACGAACTATCCTGAATAAGCACGTCTAATTTGGAACGAATGATGGCCAAGGGGGTTTGCATTTCATGAGCGGCGTTTTCACTGAATTGCTTCAAATTGCGATAATCCGCACGCAGCTTTTCCGCCATTCGGTTAAGGGTTCGGTTTAACCGGCTGAATTCATCAACAGGCGTTTGCGGTAAGTTCAGCGGCCGCTTGCTTTCCAGACGAAATTCCTGTAAGCGCTTCAACGTGGCGTAAAACGGGCCCCAGAGTTTTTTTTCGCTCCAGATATTGACGGCATTGATGATTAAAAGTGTAACGACAAAAATGCCGATCATGATCCCGAAAGCACCGGTAACCAAGTCGTCTTTTTCGATAAGCGAACGCCGCAAAGTGATTTGATAAGCGTGATTTTGGATTTGGGTGTAAAAGCGCAGTTGGCGCAGCGGAATGGTTTCATTGGTTTCTTTGACGTAAATAATCGTATCTTTTAATGTTTCTGCGGGCGTTGCAATGGACGGAGTATTGCGGATTTCCAGATTGATTGTTGCCCAATCGGGAATGCTGTGGTTTTCGTTTTGCAGTTGTTTTACGATACGTTTTTTTTCGGAACGCAGTGTTTCGTCCACTTCTTCGGCAATTAAGGATTTAAGCACGAAATAAATAGCAATGCTCCCCAAAAGAAAAAACAGCAATGAGGAAAAGGTGTAATACCGGATAATTTTCTTGCTTAGTTTCATTTTTCCCCGAACTTGTAGCCGATGGCATAAATGGTTTTAATGTAATCTCCACCGCCTGCACGGATAATTTTTTTGCGTAAATTTTTTACATGGGTGTAAATAAAATCGAACGAATCGAGTAAATCCGCCTGATTGCCCAACAGGTGTTCGGCAATGGCTTCGCGGGTGAGCACACGGTTTTTATTACCAATGAAATAGAGCAACAGTTCGTACTCGTTTTTGGTTAACTTGACTATTTGCTTGTTTACCCGTACCACACGTTCATCGGGCCGGATTACAATTTCATGAAAAACAATTTGCTTTTCACCGTCAAACTGGCGACGACGAATTACCGCCTGAATTCGAGCAGCCAATTCCGGAAGATGAAAGGGCTTGGTCAGATAGTCATCGGCACCGATTGCTAAGCCCGTGATTTTATCATCCAGTGCGTTTTTGGCCGAAACAATAATCACTCCGCTACGGGAATGCTTTTCCTTTAATCGGCGCACCAAATCCAAACCGTTACCGTCGGGCAGAATAATATCGATAACAATACAATCGTATGCATACAAGTTGATTTTGTCCAGAGCCTGAAAATAACCAAGCGCCACATCGCAACGGTAATCATGGCTGTGTAAAAAAGCGGCCATGGATTCGGCCAATTCCCGTTCGTCTTCCACAATGAGAAGATTCATTAAAATATCCTGCGATTAACCGATTTTGCATGCGTAAATTAAAAAATAAATTTGAAGGAAACCTGAAGATTTGCTCGGGTGGCGTTTTGTTTTTGTTAAAATCAGCCCCGTTTTGTCAGCGGTTTCGTCGGCCTTTCTTCTTCTTCTTTTCAAATACAATGTTCAGATAAAGCTCCCGCAATGAAAGGTTCAAATCCGGAGCGGAAATTTGCAGCCGGTCGTTCAGACGGGAAAATTCGCTCAAAACCCAATGTCTGTCTTCACCCAGGCGAAAATACTCCACGTGCGGAGAGTACTGATCGATTAAGATGTAATGCCTGAGCGAAGAGATTTGCCGGTAAAAAAAGAATTTTTCGCCGCGATCGTAATTTTTGGTGGATTCGGAAAGCACCTCGGCGATGAGCACCGGATTCAATATCGTATCGTCGCGCTTTTTGTAGAATTGGGGTTCACCGCAAATGACCAGAATGTCGGGGTAAGTGAACAGATCGGCGGATTCAATAAATACACGGATATCCGAAGAGAAAATTCTGCAATTTTCATCAGTGCTTGAGAAACGGCAGTTCCGGATGAAATTCGAAATGATTCCGGCATGGTTTAAGGAACCGCCCGCCAGATCAAAAATTTTACCCTGATAATATTCGTGACGGGTTTCCGATTTTTCTTCCAGAGCAAAATATTGCGCATGGGTCAGTTTGGTCTTTTTCGCAGCCTCTTGCATGGTACTTTACCTGCCTTGATTTCCAATTGAATTCGTGGTGCTATCGGTTGCTTTTTCCTTCTTTTCAAATACAATGTTCAGATAAAGCTCCCGCAATGAAAGGTTCAAATCCGGTGCGGAAATTTGCAGCCGGTCGTTCAGACGGGAAAATTCGCTCAAAACCCAATGTCCGTCTTCACCCAGGCGAAAATACTC
>CAZRBA010000039.1:0-19563 GCA_964598255.1 uncultured Caldithrix sp. | reverse complement strand
CCCCACAGGCAAGGCCTGAATGTTTTTTGCCTGCAAACTCAACTGGCTGTGGGCAATGTCCTTTTGAACAACCGGCCGCTGGGCAACAACTACCACCTCTTCACTGGAAAGCACTTTGCTTTTCAATTTAACATCGATTCGCGTGGTTAAATCCACATCAACCCTTACCTTCTCTATGATGGCATCGTTATACCCAACGTAAATAACATGCAACGTATAGGTACCAGGGGGAACATTTAATATGGTATAATAACCGTCAACATCCGTAGAAGCGCCCATTGTTGTCCCTTCTATAACAACATTCGCTCCTGCAAGCGGCTCTCCTGTTTCACTATCCTTCACAACCCCCGAAATTTTTCCGGTCGTACCAGCCATCAGATTAAAGCTATAAAGAAGCATAATGATTAAGGCATATTTTAACGCTTTCATTTTTCTCATTTCTTTTTTTAATGGACAAAAAGAACTTTTCTTTAAAACAAAATGGTTAGAATAATGCAAAAAAAAGCCGACACATAAGTGGTCTTATGTGTCGGCTTAAACTCGGCCGATTTCTTACTTAATCAGAACCATCTTTTTGTTGACCATTTGTTTGTCAACCAGCAACTGATAAACATAAGTACCGGAGGCCAGCTTGGAACCATCGAATTTATATTCATGATGGCCAGGCATTAGTTTTGCATCAATTAAGGTGGAGACCAAACGTCCGTTCATGTCATAAACCTTTAATACGACATGTTTGGCTGTTTTTAAATCAAAAGGAATGGTTGTTGTCGGGTTGAAAGGATTCGGGTAATTTTGTTTCAGATCAAAATTAACCACAACCGTTCTATGGCTACCTTCATCAATGGAAGTCACAACCAGATCGGAAAGCGGAATAATTGCGCTACCGGGACCTTTAGGATCCGGGTTGGTCCATTTTTTAATCAAACCACCGTCAAAATCAGCGGTGTAGGCAGTTTTACCATCAGCGGAAAAGGCAATACCACGCGGAGCATAGTAAGCACCAACGCCTACCGGAGCGCCAATCCAGCCTTCACCCGGTTTGCAGTACAAATGACCGATGGTATCCACAACAGCCCAGTTTTGGGTTGAATCCAAAGCATACCAGCCGGTAAATGAAATGCTGTCCACATTCCAGTAAGTACCAACCCACATCAAACCATTGTTATCCCAATCCAGGCACTGGCCCCACATTTTGTGCACCAGTGTGTCGTTTCCGGCATATTCTATAACCGTACCGAACGTATCGGCCGCATAAAAGGCTTCCGATTCGGCACCGCCACCGTCTACGCTCTTGAAGTGCAGAATACCGTTGTTGCCACTGTAAATTTCACCTACATAAATATTATTTCCGTCACCGGAAGCCAATACACCACGTTGGATTCCGTTCAATGTATCAGTTACATAGCCGAACAGATTCATATCTTCATCAACAATGTACAGTGGGTGTCCCCTCAAGATACCGGCAACATATAAATAACCGTCATTGTCCACACCCGGCTCACCGATATAATCGATGCCAGGAATAAATTTGCCCATAACTTCATGCGTTTGATAGTTAATCTTCCACAATTCGTTATTAGGGGTATAAATAATATTACCGTTCTGATCTTTGGTTAAACCGCGGCATTTGCTGGTTAGCGTATCGTTGCCAAGAATGCGCAATGTTTGATCCAAAGTACCGTCTTCGTTGTAAATATAAATAGGACGCGTAATCAACGTATCCGTACCGGTAACCAACGTATCCTGATGCCCGTAGGAAACGGTCCAAATTTTGCCGTCAGGTGTTACCACAACACCATGTGCCTGCGGTATTTCGGCAAAATCACTGTCGAATTTCCACACTTGCGCATAAGACAACGCAACAAACAGCGTTACTACCATGAGTGCGGTAAATAATTTCTTCATACTAAACCTCCGATTAATTGGTTGAACATTAAAATTACATTACGTTTGCAAATTTCGGGAATTGTTCTTCACCCCCTTTCGATATTATTTTTAGTTTGTAGGTCTTCCGTAATATATTGCTCCTTTTTTACTTACTTCGACGCGTAATATAGCGCGATCTTCCGGTAGTTCCGCATGCTTGTTAATAAACATGTATGTTCCATTACCCCAAGTGATTAATGATGCCGGCGGAGATAGAACTTCGGAATACCAATAAGTTTTTTGATTGAGTAAATAAATGGCATTGTCTTTATCCAAACCAATGTACATTTCACCGTCTTCATCAAAAGTAATCGACAAAATTTTCGGACCGTCTTCGCCCATTAATTCCGTCCAGTTAACCACCAATTCGTTATCACCCAAATTACCGGTATTATCTAAAATTTTATTCTTCCAGATCCCTTGTTGAATTTGCGTGGTGTCTTGTCCGCGATATTCGGCCGAAACATATACATATCCGTCATAAACGCGTAATGATGTAATATAATAATCGGGATATGTGGCGGCGGTCATTTTTGTTTTATCCTGATGGATTACATCAATTTCGCCACCCTTACCACCGGCGTACAGGTTTTGATTTTGATCGAAATCCAAAAAGGACACATAAGAGGGTGCCGAAACCCAACGTGCCGCTTTTCCGCCGCCCGCCGGAACGGCATAAATGGATTTTGTGCCTCGCGTTAAATACAAACGTCCATCGGGTCCAAAACGCATGCAGGGAGTGGTAATAAAAATACTGGTTCCGTACTGCTCTGGCAACGTACTATCGGGATCGGTAAGTTTGAGAATCTTTTTCTCTGTGGTCAATACATACACGTTATCGTCCTTATCAACAGCCAATCCTGTGGCATCCACAAATCGGTCGATTGCTTTGTATTGGCGGACAACATTCTTAGCACGAAAGGGGAAGAAATAATCAAGATTTTTATATCTGGCAAAAAGCAAAGAACCTTTAACACTCACATGAATTTTAATGGAATCCCCTACCACATTGGGTAATTTTACTTTAAGCAAGGTAGGGCTGGCCGAAACCACATCTCCCCGTTCGCCGTTAAAAAAGACCCGATTATCTTCTGGTGCCGAAGCAAAACCTTGCCCTTCAATGTAAATATAGCCAACGGCGGCAAAAGCCACGGAATCTTTATCCATGGAAGAAGCATCCGGATAAACCCTAGTTATAACAGGTTGGGCAACATCGTTACTTGTATCTACCGGCCAAATTTTATTTTCCGGAACATCTTCACATGCCGTATATAATAAAGCGAAAATGACAAATAGGAGCGAAAACTTTAGCAATGTCTTTGGCATTACGATTCTCCTTTAACCTAATAAATTACATTTGAAATTCTATTGAAAATTGATTTATAGAGCCGAACACTCCGAATGGCTGAAATGCATAATTTAAATTAAAGCCGAATTTTTTGATTCCGACGCCCAAGCTATAATTGTATTCCTGATGGCCGGTTATATATCCGAATCGTAAAGCAAACGAATTCATGAACCAATATTCAGTGCCAAAGTTAATATATTCTTTAAATGCACGCGGATGTGCAGCATCGATGCTTACCAGTACTTTATGCATTTTAGATTCAGGCATAATAAAATCCATTACATTCATGGAAATTCCGATTTGAAAGGTTAATGGTAACTGAAAACCTTCTTCTTCGTATTTTATTTCCTGACTGAAATTACGCACGGACATCCCGAATTTTAAACTCTTAAAACCGGTATTATAAATCGTTCCGAAATCTACGGCCAGAGCATTGGCTACATTCTTTTTTGTAACACCGGAGGGCAGGGCACTAGAGCCCATTTCCTGGCCGACCAACTTAATTTGCCCACCTACGACAAATTTGTTGGTTAAAGCACGGGCATAGCTAACGCCAATGGCAATGGCCCTGGGATAAAAATCGCCGGTTTCTACAAAGCCCTGGGCATTCGGCCAAACCTGCGTTCCTTCCAACCGACCGTAATCCACGCTTTGAACACTCATACCAAACACCCCATATTCGCCGCCGTTGGGGGCATACGTAACCGCGGCAGAAACATGTTTAATATCCGCGATCCAATTAAAATAATTAACGGCAACACCAATCGTTTCATCCATGCGGGCCATACCTGCCGGGTTGTAAAACAATACATTTGGCGATCCGCTAATAGTAGTAAATGCCCCGCCCATAGCCGTAGCGCGTGCACTTTGGTTTACGCTCAAAAACTGAAATCCGGATTGGGCGAGCTTAACTTGGGCATTACCAGAAGCAAACATAAAAAACAGGATCAGCCATAAAAACAAAGATGATTGCAGTTTAATCTTCATTTATTTATCCCTCCAAAACATTTTTTCTGGGATGAATGTTTCCGACATCATTATTTCAAACTTAAATAAAACGTTCTTTTTTTAGTTTGATCGACTTTTATAAGTTGCAACAGCAAATCACCGCCTTTATCCACTTTATAAGCCAATCGTAGTTTTATTATCGGATCCATAACACCACCCTCACTCAGTTCGGTACAGCCCGAAATGGTCGCCAATGGCATCTTGTCATCCGAAACGGCAATGCACTTGCCATCCTTGCCTATCACATTAAGATCGACTATTCCCGTTGCAAAAATAGTTAACGTCCCGGAAACGGCTTTTACCGCAAGATAGGTTGTATCGCCGGCACCGAGAGTGAGCTCGTAAGCGTGTTGACTGTTTTGCACCACAAAAATACTATCAATCATTAAAGTATCCACAAATCCGGAAACGACGTTCGACAATTGAGCATTTGTCAGATCGGGATAATATTGTTTTAACGGTACGCTTTGAATCGGAACAAAAACAGAATCCGAAAATTGCTCGCACACCGCTTTATCAATACCCGTTATTTCGCTTTTGTCACTTTTGTAAATATCGCAACTGACCACATAAATAAAACCGAGCAACAATAAAATTTTTAAAGAAAGTCCTAAAAGCTTCTTTTGCCACATGTATCTTTCTCCATTACTTAATTTATATGATTTTCTTATCTAACAACTGCCAATTTTTTAATAACGGATTGGCCTTTTCTAAAAATTACCTCACCGGTATTTTCGTCCACATAATCTTGCGTTACTTTAATGTATACGATATAGATACCGCTAACGATCACCTGGCGAGATTCTGTAATGGAATTCCACGCTTCGTCACCACTACCATCGTTGTGATGAATGGTTTTAATCAAGTCACCACGCTCCGTGTAAATTTTGATATCGCAGAAAGGTGGCAAATTAACAAACAAAATTCTGTCCGGAGCACTTATGCCGAATTGCCAATCCCGTGCCCTGATATTGTATGGATTTGGTACAATGCGGATATTATCTAATTTTTTACCAGGAGGACGACGCAAAAACGCAGGCTCGGTGGTCATGGTGTAAAACTTACTGCTTTCCAGCACGCCGTCTTCAGTACTACCGTCATCAAACGTGGTAATATAATAATGATAATTAAAACCGCGTTGCGCTGTTTTATCTTGAAATTCATGTACAATTTCGGGATGGGCGGTACCTGGCCCGCATTCAAAAATCTTTTCATAGGTAGTATCCGGTTTATGAATTGCCCGGTAGATGCGATAACCGACCATTTTATTGCCATGCTTTCCGACCCAACCATCGGCGTTATCCGACCATTCCAGAAAAATACGGTCCCCGCCAGATTTAACTTCAAACCGATCCGGTGCAGGCGGTGCTTCCGGAATATCAAAATCTGATTCGTAATTCGCCTGAGCACGTTCAAATGTTTTAATCAAAGAATCGCGGCCGGTCATCACCCACTGATCTTTGGTATCATTATAGTTTTTCGGGTCTGCCAGCCATTTGGCGCCGATTTTGTAACACATTTCGCGGCTTAATCCGGAAACCGCTTCTGCGTATACGATATGAATACTATCACCTGGGGCAATGGTATACGGGCCGAACCCTTGTGCCTGCGAGAAACCACCCGATGTTCCGCCGTATAAATCGGCAAAGCCGCCGTCCACACGCGCGGCATGCGACAAAGCCGGACGCCCGGCTGTCATCACCTGATATTCCTGAGCCATTTTAGGTGCATTGTACTGACTGTTGTTGGATTCCCACGGATCGTCGGAGCCGACTTCTTTGGTGGTGGTTGGCTGGGCGATATCATCGGAATGATCGGTAGCGCTTTTGTCGGCATGAATATCCAACACACCTACAAATTGAGCCGCCCCTAAATGGCCATCGGTCAAATATGCGGGTCCGCCTATATTGTCTCCCGGGCCGCTCCATTTGGAATGTTTACCGAGCCATGAAATTAAGGCCCGAAAAGGCTCGCCTGTCTGCGGGTTATTGTAAATTACATCATTCATCGTACTATGGCCCCAAGTTGCCGATTGCGGCAACCAATAATATCCGTAAGCACAAGCTTCTTTGGTTGGTGCATATCGATATTGAAAAAAGATAACCACATCTTTAAGTGTCTGCGGATGCTTGGTTCCTTTTAAATCGATTATACCGTCATTCTTAAAAACATAATCGTAAATAAAATAATTGCTATGGTGTTTGTTAACCCAGGCATAAACTTTGCGCGTCATGGTTAAACCAAGGGAAGTACGCACCACATTGTAAAGTATGCGATCAGCCGGTAAATCGGGATCTACATAGTCGACTCGTTCCATGTAATTCAGTTTGGAAGCGGGCAAACCATCCACATATACCAAAGGATGATCTTGCCGTCCCCAGAGTTCAAAGGTTTCGGCCATGAATTCATTGTTTTCGTCTAAAACACGCGGTCCGGCATGCACAACTTTGTAATCGTAAACTTTTCCGGCAACCGGATCATCAAAATCACGGCACCCGATCCACAAAGCCTTGGCCGCCTTGACATCTTGATAGCGAAACTGTGCAGGCCACCGCAATCCGTCTTGCTGATCCGAAACCAAATGACGCCGCCCAACCTCAATTTCGCATCCGGCACTGTGAAACCAATCGTGTAAATCGCCTACGGCCAACCATTGAATTTCTCCGGCAAAAAGTCCGCCAACCATTACAACGACCAAGAACGCGGTGAATAAAATTTTCTTGGCCCTATCTAACGAAAGCGCATTAAATTTTAGCATAGACTATTCCTTATTTCTCGTTTTTTCTACACCTTTTTAAAATTTGTACGTTAAGGTAAATCCCATAAAAATACTTCTCGGATTTAAAAACGTAAAATAGGTTTGGTTCGGCATATCGATATATGCCTTGTTATCCAGAATTTTTTTCAGACGAGAACCGCTAACTTCATTCCAGCCCCCGTTACCGTCCGGTTGAAAATAACGTTTTTGCGAAGCATCATAATAAATTACACGCGGGTTCGGATCATCCAACACACTGATGCTGCGAATCCATTCCATTGGTTGATAAGGAACTCCGGTAGGTCTGTAATCACCCGGCTTGTCGTTGCCCGGAATATTCCCGTAACCCAAGTCTTTGGTAATTTTTTCGGGCAGATGCAAAGATTTCATGTAGAAACGATAATCATATCCGTCATAAAACGAGACACCAGAAAAATGTTTCAGATTAAACACATTGGAGATGTCTGCAAAAAACTTAATGTTAAACTTTTCGAACTTGAACGTTTTGGAAATGCGCAAATCCACATTAAAATAATCTTTCCATTGCACATTATATTGAATTCCGGGTACGTTGTTAGGATTCCATGTTCCCCAATATCCGGCTGTCCAATTGGTGATAAACAGCATGTGCCAATCGGCCAATAATTTTTGATCACCGATTTTGGGACCATAATTCATAGGGGTATGCAAATCAACGTACGATTTAATTCGCGGTCGCGGTCGCGGCTTGGATTGGTAAGGATTGCGTTGTTCGTATTCGCGCTGCTCGGCGGGATTTTCATAGTAGCGAGCCAAACCGAAATAGCCGGAGGTTCCGACGCGATATTCGTAATTAAAATTTCCGGTTAACCATTTTCCGCGATTTTTGGTAACATCAAATTCAAAACCACGGATATCTTCGTAAGCATTACTGGTAATTTTGTAATAATTGACCTTTCCGTCAAAACTAATGTAACGCACCCAAAATTCTTCGTTCTTCACATCTTTGTAATAACCCGAAAGACGTACGAGTACGCTGTTAAACAATGCCTGATCGTACCCGAGTTCGTAAGCAACGGTCGATGTCAACGGAATTGTAGGATCGCCTATGCGATCGACCTGATGGTGAATATTTCTTTGTATGCGGAACAAGCGTTCGGAGGTGGGCATTTCGCGATAATGGCCGTAATTGAAAAACAATTTGGCGTTTTCGCCAATGGGATGTGAAATGGAAATTCTGGGACTTAGGGTAAATTTGGGAGCCACATGCTTTACTTTGTATTTGCTTTCCATATCCGGGCGATATTCGTCCGAAAAGAAGCCACGGTCATAAGGCGATACATCATACCATTTTCCGTTCAAACTGTAGTAATCCAAAAGAAGGCCGAGATTGGCCACCATTCCCTGAAACTCCAGCTTGTCTTGAATATAGGCGCTCCCGCGAATCGGACTTTGTTTGATGGTTGTCCATGTATTTCCTTCCGGCAAAAAGTGGTTTATCATTCCGAAATTCATATCATAATTTTCAAGCACCATCTTCAGACCGGCTTTTAATTGATTGTGGCGATCAACCTGGCTGGTGATATCGAAACTGCCCTCGTATGTGTGAATGGTACTGGTATCGCGGCCTACGCTCACTGCACCGCCCATCCCCAAACGTCCGTCTACGGAAAAAACGGGTTTGGGCTCATAACCAACAGGAGCTTCATCCACGTAATAATCATCGAAAATACGATATTTTTTGGTAGGATCACGATACCGTTCCGGGCCCGTTTTGTATTTGCGGGTAGTGCTGATTAATTTCGCTTCCCAAAAGGTACTTTGGCTAATTGCATTGGTTAACTTGGCCGAAAAAATTTGCGCGTCGCGCAAGGCTTCGGAAAAATAAATACTCGTATAAATACGCCATGGGGCCGTAAAACCAACCCGATCCACGGCACTGGCTACCGAATAAGGAGAAGTAAAAATACCCGTACCGCCGGAACGCGAACTGGCCGTACCCTCGGTGTGGCTAATAAAACTCATTAAGGATAATTTCATCGAGGGCTTTAGGTTGGCGGTTAAGCGCCCCAAAAAACTTTGGGTAACCAAACCAGGGGTGGTTAATTTAAACAAATATTCGTCTTGATTCTTTTTGAAGGCAACGTAAAAACGCAAATTGCCCAGTTTTTTGGAAATAAACGGAACCGGTCCGCCAAAACCGGCATCAATATCGTAATCCGGCTTATCAATGTTTCCATCTTTGCGGTGCTGCCACAAAAACAAACGTTGTGCCGCCTCAGGCGTTAAATCGTTGCTCGGATCTTTGTCCTGAAGCGTTCTTTGGCTAACCGCAATCCAGCCGTCAAAATCGGGATACTGGCGACGCGTATATTCGTCCCAGGCTCCGTTTTTGGTTCCGGTCCAAGCAACGGCGTCATCGGTATAGGGACGCATCCAAAACGAATTGGGGTCATAAGGTGAAATTCCGAAATGCTTTTGTGTAGGTGCATGGTATTTGATGATCACCGTTCCGGTATATTGGGTAGCCGAACCTTCTTTGGTGACCACATTAATCACACCGGAGCGCACGTTATCGTATTCTGCACCCAACCCACCGGACTGAATCGAAACTTCTTCCAAAGCGCTTAGAGGGACGGAGGTAATTGGTTCATTATTACGCGTATCTCTCATGGGAATACCGTCTACCATAAACAATGCCTGATTCGAAGCACTGCCGCGGATTTGAAAATTTGACGTTACGCCGGCTTGCAGGCCGACCACCTGCCCCAAACTGGTAACCGGTAAAGCCTCCACCTCAGAGGAAGTGATGCTTTTTTGACTGGCGGCCACATCCTTTTGGATTACCGGTTTTTTGGCAACTACTACAACCTCTGCGGCTGTCATGGTGCTGCTTTCCATCTTGGCATTGATGATGGTTGTTAAATCGATTTGCACCTCTACGTCGGTTATTTTAAGTGTCTTGTAGCCGACATACTGGAACTCCAACGTGTACTTACCGGGTTTTACGTTCAGAATATAATAATAACCGTCCAAATCCGTGGCCGCCCCTTGATAGGTTCCTTTTAAAATAACATTAACTCCGGCCAGCGGTTCACCGGTTTTAGCATCGGTTACCCGCCCGGATATTTTACCGGTTGTCCCGGCAAAAACCGAAGATCCGGCAAATAACATTGCAAAAATTAAAAACAGTATACGTACTTTATCCATGCAAGCCTTCTCCTATAGTAATTGAAAAAGGTGGGAAATGTAATAAGTTTGTGAATTTCATGAACTAACCAAAAATATTATTATTTGTTTCTTGTTCACACTATAAATATTAAGGAATAAAAATGAATTTTTCAACAAAAAGTTGGATTTTTATTTTGACATTTTTGAATTTTTTTTAATTTAACTTCAACTTTATTAACAAGGATTTTTGGGCTATGGAGAGGAACACATTAAAAGCGATTCGGCAATATTTACATCAAAATCCGGAACTTTCGTTTCAAGAATTTAATACCACACGGTTTATTAAAAAAACGCTGCGGGAGTGGAATATACCGTTCTTTTCTTTTAAAAATCTCAAAACCGGGGGATACGCCGATATCGGTGAGGGAAGGCCGGTATATGTATTCCGTGCGGATATTGATGCTTTACCAATTGCCGAAGATGCTCGACACCGTGTAAAATCGCAAATTAACGGCATTATGCATGCTTGTGGCCACGATTATCATACAGCTATCGGGCTCGGACTTTTAAAATATTTTAAAGATACCAAGGGAGCAAACAAAGGAACGCTGCGGGTCATCTTTCAACCGGGCGAAGAGGCCGCTCCGGGCGGGGCCGAAAAAATAATAAACGAACCTATTTGGCAGGACGTACGGGGTATTATTACCATCCATGTTCAACCCAAAATCGAAACAGGCAAATTTTTACTGTCTTACGGCCCGGTACAGGCATCTTCAACATCGGTAAAAATTACCCTTTTAGGGCCGGGCGGGCACACTTCCAAACCGTCTCAAACCGTAGATTTAATTCAGGTGGCCGGCCTGTTTGTCGTTCAGCTTCAGTCGTTTTTAAACCAACATAAAGACCCGCAGGACATCATTGCGTTCGCTTTCGGCTCCATTCACGGCGGATCGACTCATAATATTATTCCAGATTTGATAACATTGCAAGGAACATTGCGTACTTTGGATCATCGGGTGTTAAAACGTAGTCTGCAAGAAATCCGTACGTTCTGCCAATCGTTTGCCCATTTGTACAAAATCAAAATTAATGTGGATTTTCCCACCAATTGTCCGCCAACCATTAACGATGGCGCTTTAAGTCAAAAATTTGAATCTTATATGCTCAGTAGCGGTCGCGGCGATCGTTTGTTAAAACCTTCCAGACCTTCCATGGGAGCCGATGATTTCTCATTTTATCTGCAAACAATACCGGGACTTTACCTACTTGTTGGCGGTGGAGGCCGGGGGCATTTGCACAGTTCCGGCTTGGAATTGGACGAAAACTTACTTTACCCTGCGGTAGAAACTCTGGCCAATTTTTTTATTTATTTATTCGAAGAGACTACATGAACATTGGGAGAAAAACAAAGGCTGCCCAAAAGACAGCCTTTGCAAAATTCAAGAGCCTAAAAAACCAATCCCAGCGAAAATCGTTGGACGTTATCCAGCCTTCCGTAATCCACATAGGCATAATCGATTTTAAGGCTAAGTCCGCTGCTCACTTTGTAGCGTAAACCACCGCCAAGAGACATTCCGCCTTCCAGATCATTAACTCCGATTCCGCGATAACCGGCACGTAAAAATACCGTTTCACGAAAGGCATATTCCATACCCACATTCAGATATTCATTAAAATCGTTCGGCGTAATTCCGTCGATACTCATTGTAACCCGCTGAAAATCGGTTTTGATGGGATCGTAAGCGAACCCGATACGAAAGATAAGCGGAATGTCAAATTTTTCGGTATTGAGCTTGGCAATAACATTTTCGTTATTGCCTTTCAGGTTGGGATCGATATCTTTGAAAGTTAACAGGTCTTTCCCGTCCATTTGCATTTTTCCGCCGTAGTTAGAAATAGCCATTCCCAGTCGCAAATTTTTAAATGTTGTCAAATAAACTATGCCCACGTCAATGGCCATGGTAGAGGCCGATTCATGCCAGATTTGTTCCCGAATGTATTTGGCGGTAATGCCAAAGGAAAATCGTTCGGTCATATTGCGGGCATAACTCAACCCTAAAGCGATACTGGAGGCGGTAAACAATTCGCCGGTTCCTTCCGGTTTGTATTCCGTGCGTACTTTCATTTCACCCATGGTTAATCCGGAATAAAAAAGCCCGAAAGTACCAAGGCCGTGCATGGGCACCACAAGACCGGCAAAATCGTACTTAATATCGGCCAGCCAGTTGGTGCGAACCAACATTAATTCGTTACCTTTAAGTTTGGCCATGCCGGCAGGATTCCAAAAAAGAGCCGAGGCGTCGTTTACATCGGCCACTTGACTTTCGCCCATGGCGGCCGCACGCGCACCGATGCCGATTTTTAGAAATTGGGCGGCAGTAGTTCCTTTTTTGGTAATTTCTCCCGCATGAACGAGCCCAATGGCCAAAACGAACACAATAAATATTGTTTTATATTGAACTTTCATAGCGTACCCCATTTATTTTATGATTGCGAATTTACCAATTTTTTGCCCGTATTCGCCGGCATCAACATGGTAAATATAAACTCCGTAGGAAATTTCCAACCCTTCGCTGGAAAGCAAATCCCATGGTTCGGTGCCGTTTAACAGGGTTCCATCATGATTAATTTCGCGAATTAATTCACCGGCCAAGGTGTAAATGCGGATGGTACATTTTGGCGGTAAATTGACAAAATAGATTCTGCGTTCACCGCGTCCGGCGCTGAAAACGGACGGAGGCGGAACTTCGTAACTGGAGGCCACGACATACGGATTCGGAATAACCGCTATCTTTTCCATAAAATCTTTCTTGGCTTTTTCCAGATCAACCTTATTCGGCTCGGTATCGATTGTATAATGGTCCAAGCCTTCAAAGGGTTTGGCAATAAAGATTTTTATGGCATCGCCCGGTTGCGGATTTACGGCCTGTCCGCTAAGCGGTTTTTTGAATTCGACCATCCACGAACCTTTTGGTGCTCCGTGTACATAAACAATGGGGACAATCCGATCACCGACATCCACGGTATCGTTATTGTTTTTATCGTAATAAATAACATCCATTTGTTTATTATCCGTGGTATTCCACACCTGAAAATTTATCGGTTTCGGACTTACCAATACCGATGTATCGGCAACATGATCAAAGAAACGGATTTCCAAATCACGCGGTATGCGCACACCGCCGCGGAATAAGCTTACTTCCAGCAGCAAGTTGCCTTTACTTCCGGCGATCCACCCTGTCAGGGAATCGACAATGGTAATAACCGATTCGTTAAAAATACGGCCGATCATTCCGTCAAACATGATAGGTTCACCGTCCAGACGCGTATAGTTTTTAATGACCGTATCGCCTTTGGTGGTATTCACAATCGTAATGGCGGTTTTGGAAAAACTGCTGTCGTCAATCGAAACTTCGTAATGCGTTTTTTCTATAACGCGTGGGTCCAAAACTTTAAATTCTATTTTGGAAGTGGAATATCCGCTTACATGGTTAACCGTAATTTGCGGATCCTGATAGCCTGGTACTCGAGGTGTGGGCATAACGCTCACCATATTGCGTCCGGGAAACTTACCCGATTCTACGGGTAAAACGCCTTTGGAGGCAAATCCGGAATCGTAAGCCGTAACAGCATAGTAGTAGGTTACTCCGTTAATAACATTTTTATCGGTAAAGGTGTGCACCAATCCTGTGTTTTTACCTAAATAAAATTTCACGCCGTCTTTGTCAATGGGAAAGAGACCTTCCACATTATCTTTTTTATCGAACTGGGCCAATGGTTTAAAGCCGACATCTCGGCCGTACGCATCGGTAATTACTTCGCCCCAGGTTTGTCCTTTATCGGTACTTTTGTAAATTTTGTATCCTTCAAAATCGTGCACCTGAAAAAATTCGTCAAAGGAATTTTCGGAATTGGAATCCCAGTAAAGCGTTACCTGGCCATCGCCTGGTACGGCCGTCACAACAGGCGGATCTGGCGCTTTGGTAAATTTATAATCGCGGTCGTAAATTTCCTGAGCAATATCGGCATTGGCATACAAATCGTCTTTACCTTTACCCATAATAATGGCAATGGAAAAACGCTGCACTTGCCCGGGATCCAAAGAAAAATAACCGGAACCGAACAGGAACACATTATCTTTTTCCTGAGCAATATTGGTAAAGGTGCCCGGTTTGAGTTCATGCCACATAATATCGTCATTACTTGGCGTACCGGCTACCGTGCCGTAGATGGGAGCCGCCATACTGGTTAAGCCGAGTTCATTACCCAGCGAATCTTTGGGGCTTTCCAAAAACTTAAATCCAAGCCATCCGAGGTCTGTCCAAGGGATACCGTAATCGTTGCTGGAACCTTCTTTATCCCATGAATACACCATGTTGTAATTCTGATCAAAGCCCGCATAATCATCGCTAAAATCACCCGGGCCGCCAATATGCGGATCGCCGAACATGGCAGCGACAACCTTATCTAAGCGCTTATCACTCACATTTTCGATTTCAATAATGTAAAAAATAATGTCTTCGGCCAGGGAGGCGGAAAACTGCATTAACCGGCAGGTAAGTTTAACCCCCAAACCACGGCGTGACGAATCGTTAATAAAGGGATAGTATTCGAATTCATCGTTGTCGCGGTCATCCATAGCCCAGTAGGCTTCCAAATCGGCCGAAACCTGTCCTAAAGTGTCCACGCCAGGCCAAAGAAATTTATCGAGATCGGATGTGTAATGGATGTTGAAAAAAGGATTTGAAGGAGACATTAGTTGTGGCCAGGAATCCGGATTGTTACTCATAGCAGGAGTGGAGGCATTGGTATTCAAATATTGGGGCAATGGTTGCCATCCCCAAACTTTTCCGTCTGGAGAGCGATCGCCGCCATCAATTAGCGCTTCGGAGATGATGGGAATGGTATCGCCGTGGACATCCACCACCAATGCTCCGACCATGGGCCCAAATTCATAAGCATATCCGTGGCCGCTTTCCTTGGGCCATTCGATGGAAGGTTCTGTATTGGGACGGCCAACCGATCCGTAATTATAAAACACCGTACGTATTTTATTGCCATCCATAATGCCTTCACGTCGGTCCGCCGCTCCGGTCGATTTTAACAACTGAACACGATGGTTCCACTGTTCCCACTGATCCCATTCTTTCTGTGTCCAGTATTTCATTCTCTTGCTCGTTTTCAAGGGATTTTGCGCGACAAGCGGCAAACTGAGTCCCAGTAAAAACAGAAGCGCCATTATTAAAGAGAATGACTGGGTACGTTTAAAATTTTGTTTCATAAAGTATTTCCTCCAAAAAATTATAATCCCAATTAGAAGCTGAATTCAAAACCGACATAAATTTCACGCGGTTTGTAAAACCAATGGGGTCTTCTTTGCCAATCGGGATCAAATTCTCCACCGTACAAGCCCAAACCGTAAGTGGCCCGACCGGTAGCATCCCACACATATTTTTCATTTAAGCGATCGAGCAGGTTATATACTTTGGCATACACCGAAAAATAGTAATCGGTTTTGCCCATTTTCATTTTAAATGTTTTTTTGGCATTTAAATCGAATTTGATAATGGGAATTTTTCGAGCGCTGTTTTCTTCGGCAATTTTTACGATTTCGTTGGCGCCTTGGGGGGTGTAGGGATAGCCCGATTCGATACGTCCGATCATACTCACCAACCAATCGTTGGGTTTACCGATGCTGCCGTTTATGCGCAAGGTGTGGGTTTGATCCCAACTTAAAGGTACAATTTTTTTTAGATTTTCCAATTTCAAGCGGTAATTGCGTACCCGTTGCGTTGGATTGGATTCGTTTCCTTCGGCAATTTGATAGGTATAATCGATGGTTGCCGAAAAGAAGGAGGAAAAACGTTGTTCCAAACTAAAGTTAATGCCGCGCACCCGGCCGTAATCACGATTGACAAAAATACCGTAGGCATCGGTATTGGGCAACAGTACGATATCCTGACCGATGATATTACGCATATCGCGCTGATATATCTTTAAATAAGCGGCCAGATCTCGGGTTAACTGTTGTTCGACACCAACTTCGTAGCTAATCGTTTTTTGCGGTTTTAATCCCGGGTTGCCCATACTTGTGGCGATTAAACCCGGCTTTACTTTATTGTCGTAATCTTGATACAGGTAAGTGTATGGCGGCAACTGAAAGAAGTGACCGTAAGAAAAGAATAATTTACCGGTGGAAGAAATGGGAAAAGCAAAGGCAATACGCGGGCTAATTTGATAAGTGGGATTGACTTTTTTGTACCAATACGTTTCACGCTCGGCCAGGGTTACGATCGGTTCCCCAGGATCCTGAATACCGTTGTTTTCCGTTCCGTCCGGATCATGGGTATTGGGAATGCCGTCTGTACCATAATCTTTCCAGATGTTTTCGTTTTTAATCGGTTTGGTAATGTCCGGATCGGTGGGATCGCGTAAAACGCGGCCATCGGGATCGAAATAGTCGAAACGCACACCGATATTGATTACCATGTCTTTTAATTCGACTTTATCCTGAATGTAATAGGAAAATTCGGTGGGATGGCGGCGCCACTTATCGTTGGTGTATCCTTGCAATTCGATTGTATTGCCGGGAATACCGTCCCCATTGTCATCCCGCGCTTCATTCCAAACGCCGTTCCGATCGATATCGGTAAATTCTTCGCCCGGATCCCAAACCCCGTTGTTGTTTGCATCCACAAACGGTTCCGCACGGCGATCGACACTTAAATAATACGAATGGTTAAACAGGGCGAGCTTTTTAAGCTCAAATCCTGTTTTAATTTCATGATTTTTGAACAATTGCGAAGTCAAATCGAATTTTGCCGTAAACTGATCTTGCGTTCTGAACTGACGAAAATTATCCGTACCGCCCGGATAGAAGTATTGACCGGTGCTGTAACCATTCCACACATATTTGGGCGAATTGATATCTTTGGCCAAATAACGTTTGTAATCACGATTCAGATAGCCGACAACAAAAGAATAAAAAGCCGATTTGCTGAACTGATGGGTCATTTTACCGATTAATTGAATAGCGGTGTTGTAATGCCATGGAATGCCGTCGGGAACTTTGCTTCGGGTATGATTGTATGTTTGATATTTTTTGTTTTCGAAAATTGTGGTAAAATACAAATTGACGGTATTGCTCACGTTCCATTTTAGCTTGCTTTGCAAATTTAATTTTTTTTGCGAATTTAATGATACGTAGGCTCCATCTCCGGTTTGAATGGTATCGGCAATATCGGTAGGCATATGGATACGTTGGCCGTACAGATATCCGCCATCGTCGTACCATCTTCCCGAGACATTAAATGTTAATTTGTCACGTACAATAGGGCCAGAAAGTTGTGCTTCGAATTCCGAAGTATTCAAGGGATCGATTTTATTGATTTCCGGCAAAAAATATTTGCTGTTTGACGGTCGAGTAACCACATCACCGCTTTGGAATTTCAGATTACCGCTAAACTTTGAGCCACCTTCTTTGGTCACAATATTAACAATACCTGACATGGCCTGGCCGTATTCTGCACTAAACGAACCGGTAATAAGCGATAATTCCTGAATGGCATTGGTAGAAACATCCATGGAAATTCCGCCGCTAATGGCATCCGTTACGGGAATGCCATCTACAATGTAAGCCACTTCGCTGCTACGGCCCCCTCTAAAGTGCAACTGCCCTTCGGGGCCAACATTAACCCCGGCTTTGGTTTGGGCAATTTGTGTAAACGATTCGATCGGCGCCATTTCAATTTCTCTGGCACCTACAACGGCGGCCGTGGCCGTAGCATCTTCCTGAATAAGCGGTCGTTCGGCTACCACGGTAACGGTTTCGCCCTGAAAACTGGCGGAAACCATTTTGAAATTTACCTGAGTGGTTAAATCTACTTTCACCACCACGTTTTCCATTTCCTGCGTGGCATAGCCCACATACATAGCTTGTACCGTGTAAACTCCGGGCGGAATATTTAAGATAACATAGTATCCGTCAACATCGGTGGCAGCCCCCAATTGTTTTCCTTTAATCACCACATTTGCTCCGGCAAGGGGTTCACCCGTATCTTTATCAATAACCCTTCCTACAATTTTACCCGTGGTTCCAGGAAATAGATTACCGACCATTGCCACCAGCAGAAAAATGATGAGCATTAATTTGGTACGCATGAATTATACCTCCAAAGATTTAGAAAGACTGTTTTCCCGAAATGCCAGTCTTGCGAATTTTTTTGAAGCGGGTTGGATGTTACACTTTGTGCGTGTATTTTTTAAATGTGTATTCATTTTCGTAAAAAACAATGGTTGTGTTTTGCTTTAATTTAAATACACTGTGAATAAAATTACAATTTATTTTGGAATTTTTCATCCGCGCATAATTTGTTTGCTTGGCTAACAAATTGTGTCATAAAAAAAGGGAGATATAATTCTCCCTTTTTTTGTTGTATAAAAACACACACCTTATTTAAGCAACGTCATTTTTCTGAAAAGTTTGTGGCTTCCGGCTTGTAAGGTGTAAAAATAGGTACCGCTTGCCAGATGCATTCCGTTATTGTCTGTTCCGTTCCAGGTAACCACATGCTTACCGGCCGACATTACACCGCTTACTAGTGTTTTTACTTCTCTACCTGTCATGTCGTAAATCTTCAAAGTCACTCTTTCGGTAGCGGGCAAAGTGAAGGAAATATTGGTCGTCGGGTTGAACGGATTGGGATAGTTTTGGTCCAGACGGTAGGTTTTTAATACTTGTGCGCCCGGATCTAGTTCGATGCCGGTTACTCCGTTACCTTCGATCATCACAACCCAATTTTGTAGTGAATCGCCGTCTTCGTAGGCAATCACCAATTCGGGTTTGCCATTGCCGTTCATATCGTGGGTAGTTGTTCCGCCTTGTTTAATACAAAAATTGTCGCCAGGAAACGAAACGGAATAAACACGTGTTCCGCCACTGGGGATGGTGTCTTGATATACGCGTTCATAGGTATAGCTGGTGGAATCGGTGATGTCGCCGCTACCTTTGTATTCTATGCGATCTACCGCACCGCTATAATTACCACCCATAAAAACATCGGTTTTGCCGTCGCCGTCATAATCGCCGGCGGTTAAGCCGCGACAACCGCCCGGATTTACCAAAGCGATTTGGGCTTCATTGGTCGAATCCATTGTGGCCAAATCCGTAACGTCATGCAAAATTCTCAAAGCACCGGAGGTATGGCCCCATACCAATTCGTTTTTACCGTCGCTGTTCAGATCGGCCTGAACGGCGGCTTGAATGGTCCAGGCGCCCAATGTCGGTTTTTCCATGTAATAAAGCTGGTAGCTATCGGCACCGGTTGCTTCGTAAAACGTGTGATTATCCGTCGAAAAATAGGCTTCCAGA
>CAZRBA010000038.1:0-35530 GCA_964598255.1 uncultured Caldithrix sp. | reverse complement strand
TTGCCCACCACGTACAAATCCGAACTCGAAGTGCCCCAGATTTTGTTTATGGAAACAGGGGTACATTGACTTTTTTCTTGGATACAGTTTTTTAAGAACGTGATTTCTGATCCTGAAGATATAAGCACTGTATTGTCCACGAAAAAAACAGCTCTCGCAGGATAAGGAAATAAGGAACCTTTGTCACAAAATGTATGAAAAAGTATCTTTTTCAACTCCCACTTTTCTCCGTCCCAATGGGCGGCATTGTATTGGTCGTCGGCGGTGTAAATCTCGCCCACGGCCCAGATGTCGTTTTCGTCAATAATAGCCACGTCGTAAAAAGTGCTGCTGCCGCCCTGCCCGCCAAATTCAAAGGTCTGCCATTCAAAGTTGTGTGAGGTCGTGTCCATGGTGGTTGCGCTTACGGTTGTACTTTTAGCCAAAATTTTACTGCCATCGTAAATGGTAACCCGAAACTGGTAACCGGTGTTGGGCCAAAGGCCTTCTACGTACAACAGGCTGTCTTCCGTCGTCAAAATCTTTTCCAGTTTTAAGCTGTCGTTTTGAAACAGTTTGAGTGTTTTGTTCAGGTAATCGTTTTGCACTTTCAGATTCAGCCATGCTTCGGTGCAGGAAACATCGGCCACGGAGAGTTGCAGGGTTCGTGGTTTGTACACAGGAGCAGTACTGCGTTTGCAAGATGAAAGATAAAAGATGAAAGAGGAAAGGATCAGGATAAATGAAAACCACAAAAGTGGTGGCTTGCGCCAAAGAAAAAGGATAGGGCGAAAGGCCGCCGGTTGCCGAGTGGCTCCGCGCCAGGGAGAAAATTACGAATTACGAATTACGAATTGTCCTTGGGGTGGCATGCTTCCCCTTAACCATTAACCCTTACACCCTTAACCCTTTCCCCGGCCACCGAAGAAGCACCGAAAGCACCATTCATCCATTCAACAATTCAACGATTCAACCAATCCACCATTCAACAATTCACCTTTTAACCAATCGACACATCAACTATCAATCACCCGGCCTACGCCGCCTTCGACCACCCGGGCGCCAAAGCGCTGCCTGATTTCCGCCTTGTGCTGCGTGCAATGGGTGGGACAAATCAATTGCAAACCGTCAAATAATTCGTAGCGATCAAACCCGTGCAACCCGCCGATAATGCCGTACACCGTTCCGAATTGCCCGGCCGCTTCCAAAATCTTGGCCATATCCGGATGCGAACATCCAACCACGACGATCAATCCTTTGGATGTGGGCAACACCAACGACTGTTCGATGCCCTCCAATTCACCGGTGGTAAACAAATCGTCTTCCAATTTTCGCGGGCCTTCGCCAATCGATTCAATGCATTTGGCTTTGCGTACCCCGCGCAAGGAACGAGGCAAATAAGCCGTGACCTCGGAATTTTCATTCAAAAATGCGGAAAGCCCACCCACGTGATCAAAATGGTTGTGCGAAATAAACACCGTTTGAATGGATTTGGGATCGATGCGCAAGGCACGCATGTTGTCCAGTAAAATTTTTCCGTCGGCGCCGGTGTCAAACAAAATTTTTCTTCCGTTGTGTTCGATCACGCAGGCAAAGCCCCAATCGGGCGTCAAATCGTTGCGCGTGGTCGTATTATCAAAAACGATGGTCAATTTCATGGATTCTTCTCCTCGTGAAAGCTGGCTTTAATCACCACAAACGACCCCTGACCAAAACCGGAACGCACTGGTTCCTCTTGACCGATATCCGGCAAAGGCTTAAAAATAGTCTGCCGGAAATCAAAGCGAGTAAAACCCGCCTGGCGCAAAAAAGCAAGAAGCTCGCGCACGGAATAAAAATCGGCGTGACGGTAGAACACATTTTGCGCTTTAAATTTCTGGTACGTGCGGCCAAGAGGCGATTCCCGATCGATAAAGGCCACCAAAAAAGCCCCGTCTGCTTTCAGAACACGTGCCGCTTCGGCAAAAGCCGCCGGAACATCGTCTAAAAAACATACGGTGGTAACCATCAAGGCCAGATCGAATGTGGCGCGTTTTAAGGGCAACTGTTCCGCAATGCCCCGCACAATCTTAATCCCCCGGTTGCGGGCCATGCGCATCATTTTCGGGGAAGGCTCCACGCCAAAACGGATGCCCAGCGGTCGGGCAAAAAGTCCGCTGCCCACGCCAATTTCCAAACCGAGCCCGGCAGGAAGCAACTCCCGGATGGCCCGAATCTCCGATTGGTAAGCCCAATGATTTTTCACAAACCAGTTCTCGTACTCATCCAGATGCTGCTCAAAAGGGAGAATGCGTGCCATGGCTTACCCGTTTTGTTGTTCGGCCTTTTTACGCCGCTTTTCCAGCAGCAATTGGTGATGGTACGAACCTTCCCGCATCAGTTTGGCCCCGCAATTGGGACAACGTTGTTCCTGACAGGGAATGCCCCGTTGGTGGGGCGCCCGATAATCGCATTTGGGACAAATGCAGTAACCGCCGCGCCCCATGGCTTGATTTCTCGGAACACTCATTTTGCTATCCTCCCTAACTTTTTAACCGTCAACTGTAATTTGCCCGCTGCTCTTTACCGATCATCTCCGGCGTCAAAATATCTTTCCACTGACCGTTTAACCAAGTGCCCATCTTTTTGTGGTTCTGGTAATAACTTTCCGGAATGGGATGCGTGCCAATGACCACGTCCAATCCGTAATTCATTTCAACAAATTCCTTGAAATGAAAGAGATAGGGACAGGGCGGATAGCCCACAACCATGCCTGTGGCAAAATGAATGACCGTAGCTCCGTTTTTGATCATTTCCGCCGGGGCGTATTCCACATTGCCGCCCGGGCAACCGCCACAGGTGGTATAGCCCACCAATTGCACTTCCCGATCTTTGTAACGGGCAAAGGCTCCCTCCCGATTGTGCAAGGCTTTCAAACATTTGCCGCCCGCACAATTTCGATAACGATCACAAATAATAATCCCGATTTTTACAGGTTCCGATTCTTCGGATTTCATGCGCTCCTCCTCCCAAGAGATTTTATTACTCCCGTACCATCACGGTGCCGCATTTGGGGCATTTAACCGTGTTGCAGGGCACGCCCGGTTCTTTGGGTGCCTTGTACCCGCAGGAGGGACACACGCAGTTACCACCCGGCCCCAGACCGCTGCGGTTACCTCCGAACCGTCCGCCACCACGTCCGCGGCCCTGACCTCTTCCGAAACCGCCTCCGGCACCTCTTCCGCTTCCAATCATAATATTCCTCCTTTCGCTTGCCAATATTCCCAAAAGGCACGTGCAGGCATCGGCTTTAAACGCACCGACACCCGCACATACCATTTGCCACACAGGTCGTTACTCTTCTTCGGACGTTTTTTCTTTGCCACCGGTTAGAGCCGATAGGCGACTCAGCAATCCGTCCACTGCCGAACGCAGGCTGTGCAATTCGTTGCGCATGTCGTTCAACTCCTGTTCATTAACCGTACCGGCAGTTTTAGGCGCTTCGTTTGAAGTCGCCGGAGGTGCGGGCCAATTCCAACGGGCCCAGCCCCAACCACGACCCCAACCGTAACCTGCTCCGCGTCCCCAGCCCCAGGCGCCACGCCCGAAGCCGAATCCACGACCATAACCACGTCCGAATCCGGGACTGGTTACGTAACCCGGCTGGTTGTAGCCGTTGCAGTAGCCCAGTCCGCGGCCTGTTCTTGGTCCCTGACCTGCGGGACCTGTACGATCTCCCCACGGCATGGTTCAATCCTCCTTTGTTGGTTGGATGATTTATTCGTTAAATTGTTGAATTATTGAACGGTTAACCGGACCAGTTCCCCCGAAGGGGCTCCTTTCCCAAAGGGATCACTCCGTGACGGAGCCAGTTCCCCCAAAGGGGCTCCTATCCCAAAGGGATCACTCCGTGACGGAGCCAGTTCCAAGTTCCCAGTTCCAAGTTCCTAATCCCCTCAAAACATAAACCTGCAAAGATGAAACATGAATTTTCCCCTTTCATCTTTCATCTTTAATCTTTCATCTTAAATATCCTGTTCCCTCAATTTCCCTTGCTTGAACATCTCGTACGCATCTTTTAGCGACGTGCCGCCTTCGACCACGTACACCTTAATGCCCGCTGCCTTCAATACCGATCCGGCTTTGGGGCCGACCGATCCGGTAACCAGAGCCTGTACTCCGGCATTAATCACGGTTTGTGCCGCGTTGGTTCCCGCTCCGTGCGCCGCTTCCACATTGGCTTTATTGTCCACAAATTCCGTTTGCTCGCTTTCGGTGTCCACAATAAAAAATCCTCTGGCGCGCCCGAAACGCAAATCGATCTTTTCGCGCCAGCCGTCGCCTTGTGCGGTAAATGCTACTTTCATGATACCTTTTCTCCTTCGGTTAAGTGCTGGTAAATATCTTCTATTTTTTCAATGATTTCCGGGTAACCGCTTTCGAGCAGCGTTTTTCCCTCTTGCAGCGTTTCGTAAAATGCCGGATGAAACGGGATGCGCGTAACCACCGGAATATCGTGTGCCTCACAAAATTCCGTGATCGCTCTGTCCATTTCCCCGTTCAAATCGTTTTTGTTAATCACACACGACGCCTTTAATTTGAAATACTCGATGAGCTGCACCAAACGTTGCAAATCGTGCAAACCGGAACGCGTAGCTTCGGTAACGATGAGTACCTGATTCACATTACTCAGCGAAGAGATGACCGGACAACCCACACCGGGTGCGCCGTCCACAAAGATGAAGGGAATTTTCTGCGCTTCGGCCACCTTTTTGGCTTCGGCCTTGACCTTGCTGACCAGCTTGCCGGAATTTTCCTGCCCGATCCCCAGCCGGGCGTGAATAAAAGGATTACCGAATCGTGACTTTGAGCGAAACCACTTTCCGGCCAAACTCTCTTCCATGTGAATAGCATCCACAGGGCACAGATGAAAGCAAACCGAACACCCTTCGCAACTTATCTCATCGATCACGTAGCGCCCGTCGATCAGGTCAATGGCATCGTACACACATTTTTCCTGACAAATGCCGCAATCGGTGCACAAATCGTAATCGATGACGGCCAGCTTGCCGCTGTAAAAATCTTCTTCGTGTTCAATGTGCGGCTGCAAAAGCAAATGCAAATTGGCCGCATCCACGTCACAATCGGCCACCACAGCCTGTTTACCGGCCAGGGCGCTCAAAGCCGCAGTAATGGAGGTTTTTCCCGTACCGCCTTTTCCGCTCATAATGGCAATCTCTTTCATCGTACCGCCTCACTTACTTTTTGCGAAATCGTTTCCCAGAGTTTTTCAAACAACAACCTTACGTCCTCAATAGCTTCGACGGCCAACATTCCACTGGCATAGGTATGGGCAATATCGCTACGCAGAGGAATGTGTCCCAGAATTTCAATGCCGTTTTCCGCGCAATAATCTTCCACGCGTGTGTTTCCGGCAACGGACTTGTTCACCACTACCCCGAATGGTTTTTTCACCTGACGAAACACCTGCACCAGCAAATCCAGATCGTGCAGGCCGAACGGAGTCGGTTCTCCCACAAGAACCACGTAATCCATGTCCTTAGCCGTTTCGATCACCGGACACGAAGTGCCCGGAGGCGCGTCGTAAATGCGCACCGCAGCAAAATCGGTGGCGAATTTCTTGGTTTCCCGAATAAGCGCCGTGGTGGCCATTTCGCTGATTTTCAGCGTTCCGCCGATTAGTTCGATGTTGTCCTGATGCCCGAAATGAATTTTACCAATCTCCTTCTTGCCTTCGGAGATGGCCTGCAACGGGCACAATTCCAGACATCCGTAACAACTGTGGCACAATTCGGGAAAGACCATCACCTGAATGGGCAAAGTGATGATGGCGTGGTATTCGCAAATTTGGCTGCAAATGCCACAACGATCGCACACCTCATGGTTCACCACGGGAATCATCATTTCCACCGGTTTGGTTTCCAACCGAATTTTCGGAAAGAACAAATGATCGTTGGGTTCTTCCACATCCAGATCGAACAGCGTTACATTGTGTTGTTCGGCGGCAATGCGCGCCAGATTGGTCGCAATGAATGTTTTTCCGGTTCCGCCTTTTCCGCTGGCGACAGCAACCTTTATTTTAACGTCCTCTCCTGCCATGACCTCTTCTTCCCCGTTCAAAATTCAAAAACTGTTGATTTAAATTTTCCACGTTTTCCGATCCGCAATCCGGACAACGTTCGCTTTCTTCTTCCGCGGGGAAAGTTTCCCCGCATTCCTTGCAGTAATTTAAGTTGTACAAAAAATCCACGTTTCCGCCTTCGATAATCAGCTCTTTGCCTTCTACCAGTGCCGTGGCCACTTTGTGCCGTGCCCGTTCGATAAGCCGGGTAAACGTGGGCCGCGAGATGTGCATGCGTTCCGCTGCTTCCTGATGTTCCAGCCCCAGATGGTCGGCCAGACGGATGGCTTCGTACTCATCCACGTGCAATGTAATCGATTCCAGCATGCGTCGCGGAATGCCGCTCGGTTTAAAATTTTTGACCTGCGGCGGTTGCAGAATCATACGTTTTCGGTACGGTCCACGCACGGCTACTCCTTACTGAATTGAACTTATGTTCATTTTGTTTTACGCAATATAATGAACATAAGTTCATTTGGCAAATAAAAAAATTTGCGGATTGATTTTTGGAGAGCTTGTGAGGAGAGGGGAAGAATGAATTACGAATTTGGGTCAATGATCTGCACAGAACGAGATGAAAAAGGAAAAAGGAAAAAAGAAGGAATAGGGAAAAAGGCCGCCGGGGCCTCGATACTTCCCGACGAATCGGGACCACTCGGCAACCGGCTTCTCCCCGCAGGGCCACAAACCGCCACCACAATCAAAGCGCCCCTCTTTGAGGGGGGGGCTACAGGGGGTAAACACCGCAACAAACCACCGAAGAATCCCGATTATTGGCTCTCGCAGATTCCGCAGATATTCGCAGAAAAAAATCTGCGCCAATCCGCGTGATCTGCGCACAAAATGAAGCTGCACCCTGAACCATTCAATCCAAAGGGATACCTACCACTTCGTGGTGGCACGGGGGAATGAAAAAGGAAAAATGAAAAATGAAGAAGGCTGCCGGTTGTCAGGTGGCGCCGCGTCAGGGAGAATTACGAATTGCCCTTGGGGTGGCATGCTTCCCCTTAACCCTTCACCCTTACACCCTTAACCCTTTCCCCGGCCACCGAGCCCCACCGAAGAAGCACCGAATAACCATTCAACCATTCAACGATTCAACCAATCAACCAGTCAACCTTCCCGGCCACTGATCTGCACGGAGAAAATGAAAAAGGAAAAATGAAAAAAGAAAAAGGAATAGGGAAAAAGGCCGCCGGTGCCTCGATACTTCCCGACGAATCGGGACTACTCGGCAACCGGCTTCTCCCCGCAGGGCCACAAACCGCCACGATCAAAGCGCCCCCCTTTGAGGGGGGCTACGGGGGGTAAACACAGCAACAAACTACCGAAATTGCTCATAAGTCGGCACTATTTCGCACCATTAACTCTTAACCCTTACACCCTTAACCCTTTCCCCGGCCACCGAGCCCCACCGAAGAAGCACCGAATAACCATTCAACCATTCAACGATTCAACCAATCAACCAGTCTACCTTTCCCGCCCACGATTACCCTTAACCCTTAACCCTTAACCCTTTACCACACCGAAGAAGCACCGAATAACGAATAACCATTCAACCATTCAACGATTCAACCAATCAACCAGTCAACCTATTCCGCCCACTGATTACCCTTAACCAGTAACCATTACCCACTTAACACTGAACCCTTTAGGAAAGATCGCGTCCAAAACTTTTCAATGCGTTTTAACCGATCACCAGCACTTTAGCCCCACGGATTTTTCTTTCCTTCAATTCAACCAATGCTTTATTGGCTTCTTCCAGGGCATACGTCTGATATTCCGGTTTAATGGGTACTTCGGCAGCCAATTGCAAAAACTCGCGTACATCAATCAAGGCCACATTGGCCACACTTTTTATTTCTCGTTCCATCCACAAATGATTTTCGTAAGATAAATTTAGCAAATATTCTTTATCATGATTTTCCTTACGAATAGCATTAATTACCAAGCGACCACCGGGTAATAAATTTTTCATGGCTTCCACTACGGGTTTCCAGACGGGCGTTGTATCGATAATCGCATGAAGTTTTTCCGGAGCTTGCTCATCGGTGTCACCTGCCCAAACAGCCCCAAGTTCCAGCGCAAATTCCCGTTCGCTTGCGCTACGCGCAAAAACGTAAATCGACGAATCGGGATATTTATGCTTAACCATTTGCAATACCAGATGCCCCGAAGCTCCAAAACCGGTTAACCCCAAGCGTTGTCCGTTTTCGAGATTCGTTAAGCGTAAAGAACGATACCCGACGGCTCCAGCACACAGCAAAGGTGCAGCCTCGGCATCACTGAATATTTCCGGAATGGGATGGGCAAACTTTTCTTTTACTACCATATATTCGGCATATCCCCCAAATGCATCGCGTCCGGTTGCCTTAAATTTCGGGCACAAATTCTCTTCCCCGCGCAAGCAATATTCACATTGTCCGCAAGAGGAATAAAGCCAAGGTACGCCAACACGATCGCCCAATTGCAATTCGGTTACATTGCGGCCTTTTTGAACCACACGTCCCACTACTTGATGTCCCAAGACCATAGGAAATCGCGAGGGCGGTGTACGGCCTTCTATTTCGTCTAATTCGGTATGGCAAACGCCACAAGTAGAAACTTTTAACAACACTTCATCTTCCGCCGGTTTCGGATCCGGCAACTCAACCAATTGCAATGGTTCCTTATTCTCGCGCAAATCGGTAATTCGATTCAAAACCATGGCTTTCATGATGTATTTCCTTTACATTTTGTTACGTTAAATTCGTACTTTCAATACGCCTAATTTATTATTTTGTTCGATACAAAGAAAACGATATCCAAGGCAACAAAAATCATTTTTTATCAATTCCATACCATCCTATCGTAAAAGCGCAAATTACAACCACTGTTCGCGGAATTGCGTTACGTTCAAATGCCTTGCACCAACCTGCTCCTTTTTATCATTTTTTATTTTTCATTTATTATTTATTTTTTACCGGTTAAAATTCTTCCCTATCTAAACTTCGGTATTGAATGGCTTCACTCAAATGCGTGGATAAAATGCGTTCGCTATTTTCCAGATCGGCAATGGTCCGTGCTACCTTTAAAATGCGATCGTAAGCCCGGGCGGAGAGTCCTACTTGCTTCATAGCCATACTCAGTAGTTGGCGACCCTGTTCGTCAATTTGGCAGTATTTACGAATTTGGGCAGATTCCATGTGTGCATTGGAAAAAATACCTTTTTCCTTGGCAAACCGTTTTAATTGAACTTCCCGCGCTTTTTGTACGCGCTCACGTACAACCGCCGAAGGTTCGCCTGAACGTTCCGAAGATAATTCTTTGAATTTAACGGCCGGAACTTCCACATGTATATCGATACGATCCAGTAAAGGTCCGGAAATACGGGATCGATAACGTTGTATTTGCGGAACACTACAGGAACAGGCATGCGTAGGATCACCATAGTAGCCGCATGGACAGGGATTCATAGCCGCCACCAGCATAAATTTGGCCGGGAAGGTCAGCGAAAACGCAGCGCGTGCTATGGATACCTTCCCGTCTTCCATCGGTTGGCGCAATACTTCCAAAACATTTTTCTTGAATTCTGGTAATTCATCCAAAAATAAAACACCGTGATGTGCCAGACTTACCTCACCCGGTCGGGGGAAGCGTCCGCCTCCGATGAGAGCCACATCCGAGATGGTATGGTGTGGCGAACGGAAAGGGCGCACCCCGACAAGGCCATGATCCGCTGCAAGCAAACCGGCTACGGAATGAATTTTTGTGGTTTCGATGGCTTCATCCAGAGACATTAGGGGTAAAATAGTCGGGAAACGTCGGGCCAGCATGGTCTTTCCCGAACCAGGAGGACCGATCATTATCAAATTATGCCCGCCAGCAGCAGCCACTTCCATGGCCCGTTTAACGTGTTCCTGTCCCTTTACGTCTTGCAAATCCAAAGGAGAATTGCTTTCTCGACTAAACATTTCACGAATATCAACCGTAATCGGATCAATAGCCGCTTTCCCATTCAAAAAATTAACCACATCGGTTAAATGCCCCATGGGAAAAACCTTGGTTTGACTACTGCCCATAGCTGCCTCGCGTGCGTTTTCTTCGGGAACAATCAATCCTTCAAAATCCAATTCATTGGCTTTAATGGCGATGGAAAGGCTGCCATGAATGGGTCGCAACGAGCCATCCAGGGCCAATTCGCCTAAAATCATGTAACGATCAATTGCCCCTGCTTCAACTTCACCGGAAGCAGCCATAATACCGATGGCAATGGGCAAATCGTAAGCCGAACCTTCTTTTTTGGTGTCGGCCGGGGCCATATTCACCGTAATGCGACGCTGATAAACAAACCGATAACCCGAATTACGGATGGCTGCTATCACGCGTTCCCGACTTTCCTTAACCGCATTATCCGGAAGGCCGACAATATTAAAATAGGGAGATCCGCGTTCCATATTAGTTTCCACTTCTACGGGATAGGCGTCAATTCCCATTAGTGCTGCTGAGTAAACTCTGGAGATCATACCAGCCTTCTCCTTTAAAACGGTTAATTTTGCTTAGCCGGATGGCGGTTTATTTTTCAACAAGTAAATTTTCAAGAGCCGCTTTAATTTTCGGATATTTAAATTCAAAACGGCCATTTATCAGGGCTGTTGGTTGAACATACTGTCCGTCAATGATTAAAAATTGTCCCATTTCTCCCAACATTAATTTGATTCCCCAGGCAGGAATGCGTAAAAATACGGGGCGGTTTAAAATTTCAGCACATATCTTGCTAAATTCTTTTTGGCTTACCGGATGCGGACTCACAAAATTAAACACGCCTTCCAAGTGCTTATTTTCAAGTAAAAACCGGACGGCACGTTTTAAGTCGGAAATATGCATCCACGAAAAGCCTTGTTGTCCGTTTCCTAAAATGGCCCCGGCAAAAAAGCGATAAGGCAATATCAATTTCGGCAAAGCGCCGCCGTCGTCACTTAAAATCGTACCGAAACGCATAAGAATCCGCCTTACTCCCAACCGTGTAAAAGGTTCGGTTGCACGTTCCCACTCATAAGTCAATCGCGCCAAAAAACCCTCCCCCACCTTTCCCTGTTCGTCCACAGGTAAAAAAGAATTGCCATAATAACCCACGGCCGAGGCCTGCATAAAGGTTAATTCATTGGGTTGAACTTGCCGAATTCCATTTAGAAACGTTGCCACCGCTTCCAAACGGCTACGACGAATTTTCGCTTTGTACGCTTTACTCCAAAGGTGTGTACTGATATTTTCTCCGATTAAGTTGATCAGCGCTCGGGCTGTTTTCAGGTGACCGAGCCATGGAGAGGGATCACCCATTTTAAACGGCACACATTTTATTTCAGCGGAAAATTGTCTTTTTGCTGCCTGCGGATTACGACACAGGGCCACAATCTCATACCCAGAATCATTTAAAAAAGCAACAAGATGCCGCCCGATAAATCCCGTAGCACCGGCAATAATAATTTTCATAAAGTTCTCCGTTTGACGGGCTGCTAAAAACGATCCTTGTAATATGGGTACTTCCTTGAGGAATGATGAACTTCAAATTAAGAAAAAGAAAGAATAAAATGCAAACGGTTTCCGTTAGCAAACCAATTTGTATCTTTAAATTTTACCGAATTATCATAGGTGGCAACCGTTTTGCAGATAAACAATAAGAGGCTGCCTAAGTTGGCCTAAAATTAGGTTTGAAAATTTTCCGATAATAAACGAAATTTTCGGGTGATTTAAACATTTATTAATGGTTAGTATTTTCTCCATTTGGACAATTTTCGAATTTAAACTATGATCTCAAACTTTTGATTAATTGAAATAAAAAATTAGACAAGTTTTGCCTAATGTAAAATTAGTGGTTTTAGCTGTTAAATGATCTCCCGAAGAATTTTTCTTTCAAGGTAATTGCTCTGCTACAAAAATTTTACAACTTTGAGCAATTTTAACCTGAAGAGAATTGGCAAAACATAAAGTAACATAAATGTGCTTTAGGCCAACAAAACGATCAACCGGAATTTGCCACGCGGGGCATGAATTCGGCCGGGGAGAAAATCGGCGGCAAGTGAACATACTTTTGCGTTTAGGCAAATCCGTTTAGCTGACCCGTTAAAAGTTGCAAAATTTCCTGATGGCGAAAACAGGAAATCAAATGGTCGTTAACCATTCCGGTAGCTTGCATGTGTGCGTAAATAATCGTGGAACCGACAAACTTAAAACCATGTTGTTTTAAGTCTTTGCTTATTTTATCAGAAAGCGGTGTTCGTGCAGGAATTTCTTCGTTTCGCTTCCAATGGTTGACAATAGGCCGTCCATCCGTAAAGCGCCAGACGTATTGACTAAAACTCCCGTATTTGTTTTGAATTTCAAGAAATGCACGGGCATTGTTTACGGCCGCCTCAATTTTTAAACGATTGCGAATAATACCGACATTCTGCAATAATTCCCTGATTTTGGTTTGATTGTAAGCGGCTATTTTTTGTACATCGAATGCATCAAAAGCAAGGCGAAAGTTTTCTCGTTTATGTAAAACGGTGCGCCAACTTAATCCGGCCTGAAAGGCTTCCAATACTAAAAATTCAAATAATAAGCGATCGTCATAAATAGGAACGCCCCACTCTTCATCATGATATGTTACATAAAGTTGGTCTTGCAACGGTACCCAGGCACAGCGTTGCACCGTATCGTTTGGCGGCAAATGCATCAATCTGATAACACTCCGTTTTTAAGCGACAGAAAACTAAACTCGTAAAAGAAAACCCCAACGGGAAAATTCATCCACGAAAACCGATATTTTTGTTATCGTGTTGTTGACCGTGAACAATAATTTCCCCGAATTGCTCTTCGTATTTACGAATATTTTCTTCCAAAGCCTTTAAAAGTGACTTGGCATGCTGCGGCGCCATTACAATCCTTGCATAAACCCGAGCTTTCGGTTTGCCAGGTAAAATACGCGTAAAATCAAAAACAAATTCGGCAGGTGAATGACTAATAAGAACCAAATTGCTGTAAATTCCTTCGGCTTCCTTTTCCCCCAATTCGATGTTAATTTGATTGCCCGGTTGATTTAAAGGTTCCGGCATCGGATAATCCTTTCGTTATTTAAACCGTTTTAAATTTATTTGCGCAAAATCTGTAATTTCAATTCGGATTTCGCGAATAATTTATTTGCTATACATTCATTTAAATGTTTAATTTAGAAATAGTAACAATTGTTGTCAACTTTATATTTTTTAATCAATTATGGGTAGAATCAGTTCCGAAAAAATAGACGAAGTTCGCAGTGCGGTGAACATTGTTCATTACATTTCTCAATTTGTTAACCTAAAAAAAGCGGGTTCCAATTTTAAGGGATTGTGCCCTTTTCACACAGAAAAGACGCCCTCCTTTATGGTAAGTCCTGCCAAACAAATTTTTCATTGTTTTGGCTGCGGCCGCGGCGGAAATGTTTTTACGTTTATTATGGAATACGAGAAGCTTCCTTTTATCGAAGCCGTACGGCGTGCCGCTGACTTTGCCGGTATTTCTTTACCTCAAACGGACTTAGTGACCGATGAAAAAGAGAAAACCTATTTTCAAAAACTTTACGAAATAAACGAAACGGCATGCATTTTTTTTGAAAAACAATTATTGTTACCGCCAAATAAAGCCCAATTGGAATATTTTAAAAACCGAGGGCTTTCTGATTATACCATTAAAAAATTTCGTTTGGGGTATGCTCCGGATGCTAATCGCGCGCTTGTCCGGTTTTTGGAAGAAAAAAATATCGATTTAAACGAAGCACAAAAATTGGGCTTAATCGCCCCAAGCCAATCGGGTAGCGGCTTTTACGATAAATTCAGGCATAGAGTTATTTTCCCGTTTCAAAATCTTTCCGGACGTATTATTGGGTTTGGTGGACGTAAACTGCGCGAACAACAGCAACCAAAGTATCTGAATAGCCCCGAAAGTCCTGTGTACAAAAAGGGCTCCACGCTTTACGGCCTGCATCAGGCCATACAAAGCATTCGGGAAAAGGGATTTGTGATATTGGTGGAAGGCTATTTTGACTTGTTGCGTTTGGTAGAAAACGATTTAAACAACGTTGTGGCCAGCAGCGGTACCGCTTTAACCTCAATTCAGGCCAAACTGCTTTTACGTTACACCAAACGCGCTGTGTTGCTTTACGACGGTGACAGCGCCGGACGAACCGCTGCTTTACGCAATGCTTATATTCTGGAAAATAACGGATTAAGTGTTTCCATTGCATTGCTTCCGGAAGGCGAAGATCCGGACACCTTTGTACAAAAAAACGGCATTAAAGCTCTTGAGCAATATTTGGCTTCAGAACTTTCTCCCGTTGAATTCGAATTAGACCTCTTTGACGAACAGAATCCAAAAGCTTCCATGGCAATTAAAAATCGATTTGTCCATGAAATGCTGGAAAAATTGGCGGAACTTAACGATCCCGTTAAAATTGGCCTGTACATTCCCCTGATGGCACAGCGTTTGACTATGAATGAAGAAATGTTAATCGAACAATTGCGACGGTTACAAAAACGGAAGCAAACGATTTTCCGCAAGAGAAACGAACGTCAACCTCCTGAAAAACAGGCGGATTCCGACCTACCTAAGGAAAAGTCCGATTTACGGCAAGGACAATATCAGGCCGAAGCCGGTATCATCTTTTTGTTATTAAACGGCGAACCGCACATTCGTCATTATCTGATGCAACACCTGTCTTACGATATGTTTGATAATCCAAAATTCATTTTGTTGTACGAAGCGATTATGAATGAATTGGAAGAAACAGGTTCCGTAAACGAGACATCCGTTTTGAACCAATTTCAGGACGATCCCGAAATTCAGGCCATTCTTTCGGAATTGGCTTTGCGCGAATTCAGCAATCCGGAAAAATTGGCCAAAGATTGTATTTTTCAACTGAAACGGTGGCGTTTGGAAAAAGAAGCCGACGAACTAAACGCACTCATTCACAATGACGCCGAATCTTCCGAAGCGTGGATGCATTACAGCAAAAAACTAACACAAATTCGAAAACAAATTCATCAACTGGTAAAAGAACATCGCAATTCCCGCTCTTTGGATTAATAAATTTAGTTTGGCTAATTAGCTAAAAAACGGGACCTTCCGATTACGGAATGCCCCGTTTTAATACGGCCAAATTAACAAATACAATTATTACCCCTCAAGTTAACGCACTAAAAACATTTTCTTTGTTAAGGTAATGTTCCCGCTGACCAAACGATAAAAATAAACGCCGGACGGCATAAAATCCGCATTAAATTTGACCTTATATGACCCGGGTTGCAAATAAGCATTCAAAACCGTAAATACCTTTTTCCCGTTTGTGTTAAATACTTCTATGCGTGCCCGCCCAGGCTGACTAATTTGAAAAGGAATGGTCGTGGACGGATTGAAAGGATTGGGATAATTTTGTTGCAGGGCCGTTCGTGAAGGAATGGCACCGAGAACCGGATCGACAATGGAATGAACAATTCCGTGGGGTCCTGGCCCGCTTGGCACCACCCCGTGGCAGGTTTCGCATTTGTCAAGGGTCCCGACTTTACCTTGCAGGGCGATATTTTGTACGTTATCACGGTCGTTCCCGCTAGGCAAAATTGCATGCGGCTCTCCGTGGCAGGCGCTGCAATACAAACCGCCATGTCCGCGTGATTCGCGAAATAACTTTCCAGGTTCTTCCGCATAGTTGCTGCCGTGACAATCCGTTGCTCCGCACGAAGGTTCTTCCAGCCAGGGCTCACGTCCGTTTTTGACGCTCTGCCCTACTTCTTTCACGCTGCCGTGGCAATCTTGGCAGGCAAAATTGTGCTCGGTTTTCATCACCCCTCGCAGGCATTGCGTATTTGGCCCGGGATGACATTTGTAACAATTATTTGTTTTTTCACCATGTTCTTTGTGAATTACTTCCGAAAGCGAAGGAAGACCAGGTTTTCCCTCCGTGCCCAAAGCATTGGATGAATGGCAGTCCGCGCATAAAATTGGCGTATCATTGGGATTAAATCCCCCCTCGCGTTCATGCTCATTAAGTATTTGTTGTTCGCTGCTGTGGCATCCGGAACTAACGCAATTTATTTCGTTTTGAAACCGGAATAACCGGTTGAGTACTAGCCAACAACGCACCCGAGCCGGAATACACTCTTAAAAGGCCAAGCTGGTAAGGATCTTCGTGCTGTAAATCCGCATCCTGATACGGAGTTAAAGGAACCCCGTCCACATAAAAATAATTTTCGTTAATGCTCATATCCCCGCTAAGACCGGCACCGGTCAAACCGATATTCGGCTCCAGATTTTGCCCGAAAAGTTTATCTTCATAATCCCAAAAATTGGTTTTACCCACGGAATAGGTGTTGCCGGGAATTTCATAGGTTACCTTAAAACCCGTTGTTTCGATAACTGGTAAATTTTGATCATCACCAACACGAATTACCTGTGCGCGAATATTATTGTAGGGAGGTAAGATGACCAGTTTGGAAAAATCTTTATTGGAACAATGCATGCCCAAATCATTCCAGCCAATAATAATATATTGCTGTTGTGCCCCAGCCGAAAAATGGAACAACATTAAAAAAACAAAAATACCCGAATTAAAATAATTCATACGCATCGCTTAAATCTCCGAAATTTAATGGAATTGTTTGTTTTCCCTTTTTACGGTTTTGATGTGAAAGGGAATGTAAAGCGGGCACCAATGGATAAAAGCCGTAAAAAGAGGGATAACGGCCAGAGCTCCCCACCAGCTTCGATAATAAATACCCAACGTTAGAATTACGATTGCCAAAATAATGCGAACAATTGTGTCTGTTTTTCCGACATTCTTTTCCATTTAAAAATCCTCCTGTGTTTAATGAAACGGCTTTTTTAACTTGAATTAAAAATACGGTTTACAGAAGGACTTGTCTGTAACAAAGTTACATTAAAATATGTTTTAGGTGGGTACGCAAAGCCGATCTGTTTAAAATGGCAATTTGGCCGCGGGCTAATCGTATTTCGCCCAGCATTTCAAGATCTTTTAATATGCGACTTATGACTTCCCGAGCGGTCCCCAATTCATAGGCTATTTGCTGGTGGGTAATTTTCAAAACTGTATTGTTTTTCCGGCTGCGTTCCAGCAAAAATTCAACCACGCGCACATCCATACGCTTAAAGGCAATTTCTTCCACAGTAGTAATTACCTCTGCCAAACGTTTACTGATAAGCGAACAAATAAAGGACTGCCACTCGGGAAAAATTTTCATCCATTCTTTAGCCAAATCTGAGGGAATCAGAAGCGCCCGGCCCGATTTTTCCACGCGGGCAATAGCCGGGAAAGTACCGTTATTCAGAATGCAAGAAGTGGTTAAAATGCAACCTTCTCCACGGCCAAAGCGGTAGAGCGTAATTTCTTTTCCGTTTTCACCTATTTTGAAAACTCGAAAAGATCCGGAAAGTGCCAACGGCAAGCTATGGCAACGATCACCTTCCCAATAAATGGTATCGCCTTCATTTACCGTTACAATGGTACCGTGGTTAAACAATTCTCGTAAAAATGCTTGCGAAACATTTGCCGTAAACGGCAAAGCCCGCTTTATTTCCATTTGATCATTCGTATTCATTTTTCCTACCTTTTTTGGGGAAAACGAGTAAACGAATTTTAAAATTCCGCTTGATGTCAATTTAAGCCATATTACCCTAAGCAACAGATTTTGGTCGTATCCTTTTTTTAAAGACACAGATGTTGGTAATGAGAATTTGAATAGTAGTATTCCGAAGATGAAATTTCCTTAAGCAAAATTCGCAGGTTCAAATCTAAATTTTTTATTCGCATCCCAATACAGAACTAAAAGATGTTATTCCGCAACTTTATTTCAATAGCAGCATTCGTCTCACATAAAATCGGTCTTCCCCGTAAATATGCAAACGATAAAAATAGAGGCCGCTGGCCCATTTACTGGCATCCAAACGAACGGAATGACTCCCTGCGCTTTGCACTCCATCTAAAAGCGTACACACTTTTTTGCCTTCCAAATCAAAAACATCCAAGCTTACTTTTGCACGACTTTTGAGTTCAAAAACGATTTGGGTGCTACTGTTGAAGGGGTTGGGTCGATTTTGCAGAAGATAAAAATTGGTAGCCAAAGGAGGATTGGGTTTAATACCAGTGGGTTTTTCCTTTAATTTGATAGCACCGAAAGCCGAAGGATTCGACCAAGCAATGTCATTTGTGCCCCACCAGGCCAGCTTGGCATCACGGTTGCCACCGTTATCGTCATCATTGATTTGCACTTCGAATCCAATGACCTTTTCCGCATTAGCGCTGCTTTTAAGGGTAGACCAAGGAAAGCAAACTTCAATTTGGTATCCGTCTGTTAAAAATTTGGTTGCCGAGCGTACGCCTTCCGTTGCGGCGTGTGCTTTTTCCGCAATAACCGAATCACGATAGGTAAAACGATAGCGAAAGTCGTCTTCGTCATAATCATTATGCTTGCTATTGTCCATGTCTAGATACACTTCCAAATCATCATCCTGATAATAATCGCTACCGGAATCACGAACATCCACATCATCGTAAACCCGGACCAGCAAATACAAATTGGAGTGGTCCCAAAGCACTTTAAATTTTCCGGAAAAATCGGATGCATTCTCCACATATCCCTGAATCAAATGCCCGATATTATTCCATGAAGCCTTGCCCCAGCTACTTTCGGCAACTCCGTCTGTTTTTATTGGCTGCGGAGCAGCAAAGCAATAAATACCTTCATCATCCCCAAACGGTTTGGTCGTAATTTTGATCTGCGGATTGTCGAGGGAATAATTTCCCGCAAAATCCCGCGCCTTAACCACAAAGCAATAGGATGCATTATCTTTTAGATCCGGAATAGTAACGGAAAGTTTTGTGGTAGTGGCAATGCGTTTAGCGCCGTAAAAAACATCATATCCTGCAATACCGACGTTGTCACTGGCGGCATTCCAGGATAGTAGAACGCTGTAGGAGGTAATTTCGGTGGCCCTCAGATGTGCTGGCGGTTGCGGCGGCTGAGTATCCAATAGTTGGCTATCCATCCATTCCAAACGTTGTGCAAGCCAACTTTTAAGATAATCGATTTCCTCGTCATAGGTTTTACCGACGTAATAATTGGGCCAAACATGCGTTCCTAATACGGGCCAACGTTCAAAATTTCGTTTTTGCGCTTCTTCGAGGGTATCGGCATAGCTATCAATCAAAGAAAGCAATCGATCAGTTGCCAAAACAGAACGTCTTAAATTTTGCCAACGATCGATCACCCGTTTCATAAATACACTGTCCGCAGTAAATTTTTGCCACCAAAATGGCACTAAAAATGCGTCGTCCCATTCCATAAATTGCGTATCGTAATTAATATCTGCTTGCCATCCTTTTACAGAAAACGCGTGGTAGTAATCGGCATTGCCAAATGCAATATTAAAATCCCAAATAGGCCCAGCATGCAATCGGGGATCGTTACTGTCTTTATCCTTGTAAAAAAAGGCACTTAAACGGTAACCATCTACGTTTTTGGAAATTTCATTCAAAATAAAATAATCGACAAAAGAATTGAGATCGACTTTAGAATAATATCCTTTTTGAGGATCCTGATAATTCGGACCGAACAGAGTCTTCTCAAAATCAAAAATAAAATTTCGGATGTAGGTCTTTTGCGCCTCTGCAATTTTATCGGGTTTTGGATAATGATATTGAAAATAAATGCGATGCTTGGCTTCAGGATACGGCGGAAAAACAGAATACCAGCCATCTACGTGTTCACCGGCCAATTTGTCAATTTTTACAATGTAGCCTCCGGTCAAATCGTCTCCGGAAATCTCGTCCGGTTTTAGCTTGGCAATATTCACCCGATGCTTGTCTCTTTTGATTTTCTCCATTAACACATAAACACCGCGATAATCACCGTTAAGCACCAATTCACAAAACCGTGTGCGGCTGGCGTAACGGCCCAAATCGCGAGCCAAACGATAAATAAGTACATTGCGAATTAATGATTTGTCCGAATAAGGACCGTTTAAAATCCAATCATTTTCCTCCGGCAATCCGAGTAAAGCAACATTCCGATTTTGGCCGTCGGCATATTCGGTTTCCAGAGCGTATTGTTTTTTGGGAAACATTTGCGAACTGGAGCCACGCAATTCGATGGAAATTTTTCCGTTATAATCATTAAACGGATCATTTACATGATTGCGCTGTCCGGACCCGTTAAAGATAATACCCATATCCGCCATGATACGATAGGCATCGGGGATGGTTTTTCCGTGCGTATTGATGACTACTATGGGTAAATTCGACGATTCAAAATCGACCGGTTCGCTCAATACTTCTTGAATAAAAAGCCAGAAAATCAAAATGGTAATAACATTTTTCATTTCATTTCCGGATGTAAACTTTGTTTTAAATGCTTATTTAATGCCCAATTCTTTGCACATTCTGTAATAATTGGGCGGTGCCAACCCTAAATGACGCGCGGCTTCCGCATCCGATTTGGCGTGTTTGCGTACAAATTGGAAATAGCTGCGTTTTAGGTTACGCTCCATTTCACGCCAGGGAATAATTTTTTGTGCATCCCAGCGAAAGCGTTCCGCTGCATGCCTGCTTTGGGTAACAAATAGGCCCAATGCTTCTTTAACATCCTTAACATCTACCAATCCATTTGTATTGTAAAGCAAACGTTGCACCACGTTTTGCAACTGACGCACGTTGCCGGGCCATTCGAAATCCTGCAAATACCGCAATGCATCGCTTGTAATGCGCGGAGCTTCAATGCCCATTTCGTTTTGAAAGGTTTTAAAATAGAAGGCTATCAACTCTTCGATATCTTCCGGGCGTTCACGTAAGGGCGGAATATGCAAGGTAATAACATTCAAACGGTAAAAGAGATCTTCGCGAAAAGTTTTTTCCCTGACAGCCTGCAAAATATTTTTATTCGTGGCTGCAATTACCCTGACATCAACTAAAATTTTGTCGGTTCGTCCGATTTTATCGATTTCTCCCTCCTGCAGTACGCGGAGTAACTTAACTTGCGCCGAAAGGGGGAGCTCTCCTACTTCATCCAAAAATACGGTTCCATGATGGGCCGCTTCGAACAATCCTTTTTTTTGAGTACTGGCACCGGTAAATGATCCTTTTTCAAAGCCGAACAGTTCGCTTTCGATTAAATCATGCGGCAAACTGCCACAATTAATGGTTAAAAACTTTTCAAACCGTCGTTTACTCAAATAGTGTAAATGGGTGGCTACCAGCTCTTTACCCGTTCCCGATTCACCGGTAATCAAAACCGTGGTATCTTGCCGGGCTGCTTTCCGAATGCGTTCACGCAAATCTTGCATGGCTTCGGATTGCCCGATTATCGTTTTTTGCGCTAACAGTTCTTCAATGGTGCGTAGCAATTTGCGTTTCGAATTTTGCTCTTTTTTAAACAACATTCGTTTTTCGTAGGCATTCAAAATATTTAAAATAAAATCGGTCGGTTGATAAATAAATTCTTCGATATCACCGGGATACTTGGTGCAATACCACATGGCACCAGCCTTAAGCAGACGGTTGGCAAAATCGAAATCGGTAATATTGACCGTCATTTTAGTAATCACAATAATTTGCAGGCTTTCGTCAAGTTCCTTAATGCGTCGAATTAGCCCCTCGCCTGAAATGCCTCCGACCAATTGATAATCCATAATCACCACATCAAAATAGCCGGTTTCCTTTTCCAAAACGCGTAAGGCCGATTGGCCGTCGGGTACTACTTTGCGAATAATGATTTGCTCTTTAAAAGGCTCAAGGGTTCGTTTTACTCTTGTTACGTCGTAATCTTCGTCTTCGATTAAAAGGATAGTTATTTTTTGATTCAAATCCATCTTTTTTCCCTATGGTTGTTTTGATTCGATTGGTAGTTCATCTTTTTATGAACCGCCCGAGATGACATTCTCCGTGGGCGTTTGTACCACGGGGTGAGCATGCAGAGGTATTGAGATTTTAAAACAGGCACCGCCTTTGTCTACATTAAACGCGTCCAAATGCCAGCCACATCGTTGCGCAATTTGAAAGGACAAATAGCATCCGTACCCCGTATTGCGTCCTTCTTCCTTGGTCGAAATATTCTCCAGAAATAGCCGCCGAATGCCACTATGATCCGTTGCCAGCAATTCGGGCAAAATTCCCTTTCCGTTGTCTTCTATGGTTACGGTCGCTCTATTTTCTGTCTGCGAAAACATGGTTTGAATGCGAATGGTAATTTCATCACGTCCGGCATGATCCACCGCATTTTGAATAAGAGGTTCAATAATTTCCCAAACAACAAATTCATTGATCGAAATTGGCGGAAGTGTTTCGTCGAAACGGAGTTCAAAATGCACATGGTGTAATTGCTTGGATGTTCGTTTAAAAATGGCTTCCACAATAAAGGTAATCACCTCGTTTAGATCCGTTTTAAAATACGGGCTGCGAATAGTTTGCAACGGCGGATCGTACCACTTCATATCGTAAATGACGCGACTGATAAAATTGGCATATTTGGTGGTCCGGCGTTTAATTAAATCGATATTTTCTTTGTTTAAATTACGCAAATCTTCTTTGATGAAACCCATAATTTTTTCGGCCTTATGATGGGTGTGGTAAATGCGTTTGGTAAACAGCGCTTCTTTTTGGTGAGCAATATGTTCCTTTATGTATTTTTCGCGTTCTTTAAAAAGCAATTGTTGCGCTTCATCCCGTTCGCGTACGGTGTAAGCCGAAATATAAAACATAGCCAGCAACCCGAACAAAATAAGTACGGAAAAAATCAATGCCGTTTCATCGTAATTGGACGTAATTTGTTGGGCAATAAAGCCAAAATCGGGTTTTATGCGCATGTATAATGCACCGATGTATTCGCCGCGCGGAGCCAATGGTACCAACACCTGAAAAAATTCGCCGTTACGAACGCTTATGATCTGTTCTTTTTGTCGCAAATCGTTTTCCAGCGAACGATACAAATCGATCGTTTTCTGTTCCTGACTCAAGTCCGAATTGGAATTCGGATGCTTACGATAGAAAAAATCGTACAAATCCTGTCCGTTATCGATAGCGTAATAACTTTTATGATAACGCCCGACCAAACAAATTTTTTGAACGTTTTGTTGTAAGATTTGCTGCGAAAAAATAATATTAAAAGCCTGAATCAGGTTTTTTTCCCGCGCCAGAGAATAATGCGCTGAAGGCGGATTTGTTTCGATAAGCAGTTCGATGGAGGTGGTGGTTAAATTTGCCAATTTTTCGGCAGAGTCCAATTTGTACCAGTTTTGCGTTTCTTCGATAAGTTTAGCCAAAGAGGCCTTGTTGATATATGATACCACTAACTGGAAAATAATCAAAACAATAAACAGTACCAGTAAATGTTTCCATTCAAAGTGATAGTTTTTAAACGATTTCGAAAAACGTTCTTTCATGGGGTTTGATCACTTTAAATTAATACGCTGTCCGTTAATGGCGTTTTGGGCTTTATTTAATGCTGTGGTAATGGAAATTTCGCCTTTTAAAGCTTTCCTGAAATAAAAGGACATTACATCGGAAATTCGGGTGTAATCTTCGCGCATGGGCCGGAACTGCCCGTTATCCAACAAACGCCGCAACATTAAAATTTCCGGATGATCCGCCTGCAAGGATGAATCTTGGTACACCCTGTTTAAGGTGGGCAAAAAACCTCCCATGGTAAACAGAATTTTCTGATTTTCCGGTCGTTGAAAAAATTTGATTAATTTAATGGCTGCAGCCTTATGTTTGGATTTATCGGCAATCATAAAATTCCATCCGCCGTAAATAGCCGTCTTTTTTTGCCCCGGAAAATGCGGAACCGGTGCAATGGCAATTTCTCTTTTTTTAGAATGATAGGTATTGTAAGCATCCACACTAATCCAAAAGCCTGGCCAACCTCGTAGGAAGAGGCCTCCTTTTTCCAGCATCATATTGTAACAGGCAATTTCATCAAAATCACATACCTGAGGCGGTGTAAAATGGTAACGATGAATAAAATCATAAAGTAATTGCAGGCCGCGCCGCGCTGCCGGGTTATTTAAATGAACGCTATCCCTGCCAAACATCTCCTTAATATCCTGGGGCGACAGTGTTTCGTAAAATACGCACATCAAACCTTCGAAATTATCCGCGGGAAAAAGAAAAATAGGATAGCGCTTTTTATTTAGGCGTTTGCCAATGGAAATCATCTCATCCCAGGTCAGGCCTTCTTCGATACGTCGATTTAGCGTTTTAAAATCGGTCAGGCGCCGCAGTAGTCCTTTTTGATAATACAAAAGCCCGACATCCAGATAAAACGGCACAGCCACCAAATGTTGATTGTAATAACAGGTTTGCAATGCCTGAGGAATAAATTGTCGGAGCTCGGCTTCGTTGTAAAAAGAAGCCAATGAAGCGCCCCATTTGGCAAAACGCGGCGTCCAGATGACATCAACTGTAAAAACATCTATACGCTCGCTTTTACTGCGTAACGAACGGGCTAACATTTCCTTACGTTCGTTTGTGGTAAATTTTTCAAAAGGAAGATTTACCGGTATCACATGAATTTTGCCATGATTTTCACGATTAAATTTGTCAATTAAAAACTTGTGCGTATCCGAAATATTATCGACATAAAAAAGTTTTACTTCTTTTTTGGGTGCTATAAACCAACGCGTGGGATGTATTAAATAAAAAAACAAAATCAAATTGGCAATAACAAAAACAGAAATCCAAATACCTGGTTTGTGTATTTTATTATCCATAACTAATCCGAGCTCATAGATTAAATTCAGAGTTCTACGGTCGACCCTTTACGAATAAATGTCGAAGTATCCCGAGCATCATAACGTAAAGCTTAAAATGAAATTAGTATATTAATGTACGCTTTGCAACCGCAACGATACGCTTTTACCGAATTCGATGAAATTTTAGAGCTTTTTCTTACGTTTCATTTGTAAATGCTTTAATTGTTACCAAAAAGAGGGGCAAGGTTATGGCTGGCAAACAATATTTTTTTCATTTGGTTGGGTTGTTGTTTATTTTGCTTTTTATTGGTTTCGGTAATCTTAAAGCCAACGAACCTGTATTTAAAAATAAGGAGCGGATCGTGGACAATACCCGTGAAATTGCTACGTTGGGAGGTGGTTGCTTTTGGTGCATGGAGGCTATCTTCAAACGTGTCAAAGGAGTTTACAAAGTAACCTCCGGTTATTCCGGAGGCTATGTAAAAAATCCGACTTATGAACAGGTTTCCTCCGGAGAAACAGGGCATGCCGAAGTGCTCCAAATTGAATTTGATCCTCGAATCATTAGTTTTCAAGAGATTTTGGATATTTTTTGGCAAATTCACGATCCCACTCAGTTAAACCGGCAGGGCAACGATATTGGTACTCAGTACCGGTCGGTTATATTTTATCACGATGCGAGCCAAAAGGAAATTGCCTTGCGTTCCATTACTGCATTGGAAAAAGAAAAGATTTTCGATAAACCCATTGTTACGCAGGTTGTAGCTTTTAAAGCTTTTTACCCCGCCGAATCGTACCACAAAAATTATTACGATCGTAATTCGCAAGAACCGTATTGTCAGTTGGTAATTAATCCCAAATTACAAAAGTTCAAAAAACATTTTTCGCAATATCTAAAATAATTTTGACACATCGAGATTTTATACGACCCGTCTGCAGGGCATGATGCTTCCTTTGAAATGTTTGTTTGCTCCGAACGAGGGGAAATTGGTGCCAATAGTTTTTATAAGGGGAAAGAACGTCAACGACCTTACCTTTAATTTATGCGATAGCGATAGAGTACCGATAAAAAAGCCCGTTCGTTGAACGGGCTTTTTTTGTGCTGTGTAAAATTCGTTATTTATTTTAATAGCATCATCTTGTGGACGGCTTCAAAATTTCCGGCTTTTAATTTGTAAAAATAAACGCCGGAGGCCAAATTGGTCGGGTGGAAACGAACTATGTGTTTGCCCGCCGGACGCACACCGTTGTAAATTGTGGTAATTTTTTGTCCTGAAATATTGAACAATACAATGGTAACCCGTTCTGTTTTGGGCAAGGTGAACGGAATGTAAGTAGTCGGGTTAAACGGATTCGGATAATTTTGACCGAGTTCGTATTTTTTTAGCACTGCGCCTTTTTGCCCGATTGCGCTGGGTTTTGTTTCGATAATTTCGATGGTTTGGTTCGGTGCGATATTGGTATACACATCCACATTGCCGGAAACCGGCCATTCCACCAAAAGGGTATCGATCACATCGGCAGTTCCCACGCCAAAATGAGCCACTTGACTGCTTTGGGCCAATCCCCCTGTAATGCCGGATATTTCGCGCATTTGTCTTGTCCAGCCACTTCCCTGTTCCGGAATATGGGCAATTATTTTTACTTTGGCACCAATGGCCAGTTTATTGGTGTAATTGGTTAACCCAACCAATTTTACATTCAAATAGCCGTTAGTGGTACCTTTATTCATGTAAAGTAGCGGTTCGCCAACACGGGTAACGACCAAATCCATGGCACCATCATGGTTCACGTCAAGGGCAGCCACGGCACGTCCGTTCCCCCGGCCGGTGCCGTCACCAGGATCCAGCGCTTCGGTTACACTGGGAATAGCCGTCAACTGATAATCGGGATATCCGCTATTGATGTAAAGGCGCGACGAATCGGTATCGGAGCGTCCTAAACTACTGGTAAACAAATCCAAATCACCGTCATTATCCACATCAATCCAGACCGAGCCTTGAGAGTAATAATAATCGTTAAAAACATCTCCGGCGTTTGCACCTAAAAAGAGAAACGAATCTTTAGTAGCGGTACTGTAATTTACATAAAGGAAATTATTGCCTGCTGGGCTATCGATGGCATTGGTTACGAACAAATCCATTTTCCAGTCGTTGTTAAAATCGCCCCAGCTACAACCGACACTGGAAAAACGAATGCCTCCGGTTGTATCCTGAAAAGTCTTTGAAAGGGTCTCAACAAATCCGTTGCCGTTATTATTTTTCCACAAACGGTTGGTTGCGCCACCGCCGGAACAATTAAAAATATCCATCCAGCCATCGTTATTGTAATCGCACCAACCGAACCCGGAGCCAAACGTTTTGTATTGGGTACTGTCACTGACAATTAATCCCACATCGCTTACGCTATCACGGTGAAAGGTAGAGCCGTCTATATTTGTGTAAAAACTATTTTGTGCTTTACCGTTGGAACTAAAAACGACCAAACCGTTATCAATGAACATATCGAGCAGCCCATCGTTGTTTCGGTCTCCCCAGGCCACAACACGCGAATCGATTTCATCCGTTACAATAGGCCCCGCATCCGTTACTTTAGTAAAGGTAAATTCATCCGGGCCATCATTTAAATAGAGATTGTTGGGCGGAATAGGATCATAGGGCATGCCACCTTCTTTGGCTTCGGCAATGTACAAATCAATATAGCCATCATTATTATAATCGCCCCAACTACAGCCCACCGAGATTAGATTTTCGGTAACAGGGCCAACTCCGGTAACTTGTGCAAGTGTTCCCGAATTGTTTTTAAACAATAAATTGGTAAACGGATTTCCCTCTCTGGAATCACCGCGCGCGATAAAAATATCATCCCAGCCATCGTTATTAAAATCGCCAACAGCTACGCCAAGGCATTCGCTAGTATCGCTAATGAGCACCACCGGATTTTGGAAGGGGTCGCTACTCTGGGCAAAGGCCTGCATGGCAGCTATTCCCAAAACAAAAAGAATTAAAATCGTCAATTTGCTATTTAACATAGATATTGCCTCCTTCAAAATCTTGGTCTCATCCTGAATTTATTAATACTTAAAAATAAAATAATTAACTTTTTATGAATTGTCACAAGTCACAGAATCAAAATTTGCCTATATTTTGCTACTTTAATAAGGTCATTTTACGCACTTTTACGAATCGACCCGCTTTTATTTTATAAAAATATACGCCACTTGCCATATGCCCGGAATTCAGTTGAATTTGGTAATAACCTGCCTGTTGAAACTTTTCGACCAATGTAGCGATATGTTGACCTCGCATGTTAAATAAAGAAATTTCAACAAAAGAGGCTTTGGGCAACTGATAGCGAATGGTTGTAGTCGGATTAAACGGATTCGGATAATTGGGTAAAATATCAAATTTATTCGGAATACCTTTGGCAATTTTTTGCACCGAGGCGGGGATATCTACATGAACCGTAATCGTATCCTGATCGTAAGCACCGCTATCATCGGTTAAAGTGGTGTAAACGTAATAAGTGCCCACCGGACCTAAAGAACAAATTTCCAACGAATCGGTCGTTTCGGAATAGGAATAGCTGATAGCTGTCGGATCGCTTACGGAAAAAGACCAGGTTAAAAGCGAATCCGGAGTGTCCACATCCTGTTCGTAATCGGGCATGTACAAGCTTGTACAGGAATTGGTATCGATAAAAAGATCGTTCGGCAGGTTGACGATTTGCGGTGCATCGTTCACAGAAGTTACGGTAATACGCACCATAGCTGTGTCCAACCCGCCTCTGTCATCACTTAATTGGTAGCGAAAACTATCCTGCCCGAAAAAATTTGTATTGGGTGTGTACAAAACGGTATCCCCGGACTGGCTGGCGGTGCCATTGTGCGCGGCATCAATGAGGGTAAACGAAAGGGGATCTCCGTCCGGATCGGAATCGTTTTTCAAAACAGGTATGGCAGCCGTATGATCTTCTGAAATTACGGATGTATCCGCAACAGCTAAAGGCGCGTGATTAATAATTAAGCTTAACGAGCCGTATAAACTTACGCGTCCGGCTCCCATTTTGCCGATATATTTGGCATCTAAAGTCGCATCAATATTTTCAGCCCCCTGATATAAATAATTTTCTACCTGACTTGCCGTTAAAGAAGGATCGTACGACCAAATGGCGGCTGCCACGCTGGCGGTGATGGGGGTGGCCATTGAGGTCCCGCTTAATGATTTGTAGTCGCCTCCTTTATATGTGCTCAAAATATTATTCCCCGGTGCCGAAATATCCACCCAGGTTCCGTAGTTGGTAAAACTGGCGGCATTGTCATTTTCGTCCGTAGCAGCAACCGATATTATGTCATCTCTGCTATTCAAATAATTTTGATCTTCATTGCTATTATTTCCGGCCGCAACAAATATCAAACGAATTTTGGCATCGGACGATGTCGGAGAAGTTGTTCCGTATAAAAAAGTGTTAACCGCATCTCTCAGAGCGTCCGTTTCACTGGACCCCCAGCTACACGAAGCTATTTTGGCTCCATTTTCTGCAGCGTAAATAAAGGCCTGAGCGGCAAAATCCATGGAAACCCGTCCCGAAGGGAAATCACTCCATCCGATACGCAAAGCCATTATTTTAACACCGTTTCCCATTCCGTTGGCATCTTCTCCCCAGCCACCGGCTGCGGAACAAACGCCCACGCCGTTATTTGTAATCGCACCCACATTTCCGGCGCAATGTGTTCCATGACCTTCTCCGTCGCTGGGGTCGTTATCCGCAACATCATAATCATCGCCCAAATTTAAAAATTGGGGATTGCCGGTAACAAAATCCCAGCCGATCCAATCATCATTGTAGCCGTTACCGTCTTCATCCACATTGGGATCGGTATTAGCCAGTTCGTTACGATTAATCCACATGTTACCGGCAATGGTTGTGCGGTCTGTTTTATCCGCTTTGCTTCCGGCCAAATCTTCATGCCACCATTCCACGCCCGTATCCAAAACGGCAACGATTATTGATGAATCACCTGTCGACAAATCCCAACCTTCCGGAGCATCGATATCCGCATCGTTCGATTGATTGATATGCCATTGGTCGGAATAGCGAGTATCGTTCGGGGTTTTGAATACACTGTGAATGGCAATGGGTTCGGCCGAAATAACGCTGGAGAGTTGTTTGTATTGCGCACTGATTTGTTCCGGATCAATAGAATCGGGAAAATACAGTAGCAACCAATTATTCAAATCTTTATTGCGATCATTTAAAAATGTTTTACTCAATTTAAAATATCGATGAACATGGCCGACCTTTAAGCTTTGACTTAAGGCGTCCACATCTTGCACTCCAGTGAGACCTTTTGAGAATTGTTTAGGATTTATTTGCTTGGCGAACGAGGTATTGATTTTAATTGCGATAACATCTTTTTTAAATCCAACAAAAGAATTAGCGAACAGATATTGACTCATTAAAGCAAAAAGGATTAAAGTAAAAAAACGCTTCATAGTGTTCCCCTTATTTAATGAAATAAAAAATAAAACCAAATTTAGATTATTTTTAAAATTAATTTTTGATATTAAACACAAGAATCAATATCCCAAATAAAAAAATCGCAACAATCAGTTTTGTAACAGAGGAAAAATAGATTCCATTTATTTGCGGTTAAAAATTTTTTTCTCTTACTTTTATTCCGGAAAAAAGGATGCATAATTCCGTGGAAAAAACCTTTTGGTAGCTACGGAATTAGATTTAATGGCCTATGTTTTTATTTTTTCAGTTGTTAACTTAAATATGATTTTTGAATTATTGCGTGAAAAATTTAACTTTATTTATCAAATAACTTGAAAATAGAATGGTTTTTTAGTAAAATGATTTCGATAATTTTATTATTAACAAAATGAGGGAGTGCGTTATGAAAAAAGTACTTAGTGTTGCGATCATGTTTCTCTTGGCCATGAGTGTTGTTTACGCCGGTACCCCAAAATTCAAATACGTAGGGGTTGCCAAATGCAAAACGTGTCATAACACAAGAAAAAGCGGCAAACAGTATACTATCTGGAAAAACGGCCCGCATGCCAAGGCCATGGAAACATTGAAGAGTAAAAAATCTTTGGACTATGCCAAAGCACACGGTATTAAAGATCCTTCGACAGATCCCAAATGCACCAAATGCCATTCCACCATGGGCTCGATTAAAAAAGACGAAATAGATCCCAAAGGTAAATTGACCATGGCCGAAGGCGTTGAGTGTGAATCTTGTCATGGACCGGGGAGTGTGTATCGTAAACGAAGTATCATGATTAACCACGAAAAATCCTTAGCAAACGGTTTAATTCTTCCTACAAAAGAAGTTTGCGTACGTTGCCACAACAAAGAAAACCCGTTCTACAAACCGTTTGATTTTAAGAAGTATGCCGCTAAAATTGCGCACCCCATACCCAAGAAAAAATAAACAAATTAGTAGAAAAAAAGCCGTTGGTTCTGCCAGCGGCTTTTTTTTTAATTCGGGTATTTGCACCATTCTCCTGAACCCGTATGTTTTTTAATTTAAACTTCTTCGGTTTGCTTACCGTTAATATTTCATTTGCGAATGCTATTTACCCGAAAAATTAAAATTAATTAACGGCATATAACGTAGAAACAGAGGATTTTCCTTTACATAATTCACCAGCCCTATTTGTACTCCATGCAAGCGTTTTGCGTAGTTGAATAATCCGACCGCTACCCCTATTTGCTCACCTTTAAAATAGTTAAAGCTACTCAAAGCAAAACCCTTGTATTTACCGTTATTTTTGACTCTAATTTGCCCCAAGGTTAAGGTAACGCCACTGATATGTTCACCGCCAGCGGCAAAACCGGCGATGGTTAATCCTTTAATATTTTTTGAACCGACGCCAAAACCAGCGATATTTAACCATGAAACTTCTTCTCCGGCACCAAGGCCAAAGCCTGCAATATTTACGCCCTTTAAACGTTTACCTGCTCCTAGGCCAAACAAAGCGATTTGTATTCCGGTCATTTGTTTTCCAGCACCAACACCCAATCCGGCAACGGTCAATCCCGAAACCGACTCACCTGCTCCGGCACCAAAACCGGCAATCGTCAGTCCGGTAATGCTTTGTCCGCAGCCTACGCCCAGACCAGCCAAGGTAATTCCCTTAATGTTCTCCCCTGCTCCCACACCCAAGGAGGCGATATTCAATCCTTTTAACGATTCTCCGGCACCAAGTGCAAGCCCGGCAAAAGAAATGCCACTCACCGTACCACCGCTGGCCAAACCGATGCCGCAAAGCGAAATTCCGGAAATGGACGTTCCGCTACCCATGCCCAGGCCGGCCAAATTTAATCCGTTAATATTGTTTTCTGCTCCAACACCCAACAAGCCCAAATTTATGCCTACTGTTTCTTTTGACGCAGAAATTCCCAACAAACCTGCCTGCAAGCCATACATGCTTTTGGCCTCAGGCATCAACCCAAAGGAAGCTCCTTCCACTATTGCATTTTTGTTGTTTTTTGCCCGCCAGAGCGTAATGTTTAAACCCTTTATTTTTTCTACGTTTCGATCGCTCCAATTAATCCTCAGGCCGGTAAAGTTATTGGAATTCCCAATACTCAGGCCGTAACGGGCGGCAGGTATGCTGACGTACTGTGCATACACTAGCAACGGAACCAGCATGACAATGAAGAAAAAACGCAGCGTTTTCATAGCGAACTCCCAAATTTTAGAACTTTTTGCAAAGTACGAAAGATAGGTAAAAAAGTTTATTTTTTTCTTTCAATTCAATGGATGGTGGGCAAATCAATTTCAAAACGTTAGCAAAACGGACTATTTATTTTGCATTAATAGCCATTCGTATAGTTCGGGGGTGTTGTATGCTTTTGTCCATGAGTCGTGACCTGTATTCTCATAAACCGTAAAGCGAACATTTTTACCGACTTTTTTCAACGCATCAACCATTTCAAGCGTACGTCGTAACGGAACCACATTGTCATCTGCCCCGTGAAAAGCCCACACGGGAACGTCTTTTATGCGTTCGACTAAAAAGGGTTCTCCGCCTCCGCAAACAGGTGCAATAGCAGCAAAACGTTCCGGATGTTCAATGGCCCAATACCAAGTTGCGAAGCCTCCCATGCTTAATCCCGTTAAATAAATGCGTTTTTCATCAACCGGCAATTGTTTCAATAGTTCCGATAACCATGCATCCAATTCGGAGGTAAACCACCAATCGTTTTGGGGACATTGCGGAGCGGCAATCAAAAAAGGAAAATTTTCACCCTGTTCGACTAATTTCAAAGGCCCGTGGCGCTTTACCGAATTCAAATCATTGCCACGCTCACCAGCTCCGTGTAAAAAAACAACTAAAGGCCATGAATGATGCCTTTTCGGCCTGGCAGGACGATACAACCAATAAGAAAATTGCACAGGCGTACAAACCTTTGATTTTAACGTTTTGGCAATCAACACAACCCATTATCTCCGGTATTAAAAATGACAGGTAAGCGTTAAACCGCCTACATTAATTTTCATATAACGAATCGATTAAATCCTTAAAATGTTTTTCTATCGTACTGCGTTTAATTTTAAGGCTGGGTGTAAGCTCCCCCTTTTCAATAGAAAACGGTTCGGGTAGCAGAATAAATTTTTTTACTTTTTCGTAACGAGCAAATTCTTCCTGCAAACGATCGATTTCGCTTTGAATTAAACGGTGAACATCGATATGGTTTAGCAAGCTACCATCATCGTCAATTTGAAGCCCTTGGTTTTTTGCCCAGATGTGCAACATTTCGTAAGAAGGAACAATAAGTGCAGAAATAAATTTCCGGTGATTACCCACCAGACACACCTCATCAATAAACTTGCTGGTTTTCAGTTTGTGTTCAATGGGCGCAGGAGCAACGTTTTTACCGCCGGAAGTTACAATAATGTTTTTCTTGCGATCGGTTAAAAATAGATAGTTTTCCTCATCAAGATAGCCGATATCCCCGGTATGTAACCAGCCATCTTTGTCAATAACCTCACGGGTCATTTCCGGCTTGTTGTAATAACCTTTCATAACCGTAGGCCCTTTAACCAGTACTTCTCCGTCTTCGGCAATTTTAACTTGTACTTTCGGAATAGGCTTACCGCACGAACCGTAATGTACCTGCCCAGGCGGCGTTAAGGTAATTATCAGATGGGTTTCCGTCATTCCGTAACCTTCGATAATGGGCAATCCGATGGCCTCAAAAATCTTTAACGTTTCCACGGAAAGTGGTGCTCCTCCGGCAATGGGATGGCGAAACCGTCCTCCTAATTTAGCTTTCACCTTATTAAAAACCAATTTTTCGGCTAATTTGTAGCGGCGTTCCAACCATTTGGAAACATCACCTTTGCGTTTTTGTTCGTGATATTCCAGTCCCGTACCAATGGCCCAATAAAAAATATTACGGCTTAATGCCGATCCCTGCTCCGCTTTTTCCTGCATGGCATTGGCAATTTTTTCGTACAACCGCGGAACGCTTACCATGATGGTAGGACGGGCAAAGGAAACATCTTCGATTACCGTATCGATACCGCGCGCATAATGAATGGTAGCGCCTTTGTACATGGCGCACCAATGTCCTGCTAACCGTTCGTATAAATGACTTAACGGTAGAAATGACAGAAACACATCATCCGACCGCAAGCCCAAAACCGATTCCGAATGGACAATATCGTTCACAAAACCGCGGTGGCAAAGCATTACTCCTTTGGGCTCGCCCGTCGTTCCGGACGTGTACACCAAGCTACAAACGGCTTCGGGATCAATGGCCTGCATAGAACGCGTAAACGCCTTGGCATTTTGTGCGGAAAGACGTTTTCCCTCTTCAAGCAAATCAACAAAACAAGTGACACCGGCTAACGGTTCGTAACTGAATACCGATTCCAAAGCGGGTAACTTTTCTTTTACGGACATTATTTTATCGTATTGCAAGGCATTTTCGACAAATATAGCCTTTACCCCGGCATCCTTTAAAATATATGCGATTTGATTCGCAGGTAATGTGGGATAAATCGGCACCACCACTCCGCGCAGTCCGAAAACGGCAAAATCGGTTATAGGCCATTCGGGTAAATTATCAGATAAAATGGCTACCCGGTCTTGCTTACCGATCCCGTGTGCCATCAGAGCCAGTGCCAATTGTTCTATTTGCTCTCCCATCTGAGCATAGGTGATTTTTTGCCATTCATGATTGCGGAAATAGCGAAAAACCGTTTTTTGCGGATAATTTTGGATGGTATTGAAAATGAGATGCAATACGCTTTGAAACATGTCTTCTCCTCTTATGTTTTCATCAATTTACCATTTTATCTTCACAGAAACAAACACGAAGTTAAAAGACATGCACAAGGGGAAACGATCCGAAATTCGACCGGTAGCTATTAGACAACAAATAAAAAAACGGAATGACCCGTACACAAGCTGCCGTACAGGTCATTCCCGATTGCGTATTTACAAATTATGAAAAATAAAATCGGTCATCATGCTGTACAGATGGAAACGCGCGTAGGGACCAAGCAAGCTGTGATTCAAACCAGGGTAAATCATCAGGCGGAATTGCTTCTCCTCTTCCTGCAGGCGTTTGATGAATTGCATGGTGTTTTGCATGTGCACGTTGTCATCGGAACTGCCGTGCACAATGAGCAGGCCCCCTTTGTAATGTTGCACG
>CAZRBA010000037.1:0-125919 GCA_964598255.1 uncultured Caldithrix sp. | reverse complement strand
AAATCGCCGAACAAATCGGCAACAAATTACAAAAAGTGATTCGCGCTTTGTAAAAGTTATGCCTATGGGAAAATAGCAAATAGGAATTTGAATGCATGAAGAAAGAAATTGGGTATTCGAATGATTACGTTTAAATTTCATCTTTTGCATTCGTCAATTAAAATTAGCGTAAAGAGAAATTATGAACCGCAGAAAATTTTAAGTTATGGGACTATCGGCTTAAGCACCGATTTGGGCCGTTGGGCTCTTTGGAAACCGTTTAAAGGCGGACGATTTGTTGCCGCCGAACTTCGAACGATCCGAATTTTTAACCCGATGCTGAAATCGTTTTAAAAGTACAATCCGGTCAGGTTCAAGTTTTTAAGGGTAATCCCACACGCATTCAACATTATACAGCCAAGGGGCAAAAGGGCGGACCAGACCTCGTGCAAACTAGGGAAAATTCTTATTTAAGGCCGGTTTTAGTTTGCAAAAAGGACAAAAAGGACATGCACGTCTTACAAATGAAATCGCTTAGAAGACTATTGTGCATTGGCATGGTTTGTATGTGCCGGTGTGCGCGGATGGCCATCCGCGCTACGTGATTGATCTGGGTGAAACTTATGTTTACGCGTTTATCGGGGCCAATCGTGTCGGAACGTATTGGTGCCACCTACATCCACACGGGAAAAACTGCCCTCAAGTGTACGCGGGTTTAGCTGGATTGTTTATTGTTAGCGAATCGGAAGAACAAAAAGCCGGATTGCCATCCGGCACATACGATTTACCACTGATTATTCAAGACCGTACCTTTGACCGTAACAGCCAACTTGTTTACCTTGCCACCGATACGGAATGGGGCCAATACGGATTGCCCTATATGTTGTGTCCTAACTATTTGTTCTGATAAAAAGCCCACAAATAAACGGGAATGAAGAAGTTAGCCTTTGTTTGTTTCTGAAGTAATGCATTAATTACGAATTTATTTGAAGTCGGTTCCTAAAGCCCGTACTTTAATTTTTAAATGCAAACGGGTAACATTATTTAAATGAAATAAGTTTTTGGAACTATTAAGTCACTACGGTATTTTGGGTCTTTTTTTGGCCGCTTTTTTAGCTGCTACTATTTTGCCTTTTAGCTCTGAAGCGCTTTTATTGTTGGTTGTTCGGCAAACCGGCGATTGGGTGCTTCCTGTAGTCGCCGCTTCGGTGGGGAATATACTTGGTTCGCTTGTTAATTATTGGCTGGGCTTAAAAGGAAATAAAATTCTGTTGCATCAATGGTTGCGAATCGACGAAAAAACGTTACACAAGGCCAAGAGAAATTTTAATCGCTACGGTGTGTATAGTTTGTTGTTTGCCTGGTTACCTGTTGTGGGCGACCCTTTAACCGTTGTTGCTGGATTACTTAAAACACGCTTTTCATTGTTTTTACTATTGGTTTCTTTGGGCAAAGCGGGACGGTACTTGGCTTTGGTTTGGGGACTACATTTAATTACCCTTTAAGTTGCCCCGAAAGCACTCGTTAAGCCGTCTTAATTACGTTCAAAGCAAACTTTTGTTAACATATAAATTACCCCTGACGATTGCTAAACCCAATAATATTAAAACATACCAATATTTCATAATTATCATGTATTTTGAAAAATTTTTCTCGGAAATACCGTATCCGTTAAAATGATTAGGCAATTAAGCTAAAAAAGGAATCGATTATTATCGATGTAAGAAAAAGCTTGCTCCAACCAAATTCCGAAACAAACGAAGGTAAATAATACAAATACTCAAATCACAAAATTTTCAATATTAATAATAATTTCACATAATTTTTTAAAATTAGGAATTCAACCTTCTTTGGCGTTGAATAATATTTCTTAAAAAACAATAGGTTAAACATGTTTTTGGCTTTGGCATAATGCTTGTTATGCTACATTGTGAAATGTAGGAAAACTATATAATGAAATAAAGGTAGTGGTGGCCGCTAACATGGACAAATACGAACCGATTTTATCCATCGGAATTGTAGCCAAAAAATTAGGCGTGGCCGTGCAGACAGTACGTCTGTATGAACAACAAGGATTGGTATTGCCCTTCAAAGCCGAAAACGGACATCGCTTGTTTTCTACCCATGATTTGGAACATTTGCAATGTGTTCGCAAAATGATTACGAAAAACGGCATCAATATTCAGGGAATTAAACGAATTATGGCGTTTATCCCTTGTTGGGAATTTAAAGGCGGCCTTGATAGCCAATGTCGCGGTTGTTCCGCCTATTACGACGCGTTGGGACCATGTTGGTCTACATCAAACAAAGGGATGAAATGCAAGCTGGAAGATTGCCGCTCCTGTGCGGTTTATAAAATTGAATTTAATTGCACCAAGCTAAAAGAAATAATTTTCGGACACAAAAAAGAAGACCAAAATAAACGAAAGGATTCTTTATGAAACATCTGTTAGTTCTCGGAGGCGGAACTGCCGGTACCATGATGGTAAATAAACTGGCTCCTGTTTTAGATAAAAACGAATGGAGCATTACACTGGTAGATGAACATGAAACCCATTACTATCAGCCCGGATTTTTGTTTATTCCTTTTGGAATTTACACTCCTGAAGAGGTTAAAAAGCCCAAACGTGATTTTTTCCCTTCCGGAGTGGAAGTGATCATTTCCAAAATCGAATTAATCGAACCGAAACAAAATCGGGTAAAGCTGAAAAACGGTCGTGTGCTTACCTATGATTTAATGATTATTGCTACGGGAACTCAAATTCATCCGGAAGAAACGGAAGGCATGAAGGAAGATGCCTGGCATAAGAATATTTTTGATTTTTACACCATCGAAGGTGCCACGGCGTTACGAAATTTTCTTAAGTACTGGGATGGCGGAAAGATGGTGCTAAACATTGTTGAAATGCCCATCAAATGTCCTGTAGCCCCGTTGGAGTTCGTATTTTTAGCCGATTGGTTCTTTACCGAACAAGGAATACGAGATAAAGTTGAAATCGAATTTGTAACCCCGTTGCCCGGAGCATTTACCAAGCCCGTTGCTGCCAAGTTCTTAGGCCAGTTTATGGAAAAAAAGAATATTAAATTGCATCCCGATTTTTCAGTGGCCCGGGTTGATTATCGAAATAACAAAATTATCGATTGGGAAAATAATGAAGTGGATTACGATTTACTGGTTACCATTCCGACGAATATGGGAGCTCAGGTAATTGCAGATTCCCGAATGGGCGATGATCTTAATTTTGTTCCCACAGATAAGCATACGCTGCAGTCAAAAAATTATGAAAACATTTTTGTGATTGGCGATGCTACGGATTTACCTAGTTCAAAAGCCGGTTCGGTAGCGCATTTTGAAGCCGAAGTATTGTTTGAAAATATCTTGCGTTACATCGATAAACGTCCTTTAAAAGCCGCCTTTGACGGACATGCCAATTGCTACATTGAATCCGGATTCGGCAAAGGAATTCTGATCGATTTTAATTATGACGTGGAACCGCTTCCGGGTAAATATCCCTTACCTGGAATCGGGCCGTTTTCTTTGCTGCAAGAAACGCGAATGAATCATTGGGGTAAAATGACGTTTCGCTGGGTTTACTGGAACCTATTGTTAAAAGGCGCCGAATTGCCCATCGAAACACAAATGAACATGGCTGGTAAAAAGAGGCAATAATTATGGAAAATAAAAGATTAGAATCGGAAATCAGAGAAATTAACAAAAAGCTGGATTTTATTTCCGCTCAGATGCAAGAATATCAGGCGCATCAAAAAGAGATCAAAGAATTAAAAGATGATTTGGCTTTGATTGCCAAAGATATGTTTGATGCAGCAGTCGATGAGCTGGAGGAAGTGTCACCGTATTTTGATTCTTCCGACTTACTTCATTTGGGTAAAAAGTTGCTTCGTAACGCGCGCAATTTAAACAAAATGTTAACCCAAGTGGAAGGAGCGGCAGATTTATTTAAAGATCTGCGTCCCATCGGAAAAGAAATAGTCGAAGAACTGTTGGAAACATTAAACGAGTTGGATCGGAAAGGTTATTTTGAATTTTTCGGCGAGATGTTAAAAATAATGGACACGGTGGTGAATGCCTTTAGTGTGGAAGATATTCGTCTTTTGCGTGAAAATATCGCTTCCATTCTTTTGACAATTAAAAACTTGACGCAACCGGAAATGTTAGATTCCATGAATAATGCCTTGGATTTTTTTAAAAACACGGATATTGACGCGCAAAAGGATGTTTCGCTTTTTGCATTGCTTAAACAGCTAAAAGATCCCGAGGTAAAAAAAGGCATAGCCTTTTCTCTGGGTTTTATTAAAAACATGGCTCAAAATAGCCATAAAAAACAAAAGTAAAAACACAAAATTCATTTATCAGGAGGTTATCATGCCAGATAAAACGATTGCCGGAAAAACCGTAAAAGTTGACGAAGACTTTTTTTTGGTAAATCCGAATGACTGGTCGGAAGAAATTGCCGCCGAATTAGCCAAAGAAGAGGGCATAGAAGAATTAACCGAAGCACATTGGAAAGTAATTCGTTTTATGCGCAAAGACTTTGAAGAACGCGGACAAGTACCATCCGTTCGGCGTATGAAAAATGCCGGCGGTATTCCCACTAAGGAACTGTACGCCTTATTTCCCGGAGCTCCGGCCAAAAAAGCCGCTAAAATTGCCGGATTAAGTAAACCCCATGGCTGTGTTTAAAAATCAAACAATGGGAGATTAAAAATGGCCGAAGAAAAAATTAAAAAAGTTTCCATAATTATTGCTCAGGGATCGCTGGAAGGCGTTTATCCCGGATTAATTATGGGTAACGGTGCCCGAATGGAAGGCATGGAAGCCAATTTGTTTTTTACCTTTTTCGGGTTAAATGCTCTGTTAAAAAAAATGGTTAATAAACTTCGCGTTTCTACGGTTGGCAACCCGGCTTTGAACATGGCCATGCCCATGCTTAAAATGCCGATTACATTTCCGTTCCCCACGTTGTTGGGGGCTGTGCCCGGAGTTTCTAATTTTGCAACATGGATGATGAAACGCGAAATGGAAAAGTTGGACATCCCGCCTGTGGATGAGTTTTTGGAAATGATTAGCGATGCAGGCGGAAATATTTATGCCTGCAAATTGGCCATGGACATGTTTAAATTAAGCAAGGATGATTTGGTTGATGAAGTAAATAATGTGCTTACCGTTGGCGAGTTTTATGAAAAAGCCGCCGGTGGCCCTATTATCTTTATCTGAAAATTAAACGATGCGGTTCCGGCATAAAAAGCATTATGCCGGAACTTATTTTTGTTTTAGAGGATTCGAATTAAGTAGAATTTTATTCTGGTTTGGTTGGGCTTTAATATGAAATCAGACAATTCAAAATTGTACCCTATCGGCGCGGTTGCGCGCATGTTTGGCGTTTCCGTAGCTACGCTCCGCTTATATGAAGACAAAGGTTTAATTCTGCCGCAAAAAAGCAGAGGGAAACATCGCTCTTACACCGAAGGGGATATCTTACGTATCGCCTGTATCCGGAAGATGATTGTGGAAAAGGGTTTGAATTTAGCCGGAGTACGTCTGGTTTTTTCGACTCTGCCATGCTGGGAAATTAAAAATTGTTCCGTGCAGGATAGGAAAAACTGCCCGGCTTTTATTGATGCCGAAGACCCTTGCTGGATTGTAAAAAACAAAGATTCCGTTTGCGGTAATGAAGATTGTAGCCAGTGTCCGGTGTATCGGGAATTTGCCGATTGTAAAAATATTAAATTGATTTTGAAACGCTACTGGAAAACCATCGAAAAATAAAAATTTTTTTGCAGAGTCGTGTCTATATCTTAAATAAAAATAGCCTCTTTGTGCAAAGAGGCTATTTTTATTTTTGAGTCTCTGTCAAAAGGTATTCGGTTATTTAATTCGGGTGCTTTCTTTCAGATTTTCTTCCGTTATTTTCAATACTTCTTTTTGCGTTGCACCCAAAACATCCGCTTTTCCGTCACCATCCAAATCATACGGTTTAATGTATTTAGCTTCGGGATCCACGTAGATCAAACCTTTCTTTACCCCTTCGGCAAAACCCTGAATACTATTAGGCGAGAAAGTTACCACTCGATGTTCGATTTCACCGTTTTCGCCGTGACAACTGGTGCAGGTTCCGTTAGCGCCCAAAGCCTGATCCGCTGGTAAAACACCGTGCGAAACCTTAAAATAATGGGCAGCCAAAAAGAGCACCGGATTCGGATTTTTTTCGCCTTCTTTTTTAAGAACTTTTATTAAAGCGGCACGCATTTTTTGAATATCATTCAATGTGCTGATTTCGGGTTTCATATCGGGATGGCCCATAAATCCGGTTTTGTCGTAAATTTTGGCACCCGTAATAAGCAGGGCATAGCTTTGACCCTTTTTATCGTGAAAAATTCCCTTAACCGCAGCATTCAACTCGCGGGGATAGACTACTTTCTTCAGGGTTTTATCGTACCAGGTTTGAATGGTAATGGGATTGGCCGGAATAATTTGCTCACCTCGAGCGGTTTTAGCATAAATTAAAACCGGTTTCCAGTCAAAACCTTTTTTGCCGGTCATGTGTTGGTACATTTGGCCGTACATATCATTGCTTTTGTCGGGGTCCATGTAAGCCACGGGCGCCAATTGATCTGTAGAATAATTGTCGTTGTCAATGGAGCCCACCAACCAACTGATATTGCCCATTCCGTAAGCCGGTATCGGTCCGTAGTAGGGTTTTAACAGTACATCCATCATTCCGCCTTTGGGATTGGGGAAGTGGCGATTATCGTAATTGTAACTAAAGCCCAATGAATAGTCAAAAGTACGGAACGACCAATAGCGCACATGGGAAACATGGCATGTTTGGCAAGCGATTTTATCAATATGAGCTTTGCTGGCACTGCCGAAAACAGCAGCATGCGCATCGGACGGATCGGGGCCGTCACCATCTTTTATATGGCAAAAGTAGCAGTTTTTGGGCGGAGGGTTGTTGTCTAAGTCATCACGAACATGATTGCCCGTATCGTTTCCTTTTAAAAAATTATGATTGGCATCGGTAACATAATCGTCCCAGTCAACCGAATCCGGCTTGGAGCGGTCGTGGCAACTGGTACATTCCAGACCGGCGGCAATGTGCACATCGTATCCGGGAGCTTTTTCCGTTTGCGGATTCAAATTCAGAATCGCTCCGCGTTTGACGATATCGGCTTTCATACCCATGCCCCAAGTACGTACTTTAAAACTTCCGTTAATGGGATCTTTAATTCCCACATGGCATTGACCGCACACACGGGTCCATTTGTAACTACCGTCTTCGCTGGCTTTGGAGCTGAGCATGGGAATTTGAATTTCGCCGTCTTCATCAAATTCGCTCGCTTCGTAATATACTTCTGACACGAATTCATTTTTTTGTTTGACGATTTTAACATAGGTAATCGGATATCCGTCTTGATTATTGTCCCACCCCATTAAACCAGCGGAAGGAGCTTCACGGAAAAAATTACCCAAAAATTTACGCTTGGCCTTTAAATTGGTAAAATGGCTTCCTTCACCTTCCACATAAGGCATGCGCATATAATTGCGGGCATCGGCCATAGGATTTGTCAAATCGGAATAAAATTTACCAGCTTCAAATTTATTTTTACTAATGGAAAGCGGATCGGAATAGCTAAATGCGGATTGCCACTCTTTGCCCGGATAAATGCCCAGCGAAACAGCTTGCACTTTGCCGTGAACCCGTTTGGCAAATATGCGTACCCGCGGATTATACGCAACCGGTTTTACGCCGTTGGCATCGGTAACGCGTTTAGCATCCGGGTCGAGGTGGCAGGTCATACAATCCGCTTCCAGAGAACCGGATTTACGCCAATCGAACTTTTTGGGTTTTGTCAGTGTGCCTTTTACAATGTCATCAACATTGTAGGCATAATAATCGCCGTCCAAATCGGGAACGGTATTGGGATCCACTTTATCCATACGGCGTCCCTGCCGATCGTATTCGTAAGGTCCGCCGCCCGGATGGCAGGAAGCGCACGTAGCTACTTCATCGGGCGTGCCGATATCGAATGTAAGTTGGGATTTATTTTTCTTTTTCGCCAACTGGCGATAGGAAGGCGGTCACCATGAACCGTATTGGCCAGGTGAGAGAAGTCGGTCGTAATGAAATTGAGGGTGCTTTTTGCCCCAATTGTCGTTTACTTCCGTTGCACCGATCTGAAAATGGTAAGCTTTGGTGATGGCATCGTAATCGTGGCAGGCACCGCAGGTTTGTTCGGGACTGTAAGGGTGGCCTTTGTAGTAGGTTTTGCCATTAATAACCAGTTTTTGGCCGTTTTGCTTGGCTAACTCAATAACATTGTCCCCATTTTCGTCCAATAGCGGAATTTTGGGGTGCTGATCCGCAAATACATTAAAAAAGGGTAGCAGAATCAGCAAAAATCCGGGTATTAAAAATTTAGATCGCATAAAACTACTCCTTATTGTTTATGATAAAAAAATCCGAACCTTATTTCTTCGAATATAATAAAAAAACAATAACGCAAAAAATAAAAAACCGTTTTCGGGGAAAAATATTTGCCATGATTTTTTTAAAATGGTACGCGCGTAATTTTTTCAAAAAAAAAGCCGAAACGGAAAGATATTCACGCCAAAAACATTGATAATTATTGAAATCGTATTTGAAAATCAATATTTTTCTTTAAACCGGCCGGAATCCGATCGCCGAAAATACTTTTGATTTTCTGGAAATTAATCGCATTCGATCTTAATTTTTAGCGGTCGGAAATGTAGACGTTTGTTAGCGCTGCCAGTAAAAAGTTGTTCATAAGTTCGCAAAGGAAAAAATCGTGGATGTTAAAAAACGTATTGAAGAATTGCGCAAACGTATCGAAAGATACGATTACGAATATTATGTTTTGGCTCAACCTTCCGTTAGCGACTATGAATACGACCAACTCATGAAGGAACTGGAAAAGTTAGAGAAAGAGCATCCCGAACTTGTCACACCCGATTCCCCGACTCAACGTGTAAGCGGCCAACCGATTAAAGAATTTCCCACCGTTGTGCACCGCAAACCCATGCTTTCGCTTTCCAATACTTACAGTGAAGCGGAGTTTCGTGAATTCGACCAGCGTGTACGCAGCGCATTGAAGGGACAACATGTTGAATACGTGGCCGAATTGAAGATAGACGGTTTAGCCATAAGTCTGGTGTACGAAAACGGACGTTTTGTGCAAGGCGCAACCCGTGGCGATGGTGTACAGGGTGATGACATCACGCCCAATTTGCGTACGATCCGTGCCATTCCTTTGCACGTAAAAGGCGGGAATATTCCCCCTTTGTTTGAAGTGCGCGGCGAGGTGTACATGCCTAAAAAAGCGTTTTACCGTTTAAATCACGAAAGAGAAGAGCAAGGAGAGGCGCTGTTTGCCAACCCGCGTAATGCGGCTGCTGGTTCGTTAAAATTACAAGACCCGCGCATCGTAGCCAAACGCGGTTTGAGCTTTTGGGCCTATTATTTGGATTCCGATACACCCGGGTTTGTGCAAAACAAACATTATGATAATTTGTTAAAGTTGCGTGAATTGGGCTTTCCCGTAAATCCGCATTTTCGTTTGTGCCAAACATTGGACGAGGTATTTGATTTTGTTAAAGAATGGGAGAGCAAACGCGACAGTTTGCCTTACGAAATAGACGGCGTGGTGGTAAAAGTAAACGATTTGCGTCAACAAGAGCAATTGGGCGCGACGGCCAAAAGTCCTCGCTGGGCCATTGCTTACAAATTTAAGGCCATTCAGGCCGAAACCTTGCTGGAGCGAATTATTTGGCAGGTGGGGCGTACCGGAATTGTGACTCCTGTAGCCGAATTAAAACCCGTACAGTTAGCCGGTACTACGGTTTCTCGAGCTACTCTGCACAATGCGGATGAAATAATGCGTAAAGATGTTCATGAAGGCGATTGGGTTTTTATTGAAAAGGGCGGCGACATTATTCCCAAAGTAGTAGGTGTAAACAAGGAAAAACGCAAACAGCCACCCAAACCGGTGGAAATTCCCAAAAATTGTCCGGTGTGCGGCACGGCGCTTATTCGCTTGGAAGGAGAGGTTGCCATTCGCTGTCCCAATTTGAATTGCCCCGCACAAATAAAAAGACGTATCGAACATTTTGCTTCCAGAGGCGCCATGGATATCGAAGGCATGGGAACGGCCTTAGTGGAAATGCTTGTCGATAAAGGACTCATTAAAAATTTTGCCGATATTTATCATTTAAAAAAGACAGAAATAGCCAAACTGGAACGCATGGGAAACAAAAGTGCCGAAAATTTAATGCAGGCCATCGAACGCAGTAAGCAACAACCATTGGAACGATTGATTTTTGCATTGGGGATTCCTTATGTGGGGAGTACGGCAGCTAAAATTTTGGCCAAACATTTTAAATCGTTGCATGCTTTAATGAATGCATCTTACGACGAGTTGGTGCAAATTGAAGGGCTCGGTGAAAAGATGGCGCAAAGCATTGTGGCATTTTTTAAAAACGAACAGAACCAAAACGTTGTCAACGAACTTATTAAAGCCGGCGTACGCACCGAAACCGCAACGGAAGAACCGGCGGGCGGTGAATTGCTCGGTAAAACGTTTGTTCTGACCGGTACTTTGCCGCATTTAAAACGCCATGAAGCGGCAAAACTCATTGAAAAGCACGGAGGAAAAGTAACCTCTTCCGTTTCCAAAAAAACGTCATATGTGCTGGCAGGTGCCGATCCTGGTTCCAAATACACAAAAGCAAAAGCCTTAGGTATTCCCGTAATAGACGAACAAGCATTTTTGCAGATGATCGGTGAAAAAGCGAATGAAAAATAAAATTTCCGTACCCGTACGCCGGTTGAATTTTCCGTTTAGCGCTTGGCTTTTTGCTTTTAAATCGATGTAATTGAAGCAAAATTTTATTGATCATGTTAAATACTTTTCCTGATTGAAAGAGGTGAGGGGCCTTCGAATTTTAATTGACTTTAATATGATGAGCTGCTAAATTTATTTTCTTTGTTAAATTTAAAGGAAACAAGTATTCCAATTAAGCAGGAGGGATGTTCGCTTAATGAAAAAGAATACACGCAACCGGTTTTTTCTGATTTTTGCTGTGCTGGCAATTGCGGCTTACTTTTTATATCCTACCGTTAAATGGTCTATGATGAGTGATACGCAAAAAGAACAATTAAAGCTTGAAAACCAAAAGGCTTACTATAATCTTAAAGGTAAAACAATCAATCTGGGATTGGACCTGCAGGGTGGTATGCATGTGGTTCTTGAAGTGGATGTGAAAGAATTGCTGAACCGTATGGCCACCAACAAAGATCAGACCTTTTACGATGCCTTAAACGAGGCCGAAAAAGAGGTAGAACGGACAGACGAAGATTTTATTAACACGTTTGATAAAATTTTAGAGAAAAAAGGTACCAATATTACCCGATATTATTACGGGGTAGATCGCCGTACAAAAGGTCAAGTTTTAAAATATTTGCGAAAACAAATTAACGAATCCGTTGATCGTGCTTTGGAAATTTTACGTAACCGTGTCGATGAATTCGGTGTAAGCGAACCAATCATTCAAAAACAGGGTGATCGTCGTATTATTGTGGAATTGGCAGGTGTAACCAATCCGACCCGCGTACGGAATTTAATCGGGCGTACGGCCTTACTGGAATTTCATTTGCTCGAAGACAATTTGGTTACCGCCAAAGTAGCCGAACGTATTAACCAATATATTCAATCCAAAATATCACCCAACGATACCTCGTTTGCCGAGGATACCACCAAAGCCAAAAACAAACAGGGCGAACAATCTCTGGAAAAAATGTTTGGCGGAAATGATACGAGTAAAGCTCAATCCAAAAAAATGCAAGCAAAGGCCGATACGGTTTCTCATTTGTTTGAACCAGGCTTGTTTTATTTGAATCCCAGAGACAAACAAACATTTTTAGTACCCGTAGAAAAAGAAGAGAGATTCAAACGGATATTGGCCTTACCCGAAATTAAACGTATTATTGCCGAAGAAGCGCCGGGTGCGGAATTTGTTTGGGGTTCCAAGCCGGTTTATGGCGGAAAATATTTACCGCTTTATCTGGTACGAAAAAACGTGGAATTGGCCGGAAACACAATAAAAGATGCTTATCCGCAACGTAGTACCGATCCCTCTTCCTATGGACAGTACGAAGTATCGTTAACCTTAAACGATGCCGGGGCCCGCACATTTGCTCGGGTTACGGGTGCCAACATTCATAAACGGTTGGCTATTATTCTGGATCATAAGGTTTATCTGGCGCCGACAATCCAGGTAAAAATTAGCAGCGGACGTGCCCGTATTACCGGTTTGGATAATATCGAAGAGGCGCAGGATTTGGCTATTGTGCTTAAAGCCGGTGCATTGCCTGCCCCTGTAAAAATTATCGAAGAACGTACGGTAGGGCCGTCTCTGGGGCATGACTCTATTGTTGCCGGTACCTATTCGGCCATTTTAGGTTTGATATTGGTAATTATCTTTATGTTCCTATATTACAAATTGTCGGGATTGGTAGCCGACTTGGCTTTGATTTTGAATATCGTATTTATCATGGCCATTATGGCTTACTTTCATGCTACCTTAACCTTGCCCGGTATTGCCGGTATTATTTTAACCATTGGTATGGCCGTTGATGCCAATGTGCTTATTTTCGAACGTATTCGCGAAGAACTGGACAGAGGTAAAACCGTCCGCGCGGCCATTGATGTTGGTTATGGCAAGGCTTTTATTACGATTGTCGATGCCAATGTAACCACGTTTATCGCCGGTTTGGTTTTGTATACTTACGGTTCCGGTCCTATCCAAGGCTTTGCATTAACGTTGATGATCGGTATTTTATCCAGCTTGTTTACCGCCATTGTGGTAACGCGTGCCATTTTCGATTACGTGCTGGATACACGAACTGTTAAAAAACTAAGTATTTAACCAACGGTAAAAACTGAGTAACAGGAGAAAGAAGTCGCATGCAGTTTATTAGAAAAACCAATATTCAGTTCATGAAAGTTAGAAAATATGCGTATGCGTTTAGTTTAACGCTAATCACCATTTCCATTGTTTCGTTGATTTTGCACGGTGGGCCGCGTTATAACATCGATTTTACCGGTGGTACGCTAATTCAGTTAAAATTCGAAAATCCGGTAAAAATCAAAGATATTCGTGCCGCTTTAACGGCCAAAGGCTTTAAAGATGCGGAAATTAAACATTTCGGCAATCCCAGAGAAGTGGTGGTACGTTTGGGTATTCTCGGTGCCAAACAAGAGCTTTCCACCGAAATCGAAAATATTATTCAGACCAAAATCAGCGATAATCCGTTTACGGTAGAACGTGTGGAAAAGGTGGGGCCGAAAATCGGGCACGAGTTAATCTTAGATGCCATCAAAGCCATCTTTTGGTCGATGGTCTTAATCTTAATTTACGTTATGTGGCGGTTTGAATTTAAGTTTTCCATCGGCGCTATTGTGGCTTTGATGCATGATGTCACCATAACCATGGGAGTGTTTTCTGTCTTTAATATTGAAATTTCGTCTCCGATTATCGCGGCACTTTTAACCATTGTGGGGTATTCGCTTAATGATACCATTGTGGTATACGATCGCATTCGCGAAAATCTTAAAACACTCAAAAAGGGATCTGCGGAACTGGCCAATACCGTAAACCGCAGTATTAATGAAACCTTAAGCAGAACGATCATTACTTCCGGTACCACCCTTTTGGTGGTGGTTGTTTTATACTTTTTTGGCGGCGAGGTATTGCGTAATTTTGCCTTGGCCTTAATTGTGGGTATCGGTATCGGTACGTATTCTTCCATTTTTATTGCCAGCCCCATTGTGGTCGACTGGGAATGGAAAACACATAAAGCCCATCGGGAAAAACTAAAAGCGGCCGCACACACACATAAATAAAAAGGCCTAAAAAAGCCGTTTGATTAACTAAGGAAAAACGGTTATGGAAATTTCAATGTCCGAAAAAAACGGAGTACAAATTTTAAAACTCCGTGGTAAAATTTTAGGCGGGCCCGAAGCCGGAACCATTAACGACAAAATTCATGAATCGATTTCCCGCGGGCAGATTAAAATTATAATCGACATGCAGGATTTGGAGTTAATGAACAGTTCCGGATTGGGGATTTTAATTGCGGCCATTACTACACTTAAAAACAATAACGGGAAGATGGCTTTAATCCATGTTCCGGAGCGAATTGCACATTTGCTAAAAATTACCAAACTAACCAATGTGTTTAAGCTATTCGATTCGGTGGAACAAGCGGAACAATATTTAAATAATTGAAATGTTTGCAAAAATAAAAAATATTATTTCCCTGTATTCGTTTTTAAGAGTACAGGGAATTCTATTTTTATCAACGGGAATTTTACTTGCCGCCTCTCAGCCTCATACGGTCATTCGTATTTCTGCAGACTCGCTGCAAATGGTCCTTTTAGCCAATGTAAATGCGAATTATGAAAATTGCCATTGCGGGGAACACCCTCTTGGCGGGCTGGATAGGGTTATTACCGTTATTAAGCAATGGCGGGCTAAAAATCCCGAATTGGTGATTGCGGATGGGGGCGATTTTTTAAATGCCTATCCTTATCCTGCCTTAGATCGTCTCGTTTTAAACCTTTATGCGTTAATACATCCCAATATCATTTCACTGGGAGATCAGGAATTACAAATCGGGAACCGGAATTTCCAAAAGAAAATTTTTCAATACGATTTTACGGTATTAAATACCAACGTAATTATTGACAGTTTGCCCGAGTTACAAAAACGGTTAGAAATTCGTTTAAAAACTCGTCAAATCGATGTTTTGACCTATCTCGATCCTTCTGCATTTTTATGGGAAAAACGCGCCCCGAATGTACATCTTTCCGAAGCACAATTTAAAAGTACCTATCAAAAAGTACGCACTGACGATGCATTTCGCATAGCGATTTTTCATGGCGAAAGAGATCGTTTGCCTGATTTTATCAAACGATACCCGCAATTTCATTTGATCCTGTTGGCCCATGCGCAAACACAAATGTACAAAAATCAACATTTACCTTGGATTTTGGGCCCTGGCACAGATAGCGAATACGTAACAAGACTTGATTTGAAATTTAGCGAAAACAAAAAGCTTCCGGCAATAAAACTGGTGCGTACCCCTGTGGAGCTGAATATCAAAACCGATCCGCAAGCCCGTGAACGCATTGATCAATTTCTTCAGATTTCCAAATAGGCAATCAATTTAAAACGCTAAAAATATTGGATTTTTATTGTCTTTTACGTTAATTTAAACCGTTTAAAGTGCATTTTTGAAATTAAAAAAACACTTAAAGGCGCAGTGTAATTAATTTTATTTTTCTGCTAATTATTTTAACGCACAGGGGATCGCTTATTGGACTCGGTTCAACAAGAACTTACTAAACTTCGCATTAAAATAGATTCCATCGACAGAAAAATTGTTGACTTATTAAATGAACGCGCCCATCTGGCTAATAAAATTGGCGAGATAAAACGGGCCCATGGTATGCCTGTGTACGTCCCAGAACGGGAAGAACAAGTGATCGGAAATGTGCGTAAAAACAATCGCGGGCCATTAAGTGGCAACGCCATAAGCCGTATTTACGAACGCATTATTGATGAATCACGGCGTCTGGAACGTGAAGAAATGGAACGCAGAAAACAACAATCGGGAAATGAATAAATTCAGAAAAGTATTTTGGGTAGGTTTACTAATACCCTTTTTAATTTACGGTCTTGTAAAATATTGTCGCTTGCCCGGTTCGTTAAACGAGAAGACGACTGTCGAGATTTCAATCCGCAAAGGCAGTTCGTTTGCCGCTTTCGCCGATACGTTACAAAAAAAAGAGCTGATTACCCATAAAGGGCTTTTTACGCTTTGGGCCAAAATTTGCGGGTTAGACACAAGAGTACCGGCCGGAACCTTTAAAGTACCGCAAGGGCTCACGAATCCGCAGCTTATCTTGTTTTTCAAACAGGCCAAACCCGAGCTTATTTCGGTAACATTAATAGAAGGATGGTCGACGAATCGTATTTTACTTCGTTTAAGCAAGCGCCTTCATTTAAGGTATTCGGTACTGGATTCCTTGGCGCACGATTCGTTGTTTTTGCAGGTGTTTAAAATACCGGTTAACGATATTACGGGCTATTTGTTACCGGATACCTATGTGTTTGCCAGTGGCATTAGCGAAAAAGGCGTTTTGACGTTTCTTGTAAAAAAGACGCTGCAAATATTTAAGACAGATAGCATTCGTTTGAGAATGCGAAAATTAGGGTTGAATCGCCATCAGGTATTAACACTGGCCTCCATTGTGGAAGGCGAAGCTGTTTTGGATCGGGAACGTCCGGTGATTGCCTCGGTATATTTGAATCGTTTAAGGGTCGGCATGCGCCTTCAGGCAGACCCAACCATCCAGTTCTTGTTACCGGATGGTCCGAGGAGACTGCGCTATCGCGATTTGAAAATCGAATCGCCATATAATACCTATTTGCATAAAGGGTTGCCGCCCGGGCCCATTAATAATCCCGGGAAAAAATCCATTTTGGCCGTATTGTTTGCGCCCGAAACGAAATATTTATATTTTGTAGCGCGGGGCGATGGCAGTCATGTGTTCACACGTACAGCTCGTGAACATGCCCGAGCAAAACGAAAATTAGACCAAATTCGAAAAAAAATTTATGGATATTAAACGGGGAAGTGCAAAAGCATGGAAGAACTATTGGTAAAATTAAACGATTCGCAACGGGCGGTTGTAGAAACACCCGACGGTCCTGTATTAATTATTGCAGGTGCGGGCAGCGGAAAAACACGTACCTTAACGTATCGTATCGCTTATTTGATTAAAAACAAAAAAGCGCTTCCTTCGCAAATTTTAGCGGTTACCTTTACCAATAAGGCTGCCCGCGAAATGAAATCGCGTCTTGAATCGTTAATCGGTAACCAAATTTTACCTCTCTGGATCGGAACTTTCCACAGCGTTTGTGCCCGTATTTTACGTATCGAAGCCGAAAGAATAGGTTTGTCTCGTAGTTTTACTATTTATGATGTGGATGATGCGGTTCGATCCATCCGAAAAATTTTAAGCAACCGCGGGCTTTCGCCACAGAAATACAATCCCAAAATCGTTCAAAGCAAAATTTCGCGTCTAAAAAATCAATTTCGTTTACCCAGTCCGGCTTTAATTGACGAAGCAGAGAGCGAATACGATCAAATTGTGGCCGAAATATATCAAGATTACCAAAACTTTTTAATCAAAAACCATGCTTTGGATTTTGACGATTTATTAATTCGCCCCATCCAGATGTTTGACGAATATCCGGAAATCCGTGAAAAATATCAGCAAAAATTCCGTTATATTTTGGTGGATGAATATCAGGATACCAATCGGGCGCAATATTTATTACTAAAGCGATTGGTTAATAAAGACCACAACCTATGTGTAGTGGGGGATGAAGATCAATCGATTTACGGGTGGCGAGGGGCCGATATTAATAACATTTTAAATTTCAATCGGGATTTTCCGGAAGCAAAAGTTTTCAAATTGGAGCAAAATTATCGTTCGTATTCCAATATTCTCGAAGCAGCCAATGCCGTAGTAAAAAACAATAAACAACGGCTGGGAAAATCGCTCTGGACGCAAAAAGACAAAGGCCCAAAAATAAAACTCTTTGTTGCGGACGACGAATTGGATGAAGCCCGCAAAATCGTTGAAATTATCCATGACGAAATGTACACCCACAAACGCAGCTTTAAAGATATTGCTATTTTGTACAGGACCAATGCGCAAAGCAGGGCCATTGAAGATCAATTACGCAAAAATGCCATTTCTTACAATATCGTTGGCGGCGTAAAATTTTATGATCGGAAAGAAATAAAAGATATTCTGGCCTATCTTAAGGTTATCGTCAATCCGGCGGATAGCATTTCACTACGCCGGATTATTAACTTCCCCTTACGTGGCATAGGCGAAACTACAGTTACCAAAATCGAACGCTTTGCGGATATGGAAGGCATTACGTTATTCGAAGCATTAGGCTATGTAGACAAAGTGGCCAATATTTCGCAGGCCATGGGCAGCCGTGTTATGCAATTTTATGAATTGATTAACAAGTTTATGGCATTAAAAAACGAGTTAAGTCCGGTGGAATTGGTTTCCACATTAGCCTCGGAAACAGGCATTATTACGCATTTTAAAACGGAATACGATCAATACGAAAGTGAAAACCGTATTGGCAATATCGAAGAATTATTTAATTCAATCGATCAGTTCACGCAAGAACGTGAACGCGAAGGACGTGATGCCAGTTTGGAAGCATTTTTGGAAGAGGTGAGTTTGTTAACCGATGTGGATACTTGGAACTCGGGTTCCAATGCCGTAACATTGATGACATTACATGCGGCCAAAGGATTGGAGTTCCCCGTTGTATGTATTGCTGGCATGGAAATGGGATTAATTCCTTTGCAACGAACTTCTGCAGACCTTAATGAGTTAGAAGAGGAACGGCGTTTGTTTTATGTGGGAATGACCCGAGCCATGGAAAGTTTGTATTTAACCTATGCCATAAAACGGCGTAAATACAATGCCTATTTAACCAACGAGCCGTCGGTTTTTCTCGACGAAATTCCGCAAGAATTTATTGAATACCGGTACAGCGCCAATCGTTCCAAACCGATGCAGCGTCGCGCCCGACGTACGGCACGCCGTGAAAAAATAGAACACTATTTTCAAAATGATCATGACCAGTCAAATGGTGATAACGAATTTAAGATAGGCCAACCGGTTTATCACGCTACGTTTGGTAAAGGCCAAATAATTGGTTTGGAAGGCCATGGCGAAAAAATGAAAATAACCGTACATTTTTTTAATGGCAACATTAATAAAAAATTGATTAAAAAGTTTGCCAATTTATCACCGATTGAAAATTAGTTTGTGAACCAATAATTAGTGAGTTCTATGAGCAAAATCATTACGTACATTCTGTTAACTTTAATCGTAGCAGGCTTTGTACAGGCGCAAAACCGCGAAAGCGAAGATTTTTCCTACCCGCTTAAATTGTACAAACAAGAATTTTATGATTTGGCGGCGCAGCAATTTATTAAATTTTACAATAACTATCCCAATAGCGACAAAGTGGATGACGCCAAATATTATGCGGGAATGGCTCTTTACAAAATAAAAGAATTTGCCAAAGCACGAGCCGAATTTCAATCGCTTGCTCTGGAATATCCCAAAAGTCCTTTTGCACCGGAGGCCTGGTTTTTAGTAGGCGATTGTGCCGAAAAAACAGGAAATTACAAAGAAGCTGCCCGCGCTTACGAATCGTTACGGGTATTGTACCCAACCGATACCCGTGCTGCGCAAGCCGTATTTAAAGCCGCACTCATTTATTTAAACCAATTGCACAATACGGATAAGGCACGGCAGTTGTTTACGGTGATTATCGAACGCTATCCGACTTCGGCCCAATATCTACCTGCTTTGGTGAAAAAAGCCAAGGTTCTGTTTTTATTGGAACGTTTGGACGAAGCGCGCAAATTGCTGGACAAAGCATTTCAAATCCAAAGCGATAACATGGCTATTCTGGCCGAAGCGCATTTAATTGAAGGTGAGATCGACACCCAATTGGGCTTTGTCGAAAAAGCACGGCAGGAATTTAAAAAAGCGGTGGCACTTGCCCCTAAAAGTCGTTATGCCGGATTAAGCGCCATCCGATTGGGCAAAATCGATATTCAGGAAGCAAAATACGCACCGGCTATTAAATTGTTAACAGCACAACTTAGCGCCCAAACGGATAAGGAAATCCGCAACAATATGCGCTATCTTTTGGGTGATATTTATTATCTTGATGCCAATTACAAGGCGGCCGAATCACAATATAAAAAGGTGCATACCGATCAGGATTCCCTTGCGCTCATTTTGGCCTTAAAGCGAGCACTTTGCTTTAAAAAACAGAATTTTATTTCCGAAGCTATTACGGTTTTGGGCCAAGAGGTAAAAAAATACAAACAACAGAACCAGCTTGTTTTTCATCAGGTTTATAAAATTTATTTGAATTGGCTTAGCCAATACCATTATTTCCAGCAAGCGTCTTCTTCTATTTATCAGCGTTTGTCCAAAATCACCGACTTTAAGGAAAAAGCTGCTTTAACGGCCCGATTGCTCTATATTTTGGCACAAAAAAAACAATGGGCCGAAATTATCAGTGTGGGCCAACCGTTTCTTTTACGTCAAGACCGGTTTAAAGACAAAGACGACATACTCTATTATGTGGCCTTGGCGCACGAAAAAATGGGAGAAGCCAAGGAAGCCGAATATTATTTCAATAAATTAATTCACGAATTCAATGCTTCTAAATACATGCCCGAAGCGGAAAAACATCAGCAATTTCTTAAGAATTTTGTTCTGGTAAAGCAAGATGTGGCCATCAATCATTTGGCAGGATTATTAGGTGATTTTTTAACGGCCAATCGTTTGCAAAAAGCAAATCTTTCGTTTCGACTCGGTAAAGTTTATTTTAATGATTTAAAAAATTACGGCAAAGCGGAAGAACAGTTTCAAAATACTCTGAAATTAGACAGCAGCAATCAAGGCGATGTACATCTTTATTTGGGTAAAACATATTTAAAAATGATGGAATTTGCTCAGTATTCCGGAGCGGGGTCGGGTAAGAATTATTTAAATTTGGCAACACAACAATTTAGGCAGGCCGTAATCCACAGCAGCACGTGCAGCCGTCCTGACGAAAGTGCCTGGCTTTTAATTAAAACGACGCTCAAAGCCGATACGACCGATTTGGCCAAAGAAAAAAAATTAGTCGAAGCCTTAATTCAAAAATATCCGACCAGCCCCCTGCGCGAAGAGTGGATGCGTAGTTTGGCTTTGGATATGGCGTTCGATTCTTCTTACACCGCCCAAAGCATTGCCTATTTTAAAAAGTTAATTGCTTCTTTTCCTGATTCGCCGCGGATGCCCGGTTATTTACTGAGTTTGGCGCGTCTTGAATTACAAAGCAATCCCGAAGAAGCCCAACAATATTTACAACAACTTATCAGCCGCTACATGTTTAGTAACGAAGCAGCGCTTGCCCTTAATGATTTGCTGCAAATTTACCAATCGAGCGGTCAGTACGACCAGGCGATTCATGCGTATGAAAATTTAACGACCTATTTTTATTATTCCGAAATTGCCCAGCGCAGTCGTACCTATATGGGAGATATCTATCTTAAGGCAGGGCAGTACCGGCAGGCTATTGCCTTTTTGCAAAACAGCATTCGTTCGGTTTTTTTGAATGATTTTATTTTATTAAAAGAATTTCAACCGCCCACGGTTTTTCAGGATATCTATTTTTTGGCCAAGGCATACGCACTTAACGGAACGCCTAAACCGGCTATTCACTATTATCGTCTTTATTTGATGTTAGTTCCCAAAGGCAATTATAGCGATCAGGCCCATTTTGCCTTAGGCAATTTATATTATAAAGACGGTCAGTACTATTTGGCCCGCGAAAATTACAAAGCCGTTTCCGACAGCGATGGAAAATTGTTTGCTCAGGCTGTTATAAAGGCCGGAGATATTTATTTTATGCAGCAAAATTACCCCGAAGCGGCTCGCTTGTATGCCACGGCTTTAAAACATTTAAATGAAGCGCAACTTAAAAGTGAAATTGCTGCGAAATATATTATTGCACTTATACGGCAGGGAAAAGTAACACAGGTAAATACGCTGATTGCCACGTATAAAAAAAGTTATCCGCAAAAGAAAAACGTTTTGGCCCAATTCTATCTGGAACTCGGAAACTATTATCGTTTGTCCAAAAATTTCAATAAAGCACAAAAATATTTTTCCAGGGTAAAGAAAAAGTACAAATCGACCGAATATGTGGATGATGCGGAATATTTTAACGCTTTGGTGCTTATTACACTCAATAAGCAAAAAGAAGCACTTAAAATATTAACCGGTTTTGCCGAAAAGTACCCGAATAGCAATCAGTTGCCCGGCGTATATAACACGCTTGGTTCTTTGTATTTTCGATCCGAAAAATACGATGCCTCCATCGCCATGTTCAAAAAGGCGTTGGATTATTGTCAGGGCTGTCACCTGCAAGCCAACATAATGACCAACTTAATAAAGGTCTATTCGTTAACTGGCTTCTGGGATGCGGCTCAGGCCATGGCCCGTTCGTATTTACAAAAGTTTCCGGAAGCTCCCGATCGGCTGGATAAAAAAATTATTATCGCCAGGGCATATATGAACCTAAACCAATTCCAAAAAGCAGTCGATTATTTAAAATCAATTAAAGTGGAAGCCGATGCCGAACGTGAACCGGAAATACAATTTTATATTGGCGAAGCCCTGCTAAAAGCCGGACGTTACGAAGATGCTATTGCGGAATTCGTTAAAATTCCCTTGTTATCCAAAAAAACCAAATTGCAATGGGAAGCCAGTGCGTTGTATTATTCCGGCCAATGTTATGAAAAATTGGGACGTATTGATGATGCCATACGCATGTATAAAGAAATCATCAAACGTCCTGGCATAGATTTGGTATTAAAACGAGATGCAGAGAAACGTATCAAACAGATACAGTGAGGAGTGGCCATGCTACACCTAAGCAAATACTTCGGTATTCTTTTTTTAGTCCTGTTTATTTTTGCCTGCTCCGGTTCTAAAAAAGGCGGGCCGGGCGAAGTGCCAACCGTTGGGGAGGCCGATGCGCATGTAAAGGCAAAAATTGAAATGCTGCAAAAGCAAATCAAGAAAAACCCCAACAATATGGAGTACCGCCAGCAGTTGGCTAATATTTATTTTGAAAACGGCCACAATCTGGAAGCCATGAAAGTGTTGGAAGGCGCCTTAAAAATCGATCCGAATAACTCTGAAGTAAAATATCAATATGGTGAAATTGCTTTGAAATCCGGAGACAAATTAAGAGCCTTCAAAACGTTTAAATCGGTTTTGGAAGGCGCGGACGGCCCTAATTATGTGGATCGTATTATGCCTTATTTTGTGGACACCTTTCAAGATACACCTATTGTAGCCACCGATGCTCAGGAGGCCTTCGGTTCGTTTTCACCGGACGGCAACAAAATCATTTACCAGGCCGATGTTAATGGCAATTGGGATTTGTTTATTTACGATTTGACCACAGGTGAAACCCAGCAGGTAACCGATACGCCGGCACACGAGGAAAACCCGTCTTTTTCACCGGACGGCACGCATATCGTGTACACTTCCACGGCCGATGATCATCGTGATGTTGATTTCGACCAGAAATTACGCGATATCTTTGTTATGGATTTAAATACCCATCAGGAAGAAAATTTGACGCGCAACGGTTCGGATGACTGGCGCCCGCGCTATTCGTTTTCCGGCAAATTTATTACCTTTGTATCTCAACGGAATGATTTGCGTGAGGACGTTCCGTTTTACGAATTGCACAGCGATATATTTGTCATGGAAAATACCGGACGTTTTCAGCTTGCACTTACCAATGATGATTCCAATGAAGGAAGCCCTCAATTATTCCCAGGCAGCAGCGACGAAGAAGGCGAAGTAATCTTCGATTCCAACCGCTCGGGATCCTATGCCATTTATAAAATGAATTTACGCACAAAAGAAATCAAACAAATTACCTTTAATCCGGGAATAAATGACGTTTCGCCCGATATTTCCAATTCCGGAGATAAAGTAACCTTCTTTTCCGATCGTGACGGTAATTTTGAAATTTACATGATGAACGATGATGGATCCGCTCAGCAGCGCCTGACATCCAATCCAGCCGATGACTTGAATCCCGTTTTTTCTCCTGACGGTACCAAAATAGTTTTTCATAGCAATCGTAACGGGAATTACGATTTGTACTTAATGGATTTGAATCGTCCGGCGAGTACGGTGAGCCTTAGCGATTTGATTCAGAGAGTAGATAAAACCATTAGTGTTTTAGAAGAAAACGAATAAATAAAAACGAAAATTCGTCGATTTAAATCCCGCAAATCAAATTTAATGAATTGCGGGATTTTTAATTCCGCGTTCCTTTAAGCAGAACGTTGAAGTTTTATTACTTTTTGGGCAGAGAAACGGCTGCCTTTCGCGGAAATAATTGCTGTCTGTCCCCTACCGTATTAAAAATGTACCATCTTTGTTTTTAAACGTAATTTTTTTATTTTTTTACTCCATCGTACAAAAGACATATAAAATTGGCTATTTTTAAAAGCAAAACGTTGTTTATATATTTAATATTTTAATTTTTTTAATTAACACCAAAGCGTTGCATTGTTTTTATTGTTTTTGTATATACTTTTATCGAAAAATAAGTAGGAGATTTCTGTCATGTACACCCTACGTCAAAAAATTGGCTTTTTTGCCGGACCGATTTTAGCTCTGTTTGTCGGTTTTTTGCCACCGTCCGCAGGACTATCGGCTGCAGGAGTAAAAGTAGCTGCTGTGGCAACTTTAATGGTAATTTGGTGGATTACGGAAGCCGTCCCCATCCCGGCAACCGCTTTATTACCAACCGCATTATTTCCCATTTTAGGCATTATGAGTGCCAAAGAGAGTTGCGCCCCTTATGCCCATCATCTCATTTTTTTGTTTTTGGGCGGTTTTATGATTGCCATTGCCATGGAAAAATGGAATTTGCATCGCAGAATTGCCTTACACACTATTCGGTTTGTGGGCTTCAGTAGCAACCGCATTATTTTGGGATTTATGGTGGCTACGGCTTTTCTTTCCATGTGGATCAGTAATACGGCCACAACCATGATGATGGTCCCCATCGGGTTAGCGGTGTTAAACGAAACGATAGATTTCATCGAGCATAACAAGGATTTGAATATCGACACACGTCCTACGCGGTTTAAATTTGGTTTGGCGTTAATGTTGGGCATTGCCTATGCTGCTTCTATAGGCGGGGTAGCCACCATTATCGGAACGCCGCCCAATACCATTTTGGCGGGTTTTATCGAACAAACCTACCATGTACCGGTTTCTTTTGTACAATGGATGCTCTTTGGCGTTCCTTTATCGGTTATAATGCTTGCCTTAACCTGGTATTATCTGGTGAAGTTTGCCGCACCGCCGGAAATAAAGCGGCTGCCCGGAGGCAAAGCGTTATTAGAGAAACAAATTAAAAATTTAGGTAAAATGCAAAAGGCCGAACGGTGGGTTCTTATCGTATTTGGCATTGTGGTATTTTTGTGGATTTCGCATGGCTTTATTCCCGGGATGCCCAAAATGATAAAAGATTCTACTATCGCCATGAGCGGCGCAGCCATTTTGTTTATGATTCCAGTAGATTGGCAAAAAGGCATTTTTGTGCTGGACTGGAAGTCGGCCACACGCTTGCCTTGGGATGTTATTTTTCTTTTCGGAGGTGGTTTGGCTCTGGCTAAAGGCTTTGAAGTAAGTGGGCTTTCCAAATGGATCGGGATGCAGTTGGTTTCGTTGCAAAGCCTTAATATTCTGTTAATTATCTTAATCGTGGTTATTCTTTCTATTGCATTAACCGAGGTTACCTCAAACACGGCTACGGCGGCCATGCTCATTCCAGTTGTCGCCGGTGTGGCCATGGCCATTCATATTCATCCGTTTATTTTGATTATTGCGGCGACCATTTCGGCTTCGCTGGCTTTTATGTTACCCGTAGCAACACCTCCTAATGCCATCGTTTTCGGAACGCATTACATGACCATACCGCAAATGGCTAAAATCGGGTTGATTTTGGATTTGATTATGACCGTACTGGTAACATTGATGATTAAGTTTATCTTGCCTTTAATTTGGAATTTGAATGCCACTCATATACTGAAATAGTGTTTAGAGTAAAGGCCGGTTTATAACGGCGATTAAAAGACAGGGGTAGATAGCTTTTTTGTTGTTGTGGTAATTTTACATTATTTTGAATATTGATTAAATTTAATTGCATAAGAATACCGTTCGCGTTCATTTAAAAATGGAGTTGCGTTATGGAAACCCTATTAATCGTTGCGGTTACTTTTAGCGGTTACATTTTAATGTATCATCTTTACGGGAAATATCTCGCGCGATTTATTTTTAAATTAAACAATAAGGCAACGGTTCCGTCCAAACAATTTGAAGACGGTGTTGACTATGTGCCTACCAAAAAAGAAATTATTTTTGGCCATCATTTTACCTCCATTGCTGGGACCGGACCGATTGTAGGGCCGGCCATTGCCATTATTTGGGGATGGGTTCCGGCTTTAATCTGGGTTTTCCTGGGGTCCGTTATTATGGGCGCCGTACATGATTTCGGAGCGCTGGTTATTTCCATGCGCAATCAGGGAAAATCTATTTCGGAATTTACGGCCAAATACATTAATCCGCGAACCAAATTTTTCTTTTTTATTATCGTTTTTTTAACATTGTGGATTGTTATTGCCATTTTCGGTTTGGTAATAGCCATAATTTTCGATACGTTTCCTTCGGCGGTATTACCGGTTTGGCTACAAATTCCCATTGCCATGTATTTGGGGTATCTTATTTATCATAAACAAAAAAACGTTTTCTTATGGTCTATTATCGCCGTTATTACCATGTACGCTTCCATGATATTAGGGGCCTACTTGCCTGTGAAAATGCCGCCCGTATGGGGCATCCCGCCTACCGGAATTTGGACCGTTATTTTGTTAATTTATGCCTTTTTCGCTTCTGTATTGCCCGTTACAACACTTTTACAGCCACGGGATTTTATTAACGCGTACCAATTGCTCATCGCTATGTTACTCATGTTTGCCGGAATTATTGCCGCTTCCTTCGGCGGGCATTTGACCATGGTTGCACCGGCTTTACAGTTAAAGCCGCCCGAAGCACCTCCTATGTGGCCTTTTTTGTTTATCACTATAGCTTGTGGTGCTATTTCCGGTTTCCATTCGCTGGTAGCTTCGGGAACATCTTCCAAACAGGTGCGTAACGAAAATGATGCATTGTTTGTCGGATACGGCTCCATGCTTATGGAAGGGGCATTAGCCACTCTGGTTATTGCTGCTGTGGGTGCGGGTATCGGTTTGGGGTATGTCACTAAATCGGGACAAACTTTGTTCGGCTTGCAAGCTTGGAATACCCATTATGCTTCTTGGACGGCAGCGGCCGGATTGGGAAGCAAAATAGCAGCATTTGTAACGGGAGCAGCCAATTTTATTACGGCATTGGGAATTCCTAAAAATATTGCAATTGTTATCATGGGGGTATTTGTCGCCTCGTTTGCAGGCACAACATTAGATACAGCAACACGAATTCAGCGTTACATTATCAGTGAGATTGCCATTGACCTAAAGGCACCTGTTTTTAGCAAACGCTATCCGGCAACGGCTTTAGCCGTTATTTTGGCAGGTTTGCTTGCCTTTGCTAACGGCGCTAACGGAGCAGGAGCCTTAACATTGTGGCCTATGTTCGGTGCGGTGAATCAAACATTATCCGCTTTGGCCTTAATTGTTATTACGCTGTATTTGCGTTCCAAGGGCGGATGGAAGTGGCTTGTTTCGGGCTTACCTGCATTATTTATGGCCATTATGACCTTTTGGGCCAGCAGTATGAATGAAGCCCGTTTTTTTACTTCTAAAAAGATATTATTGCTGTCGGTTAATGGTATTATTATTTTACTTGTTTTATGGATAGTCGTAGAAGGCCTGGTAAAATTCTTTACTACGAAAAACGAACAAAACAAAACGGTTGTTGAAACGTGATACGAAAATTAATTCGAAAACTAAGAGAGCAATGGCAAACACTTGACGAATATTTCCGCTCTGAGGCGACCGATACCTTGGAATGGGAAGCTGCCGAATTGGAGCATATTTTTACCTTGCTAACATTTGGCTATTGGATAGGGATGCCAGCACCGCCGTTAAATATTAGTTTGGAATTGCTGCCTTTTATGGAAAAGCAAATCACAGAAATGATCCGAAGGGTTGAACTGGCCAATGCCCCTTTATCGGAATTATTTTCGTATTTGGATATTGATTAAAAAGGCAATCCGGAAGTGAACCTATTGTTTTTTTTGGGAAAAGGAGGGGTGGGGAAGTCGTCGCTTTCTGTTTTAAGCGCATTGTCCGCTGCCCAAAGCGGTTATTCAGTAGGATTAATTTCTTTGGATCGGGCACATAATCTGTTTGATATTTTGGGCGGCAGAAAAAACGATGCATCGTTTCCCGTACCAGTGATCGAAGCCGATATCGATCGTTTTGTGCAAAATTTTATCGGGGAAAGCGAGTCTCAACTGCGCAAAAGCTATTCGTATTTAACAGCCATCAATCTGGAAAAACATTTTAAAATATTACGCTATGCACCAGGGATGGAAGAGTACGGATTACTATTGGCCTTTCAGCATTATGTTCGAAAATTCGAAAAGTCGGATTATCTTATTTTTGATATGCCGCCTACGGCCATATCGCTAAAATTTTTTGCATTACCTTCTGTCTCGCTTGTTTGGCTCGATCAGCTATTGAATTTGCGCGAAGAAATTCTTAATAAAAAAGAAATTATTTCCGGAGTTAGATTAGGGCGTAAAACGTTAGAAACGGATAAAATCAAAAAAAATCTAATTGAACAACAAAAACGTTACCAAATGATAAATTCATTGTTTCGCGACGGGCACAATTGCCGTTTGCATATTGTCACCACTCCGGATAGTATCTCCGTTGCTGAATCGAAACGTATTATTAATTTTTTAAAGGATTTGAGGATAAGCGTTCATAAATTATTGGTCAATCAACATTCGGAGAGGGACGATATTGAACCGTTTCGGTTGTTTTTTAAAAAAAATAATGCCTATTTTATTCCTAAATCAGCCTATCCGTTAATTGGGGTGCAGAATTTAGAAAAATACTTAAATCAAAATGAAAAAGTGGCGCGTTGGTTGGTTAAATAACAAAAGAAAATCTAATGTTTTAAAGTATCTAAACGAAAATAGGCGAGAACAAGGAAAATGTCCGGTAAAGGATATCGGCGCAGCTTGGATAAGGATATGAAACTTACAAATTTAATCTTCAATAGCTTAATTATTTTTTTATTAAGCACTTTGCTGTTCGGTCAAAGTCTTGATATCCGTCATTATAATGTGCAAGATGGGCTCATTCAATCACAGGTTACGGGAATTGTACAGGACAACCTCGGATTTCTTTGGTTTACCACGGTAGGTGGCGCTTCGTGCTTTGACGGGAAAATTTTTAAGCGCTATACAAAGCGAAACGGTTTGGCCGAAAATTATGTTACTTGCGTTTTTAAAGATAAAAAAGGAAACCTGTGGTTCGGACACGAGCACGGTAAAATATCTATTTACAACCCCGATACGGAAAAATTTGACCAAATCCAAATTAAAAGTAACGGTAAGGTTCAGCACAAAGCATCGGTAATACAAATTTACAAAGAACCCGATGGACCATTGTGGGTGGCTACGATGGGGCAAGGGATTTTTGTGCAACGGGAGAAAGGTTTTCTGAATCTCTCACGTAAAAAGAACAAGCTTTCCAGTAACTATATTTTTTCGTTTATTCATCGGCAAAACGGCGATTTTTGGTTTGCCACACCTTTAGGTGTTTCTATTTTACATGCTGGTACCCTTGCCGATTCCGTTCAATTAGATTCCTTAAAATTTCCGTCAAAAGCAAAACCCTATATTTTAAATTTACGTGAAGATTCCCAAGGCGGTATTTGGATCGGAACCGGCGACAAGGGATTGTTTTATTACGACCCGCAGGGCAAAATCCATCATTTTGGTAAAAAATATTTTCCGGCAAAAAACGTCTTTTTTACTTATGAAACACGGAATCATGATTTTTGGTTTTTAAGCTATAAAGACGGTGCGTATTTTTTGCCTGCCAAAGATTGGCAAAACGGTCACTTTGCATTAAAGCATTTTACCAAAAAACAAGGACTTATTTCCAACGATATTGCAGAGGTATATGAAGATTCCGAAGGCGATATTTGGTTCGGTTATGATGGTTACGGCGTCGATCAATTGCGTAGTCAGGCCATTGAATATTTTCTTTTTCCTGGAAGCAAGTCCAGTAAAATTGTTTGGAGTATCTGGAGTGACGAAAATGATACTTGGTTCGGCTTGGAAGACGGCTTAGCCAGATTTCATCATAAAACCAAATCGTATCGCTATTATCATTCTTTATTGGGACAGCAAATACAAAGCGTGGTGCAAATATACCACTCGAGTGGTAACCGGCTTTGGTTTGTATGTAGTGGCGGAGGTATTTTTCGATACAATTTAAAGACGAAGAAATTTTCTAAATTAGGTTTTCCGCAAAAATTTGATGATAATAGTTTGTCATCGATTGTTGAAGATAATAAAGGCCGCTTTTGGATTGGTTCATTATATGATGGGATTATGATTTATAATCCTGCGAAAAAAACATTCAAACATATTACCCGTAAAACACACAAGGAACTTAGCGATAGTATTACCGCACTTTACAAAAGTAAAAACGGTACTTTGTGGATTGGAACGGTTGATGCGGGATTGATTAAATATGACGGAAATACCTTCAAAGCCTTTTCGTTAAAAAACGGATATCCTATTCAGGGGATTACCAATATTACCGAAGATAATCAGGGTAATATTTGGCTTTTAACGGGCGATGATGAATTAATTATGTTCGACGGGCAAAAAATGTATGATTTTACCAGCACGTCGGGGTTGGATCAGCAGGCTTTGTATTCCATTGTTTTTTGGCGGGATGAATTGTGGATCGGTACCAATCGCGGAATTGCCCACATGGATAAGAATGCGCGTTCGTTTATTCATTTTGGCATCCGTGAGGGTTTTAAAATTTCGGAATGCAACGAACGGGCTGTGTTTATGGGTCCGGATAGCAATTTGTGGTTTGGAACCATTGAGGGTGCCGTAAAAATAAATCCTTACAAATTGCATGAATTTAATTTCATACCGAAAATCAAAATTACCGGTTTAAAGATATTTTTAAAAGAAGCCGAAATTCCCCAAAACCACAAATTGGCTGCTAATCGAAATTATTTAACGTTTACTTATACCGGCCTTTATTTAAAAGTACCGGAATGGGTGCATTATCAGTATAAGCTCGAAGGGTTTGATACCGATTGGTCGCCTCCGGTTCAGGATCGATTTGCTACTTATTCCTATTTGCCGCCCGGGCATTATACGTTTAAGGTACGTGCTTCCATTGACGGAGAACACTGGAGCAGAGCACCCGCGGAATTTTCTTTTATTATAACACCTCCGTTTTATAAAACCTGGTGGTTTATTACGCTTTCTCTTTTAGCTATTTTTTCTTCGGTTGTGGGCGGAATTCGATATCGGGAATTGGAAAACAAACGTGCACGGCAAATCTTGGAGAAAAAAGTAGCCGAACGCACTTTGGCCTTACAAAGAGAAAAAGAAGAAGTAGAAAAAGCCTTTAGCGCTCTTAATAAAAGCGAAAAGAAATTTCGCACCTATACCGAATCGACCAGCTCCGGTATTTACATTCAACAAGAAGGCGGATTCCGATTTGTAAACAAAGCAGCTCAAAAAATTTCGGAGTATACGGCAGAAGAATTGTACTCTATGGACATTTGGCAATTGGTACATCCGGATGATGTGGAAATGTTAAAAGAGCGCTTTGCTAAACGTTTACGTGGGGCGCGAGATGTACCGGAACGCTATGAATTCAGAATTGTAACCAAGAGCGGAAAGATAAAATGGCTGGACTTTACCGGCCGTCTTATCGATTACGACGACGGGCCTGCTGTTTTGGCAACCGTATTTGATATTACCGACCGAAAACAGGCGGAGCAGGAATTAATGGCCGAAAAAGAACGGTTGTCGGCAACGTTGGGAGCGATTGCGGACGGCGTAGTTGCGGTTAACAAAGACCAAAAAATTATTTTGTGCAATAAACAAGCCCGCCGTATGCTGGATATCGAAAAAAATGAAAAAATGGATCAATTGGATTTTAACGAGATCTTTCGAACTATTGACGAAACTACCCTGAAACCGCAGGAAAATCCCGTTGCCAAACTTTTTGAAATTGACGGCAACAAACAAATTGAGATGTCCGGTTATCTTGTGGGACGCAAAAACAAGCGAATTCTTATCGAATACTCGGTAGCGCCTATCAAAGACAAAGACAGCCTTTTGATTGGCGCAGTGGTCGCCTTTAGAGATATTACCGAAAAACGCCGGATGGAACAGGAACTATTAAAAAATCAAAAGCTGGAATCCATCGGTGTGTTGGCCGGCGGCATTGCCCATGATTTCAATAATTTCCTTACGGCCATCATGGGAAATTTATCGTTGATGCGTTTAAGAGCCAAAGACGATGTGAAATTGATGCAGCGCATTCAAAGCGCGGAAAAAGCAGCCAGCCGCGCACAGGAATTAACGCAACAACTGCTCACATTTTCTAAAGGTGGCGCTCCCATTAAAAAGCATGCCAATTTGGAAGAATTGGTCCGCGATTCCGCGGAGTTTGTTTTAAGCGGTTCCAATGTTGATTATCAGCTTACGGTTGACGAGAACCTTTGGGCGGTTGAAGTGGATGCCGGACAAATAAGTCAGGTGATTCAAAATATGATCATTAATGCCAACCATGCTATGCCCAACGGAGGCACTATTCGCATTAACCTGCAGAATTTTACTTTTGAGGGCAATACGTCTTTGCCACTTAAAAAGGGTAAATACGTGCAAATGACTATTCAGGATAACGGAATCGGAATTCCGGAAAAGTATTTGTCTCGTATTTTCGATCCGTTTTTTACGACCAAACAAAGCGGCAGCGGATTGGGTCTTGCAACTTCCTTTTCCATTATTTCCAAACACGACGGACACATTAAGGTTAAATCCGAAATTGGGCATGGTACCGAATTTACCATTTATTTACCGGCTTCTCAAAAGCCTTCCGCTAAGGAACTCGAGAAGGAAAATCGAACCGTTCGCAAACGTAAAACCAAAGGCGGTTTAGTGCTGGTAATGGATGATGAAGATATGATTCGCGAAATTGCAACGGAACTGTTGAGTCAACTTGGCTTTTTGACCATCCATGCTTCCGATGGCAAGCAGGCCTTGGCTTTGTATAAAAAATTGAGTGAAGACGGCAAACGAATTGATTTGGTTATTATGGATTTGACCATTCCCGGGGGAATGGGCGGTAAAGAAGCCATTGCCGAATTGTTGGCCTACGATCCCCAAGCTACAGCTATTGTTTCCAGCGGTTATTCCAATGATCCGGTGATGGCCCAATTTAAAGCTTATGGTTTTAAAGGATGTTTGCAAAAACCCTTTAAATTGGAAGAGCTGGGGAAAATATTGGATAATTTAGGCCTTCTTTAACGCATCATTCTCGTTTGAATATGTATATTTTACACCTACTAATCGATTTTTATTATTTTCAATTTTTTACTATATTTGTAAATTATGGAATCATTGTTTGACGGTCTTTTGGTATTTAATGTGAACGTACATCAGGAGGGCAGGATTGCGTTATAAAGTGCGTATTATCGGTGATCCGATTTTACGAAAAAAAGCGGAAGACGTGGAAGTTTTTGATAAAAAATTACGCAAATTTGTAGATGAAATGATTGATATAATGTATGTGGAAGACGGTATTGGCCTGGCTGCTCCGCAAATCGGTTTTTCAAACCGTATCATTGTTGTTGATGCTTCTGAGCTAATTAAAGGGGAATATCCTCGTGCTTTCATTAATCCGGAAATTATTCATTTTTCTGAAGAAACCGATGTTAAGGAAGAAGGTTGTCTTTCCATTCCGGGTGTCCATGAAGAGGTTACCCGATCCGTTGAAATCGTTGTAAAATATCAAGACGAAAAAGGTCGGCAATTTACTGAAACATACACGGATTGGCTGGCCAGAATTTTACAACATGAAATTGATCATTTAAACGGCGTTTTATTTGTAGACCGCATAAGTCCCATAAAACGAAATCTTTTAATCACGCAAAAAGCAATTCCCGCTCAGTTTTAATTAGGAAAGGAATGAATTGTGTTCCAAGTTGCCACTGTACCAGAACATGGACTAAACTCCAATTTGCTTGTCCTGTTCTTTTCAGAAAATTTTGTTAAAAAACGCAAAAAAAATTTTTCTGCGTTTCCGGCTTGCGTTATTCCCGATCTGGAACATTTTTTTGCAAATTTTAAAGACTTTAAGGGTGAATTTAAAGAGACGCAACTTTTATATCCCTCTCAACATTTCGGAGTGCAAAGGATTCTCTTTATGGGGCTGGGTGATGACACGATCTTGAGTTCTCAGGATTTCAGAGAACTGGGGTACAAAATTCAATCGGTACAGGAAAAGCTCAATACTCGGCGCAATCATATTTATCTCGGTAATCTGTCGGTTTGCCATAACACGCTGATTGAAAATTTAAGCGAGGGCATTTTTTTTAGACAATATTCTTTTGATCAATATAAAAGCGAGAAGAAAAACAAAGAAAATAAAGGACGATATATTTACGTTTGCAGCAAAAAAGACTATTCGCCGCGTTTCCGTCAGGCTTTTCTTAAAACCCGGAAAGTAATGAATGGCGTTTTTCTGGCCCGTAATTTGGCAAATCAGCCTTCCAATAAAGCGACACCGGAAGATATTAAACAAGCTATTCAGAAACATTTTGCCCGTGTGGATAATTGTTCTGTTGAAGTGTTAGATAACAAGGAACTGGAAAAGTTAGGCATGGGCGCATTACTTGGTGTAGCTAAAGGAAGCGCAAATTTACCTTATTTAGTTTTAATTCATTATACGCCCGCTTATCCGAATAACAAGCGTATTGTTTTGGTCGGTAAAGGGGTTACGTTTGATAGTGGCGGTATTAGCATTAAACCTTCCGCCAATATGGAAGAAATGAAATACGATATGGCTGGGGCTGCCGCGGTTGCAGGCAGCATGGAGTTTATTGCCAATGAACATCCGAAAACCGAGTTTATCGGTGTGCTTCCGTTGGTTGAAAACATGCCCGACGGTTCGGCTATTAAACCGGGTGATGTTTTGAAATCGTATTCCGGAAAGACAATAGAGGTTATTAATACCGATGCCGAGGGGCGTTTAATTTTGGCGGATGCGCTTGCGTATGCTATTGATCGCTTTAATCCGGGTTTAATTATTGATTTTGCCACTTTAACTGGCTCTATTATGGTAGCACTCGGTGATAAACGTGCGGGTTTGTTTAGTAATTCCGATGCTTTAAAAAACATTTTGCTAAAAGCAGGCGAGGAAAGCGGTGATTTGCTTTGGGCCATGCCGTTGGATGATATTTACAAAAAGGATTTGGAAAGCAATATTGCCGATATTAAAAATATTGGCAGTCGTTGGGGCGGTTCCGTTACAGCGGCAAAATTTTTGCAATCGTTTGTTGATAAAACACCTTGGGCGCATATCGATATGGCTGGGATGGCAAATGATATTACGCATATCGATTATTGGGGCAAAGGCGCAACCGGGTTTGGCCCACGTTTAATGGCTGCAGCTATTAAAGGTTTACAGCGTATAGTATAAATTTTTGCGAAAATACTCATTTACCAAGTTTTTCGTTTTCGATAGTGCTGGTTTTTGATTTCGTTAAGTGTGGCGTTCCTTGTGTGTTTTTCTGATTGAGATCATTCAAAATAGAGGGGTTGAATATGTATCCGGAAAGTGATCATCTTGCTTATGCGGTTTATCTTATCTTTTTTGTAGGCATGATTTCTTTGTTTGTTTATCTTATCTACCGCCGTATTTCTGTGATACGCAAGGGTGAACCTAAAAATCGTTATGATCAAATTGGAAAGCGTTTATGGCGTACTCTTAAAATTGTATTGGGACAAACTCGCATTTTAAATCCGCGATTTTGGGATGGTGGCATTGCCCATGCTTTTATTTTTTGGGGATTTGTTGTTTTACTCATCAACTCGGCTAATGTAGTTATCGGAGGTCTGATTCCAGGATTTCATTTTCCGTTTCTTTCGGAGGGAAGCCGGACGCTTACCGTGTATAATTATCTGCGGGATATTTTCGAAATTATCGTCACCCTTATGGTTTTATATGCTTTTTTTCGCAGAATTGTATTAAAACCGAAACGGCTGACCATTAATTGGGAAGGCCATTTAATTTTGACGTTTATTTTGCTTATTATGGTATCCGATTTTTTTATGAACGGAGCCGAATGGGTGTTACGTGGTCCGGAAATGGCGAATGCTTCGCTTATGCACTATTGGATGGGGAGTTGGTTTAACGGACAACACATGGGAAGGGACACCGCTTCGCTGATTTTTCATGTCGGTTGGTGGACGCATGCTGCGGTAGTGCTAATTTTTCTTAATTTTTTGCCTGTTTCCAAACATTTTCATGTGTTAACTGCTCCGTTTAACGTATTTTTTCAAAATTTGAAGATTGGCCCGCTGTCTACTTTGGATATCGAAAATGCCGAACATTATGGCGCTTCCAAAATCCATCATTTTGCTTGGAAAGATATTCTTGATGTGTATACTTGTACGGAATGCGGGCGCTGTCAGTCGGTTTGTCCGGCTTTTAATACGGGAAAATTACTAACTCCTAAGGGCATTAATGAGGATATGCGCGAATATATTAATGCCAACTTGGATGATTTGGTAAAGCATCCCAGAGGGGAGTTGGATGAATTGGAGCTAAAACACGATCCTTTGATCGGTGGGGTAATTTCGGAAGAGGTTCTTTGGGCCTGTACAACTTGTCGTGCCTGTGAGGAGGCATGTCCGCTTACCATTGAATTTGTGGAACGTATTGTCGACATGCGACGAAGTTTGGTTTTGGAGGAAAGTAAATTTCCTAATGAATTGCAAACCGCTTTTAACGGAATGGAGCGAAATGGCAATCCTTGGAATATGAATGAAGATCGGTTGGCTTGGGTTAAAGAGGATCCTGATTTAAAGGTGCAAACCGTTGAAGAAAATCCGGACTATGAAATTTTGTATTGGGTAGGTTGCGCCGGTGCTTTTGATCAAAGGGGACAAAAGATCGCTCGTGCGTTCACTAAAATCTTAAATAAAGCCGAAGTAAATTTTGCTGTTTTGGGTAATCGGGAGCAGTGCACGGGCGATAGCGCTCGTCGGGCTGGCAATGAGTACCTGTTTTCGATGATGGCCGAACAAAATATCGAAACGTTGAACAATGCCAAGGTGAAAAAAATAGTGACTACCTGCCCGCATTGTTTGAATACGTTGAAAAACGAATATCCTCAGTTTGGCGGTCATTATGAGGTTGTTCATCATACGCAATTTATTCGGCAATTGCTTGATCAGGGAAAAATTAAACTTAGCGAAGGCAATAATCAGAGGAAATTAACTTACCACGATCCCTGCTATTTGGGGAGATACAATGGCGAATACGACGCTCCTAGGGAAGTTTTGCACGGGATAAAGGGGCTGGAGATAAAGGAGATGAAGAATCACAAACAGGCTAGTTTTTGCTGTGGTGCCGGAGGTGCGCAAATGTGGAAAGAAGAGGAAAAGGGTAGCGTACCTGTACGTCAGGCGCGATTGCAGCAGGCTGAGGAGGTTCAGGCGGAAGAAATTGCGACGGCTTGTCCGTTTTGCCTGACAATGCTTACCGATGCGAGCAATGAAACGGAAAGTAATGTGGAAGTACGTGATTTGGCGGAGATAGTGGCCGAACGTTTGGTTTGAACGTTTTTAAACGTTTGTAAATTTTGGGAGGCTGCCAAAAACTTTGAAGTATAATTCAGGTGAAAGCCGTTGCGGAAACCGTTTAAACGGTTTGTATATGACCTATACACTTAGCAATATTACCGATTAAACAAAGGACCAAGGATGGGATACCACGACGCTAAACCGTTTAAACGGTTTCATCCTTTTTCCTTTTTTAAGGCTCCCAGCAGCAATTTATCAAACACTTATAAACACGCCTCATAATTCTTTGGCAATAAATGATCGTTTAAAAAATACGCCTACTGTTTGCCAAGTAATTTATTAACAAAATTTTGTCTCCTTATTCATACCCGATCTTTCCTTTGACATTCTTATCTTATTTTAATAATTTTAAACGTTTGGACGGAATGGAAGGAACCCATATCCGGATATCAGCGTTGAAATTTACAAGTTAATTAAAAATTAACGGCATTCGGGCGCAAGAAATGTTTGGGGCAATAAAAAATTTAAAAAATCTTATCAATAGCGCCGGCTGGATGGCACCAATTTTGGCCTTTGGGCAACATTAAAAAATCAGATATCGGTTTAATGAAAAAAATAATCTTAATTTTTTCTCTTATTGTTACCATTTTCGGTATTTTTTTACTTGCTTTACCCTCGTTACTAAACTGGACAGGTTTAGCACAACCGGTTAAACGATATTTGTTGTCCTCAGCAGAAGAAAACCTCCCTTATTCCATAAACTTGGATAACTTCAAAATAGGACTCGGTACCCTTCGTTTCAACAATGTGGCATTAAAATCCGACAATAAACGATTCAAATTAACATTGAACAGCATTCGCCTAAGTTATCGGCTAACCAGTCTGTTAATACATCCCAAAAGCCCGTTACGTTCCTTAGAGAATATCACCCTGGTAAACCCGCAACTTATCATTCGGCAAAGCAATCCCGTTCGTAGCCCTAAAAAGAGTACGGATATCTGGAAAATTCTACAATCATTAATTAACCGGTTAAATAAAAAAAATACAATCAAATTTGTACGCATCGAAGACGGGCAAGTAGCCATACATCGCGCAAATACAGATAGTATTCTCATTGTACGTCATTTAAACGGAATCCTAAAATCGGACGGTGAAAATTTAATCGATATAGGCCTCAGCGGAAGTTTCCTCTCCGATAAGCCCGATCAAATGGATATTTCCGCCCGCATCAATTTAAAAAATGAAAAAGTTCGCCTTCTTTGCCGCTTAGCCAACTATCAAGTGCAAAATGAATTTATTGAAAATTTTTTTCCGAACCTAACATTCCGTACGGGAAATATTTCAGGATGGATTCTTTTCGAAAACCAGCATTTTAATCCCGATAGTATACGACTTAATGGAGAATTACGTTTCCGGAACTTTAATTTAAGTTATCGAAATAGAGACCTTCGGAATTTGGAATTTAAGGCCGCGATTTCCAATAACCGATTGGTAGTCGATAGCTTACGCGGAAAATTTGCCCGATCCGATTTTGCCGGTAAAATGTGGATAGCCAACATGTTAAAACCCACGTTTCAGGCCGTTCTTCAATTCAGCGGCCTTCATCTAAGAAAAGCATTTGCCAACGAACAAACACATTGGTATTCGGATGCATCCATTGCCGGTAAAATATTTTTAACCGTCAATCCAGCTACAGCTTCCGGAACCATAGAGCTCAAAGACGGAAAATTTCGCTTCCCCTCTGGACGCAGTTTGGATGCGATCAAAGCAAAAATGTCATTCTCACCGGATAGTATCCGTTTGCCGGTCATTTATGCACAAATGGGAAATGAAAACACGGTAAAAGGAACGGGTTACCTGAATCGGCATAACGGGCAGGTTCGTATTCATTTAAAGGCAAAGCATCTAACCTCCACCCATCTCATTTTCGACCGCCTCTCCCAAAAAACACACATTCTGGATTTACAACTAAGCTCAAATATAGAAAATGGGAAAATAAAAGGGAATTGGGCCTATTCTTTAGCCTCTGCTAAGGATACCATTTTAAGTGTAAATGGCGATATTACCGGAAATAAGCAAGACCTATGGGTAAATATTATCCGTTCGAATGCAGCCGGTTTTAATGCCTTATTGCACATAAATAATTATTTGCGTAATCCCCGTATTGAAAAGGGTATAATTGAAAATTTCCCCCTCCAAAAATTTACCACAGCCGAATTTCTGCTCCCTGTTTTAAAACGTACACATAGCCTATTTGCTATAACCGGCCCTTTAAACAGGCTTAAATTTAATTTGAAATTAACCGACCGGACCAATCTTAAAAATCAAATCGAAATTGTTGCGACCCTTAGTAACTTATTCACCTCGCATAGAGTATTGAACGGATTAATGCGCCTTAAAAACATTACCGGCAATACCAAAATGACCTTTAGCGATTCATATTATTCGGGAAATTTCCGTTTTGGAAATCAATTGAGCGGAACGTTGGAAGTCGATTTTAAAAACAAGCAGTATCTCAACGGACAAATTCAATTCAACCACTTTAATATCGTACAAGCCTTTAGCGATTCTGTTATTGCCAATAATTTCCATTTTTTGGGCAACATCAACGGTCGCGTCCTACTACACGGAGATATTCATAATCCCCTTCTATCGGCAAATTTAACGGGAGATCGATTCGTCTTTAACGATGTGGGCTACTATCAGGCCGGAATACAATTGCTTGCCAATAAAGATTCAATCGACGTGGATTCGCTTTTTATCGCGATTAATAATCTGCCCGTTATTCAAGGGAAAGGAAATATTGATCTGGCAAAACGAACGGTAAAAGGAGCCTTTTCCGGCAACAATGTCGATATAGAGCAAGTCCTAACTACTCTCAATCCAAGAGGATTTCACATAAGCGGAGCGGCAAATTATTCTCTCGTTTTAAACGGAAAACTGCAACAGCCCAAAATCGATTTAAACGTAACGATCGATGACGGTACCTTGGACCGCATAGATTTTGATCATTTGTCCGTACGCCTGCAAAACGCTTACATTGATGGCGGAACCATTTTCCATACCAAAGACCAAGTGTTGAAAATCGATCGACTGGAAATCTCACGGCGCGATCATTTTCAATTAACCGGCCTAGGGCAAATACCCTTGTATTCAACCGGCAACATCGATCTGTTCTTGAATTTTGACGGAGATCTACTCAGCTTAATTCCCTTATACCAACCGTTTTTCGAAAAAGGCGTATCCGATGTTAATTTACATCTGGCCTTTGGCGGAACTCCCGAACGTATTCGTTTAAGCAGCGGTCTTATGGTCATAAATCGTGGCGAATTATGGCTCCAAAATATAGCGCCTCATATCCAAAACATTAGCGGCGTCATCGAAAAAAAATCAGGCAGCAACAAAGTGAATATTGTCAATTTTACCGCATCCGCCGGCGGGCAAAGTTTAACCATAAATACAGTACGCAATGTAACCCTGGCCGACGGACGTCATCTTTCGCCTTGGTATTTCAAAGGGCTCGATCTGGATTTCGGTGTTTTACAAATGGAAACAACAGGTCGGGGCATACAACTCCATTTACCCGGCTTTATGCGGCCGAAAGATTTTGGCCGTTTAGCATTAAGCGGCGAAAAACCTAACGAAAAATTTTACTTTGCCGGCCCTGTTAAACATCCTTTGGCACACGGCAAGGTAACCATTTACGACACACGGCTCACCTTCCCCTTTTTAACCATGGACAAAGCACCAACCGATCGTTCGGATGCGGTACTCGAATTTCTGGAAAATATCGATTGGGATTTGTGGGTAACCTCGGGAGAAGATGTGGTGTACTTCCGTGAAATTCCCGCTTACATTGATAACGTAAATACCGAATTGTTTGTGGACGAATCAAGCCCAGGATTGCATTTGCGCGGGGTTTTAAGCAATAATACCTTCCGAGTAAGCGGAAAAGTAAGCTCATCCCGAGGCCGCCTAGAATACTTGGATCAAACATTTCGTGTCGATTACTTTCAGGCCGAATTCACCGAAGCCAGCCCCTATCCCTTTATTTCCGGACAAGCCTGGACAACCATTCGCGATAGCATCGGGGCAATGCCCAAGACAATTTATCTCAAACTTTATGCTGTCGATCCTGAAACGCATCAGGAAAAACAACAGGGAAGTCTTGAAAATTTTAAATTTAAGTTAGTCTCCGCCGATCCACAAATCGGCGAAGATCAGGAAAGGGTATTGTCGTATCTGGGATTTTCCGTTGGAAACTTACGGGAAAAGGCTACAAGTGTTGGTGGCGCTGTAACCGATAAATACATCTTCCGGCCACTATTTCGACCCATCGAACGTGCAATCGAACGAAATCTTGGTATTGATTTTGTCCGAATAAATTCCAATATTGCCAAGAACCTGTTTTACACAAGTATCGGATACGGCGGACGAAATTTCGGACGAAATCAACCATTGATTAATCCGTTTAATACGACAACTCCCTATTTGTTTCTGATGTCCAGTTCGGAAGTCACTTTGGGGAAATATTTAACGCAAAATTTGTATTTAACCTATACCGGACAATTGGTATCGGTTTACGACAAAACAAAGCCAACGTTTGATATGAATCATTCTTTTGGCATCGAGTATCGTTTTTTAAGAAACATTTTGCTCGAAATTGAGTATGATCGGGAATTGATGGGGTATTACAAAATACCCAATCAAAAACAATATTTAGAAGACATAAAAATCAGATTACGACATTCATTCACATTTTAAGATGGAGGTGACTGTGCAGAGAACCATTGGTTTCCTGTTATTGGTTTTACTATCTACGACATTTCTTTTTGGACAAACACAAAAAGTGGAAGTCAATTCCCTTAAAATTGAGGGCAACGAAAGCGCGGATGCCAGTATGATCCGTTTAAACTCCGGCTTACGCGCAGGTATGAAGATAAACGGTGAAGATATCCAAAAGGCCGTTAAAAATCTTTGGGCCTTAAATATATTTTCCGATATCAAAGTTTACGTAACCAACCAAACCCTTAAAGGACTCGATTTGTTGATTCGGGTTAAAGAATACCCTCGTTTGCGGGATGTGGTAATTAAAGGAAACGACGCCTTGTCCAAAAAAGATGTGGAAGAAGAGCTGAATACTTACCGCAGTATGGTTGTCTCCGATTACAAACTTTTTAATATGCGCGAAAAACTTCTCAAAAAATACCATGACGAAGGATATTTGCTTGCCAAGGTTAAAATCGACACAGTAACCGCAGGAAAACACTACGTCAATTTGCTTGTTAATATTAACGAAGGTAAAGAAGTTCAGGTTAAAAAGATTCGTTTCCATGGTAACAAACATTTTAGCGATAGCAAATTAAAGAGCCAAATGAAAGAAATTAAAGAAGATCGCTGGTGGCGTAGTGCAGACTTTGATCCCAAAAAATTTGAAGATGACAAAAAGAAAATTATTGCGTTTTACAAAAACAACGGCTTCCGCGATGCCGAAATCGTAAAAGATTCCATTTCGTACAGTCCGGACAAATCCGATTTGTACATCGATATCTGGATTAACGAAGGCCATAAATACTATTTTGGCGATATTACCTTCGAAGGGAATACCATATTTAGCGACGAAGCTCTTAGAGCCGCTTTGGATATTGACAAAGGCGATGTGTACAATCAAAAAAAATACGACGAAGGCGTTCGCGATCGCTTGCAAAAAATGTATTACAATCAGGGGTACCTGTTCGCCAATATTCAACCGCGTGAAATTCCCGTAGGGCAAGATACGTTGAATATCCATTTTAAAATCATCGAAGGTAATGTGGTGCGCATCAAACAAATTATAGTCGAAGGCAACACCAAAACAAACGAAAAAGTGATTCGCCGTGAATTTAAAATTCATCCGGGAGATGTGTTCAATAGCAGTAAACTGGAGCGCTCCATCCGTGATATTACCATTTTGAACTATTTTGCCTACGCCAATCCGGACGTTAAGTTAATCCCCAATGACGATCGTTTCGTCAATCTATTGGTTAAAGTAAAAGAAAAATCGACAGACATGGCCAATATGTCCGCCGGTTACAGCCAGCGCGACGGATTGATCGGAAGCATCGGGCTTACGTTTAATAATTTCTCATTGGCCCATCCGTTTGAAGGCGGCGACGGACAGCGTTTGGTTTTTGATTGGCAGTTTGGTAGTATTTACCGTTCCATTTCTCTTAGTTTTACCGAACCATGGATGTTTAACACACCTACTTTGGGCGGATTTTCCTTATTCGACACACGGCGTGGCGGCGGATATTATCCTTGGGATCAAAAAGACCGCGGCGCATCGTTACGCATAGGCCGTCGTTTTTATTGGCCGGATAATTATTTTCGGGGCGATTGGATTTTTCGCTATGCACTTTCGCAAATTTCCAACATCCGCGATCCGGAACTGGCGGCCAGCTATCGCTCCTATTTTGGTGATACGGGCCAAACCAAACAAATCAGCCTAACCCAAATTATTACGCGCGACAGCCGTAATAATCCCGAATTTCCCACCCATGGTTCCGTTAACTCTTTAACCACCGAACTTTCCGGCGGACCCTTGGGCGGCGATCAGGATTTCTTTAAAACATCCGTCGTTTCGGAATGGTACCTACCTTTGCCTTTTGGCCTTGTACTTTACAGCCACAACAAATATGCCTTTTTGCTGCCCTTAAAAAAACGTACGCGTATTTTGTACGGTGAATATTTCTATTTGGGTGGTAGCGGTTTGGGCTTTTCCGAACAGTTACGCGGTTACGACGATGGGCAGGTAGGACCTTTGACTGCTTCGGGAAGTCCTTTGGGCGGCAAAGCAATGGTGCGTAATACTCTTGAATTGCGTTTCCCCATTTCGCCCAATCCTACCATATTCGGTTTGTTCTTTGCAGAAGCAGGAAATGCCTGGCGCGATTTGGACGAAGTCAATCCGTTTAGTTTACGCCGCTCGGTTGGCTTTGGCGTCCGTTTGTTTATGCCCATGGTGGGAATCATCGGCATCGATTTCGGTTACGGCTTCGATTATTACAACGAATACGGACAGCGTCACGGGAAATGGAAAGTACATTTTCAATTCGGGCGCTTTTAGTTTCAATTTGGACAATAATTATATTTTTTATATATTCAATGATTTATTAATTGAAATTATGTAAAAAGATTAAACACTTTTTAGGAGGTATGACGTGAGAAGTTATGTATCATTTTTAGTCGTTTTGATGGTTGGCCTGTTTATTATACCGGCCCGCGCCCAAAAATTCGCTTATGTGGAATCGCAGCGTATTTTAAACGAATATCAGGAATACGTGGACGCACAAAAACAGTTGCAACAATTGCGCAACAAATACGATGCAGAATATCAAAAGATGGTAAAAGAATACAATGACCTTCTGCAGGAAATCGATTCTCAGAGCCTATTGTTGAGCCCCGAGAAAAAACAGCAGAAAATGCAGGAAGCTCAGGACAAAGCTTTGGCCATCGAAAAATACAAATACGAAAAATTAGGCCCGGAAGGTGAATTTTACAAAAAAAGCATGGAGCTGACCAAACCCATTATTGATAAAATAAACAAATTAATTGCCAAAATAGGCGAAGAAGATGGCTATGATTTTATCTTTGATGCCTCATCCGGAGCTTTGGTGCACGCCAAACCCAAATACGACATTACCGATCGTGTACTCGAAGAATTAAACAAAGGTATCCCCTCGTCCAAAAAGAAGAAAAAATAATCTGGAAATAACATGACGCTTAAAGAAATTGCAGAAGCACTGCAAGGCGAATTACACGGGCCTGAAGATATCGAAATCTCAGGCCCGGGTAAAATAGAAGAGGCACATCCAGGGCAAATAACCTTTTTGGCCAACCCTAAATATAAGCAGTATTTAAGTACTACGCACGCCAGTGCCATTGTAGTGGATAAGGAGCTGAGCGAAGTACAAATTCCGTATATTTTGGTTCCTAATGCCTATCTTGCTTTTATGCAGATATTAAAGTTATTTACCCCGAAACAACATGATTATTTTGAGGGTATTTCGCAGCAGGCCTTTGTGCACCCTACGGCACAAGTTGATTCAACGGCACGGATTGCGCCTTTGGCCTATATCGGGCCGAATGTAAAAATAGGAGCCGGAACCATTGTTTATCCGGGTGTGGTGTTGTTGAAAAACGTAGTTGTCGGTAACGACTGTGTTTTGTATCCCAATGTATCGATACGCGAAGATTGCCTTATTGGCAATCGCGTTATTTTGCATAATGGCGTGGTTGTGGGTAGCGACGGATTCGGATTTGCCCCTAACGGCGGTGTTTATTACAAAATTCCGCAAATCGGGAATGTAGTTATCGAAGATGATGTGGAGATCGGTGCCAACTCCACTATTGATCGGGCAACTACGGGATCAACCATTGTACACAAAGGCTGTAAATTCGATAACCTGGTGCAAATAGCGCATAATGTTAAAATCGGCGAAAATACGGTAATTGCAGCCCAAACCGGAATTGCCGGTAGTACAGAAGTTGGTAAGAACGTAACCATTGGCGGGCAGGTTGGAATTACCGGCCATATTAAAATAAACGATCGGGCCATGATTGCCGCCAAAACAGGTATTTCCAAAAACGTTCCCGAAGGCGCTGTTTTTTTTGGCATTCCCGGGCGACCAATCCTAAAACAAAAGCGTATCGAAGCCACCATTCGCCATTTACCCGAAATGATGCAGCGTATTCGTGAGTTGGAAAAAGAACTACAAAAATTGAAAGAAAAACTTGAAAAGTAATTTACGGAGTTTCCATGACCAAGAAACAGAGAACGATCAAAAAAACGGTTTCGTTAAAAGGCAGAGGTATTCATACCGGAAATAACACCAAAATAACTTTTAAACCAGCTCCCGTTAATTACGGACGAAAATTCGTACGCGTCGATTTACCCGAAAAACCGGAGATTCCGGCTTTGGTTGAATTTGTGGTAATGGACGATTCCATTGACAGTAGCCGCGGTACAACTCTGCGCAAAGATGATGTTGAAATTCATACCGTAGAACATGTCCTTGCGGCCTTGGTCGGCCTGGAAATTGATAATATCATTATCGAATTGAATGCCAATGAACCCCCGATTGTCGATGGTTCGGCCATGCCTTTTGTAAATAAACTCCTCGAAGCCGAAATCATCGAACAGGATGCGGACAAAGAATATTTGGTTATTGACGAACCTGTTAATTACAAAAATGAACGCCGCGGCGTTGAATTTGTTGCATTGCCCACCGACGAATATCGCATTACCCTGATGATCGATTATAAAAACCCTGCTTTGGGCAGCCAACATACAGGATTGTTTTCGCTGGAGCACGAATTTATTACCGAATTTGCCCCCGCGCGAACATTTGCCTTTTTACACGAAATTGAAGCTTTGGCAGAGCAGGGCCTGATTAAAGGTGGCGATTTGGATTCGGCCGTGGTTATTGTTGATCGTGTGCTGGATGATGACGAAATTGAACGTCTTAAAAAGAAATTTGGCATTGCTCAGGATGTGGAACTGGGGAAAAGTGGTATTTTAAACGATAAAGCCTTGCGTTTTCCCAATGAACCCGCCCGACATAAATTACTGGATATGTTAGGCGATCTGGCTTTGGTGGGCGTCAATATTAAATCGCAAATTTTAGCCGCGCGTCCTGGGCATCAAAGTAATATTGAGTTTGCCAAAATTTTAAGAAATATTTACAAAAAACAGCGCTTAACCCGCAAATATCAGGATGTTAGTAGCAAAGGGATTGTCTTTGATATTAATGCAATCAAAAAAATTCTGCCTCATCGCTATCCGTTTTTAATGGTCGATGCCATTATCGAATTAGAGCCGGAAAAGCGTGCCGTGGGCATTAAAAACGTAACCGTAAACGAACCTTTTTTTCAGGGACATTTTCCGCAAAAACCAGTAATGCCCGGCGTTTTAATTGTGGAAGCCATGGCGCAGGTGGGCGGTATTCTTTTACTAAATGAACAGGCCGAAGTGGAAAACAAGTTGGTCTTTTTTATGGGAATCGATAAAGTACGCTTTCGTAAAATCGTACAACCCGGCGATCAGTTGGTGATGGAACTGGAAATGCTGCGTAACCGTCGAACTACTTTTAAAATGGCCGGAAAAGCCTACGTTAAAGGCGAACTGGTATGCGAAGCCGAAATGATGGCGGCTGTTGTTGATAATTATTAGGGAGAAAAAATTTGGTTCAAATACATCCTTCTGCGATTGTTCATCCCAAAGCAAAATTGGGAAGCGATGTGACGATTGCACCTTATGCGATTATCGAAGAAGAAACCGAAATAGGAGACGGCTCCGTTATTGGCCCTCATGCCATAATTGCAGCCGGATCAACATTGGGAAAAGCTTGCAAAATAAGTGCAGGTGCAGTTATCGGTACCGTACCCCAAGATTTGAAATTTGAAAATGAAAAAACGTATGTTACCATTGGTGACAATACCACCGTACGCGAATATGCAACCGTAAACAGAGGCACCTCACATAGTTATTATACGCGTGTTGGTAGCAATTGCCTGTTAATGGCTTATTCTCATGTCGCGCACGATTGCCAAATCGGAGACAATGTTGTAATTGCCAATTCCGTAAATATGGCCGGGCATGTTATTATCGGTAATAATGTGGGTATTGGCGGGTTAACCGCCATTCACCAGTTTGTGCATATTGGGCCACATGCCTTTATCGGCGGAGGGTTGAGAGTTTCGCAAGATATCCCGCCGTATGTCCTGGCCGCCGGCGAACCATTACGATATGCGGGACTAAACACAATTGGCCTTAGGCGACGCGGCTTTTCGCGTGAACAATTGGAAATAATCAAAAAAGCTTACCATGTGTTGTATCGTGAAAATTTAACCTTAAAAAAGGCCATCAAAACAATCGAAGAAACATTTGAGCCTACCGCGGAAATCGAAACGATTCTCAACTTCTTAAAGGGAAGCGAACGTGGAATTATCCGCCCGGAAAAATGAGCAAAATTTAAATTCCGATTTTCCTTTTTCCTCTTTACGCATTTTACCCTATCAAATTTTTAACGGTGCATTTAACATGGCCTTAGATTACGCATTGGCTCAATCTGCGCGGGAGACCACTGTTCCGATTCTGAGATTTTATGGGTGGGATCCGTTTTGTCTTTCCTTAGGATACCATCAGGATCAAAACCTTGTGGATTTATCGTGTGTGCATTCGCGGGGCTACCAAGCGGTACGGCGGCCCACAGGCGGTAGTGCCATTTTCCATAGCGAAGAATTGACCTATGCCCTCATTGTGCCCCGAACCAATTTAAATCATCATGAAATATATCGTATTTTCCATGAATTATTGGCCAGTGCATTGAACCAACTGGGGTACGAAGTAGAACTGAACTATACTGATGACAGAGAAAATTACCTGAAAGAAAATCGAAAACGTTTTGCCTGCTTTAACAGACCAGCCTTTGCAGAAATACAATTTAAACAAAAAAAAGTTGTGGGCAGTGCGCAAAAACTTTACAAAAACGCCCTGTTACAGCACGGATCCGTTTTAATAGGCGATAAGCAAAATGAAATTATTGATTTTCTAAATTTGGACTCTCGGGCAAAACAGAATTATTATGAACGTTTACTAAACAGTTCCATCCCGTTAAAAGCTGTGAATCCGCGCTTCATAACACCGCAACAAATAGCAGAAGCCCTGTTGCAGCAATTGGAGCGGTCATTAAAAATTAATTTATTTTATCAGGAACTTTCCCAAACGGAAAAGAACAACGCACAAAAATTTGTCGATCAATTTAAAATTCAATAACTTATCTATCGTTTTGAGAAAGATGACGTCATTAATAAAGTTACGGTACCCAAATTGCGATAGTAAGAAAATGAAGAAATAAATTTAGGAGGCACCATGAAACGATTTTTAGTAATTCTTTTAGCCGTTGTTTTTTCGGGTGGCTTTAGTCTGTTAAAAGCCAGTGATTTTGAAGATAACCTGAAGGAAGTAATTCAGCAGGGAAATAAAGTTTACCTGGTCGGTTACGTTAAGCCTTTTGCCACCGCAATCGGAACAGGAATGGGCGGAGCCTTATTTCATCGTGGTTATGCCAAATCGTTCCCTCGTTTTGATATCGGTATTAGCGCAACTTATGTAATGATTCCCGATGAAGATAAGTACTTTGGCTTTACCCTACCTTCTGGTCAAAACGTGCAAGCACCAACTGTTTTCGGGCCGAGCAAAACGAGCAATCCGCTCTTAATTCCCGGTACGGATGAAAACAAGTTTATCGTTCCCGTCTTGCATGCCAATATCGGCTTGTTCGCCAATTTTGAAGCCATGGTTCGTTTTGCCACTAAAGATCTCGGAGATTTCGGCCGCGTAACCATTTATGGCGGCGGATTAAAATATGAATTGAGCGATTTGATCCCCATTCCCATGTTTCCTATTGACTTTGGTTTGCAAGCCGCATATCATAAACTGACCCTTAGTGATTATTTGGATTCGGGCACCTTTTCCATGAATGTTCAGGCTTCCGGTACCTTGCCTTTTATTCCTTTTGACGTGTATGGCGGTGTGGGATATGATGTTTCCAGCACTACCGTTAAAACCACGCAACTGGTATCGGGTACCTCTTTAGGCGATGTAACCATAGACGGTGAAAACGGGTTGCGGCTAAATGCAGGCATTAGTTTTACGTTGTTATTCCTAAATGTTCATGCCGATTACAACATCGGTACGTACAAATCCGTTTCCGGCGGCGTAATGTTTGTGTTCTAAATACATAGATCCTAAAGAAACATTTTGCCTTTGGTATGCGTTGCACCTTTAGCTCGCTTTGGCGAGCTATTTTGTTCGTTAGAAATTTAGCAGGAGATTAATTATTAGATGACAACATTATTAGCGGTTATATTTGTATTTGGCTTGCTGGTTATTATTCATGAATTCGGTCATTTTATTGCGGCTATTTTAATGGGGGTGCGCGTCGAACGTTTTTCCATCGGTTTCCCTCCGAAACTATTCAGCAAAACCATCAAAGGAATAGAGTTTGTAATTGCCGCTATTCCGTTAGGCGGCTATGTAAAAATGGCCGGATTTATTGACGAAAGCATGGATACCAATATTACGGGCGCTCCCGATGAATTTCAATCCAAAAAAACCTGGCAAAAAATCATTATTATCTCCGGCGGGGTTATTATGAATTTTTTGCTGGCGGTAGTGGTGTTGGCTTTGCTTAATTTTTATCAAGGCGAACGTATTATTCCGGAAACCACCATCGGTTGGGTAGGAGAAAAAGGCGTTGCCGCTCAGGTAGGCTTTCGAAAATCCGATAGAATTCTAAAGGTTAACGGTCAGCCCGTGCACAATTGGAATGAAATTCAGGAACGCTTTGTCGATAATCTCGGAAAAGATATCGTCTTTACCGTTGAACGCAACGGCAAAATAGTACGCTTAAAATATAAAAAAAGTTTTTTTAAGGAAAAAAACGGTGAACAACTAAATATCGCTCCGGAAATTTCCGCCCGTGTCGGGGAAATTTCTCCTGGAATGCCTGCCGAAAAAATCGGCCTTAAACGTGGTGATCTGATTGTTGAGATCGCCGGACAGCCGATTAAAGACTGGAGCCAAATGACCCAAGTTATTCGCAAATATCCGGGCAAGACGATTCCCATAAAATGGAAACGGGGCGATTCACTTTTTACCGCCCAAATTACACCTAAGGTTTTTGAAGAAAAGGATAAAAACGGAAAACTGGTTAAAGTAGGCAAAATAGGTATTTCGTATTACTATGAACATCGGGAAGTCGGGTTGCCCAAAGCCATTGTCTTGGGATTTAATAATACGATTGATTTAATCGTGTTAAACGCTAAAGCGATTTATTGGATTTTTACCGGAACCAAATCGGCCAGGGAACTGGTTGGCGGACCGATTATGATTGCCAAAATGGCCGGTGATGCGGCACGAGCCGGTTGGGCGTATTTGTGGTACCTTATTGCTGCTTTGAGTTCGGTACTGGCCTTTTTTAATATTTTACCGATTCCCGGACTGGATGGCGGGCACTTGGTGTTTATCGTTTGGGAAGCTATCCGCGGTAAACCCATACCCATGAAAATAAAGTTGCGGATTCAGCAAGTGGGATTAGCCATTCTGTTTACATTGATTATTTTCATTTTTTACATCGATATAAGCCGGTTGTTTTTTAAGTAGATAAGTTAAAATTCAAATTATCAAGGCCATGCTTCTTCGGCGAACATGGCCTTTTTTGCTGACAGTCGGGTAATGTACTATGCAATCTGCGGAACAAATCCAACAATTTATTCATGAATGTTTGCGTCATCGCTATGATTGCCGCTCCGCTTCGGCAACGTTTTTATTGGCCAAAGAATTTAATGTAAGTAAAATTACGAATTTTAGGCAAAGCGTTGAAATAGAATTGCCGGAAAACACCGGTTTCCAAAAATACGCCTATCGGTGTCCGCAAACCCGTTTGTATTACACCCTTTATCGGAACATTCGTGGTTCCATTGAATTTATCGATTATTTTGAACGTACCATTGTAACGGTACGGCAGCAAGTAAATGCCACGGATGTCAAATTTAAACTCTCCGCCCGGCAAAAATTAATTTCCGCTGACGAGATTTATACGAAGTCGGACGAAAAGTCAAACCTGATCTGGGCCGTGGTACCTGACGATGATGATCTTTTCGCAGTTTCTTCCTTAATTGCCCGATTACAAGAGTGGCGTCAAAATGAATACCAAATACATCCTTTAACGTTTTTTACAACGACCGATCTCGCTATAAAGAAAAAAATCGATTCTCTCTTTTCCGAGCTTAAAGAAATAGATTCCCATGGTAATTTAAGGCCGGACAGCATTCATACTCCTGTTTTTATCTGGCTGGCGGAAGTTTTTATTCAATTGGGTTGGTGGAAACGATTAAGCGATTTTTTTGCCAGATTCGATATCGACGATCTGGCGAAAACTCCGAAAATATCTCTTGGTTTAAACAGGCTGAATTTATTTTTGCAAGCCCTTGCCCAAAGCAAAAATTCTGCGCTCAAAATTCAGCGTAAAAATGCGGATTCTCCGAAATCCTTTTTTATGCGTTACTTGTTACCTGCTACCGATGATGTCCGGCTCGATAGCGATTTGCAAAATTTTTGGGAGTATTTGCAAATACCCGCATTAGGTTTTCGTTGGGAACGAGAAATACTTGAAAATCCCGATGAATTTTTTGCTTTTGTTCTTTTGGCAATTCAAAGACGTTTTTGGTGGGCGCCAAATGCAGTGGATTTTGTTGCCGTCCGTTTGCCGGAAAGCCATAAAGCCGTATTTGAATTGCTTACCATTATCAGCCTCGGTATGCACGTTTCCGTAGAACAAAAGCTGGCAATAATCGGTAGTCGCGTTCCTTTGGGGGATAATGATACGCAGAAAAGCTTTCCTTTTGGTATAGTTCGCCATTATACTTTTGGTAAACAAGATTTCTGCGAAATTACCGTCGATCAGTGGCAGCTTTACATTAATCTAAATAAACGAGTTGCCTTTAAGCTGCAATTGCAAGAAAAAAAAATTAATCTGGTTCCCGAAATTTTAAAACCGCCTTTACACGCGCCCGAATTCCGGAGCATACATATTCGGTTTGGCTCAATAAACATTGTATTTCCGTTAATTTGGGAGCAGGTTACTTTAAAGGTAAACCGCAGCCGATTCAAATTTTTACGCAAAAAAAATCGTATTCAAGTTACGGTAAAACATCATGGTACGGAACCGATTTACATAGAAGAGCAGCCGCTTGTTGTACGTAACGATCGTTCCGCAAAGTTTTATTTGCCTCTAAACAAAGAACAAAGCAAAGCAGTCTTACAGTGTTTCTCTTTAAACGGAAGCCGCCTTACCGCGTTATCTTTTGCGGAAACAATTTTTACAATACGCGGTGTTGCTTTTGATATTTGGGGTATGTTAAAAAGCGAATTCCGTGTTAGGTTTAACGGTTCGCGTAAAAATAAAGGCGTGTTAACCAACGGTTGGATGCCCGTGCCCTTGTCCGCTCCCAGGCATCCTGTTCATTTGCGGCTTCATGCCGGAAAAACCGCTCCCGTGTTGTTGCGGCTCGGTAAAGCGGATGATTTTTGGCAGGCCTTTAAAAAAATGCCTGCGCAACAACTGATGTATGAATTGAAATGTTGGTACGATGAGTCAGATTCCGAATTTCGACCGGAAGCATTACGAATTTTCTTTTTAAAGCAATTGGGTTGGATACCGGAAATGGAAGGGATAAATATCGAAAAATTTAAGCCAGGTGCACAAGCTTTTAATCTTTTACTAAGCTCTATTCATAAAATTAAAGACAAAAAAATTACGGAAGGCAATATTGTTCGAATTTATCAATCACGAAAATCATCAAATAAAAAATATTTTTTAATTCAGGCAAATTATCGGACAAAAATTTTTGATTTTGATTTTTTTATTCAGGAAATTGAGAAAAAATGATTTGATTTTAAAATAGTGCTTTAATAAATTACCGGCTCGGATATTTAACGGGGGCCCATAGCTCAGTTGGTTAGAGCGGCCGACTCATAATCGGCTGGTCCGGGGTTCGAGTCCCTGTGGGCCCACAATCTAAATAATTAATAGGATTTTTGATGAAAGGAATTTCACCTAAATCACAGAAGAAAGTTCCAAATTTTGGAAATAAAGAAATTCCAACAAGTGCATTCATTTCGTAAAATGGATGCACTTTTTTTGTATAAAAAGGAGGTAACATACATTGCAACAAACACTATATGCTTTAATCGAGCTGCAAGAGATTGACAACCGTCTGGACGAACTGCGCGATGAACGAGGTGATTTGCCTTTAATAGTGCAGGAACTGGAAGGAAAGCTCACCGAGAAAAAGGATTTGCTCGGTGAAAAAAACGAGTCCTTAAAAGAAGCGCGTTTACGCCAAAAAGAACTGGAATTATTGATCGAAGAATCGAAACATAAGTTAGAAGAATTCGAAGAAAAATTATACCAGGTTAAAACCAATCGCGAATACGATGCCATTATGGCCGAAACCGATTCTGCCAAAGAAAAATTGCAATCGGGCGAACAAGAGCTTAAAGAAAAAAAAGAGTTGATCGAAAACCTGAATAATGAAATCCAACAGTTGGAAGCTGAGATCGAAAAAATAAATGATGAATTGGAAGAAAACCGGATTGAACTGAATAAAAAACTGAACGAAACAGCCGAAGAAGAAAAATTATTGAAACAAGAACGCGATATCATCGTTAAAAAAACAAAACCCGAAATCATTAAAACGTATGAAATGGTAAGAGAAGCCAGAAGCGGACAGGCAATTGCCAGAATTGAAAACGGTTTCTGTGGCGGATGTCATTCTTATCTCCCTCCGCAAAAAATCGTCGAAGTAAAGAAAATGGAAAAAATTTACACGTGTGAATATTGCGGACGGATTCTCGTTTACTACGAAGAGTAAAATTAAAAAAAGGATAAAAATAGATCCGGATGGATCAGGTAGCCGCTCCGAAACCGTTTGGTTCGGAGAGGAAAGTCCGAACATCAAAGGGCAGGATTCCCCGAGAAATCGGGGGCCGTGTGTAAAACGCGGACGGAAAGTGTCACAGAAAACATACCGTCCCGCTTTGGCGGGATAAGGGTGAAAAGGTGGGGTAAAAGCCCACCACTCCGTTCCGTAATGGAAATGCCTTGTGGGTACAAACTTTCGGAGGTAGGAAAAACCCAATCTGATGCAAGACCAAATATAGAAGGATCCCGCTTCGGCGGGGGCGTACTTGCCCGGTACGCGTTCCGGTTATTCGGAACACACTTCAGGGTAGGTCGCTTAAACTTACCGGTAACGGTAAGTTAAGATAAATGGCTACCATCCCCATATATCGGGATACAGAATTCGGCTTATAGATTCATCCGGATCTATTTTACAGTTTGCCATGCTTTATCAATGGGTTCTGCCGCCTGATATCAAATATGACAAAATCGCCAAAATTGTTACTCGTTTTAATTTGCCCCCGATTATTGCCAAAATACTTGTAAATAGATACATTGACACCCCAGAAAAAGTTGAAAAATTCTTCAATTTGGATCTTGATAATTTACACGATCCCTTTTTGCTGCCCGGCATGGACAAAGCGGTTGATCGTATTATTAAGGCATTGCGTGACGGTGAGAATATTCTCATTTACGGCGATTACGATGTGGATGGCGTTACAAGCGTCTCAATTTTGTACGACGGACTGTTTTATCTGGGCGGTAAGGTATCGTTTTTTATCCCTTCCCGATTTCGCGAAGGATACGGCGTTTCGGAAGAAGGTATTTCGGTTGCTCAGCAAAAACATGCTTCTCTTGTTATTACGGTAGATTGCGGCATTACGGCCGTACGCGAAGTGGAGTATGCCAAAAAGATAGGCATCGATGTGATCATTTGCGATCACCATGAACCAGGAGAAGTTGTACCAGACGCTGTTGCCGTTTTGAATCCGAAATTACCGGGTAGTCAATATCCGTTTAGCGAGTTGGCCGGTTGCGGCGTAACTTACAAAGTATTGCAGGCGGTAACCCAAAAACTGGGTATCGATCCCTCTTTTCCCAAGCAATACATCGATCTGGTTGCCATTGGCACGGCAGCGGATATTGTACAATTGCTGGATGAAAATCGCGTGTTCATGCACAACGGTTTAAAAATGATCAATGAAAAACCGCGTCCCGGTTTGATGGCTTTGCTGGAAAGCAGCGGTCTGTTGGGCAGAGAATTAACGGTAAATGCCATTGTCTTTGTGCTTGCACCGCGTCTAAATGCTGTCGGCCGAATTTCCAACGCCAAAAAAGCGGTTCATTTGTTAACCACAAAAAGCTTTCAACAAGGCCGAAACATTGCCCGTATTTTGGAACACGAAAATAAAGCGCGTAAGGATATTGATGAAGTTACCTACGAAGAAGCACTTGAAATAATCGAAAACCAAATAGATTTAAATGCCAAACGTGTGCTGGTGCTGGCCAAAGAAAATTGGCATACCGGCGTTATCGGTATTGTCGCTTCAAGAATCATGGAAAAATTTAATCGCCCGACAGTACTTATTTCCGTACAAAACGGGGTAGGCAAAGGCTCCGCACGTTCCACATCCAATTTTGATATTTACGAAGGATTTAAAAAATTAAGCGATTTGTTCATTAATTTTGGCGGTCATAAATTTGCCGCCGGATTAACCATCAAACCGGAAAATATTCCGCTGCTCGATGAAAAAATTAACCAGCTTTCCGAAATCGATATTAAAATGGAAGAATTGATTCCAAAACTGAAAATCGACGGAGAGCTTACTTTTGATCAATTGGATGCGCACTTTTTTAGTTCTCTTAAATCTTTAGCGCCTTTTGGCCCGGGAAACATGCGTCCGGTTTTTGTCTCGTATGACGTAAAACCGTTCGGTGGTATTGATATTGTCGGTCATAATCATTTAAAGACAAAATTCAAGCAAAAAGAGGTGGTATTGGACGCCATTGGCTACAACTTGGGACAGTTTGCCGATGAAATCCGACAAAACCCGCAAGCTCGGGTGGATTGTGCGTATGTTTTAGAAGAAAATCGCTGGAACGGAAAAACAACCATTCAAATGCGAATAAAAGACATAGAGGTAATTAAGAATGGCCGATGAGCAAGTGTTTAATCAAATGCTGGAAGAATTAAAGGCAATCCGGCAAGAAAAAAAAATAAGGCTGGAGATCATTTCCGAGCAATCGAAAATACGCCTTCAATATCTTCGGGCACTCGAAGCCGGTGAGCTTGATCGCTTGCCGCACGTTTACGACCGATTTATTTTTAAAACGTATTTGCAGGCACTTCATGTAGAAGATCCGCAAAAATATTTAGCTGCTTTTGATTCCGTCCGAAAATCGGAAAGAAAACAAACCACTTTTTTTAGTGCTAAAAGCAAAACATCGCTGACATCCAAGGAATGGATCCCAAAACCGCTTTTACTTAAAATCATTTATGCCGGAATTCCCGTGCTTATTACCATTGTTTTAGTAATTACGTTAATCAATAATCAAAAAAAAGCACCCAGACCGTCCGAAAAACCGGTCAAGGAATTAACCGCACAGCAAATTGTAAATCAGGCTCGGCAAAGGCAAAATAAGAAAACGCCTGCAGATACGATAGAAACCAAGCAAAAATCTTCTCTAACTATTGTCATTCGTGCCAAAGGCGATAGCTGGATACGTTACGTAAAAGATCATGCGGATACCTCGGATTTTATTCTAAAGAGCAAAAATGAGTACACCATTCATGCCGATTCCGTGGCTGAGTTCCGAATCGGTAATCCCAGTGTATTGGTTTTCGAGATCAATTCGATTGTTTACGATTCGTTAGCCAAGCCCGGGCAAGTAATTTCTTATATGAAAGTAACACCCAGCGGAATTGTAAAACGAAAAGTCGTATTTCCTAAAAAAGGAAAGGTCGAAAAAAATGATAGCACGTCAACACATTAGTTTACTAGTGGTTCTAATGCTGGCACTTTCGGCTTGTCAGTTTTTTCAACGGCAGCCGGAACTTAAATCGCAAAAGGTAATTCGTGACGGTCGTACCATGCTTTACGGAAAAATTACTCCGGAACAATTGTATTTTGATTATCCGGCATGGAAAACCGTTGAACGGAATTATCAGCCCCAAAAAGCGTTTGTCGAAAAACTCAAAACAATCAAACAAAAAACAACTGTAAAAATATTTATGGCAACTTGGTGCCCGGATAGCAAACGAGAAGTCCCCCATTTCTTTAAAATTGTCAAATCCGCCCATTTGGGCCCTATATTGAAAATTGAAATGTGGGCGGTAGATCGCAAAAAACAGTCTCCCGATAATCTGGCCCGAAAATATGGCATTAAGTATGTGCCAACGTTTATCTTTGAGCGTAACGGCAAAGAAATCGGACGCATTGTGGAAAGTCCCCGAACGGAATTTCTCGAAGAAGATATGTACCGTATTCTTAGCGGAAAATCGTTATGATGCGTCATACGTTTATTGCTTTGGGGGTATTATTCACGTTCGTTTTTCGGGTTCCGGTTAAAGCACAATGGTTTAGCCCTGTGCAAGCGCAAAAAGCCATGGTGGTTACGGCCGACTCTTTGGCCAGCCGTGTGGGATTGGAAGTGATTAAAAACGGGGGAAATGCCGTAGATGCGGCCGTTGCGGTTGCCTTTACTTTGGCGGTTACCTATCCCAATGCCGGCAATATTGGCGGCGGCGGATTTATGCTCATCCGTACACCGGACAATCGTGTTTTTGCGCTTGATTATCGGGAAAAGGCCCCATTAAAAGCCAGCCGTGATATGTATTTAAATGCGGATGGGAGCGTTATTCCCAATGCTAGTTTAATTGGTTACAAAGCTTGTGCAGTGCCGGGAACCGTTTACGGATTGTGGCTGGCGCACAAACGTTTCGGACGCTTACCTTGGCGCTCATTGCTCGAACCCGCTATTCGCTTTGCTCAAAAAGGATTTTATATTAACGCCCTGCAGGCCGCCATGCTTAAGCATCATGCTAAAAAACTGCTGCAATTTGCCCAAACAGCGCGGATTTTTTATCCCCAAAACCGACCGTTAAAAGAAGGAGAAATACTCCGACAAGAAGATTTGGCGCAAACATTAAAAAGAATTCAAAAATCCGGTATTCGCGATTTTTATCAGGGCAAAACCGCGCATTTGATTGCAGATGACATGCGTAAAAACGGCGGTTTGATTTCGCTTAAAGATTTAAATCGGTATCGCGCCATTTGGCGCAAGCCAATTAAGATTAGTTATCGCGGATATACTGTTTGTTCCATGCCTTTGCCAAGCTCAGGCGGTATTTTATTGGCCGAAATTCTAAACACATTATCGTTTTTTAAACCCGCCGAATTGGGGCACAATAGTGCAAAGTACATTCAATTACTAACCGAAATCGAACGCCATGCCTATCGTGACCGGGCTTTGTATTTGGGAGATGCAGATTTTGTTTCGGTTCCCGTAACACATTTGATTTCCAAGGAATATGCCGATTCCATTCGCTGCCATTTAAGCCTGTTAATGGCCGGACATTCCCGAACGAACGGGCTCAAAGCGATTAGGGAAGGGCAGCAAACAACCCATTTTTCCATTTATGATCAGCAGGGATGGGCCGTTTCGAATACCTACACATTAAACAGTAATTATGGAGCCGGAGTAGTTATTCGTGGAACCGGCATATTGATGAACAATGAGATGGATGATTTTAGTATTAAACCGGGGCAGCCCAATCAATTCGGTTTGGTCGGCAACGAAGCCAATGCCATTGCTCCCGGCAAACGCATGTTGAGCTCCATTTCGCCAACCATCGTGCTCCATGGTGATTCTTTGTTTATGGTAATAGGATCACCCGGAGGATCAACCATTATTACTTCTGTTTTGCAAACCATTTTAAATGCCATCGATTTTGGGATGAATATCAGACGGGCCGTAGAAGCGCCTCGTTTTCATCATCAGTGGTTGCCCGATGTGATTATGTTGGAACAATTCGGTTTCAATCGGGATACAATAAACAATTTGAAAAATTGCGGTTATCGAATTAAGTTTGTACCGCGTTTGGGATTTATTCAGGCAATTATGAAAAAACAAGATATCATTTACGGTTGGGGCGATCCGAGAGGAACCGGAACGGCTTTAGGGTATTAGCGTAAGGAGAGAAAAAATATGGCCAAACATCATAAACATGCCGAAAGCAAAAAATCAAAACAGAACGATAAAAAACATGCGCAAGAAGAGCCAGAATATCCCGAGAAAGTTGAAAAAACGTTTAAACTAATTTTGCGTATTTTAAGCTGGACAGTGGGCGTTGCCTTTGTGTTAATTGTAATATTGCCGGAATTCAACAAGCCTGTTTTGGACCAAATTACCCGTTATATTTATTTGGTCGGTATCATTAGCTTGCTGGTGTTTATCGTTATTGAGTTTTTTGCTCAGAACATAAAAAACCTAATCGGTAGGTTACTGCATGCATAAATTACAATCGCGCATTTTGATAATCGATGATGACAGGGATATTTTGGATACATTACAGACCTTACTCGAACACGAAGGCTATCAAGTGGTTACCTGTGCGACCGGGCGTGAAGCGCGGGAACAAATACAAAATTTCACCTTCTCTGCTATTCTCTTGGATATTTACCTTCCCGATTTCGACGGTCTCGACTTTATTCATCAGGTTCAGGAACAAGGTGTAAAAACCCCCGTAGTTGTGATTACAGGCAGTTCCGAAATAGAAATGGCCCGTAAAGCCATTAAAATAGGTGTGTTCGACTATCTGGTTAAACCTATTAAAAACCGGCAACTGCTTCAGGTAGTACACAATGCCGTCATGCACAATTTATTGCGCGAAGAGCGTGAAAATCTTGAAAAACAGAAACGAATGTATCAAGAGCAACTGGAAAAAATGGTTGCTCAAAAAACGTTAGCACTTGAAGAATCGGAGTTTAAATACAAAAGTTTGGTGGAGCAATCCTTAATTGGCGTTTTTGTCATCCAAAACGGAACCTTTCAATATTTAAATCACAAAGCGTATCGGATTTTCGATATTGAGCCCATTGAAGCTCTGAATAAAAAAGGGCTGCTCGATTATGTTCGCGAAGAGGATCGTTCCGAACTGCAGGGCAAAATTCAAGATTGTATTGAAGGACATACTCCTAACTTGCAACTGAATATTAATGCGATATTGGCAAACGGAAGCGAAAAGATACTTCAGCTTTGGTTAGCGCGCATTCAATATCAAAAGCAGCCGGCATTAGAGGGCATTGTTATTGACATTACAGAACAAGTCGCTTATCAAAAACGTGAGAAAATATTGGAATTGCAATTGATGAGCGCTCACAAAATGGCTGCCATCGGAAATTTGGCTGCCGGCATTGCGCACAACCTGAATAATCCCATCGCCGTTATTCAGGCCAATGCCGAATTGTTGCGCTATAAAAATCCTGAGGCCAAGGAACCGCGTCGCATATTGGAGCAAACCCGACGCATGATCGAGTTGATCAATACCATTGTTATGAAAGGCCGCAGAGAACAGCAGCAGCTTAAGGAAGCCATCGATTTAAACCGTTTAATCCGCAAAGAGATCGAATTTTTGAACGCCAATTTGTTTTTTAAACACAAAGTGGAAAAAATTCTGCAGTTAAACGAAAATTTACCTAACATACACGGTCAGTATAGCGATTTTTCGCAAAGTCTGAACAATATCGTAGACAATGCTATTCATGCCATGTTGCAATCCGAAAAAAAGCAACTAACCATTTCAACCGATTTCGATGATCATTACATTTACCTAAAAATCTCAGATACTGGGCAGGGCATCAAGGCGCAAAATATATCTAAAATATTCGATCCATTTTACACAACCAAACGGCCGCCCACCGAAGCAGATACCCAAAACGATAAACTTCCGAGCGGGTCGGGCTTGGGACTTTCCATGGTTAAAATGCTTTTGGAACCTTATGGCGTGCGTTTTGACGTGCAATCGACATGGGGCGAAGGCACGACTTTTACTTTGATAATACCCTATGAACCGTAAACGATCAATTTTGCTTAATGCTTTGTTTTTTCATAAATTTATTAGCTTAAATTATGGTCTTGCAATAGGATGGTTGTCAGATAACAAAACGGTTTTTTTACGTTAAGGGCAAATGGTATGATCCGATTTCGTTCCCAACGTTTGCACGAAATATTTTCGTCGTTTCAAAATAAAAAAATAATCGTAGTTGGCGATTTAATGTTGGATGAATATTTACGCGGGGTTGTAAATCGTATTTCACCGGAAGCTCCGGTCCCTGTTGTGGAAATCGAGCGAGAAACCTACCACTTTGGTGGTGCGGCCAATGTTTCTTTTAACTTAAAAACGCTTGGTTGTCAACCCATTACTATTGGCCTTGCCGGAAACGATCGTGCCGGTGAAATACTTGTAACGCTTTTACGGGAACATGGCATGAGTTGCGAAGGTATTGTACTGCAAAATGAAGTTTCCACAACGGTAAAGACCCGCATCATTGGCGATAATCAACATATTGCGCGAGTAGATCGGGAAAAGATTCGCTATAATAATGCGCAGATTAAGCGTTTGCTAACCGAACGTTTCGACGCCCTTTTAAACGAAGCTGACGCCGTTATTTTGGAAGATTACAACAAAGGGGTTCTTTCTGCAGATCTGATTCGCCATATTGTACAAAAGGCAAAGGCAAGCCACAAATTGGTAACGGTAGATCCCAAATTTTACAATTTTTTAGAATATAAAGGGGTGACCGTCTTTAAACCTAATTTAAAAGAAATAAGCCATGCTTTGGCCCGCCCCATTCAAAGCGATTCCGAAGTGGAAAATGCAGGAGAAGAATTGTTAAAAAAGTTGCAAGCCAAAGCTGTTCTAATTACGCGCGGAAGCAATGGCATGTCTCTGATAGAAGCCAACGGAGATGCAAACCACATCCCAACCCGTACGCGTAACGTAGCCGATGTTTCCGGTGCCGGTGATACCGTTATTAGTACACTTACTGCTGCTATGACCGGTGGTGCTTCATTAAAAGAGGCGGCCACTATTGCCAATTTTGCCGCAGGTTTGGTTTGCGAAGAAGTGGGTATTGTTCCGGTAAAAAAAGAAGCATTAACAGAAGTTATATTAAAAAATCATTCGTTAACCGATGCATGAAATTATTGATTTTACACAGATAGGAAATTTCATCGCGCTGCTGCGCAGGGCTAACAAAACCATTACCATCGCTTTTACGAACGGGTGTTTTGATATTTTGCACAAAGGACATGTGGCTTATCTGGAAAAAGCGGCCGCACAAGCGGATATTCTTGTGGTCGGATTAAATTCGGATGATTCGGTGCGCCGTTTAAAAGGAGAAGATCGGCCTTATGTACCTCAGGAAGATCGGGCGTATATTTTGTCACGATTGGAGATGGTGGATGTTGTTTGTATTTTTGAACAAGATACGCCCTTGGAGTTGATTATGCGCGTAAAACCCGATATTCTTATTAAAGGCGGCGATTACCGCCTGGATGAAATTGTGGGAAGAGAGTATGTCGAATCGCGCGGTGGAAAAGTTTTAACCATCCCGCTCATTCAAGGGCGTTCTACAACGAACATTATTAAAAGGATTAAAGAAACACCTTAAGAACACAGGAAGTTTGCATGAAACGATTGTTAAAATCGATTTTAATCACACTAAGCATTTTGCTCCTTACCGCATGCCAATTAAAACAGGTAAGACATGTGCGGTACACGCAGGTACGGCCTTTACCCAAATCGCTACCCGATAGCCTGTGGGCTTCGGAAAATTTAATTAATCGCATGGATTCCCTGAAAAGTTATTATCAGGATGCGCAACGCAAGCTTAGCGAACAAGATACAATGGGCGCTCAGATTTATTTTGATCAGGCTTATGAACAATTATCCGAACTTAGCGACGAAGACCGGAACACATTAACCTATTGGACAGAGTTCGACACATTAATTCGTAACATGGATCAGGAATATCAGCAGCTTTATCCGGAAAATCAGGCGGAACAAGAAGCAGAAGAAGTTCGGGAAGATATTGCCAAGTTTGAAGAATTGAATTTTCCCGATTCGGTTCTTTACGGAGAAGGAACGGTTATTGACAGCAGCGGGCCTATTCCCATTACGATCAACAATAAAGTACGGCTGGCTATTAAATATTTTCAGACCAAAGGACGGCGCATTTTTACTAAATGGCTTAAACGTAGCGGCCGGTATGAGACGTTAATTAAAAATATTCTGAAAGAAGAAGGCGTACCGGAAGATTTGTTCTATTTGGCCATGATTGAGAGCGGATTTCAACCACGCGCACGCTCTTATGCCCGTGCCGTTGGGATTTGGCAATTTATTTCGTCAACGGGACGTCATTACGGATTACGCCATAACTGGTGGTTCGATGAGCGTAGCGATGTGATAAAATCGACCCATGCGGCGGCCAAACATTTAAAGAGCCTGTATCAGCGTTTTGGTGATTGGTATTTGGCCATGGCCGGATACAATTGCAATCCGCGCAAAGTCGATTACAATATTCGTCGTTACCGGACGCGCAACTTTTGGCGTTTAAGGCGTTTGCCCAGACAAACCAAAAATTACATTCCCACATTTTTGGCAGCGATTATCATTTCCAAAAATCCGAATAAGTTCGGATTTTATGTGGAAAAAGACCCACCAATTCAAGTAGACAGCATTAATATATCCGAAGCGGTGGATTTAAATGTAATAGCCAAATTGGTAGATACCACATACAGCTATATTCGTGAAATAAATCCTGCTGTATTGCGTTGGGTTACCCCTCCGGGCGTCAAAAATTTTACTCTTTATTTGCCCAAGGGCAAAAAAGATCGTTTTGTCGAACGCTACGCAAAAATTCCGGATAGTAAAAAACGCTCCTGGGTACGTCATCGCATTCGATCGGGTGAAACGCTTTCGACTATTGCACGCAAATACCACACATCCATGTCGGTAATAAAATCCATCAACAAATTGAGAGGAAGTTTAATTCGTGCCGGTCATTATTTGCTAATTCCGGTTCCGCAAAATAAGGCATATTATTACGCTTCGCGAAATAGGCGATCTTCATACAGAAAGAAACGCAATAGCCATCGCAGACACAAAAGTTATGCCAGCCATGCCCCAGGCGCTAAACGCGTTGTGTATCAAGTAAAGGCGGGAGATACCATTGGCGAAATCGCCGAAAAATATCATACACGTGCCAGTAAAATACGTGCCTGGAACGGTTTGCGTTACGGCGAATATATTTATCCAAAACAAAATTTAGTTATCTGGGTTAACGATCAAATCGGAAGGCCTGTTAAAACCGTAACCAAAGCGCAAGACGACAAAGCTACCTATTATACCGTAAAAACGGGGGATACTCTCTGGGATATTTCGAAAAAATATGGTTTAACCATCGAAAAAATAAAACGATTGAATAATATGCATTCGGTTCGTATTCGCCCGGGCGACCGAATAAAGGTTTCCGAAAATTAAATTGACTTTAATCATAATAAATATTAAAATTAAAAGCTAAAAACAAACGGATAAGAAGAAAGGAAAGCGTTATCGCTAAAATTTGTCCTAAATGCGGAACAGAAAATATCGATTCCGCAAGATTTTGTATTCAATGCGGAACCAAATTGTCCTCCGCAGAAACAAAAGGAAGCGAAAAAACATCGGATGCCAATAATGGTTCCGGTGTAAATCCGTATTTAATGTTAACGTTTATCTTACTTCTTGCTTTATTTATTGTCCTTTTAATCCTTAAAGGCAATAATGAAAATTTAGAGCGTAAACTTTCCAAAACCAAACAGGCACCTGCCGGGCAAAACGAGTTGCCTGCCGATCATCCGAGCATGGATAAAATGGAAAAAATTCAGGCACTTAAAGATTCGCTCAAGCAATCACCTAACAATTACCATTTACTGGTGGAATTAGCTAACAATTATTTTGACATTAATCGGTTTGATTTGGCCATTGCCAATTATAAAAATGCATTACGGCAAAAACACAAAAAAGATATCGAAGTTGTGATCGATCTTGGAGTGGCTTATTTTAATACCAATAATCTCGATTCGGCGCTTTATTTTATGAACAAAGCACTGGAAATGAATCCAAATCATCCTTTGGCCTTGCTCAATAAGGGCGTTATCGAGTTTAACATGGGCAATGTTAAAACATCAATCAAAATCTGGAAAAGATTAATTAAACTCTATCCGAATTCTTCGGAAGCTGCGAACGCCAAAGAGTTTGTAAAACAAGCAGAACTGCATTTAAATCAATCGTAACTAAAAGAAAGGAGACGATCAAATATGCCTTGCGGACGGAAACGAAAACGTGCAAAGATGGCAACCCATAAGCGGAAAAAGCGTCTGAGAAAAAATCGTCATAAGAAAAAAATCCGCTAAAAGGTTCATTTTACATGAGCCTTTTTTCTTTTAGTTAAATAAAGGCCTTTCAATGTGGTCAGAAAAAACACATATTTTTTCGGTAGGTGAACTTACACATACGATTAAATATTTACTGGAAGAAAATATTCCCACCATTTGGCTCGAGGGCGAAGTGTCTAATTTTAAGGCACATTCTTCGGGCCATTTCTATTTTACCTTAAAAGACAGTAAAGCCCAAATATCCGCCGTTATCTGGCGTTCCCGTGCATCTATTCTTGATTTTGAGATAGAGGACGGCATGCATGTGCAAGCTTTGGGAAACGTGCGCGTTTTTGAACGCGGAGGACGCTATAATTTTGATATTTTGCAAATTCAACCGGCCGGATTGGGAAAATTGCAAATGGAATTCGAGCGCCTTAAAAAGAAACTGGAGGCCGAAGGATTATTTGCCGCAGAACACAAAAAGAAAATACCGCCTTATCCTTCCGTTATCGGGGTAGTTACCTCGCAAACCGGGGCGGCCATTCGGGATATTATTAATGTAATTACCCGCAGAGCCCCTAATGTGCAAATTATTTTACGCCCGGTTCAGGTGCAAGGGGAAGGGGCTTCACATGATATTGCCAAGGCTATTGCTGAATTTAATGCCTTTGGCAAAGCGGATGTTTTAATTGTGGGCCGGGGTGGAGGCTCGTTGGAAGATTTGTGGGCGTTTAACGAAGAAGAAGTGGCCAGAGCCATTTATGATTCGAAAATTCCCGTGATTTCGGCTGTTGGACATGAAATCGATTTTACCATTGCCGACTTTGTTGCCGATTTGCGTGCTCCTACGCCTTCGGCCGCGGCCGAGCTCGCTGTTCCCGATTACCATGAGCTGAAAGGTAAAATTTTACGTTACGCCCAACAAATACGGCATGCGCTTTTAGTAAAAATCGATCATCACCGGCAACGGGTTAACGCTTTGCAACGCAGTTACGGGTTAAAACGACCGGAAGATCTTTTACATCAATATGCCTTACGCCTCGATGAACTCAGCGTACAAATTCAGCGAAATATGTCTCGGCGTTTAACCACGCATAAGCAATACATAGAACAGTTAAATTTGCGCTTGCAAAATTTAAGCCCTAAAAAGGTTTTGGACCGCGGTTACAGCATTACCTATTTAAACGGACGTGTTATTAAAAATGCCGTACACGCTACTGTGAACGGAACGTTATTAACCGAATTACATAAGGGAAAAATCGAAAGTATAATAACAAAGATAGAAGATCATGAGTACCAAAAACAAAAAAGTAACCTTTGAAGAGGCACTTGCCAAACTGGAAGCAATTGTGGAAAAACTCGAAAGCGGAGAAATTACGCTGGAAGACAGTATTGCCGCTTTTGAAGAAGGCCAAAAGTTAGTAAAATTTTGTTTACAAAAATTAACAGAGGCCGAAAACAAAGTTAAAAAACTGTCGCAAAATGCGGACGGCAGTTTTGAATTAAATGATTTTTGAGCATACACCTATGAAAGAGCAAAAAGAAAAAACGCACCGGACGATCGGAATATTGGTTAATCCCCGGAAAGAACAGATTGTGGTCCCGTTGGAAATTTTGGATAATTGGCAGAGAAAAAATTTGGAGACAGAGCGCTACGATGTCGAATTTTTGTTAAGCGCGGTTGAAGCCAAAGCCGTTAAACACCAGTTTACCCATCTGAAACGCGCCAGTAAAGATGAAATTTTAAACCGCGCCCAAATTATTTTGGCCTTTGGCGGAGATGGCACCATTTTGCGCACTGTCCAATTGGTGGGCAAGCGGGAAATTCCCATTATGGGAGTGAATTTGGGCGGATTGGGATTTTTAGCTGAGGCCACACCCGAAGAACTTACTACAGATCTGGAAAACTATTTGAACGGAAAGTATTTTATTGAAGAACGTTCTCTACTGCGTTGTAAGGTAAAAGAGAGCAACGAAAGCTATTTTGCTTTTAATGATTTGGTATTTGACAAAGCGGGTTTTTCGCGAGTTATTCAAATTGTTACCCGCGTGGATAATAGCCTGCTTAACTCTTACATTGCAGATGCATTGATTATTTCTACCCCCACCGGTTCAACGGGCTATTCGCTATCGGCCGGAGGACCTATTGTAGTGCCGGAGGCCAATGTTTTTATTATCAATCCTATTTGTCCACATTCATTAACCAATCGGCCGGTAGTGGTGCCGGATACCAGTAAAATCCGTTTGCAGGTGTACACGGAATTTAAAGAAATTAAGCTTTTTAGGGACGGGCATGAAGTGAAAGGCTATCCCAGCGGAACAACCTTTGAAATATCGCGAGCTAATTTTTCAGTGCGTTTGGTTAAAATGGAACATCACAGTTTTTACGAAACGTTGCGCAACAAACTACATTGGGGCGAAGATTTTCGTAATAAGAAACGTTGGACTTACAAAAACGCACACTAATTACTAATTAAACGGAAATTTTTTCGCAATTCAAAATAAACCGTAAAAAAGGCAACACGGCTTTTTTTAATACCGCATTGCCCTGATAGTTTTTATACGTTCTTTTAATCAGAATTGATTATTATCCCCGTTTTCCATAAAACCGGAATGCTTCTGAATTAATTCTTTCCAATTGGGATTCTGCAATTCTTTCCGATAAGTGGAATGGATTAACTCATATTCGCCAAAGCCGCGTAAATCGGCAAAAATAAACTCCGAACCGCCTTCAAGATTGTGATAATACCAAATCTCATACGGCAGTAAATCCATCGAGCTGGGAAAGCGTTCGATTTCGTCCGGTTCTCCGTATTTGAGTAAAATACGGCCGCGATCGGTTTGCCAGCCTTCTTTGCCCATGGCACGGAATTTTTGATCGGCCTCCTGCACGCGCCGTAAAAATTCACGGCGATTGGTACCCAAAGGCGAACCGGTAAGGCGGTCTCTGCGATACCAGAATTGGGTAAGAAATTCGCGCATGCCATTGGGATCTTCGATGTTCTTGAATATTTTTTCTTCCTGACGTGTGGCAATGTAACGGGCCATTTCAAATTCTTTTTTTAGCTCTTTTTTGGAAAGCAGGGCAATCGCCGGATCTATTTTAGGAACGTTGCCGGTGCCTGCATTGGAGACATTTTCTTGTCCGGGTTTACGCTTTTTGGGTTTGTAAACATAAAAGGGTTTTTTAACAGTTACCACCTCACCCGATTGAGGATCGGTGACTTGAATGGTTAAAATGTAGTTGTTTTCAGGTAATGCCATCACATTAAAACCGCCCACTTCTACCAATGAAGGAGCGATGATTTTTTTAACCATTGGGCTTATTTTTTTTACTGTATCGCCTTTGGTAGTGGTAACAAAATAAGAAAAATTAAAATGCTTTTCTTTACCTTGTTCAAAAGGCAAATTATTTAATTCGACATAAAAGTAGAGCATAGGTTCCAAAATATCAAAAACACCTCGCGGGTTGGGCACAACACGTAATCCGTTTTTGTAAAATCGATCGCTTGTGTCCTTACTCTTTTTAATATCCTGGCAGAATTCCAAGTCCGAAAGATAAATGCCCGGTTTGGTACGAATAGTATTGAGATCAAAAACGTATTCGCCTTTTTGTTTGGTGGTTTTATCCACCAAGCGTACACTGGCTTTGTAATTCCCGTAGGGTAAATAAAATGCAAAAACATCCACCAACTGATTAAATTGATTTAAGCCCGTGGTATCTTTAGCCGTATTGCTATAAGCATGGGCAAACGTATTTATCTTTTTTCCGTTTTGATCGGTAATGGTAAGAGCATTTGTAAATGAAGCTTTAAACGAACCGTCCGCTTGTTTGGCATAAGTTAAATTACCCTGAAAAACCGAGACGTACACTTCTACGTAAGCTGTGCTATCGGTATGACGAAACGAGGCATAGTCCACGCTAATAGGGATAAAATTCATTTGAGAAAAAGCAAAAACGGGAAACATAAGGGCCCACAAAAGGGTTTTGAAAATTGGCTTCATAAAGCACCACCATTAGTTAAATTTTACGGATACGATTTTGGAAACCCCTTCTTCTTCCATGGTAACGCCGTAAAGAGTGCTGGCAGCTTCCATGGTACGCTTGTTATGGGTTACCACAATAAACTGCGTATTTTGGGAAAACGATTTTAACGCTTCGGTAAAACGCCCGATGTTCATATCGTCCAAGGGCGCGTCCACCTCGTCCAAAATACAAAAAGGGCTGGGTTTAACCAGATAAATGGAAAACAACAGCGAAATAGCTGTCAGGGTTTTCTCTCCGGATGACAACAAGCTTAAAGTTTGCAAACGTTTGCCCTTGGTACGCACTTTAATATGAATATCGGCTTCCAACGGATCTGCTTCTGCATCCAATTCAATGGTTCCTTCACCGTTTTCAAAAAACGAGCGAAATACCTCTTCAAAATTTTCTTTGATTTGTTTAAAGGTTGTTAAAAATTGTTCTCGTGCCGTTTGATTTATTTTATCAATCGTATCGATTAACGATTTTTCAGCATTCAGCAAATCGTCTCGCTGTTGTGTCAAAAAATCCAACCTCTTTTTTTCTTCATCGTATTCTTGCACGGCCAACGGATTTACCGGCCCCATGTTTTTAATACGCAAGCGCAACATTTCAATGCGCTCTTCGGCGGCATGCTCGTCAAAATCCTGATAGGGAATAGCCGTTTCCACGTCTTCCGAATATTCCTTTAAGGCATATTCCCGAATGCTTTCTGCTTTATAATGACTTTCATTAATTTTTAGTTCCAATTGACGACTTTTTTCCAGTGTGGAATCGTGTTTACGCCGGTATTCTTTGGTCTTTTCCTCAAGATCATTTATTTTATCGCGCAATTCCTGAAAGGCCTGTAACATTTCTTGCTTTTGGCTTTCCAATTTATCTCTACTTTGCCAAATTTGTACTCGTTCCTGTTCGTGCTTTTCATTCTGTATGTCAATTTCCACCAGCGTTTCATTAATCTTTTTAATTTCCTGACGCTTACGTTCCATCTCGTTATTCAAATCGTCAATCGTACGCCGCGTGCGTTGAATATCGGCCTGACGATTTTGGAATTGATTACGTAAATTATTAGCTTGCAAACGCGCCTTTTGAACCTCTTCCAGTAAATACTCCATAGATTCGCTTTTTTGTTCATAGGCACCGGTGCGCTGAATGGTTTCTGCTTCAAGTTCATTCAACTCTTTTTGCATTCCGTCAAGTTGAACTTGCAACGTTTCCGTTTCTTTACTTAAACGTTGCCGGTCACTGCGAATTTGGGTCAGGTGTTGATCGGTTTGCCGAATTTCGTTCTGCAGGGTGGAAATTTCGTACTGCAACTGATTTTCTTGTTTTTCCAGATCAATGCGTTGGTTTTGTAAGTCATTTAAAGCATTGCTTTGTTTTTCGATGGACTGACGGGTTTGTAAAATGGCCTGTTCATTGGATTCTATTCGTTGATCAAGCCTGGCAACTTGGCTTTCGACAGATTTTATTTCTTGTTCGATTTTTTTTAATTGTTCCTTGCGACCGACCAAAGAAACCGTACGGTCGGAAGTTTCGCCGCTGGATATCTCACGATTAAAATTTACCATTTCGCCCTGTTCAGACACAAATCGGAATTGCGGATATTTTTCGGAAAGGGCGATGGCTTCATCCAGGGTGGGCACAATAATTACATCGCCAAGCAAAAGATCGATTAAATTGCGATAAGAATCCTCAACCTGAATTTCTGCTTTAAGAAACGTTAAGTTGTTCGCGGATTTTTTAGTATCGTTGGCCACAGAAGGGACCCGGTCCATGGGAATTAATGTAATACGGCCTTTTTTTTCTTTTTTTACGAATTCAATAATGCGTCGGGCAGAGGTTACGTCGTCTACAATAACATAGTTTAAGGCATCGCCCAGCAACGATTCCAATAGTTTGGAGTAGGGCTCGTTAACGGTAATAATTTCGGAAAGGGTGCCATGAATACCGGGTAAAGCTTCTTTATGGGTCATTACATATTGCGTACTTTTCCGGAAGCCTTCGTAGCTGCTCATAATTTGCTTAAAAAAGTTATACCGAGAGCGTGCTTGTTCCAGTTTGCCCAGTAAACCGTTTTTTTGTTGAATTATATCACTACGTTCGGACTGCAATTGTTGCAGTTTTGTTTTTAAATTCAGCAAAACGGTTTTTACATCGTCCTGTTTACGGATAAGTTCGGCTTGCTGTTTTTTATTGCCGGCCAATTTTGTTTCCAGACGTTGTACGCTCCGTTGATATTCGGCCAGCTTTTGCTCGAGTTCTTCCGCCTGCTCCTTTAAAAATTGCTGTTGATATTCTTTTTGAGCCAGTTGGTCTTTTAGTCGGGCAACCTCTTGAAATTGTTTTTTAAAGGCGGTATTTAATTTATCGATTTCCTGTTTTTCGGCTTGTAAAACTTCCAGTTCTGCCTGCCGCTGCGATTCGATTTCGCTTAATCGCTTTTCCGCTTCTTCTTTTTTCAGAGAAAGCTCATCCAATTCGTTTTGGTAACTTTGCAGATTTTCTTGTAATAATTTGATTTTATGTTCTGCCGCATCAATTTCGGTCAAAAAGCGTTCCTTGTTTTGTTTTAATTGCTCACTTTTGGTTTCTGCAACGGCCAGGTTTTGGTTAATTCGCGCAATTTGCTGATCCAATTCATTTATTTGCAAACTGAGTTTTTGCAACTGTTGTTCACGTTGAATTTGTTCCCGCTTGTATTCTTCCAACAACGCTTCTTCGATGGTAATTTGGTGGTGACTTTCTTCTTTGATCTTGCTTATTTCTTGCAACTGTACCTGCAATGGGCGAATTTCGTCCAGCAAAGCATGGTAGCGAAAGCGACAAAGATCGATATCGGTTTTACGTAATTCTTCGCTGTATTGCAAATAACGGCGCGCTTTGCCCACCTGCCGCGAAAGCGAATTGACTTTTTTCTCCACTTCGCTAATTATATCGTTAATGCGCACCAAGTCGTTACGCGTGGCATCCAGCTTGGCCAGAGCCGATTTACGTCGGATTTTGTACTTTACAATACCGGCTGCCTCTTCGAATAATTGACGCCGTTCGTTTTTGTTTTCGCTAAGAATACTTTCCACCATTTTCAGTTCGATAACCGAGTAGGAATTGGGCCCCAGACCGGTGTCCATGAACAAATTAAGCACATCCTTGAGCCGAACCGGTACATTGTTAATTAAATATTCGCTTTCACCGGAACGGTAAAGACGGCGGGTAATAACCACTTCGTCAAATTCGGTATTTAAAATTTTTTTATTGTTTTGGATAGTCATGGAAACTTCGGCCATGCCCATGGGTTTGCGATTACGCGTGCCGTTAAAAATAACGCTTTGCATTTTGTCGCTGCGCAGGGCAGTTGTGCGTTGTTCACCCAAAACCCAGCGAACGGCATCGACAATATTGGATTTTCCGGAGCCGTTAGGGCCAATAATACACGAAACGCCTTCGTTAAAATCCAATTTTATTTTATTGGCAAACGATTTGAAACCAAATAACTGTAAACGTGATAAATACATGCCTCTCCTTAAAACAAAGCCTGCGCATTCATTAGTAATTTTAAGTATTCAAGCCAATAACTCGGCGGATTAAAAAGAGCCCAAAAGATAAGCAATGGAACGGAATAACACAAGAGTAAAACCACAAAGACGGTAGACGAGCCGGTGAAAAATAAAATGTGCAAGCCCTTTACCAAGCGAAAATGAATCCAGACGAAAAACAGACCTAAAATAATCCAGAAGATTTGTGCACTATGGTGGTAAAAAACCCAGTGATAAGAGATAAGACTGACGGGGAAGAACCAAAGCAATGGCGCCCCGGACCAATACATAACCGCAATACCCTGACGTAGGCGAATGCGGGCACGTGTAAACAAAGAAAATATTTTAACCGCAACGGCACCGGTGAAAGGCAGCAAAAAGAACACTGCAAATAGCGTAAGAGTAAGTAAAACAGAGGATTGACTAATATGAAGGTACGGAGCGAACAATCCGAGAGGAACTAAAAATACGGCCATCATTTCCTGCAAACCGTAAGAGCCATGTACATAATAAATTTGCGAAGCGACAAAAGCAGCCGCAATTAATGAAAAGAAAATTCCGACAGTAACGGAATTCAACAACGGAATAATGCGTCTTTCGCGCATGTCTACAAAAAAACCGTAAGAATGACGCAGCGAACGGCGTAGATTTTCTCTCAAACGCGGCAGCCGCCGATACAGACTAAAAAAAAGAATGACGATAAAAGTAACCAAAACAGAAAAAAAGTTGGTAGGACGTTGTTTGTGCCCTGTTGTTTGAATTATGGTAGATTCATCTAATTCCCATGGCTGGCCTAATAATTTTGTCCATGCTTTCGGTTCGCCGTTTATCCGGTACAATCCTTGCGGCACAATGTAGGGAGCCTGGCGATTTTGTACAACCAGAGAAGGAAAGGGCGCAAACCAATCTTGATAACTTTCGATAAAGCCACCGGCGGTTTTAAACTGGAAAATCGCTTTACCGATTTCTTCTTTTAAGAACAATCCTCTGTTAACTGCATGGGTTTCTTCCGATTGTTCTTTATGAAAAAGTTCTGCCGGCAAAACACCAATTTTACCCACCAAAGAAATGGATGTTAATAGTTTGCTATCCTGCAGAACGTTTAATGGCCGATAGAGATCTAATAAATAAAAATCGGCTACTTTTTCTGGAGGAAGGGGTCTGCCGGGTATGGGCGACACATAGGTTAAAACGGGCAGTAAGGTTTTAACTTTTCCCTTAAGGATGAACATAAATTTTTGCGTAATCGGGTTGTCGGCCGGAATTTCCTGACCAAGCCCGAGCGCAACAAACGAAGGATGCGAGCGATAAAAAGGAGCCATTTGCAGGCAAGTGGTCTTGGCCATTTCCAAAAGATAATTTTCATTAAAAAACGAAACGGGGTAGCGCCAAATGGGTAATTCGCCCATAACCATAATACCAAGGGAATCGCATAGGTTTAAAAACAAATCGTCCGGCAGAAAATGCGAAAAGCGAATGGTATTAATTCCCATGGCCTTAATACGGGTAAGGTCGCTTCGAAGTGTGTGAGCATAGTTGCGGTGATTTAAACGGCGTAAATTTTGGTGCCAGGTAATGCCATGAATGGTAATGTGCGCCTCGTTCAAATAAAACCGTCCTTTTAACCAGCGGAACGTTCGCGCACCAAAAACAAATGTTCGCTCAAATTCTTTGATTTTGTTGCCAGAAAAACGTACGTGCAGTTTAAAAACGATTTTTTGAGGATTATTAACTTCCCAAAGATCCTGACGGCTTAAAGGAAATTCTCCTTGAATATGTATTGTTTTGTTTGTCAAATCTTTGGCAAACCGGATTTTTTGGAATATTGTTTTTTGATCGGAATGCCGAACAAAACTTTCGTTAAGCTGTAAGCGGTTAAAATTATCCGTAACATGTACTTGATACGAATAGTTTAAGATAAAACCGTTCTTGTTGTGCACTAATTTTCGGTTAAAACCAGAAATTACCGGCTTATTCTCGGCAATAATCCATAGCGGAGAGGCTATTCCGATGGTGTGCGATTCGGAGTAGGTGTAAACAATTAAGGGAAAACCGTCATGTGTATTTTGAGGTTGTTTAATTAGTAGTCGGAGCGTTTGCATCGAATCGTTCTTTAAAAAATCGGAGGGTAATTGAATTTTAAATGGTTGCTGCGCATTGGAAATAAAAGAAATGAGATGGTCATTTAAAAAAAACGTTGCCGAACCTTTGATCCCATTCGATTGCAGATACAAAATTTTATCCTTTGTCCGCTCCGAAAGTCGAAATTGCGTGGTTGCGGATATCTGCGGAGAATACGAAACAACAAACGGTGCTTGTACGGTTTGGCTGCTTCCTTTAAACGAAAGTTGCCAGGTTTTTAAGGGAATTTTTACCTTATTTTCAAAAGCGCTTGTCGCGCATTGTGAAGTACCCCAATCAAAGGTAAAAATTTTTTGTGCCGATAGCGAAAACGAGAGTAGTAGAATGAGTAAGATAAATCGATATTTCATAGTACAGCCTTTAAATCCATTTAAATCAGCGCAATTAAATCACGAACAGCTTGTTCGAAACCAATAGCCAAACTTTTTGAGAACAGGGGTTTGCCCACTACAATATCTTCGATGTAATCCATTTTTAAAATATCCCGAATATTATCGTAGCCAATGCCACCGCTAATATTAACGCCCATGCCCATTTTATTGGCCGCAATCGAAATATTGTCCAGCTCTTCTAAAAAGGCCACCTCGCTGTCCATATCTTCGGCTTCCGCCAATCCGCGAGCGTCCAGTTCCACATAGTCGAAGCCTAATTTTCCGGCATATTTTACCTGAGAAATATTCGGAGAAATCAAAATCGAAGCCAAAATATCGCTGGAATGTAGCTCCTGAATGGCGCCTTGTAATTGGGATGTGTACAAATCAACATCCAACGGTTCCGGTTCAAGACTTTTTACCTCGCCCGGCGCCACCAGCGTAACCATGTCAGGTTGAACGCGCAATAATTTGTGAATGTTTTCATCGGTTAAATTGCAGCGGATGTTCAAATAGGTTTTAACAATATGTTTCAGCAGTACTAAGTCGGTTTCTTTGACCGTACGCTGGTGGTCCTGAAAATAGGCTACAATGCTTTCCGCTCCGCCCAATTCGGCCAACACAACCGTTTGGATGGGATCGGGGTAACGATCGTTAAATTGATTACGTATAAATGCTACGGGATCAATATCCACTGCCAGTCGATGCATTGCCATTTCCTCCTTCTAAAGTTAAAAACTGGAAAGATCTTCCCAGCGTACAATTTTCCAGATTCCGGTAGTATCATTGGGTGAAATATTTTTCTTTTTGAAAACAAAAAGTGCTTCACCCTTAATGGTGGGTATTTCACGACCACCATCAATGGTTAAACTAAAAACTTTTTTAATTTCTTTCAATGTTTGTTCTTCATTAATATAACGCGAATAAACCGTCCCTTCCCAAATTAAATTTAAGGTTTGGAAATGCCGGAACAGGCCCATGGTGGTTTTGATATCCACGTCGCGACCCCAGGTAAGATCGGTTGGCGGGTCGGTTAAAAAGTTTTTGGAAATAAACAAAAAACTGCTGTCCAAAAGATCGGCATAAACCAAAGAGTCCTTGAAATTGTAAGCATATTTAAAGTTAATAAGCACGTCCTCGGGAGTGTGTTGGTCGGTAACGATGAGCGTTTGGTTGTTAAGAGAACTTTTGAGACCCGGCGCAAAAGGGTTCTCACAAGCGGAGGCAAGTAATAATAAAAACGTAATTACAATGTAAAGCATCGACCGGTTCATGGCCTTAACGCCTTTTTTCGATAAAATAATTTTAATGCGGTCCAACTTTTATTGTATTCTTTGTTAATGGCATTATCTTGCCAATAATAAATGTACCAAATTTCGGGCGGAGTAACGGATTTGAACAAACGGAATTGCAAAACTCCGGAATAGATTTTTACAGAATCCGCCGAATACAATATGGTTAACTGATATTTAACGCTACCGGTTTCAAGTGAATCATTAACGGATGTCGGAGTAATGGGATTCAAAGTAATAGGCTGGCCTGCGTTTAAACTTAAATCCAGCTTGGGATAGGTATTCTTTTGCGATTGACTTAGTTGGATAAAATAATTGCGTTCATCATTAAGCGTCCACGGCTGTTTGTTAAATTCATTAATAAAATGCTGTTCCGGAACAAATTCAAAAAGGTGGGTTTGCCCGCTTTGCGCTTCTGGAACGAAACATTTCATATACTCGTCAATATTTTTTTCACGAATGGCTTTTTTCAAATTGACGAATACAATATCTGCATTAACGGCAGGATCGTAAACCGTCCCGTTGCCCGGTGTACCCTGTACCGGTTTTTCCACTTGATTTTCCCGCGTTGTAAACGGATTAGTGCAGGCAGACAGCCAAAGGACGAATATACATAAAATAATAAATCTAACTATTTGAATCATAATATCTTAGATATCCTTCTTAAAAACTAAAAAATACGGATTATTAACGCCAAAATCAAATGGATTACAGGCAAAGGCATAAATTCCGAATCTTCGCGTTCCAAATTTTTAATTGTTTTTATCGGTTGGCATCGCACTTTTAGCAACCAACCCAATCAGGGGCATCTTATTCAGTGGAAGATCCGCGTAACAACAAAGGAATGCGGTATTTGTTTAAACTTTTTTCGTATTCTACCGAAGGTCACTTTGAGGTTATAATTCGGGGCAATTCCGAAAGGAATTGATCAAAATCAATTAAAATTGTTCTTCATGGATTTAATTTATTATCTTTGAAAAGATTAAACGATTTATTAGCCATTTGGAAATTTTGGAGGCCTTCATGAAAAAGCACCTGTTTTTTTCCCCCGTATTGATTTTTCTTTTTGGGGCGATTCTGACAGTTAGTTGTTCCGGACCGGTAAGAACCGTTAAGCGGGTTCAGGTGGATAAGGCAATTGATTTGAGCGGTCATTGGAACGATACCGATGCACGCTTAACCGCCGAAAGCATGGTAAAGGATGTGTTATCTCGGCCGTGGTTACGTAATTTTATTCGTCAATACAACCGCCAACCTGTCGTAATTGTGGGACAAATCCGCAACCGCAGTAGCGAACATATCGAAACCGATATGTTCATTAAAGATATCGAACGAGAATTGCTTAATTCGGGTAAGGTAAAGTTTGTTGCTTCGGATAAGGAACGTCAGGCTGTTCGTAAAGAGCGTCTGGATCAGCAAAGTTTTGCCAATCCCGAAACCGCCAAAGAATTAGCCAATGAGTTGGGAGCCGATTTTATGCTTCAGGGTGAAATCACTTCTGTAACCGATTCGTTCGAAGGGAAACGCGTGGTTAAGTATCAGGTTAATCTGGAATTGATTGATATTGAGAACAATACCAAAGTGTGGATCGGACAAAAAGAAATTAAAAAGTTTATTCAACAAAAAAAGTACACCTGGTAAGCAACAAACGCAACGGATCGGTTTGCAAAAATGAAACGATTCCCTTTCAAAAAAATATCAATTGTTTCGCTTGCCTTATTAATGTTAGCCGCTTGCATGAGTTCGGTGCAAAAAGCGCAATATTTTGATAGCGTTGTAAACGATGTAAGTCAAAACAACTTTGATTTGGCCATAAAAAAAATTCGCGAAGCGCGCAAGAACCATGTTTATTCGCAAAACGACCGCTTGCTTTATTATTTGGATTTGGGCAGTATTTATCACTACAAAGGCGATTTTTCGCAAAGCAACAAATATTTTGCGCAAGCCGAACAAACCATGGACGAATTGTTTACCAAGCATGTTTCGCAATTGGCGCTTTCGTACGTTTTAAACGATAATTCCGTGGATTATGCCGGAGAAATCTACGAACATTTGTATGTTAATGTATTCAAGGCCTTGAATTATCTGGAATTGAATCGTTATGACGATGCGTTTGTGGAAGTTAAAAGGGTAGACAACAAGCTACGCGAGTTAGAAGATCGTTATCAAAACGCGTTTGACGATTTTAACCGCCACGATACGACGGGCGTTAAAGTTCGTTTTCAAGCGACAAAATTTTATAACGACGCACTGGCCCATTACATCAGTTATCTTGTGTATCGTGCCGACAATCGTTATGACGACTGCAGAATCGAACTGGAAAAATTACGACAAGCTTGGCAAACGCATAGCGATGTTTATTATTTTCAAATGCCTTCTTCGTTGCGGCAAATTGCAAATCCAGATACGACCTATTTGAATATCATGGGATTTGTGGGTAAGGCCCCTAAAAAAATTGCCGTTGGCGGTTTGATTACCACATACGACGGCTTTTTGGGCATTAGCGATCTTTCCGTGCCTATAGCACTTCCGCGATTTCCCTTTCCGGGTATTAAAAGCGGTTATCATTTTAAATTCGCTTTTCCGGTTATGCGTCCGGGAAGAACCGAAATTGAACGCGTAGACGTTTTTATCGATGGCCACAAAAACGGCTCATTGGAACTATTGGAAGATATGGGGAAGGTTGCTCTGAAAACCTTCCGCAACAAACAAACGTTGATTTACGTAAAAACCCTTATCCGCACGGTTACAAAAGGAATTTTAGCGGCCAAGGGCAAGGAAAAGCTCAGAAAAAAACTTAAGGCAAATGACTTTTGGGGTGCCGTGCTTAATGCTAGTGTGGATTTGGCTGTAGATGCAACCGAGCAGCCGGATTTGCGTTGTTGGAAAACGCTCCCTGATGAATGTCTGATCGGTGAGTTCCCCGTACGGCAAGGCACGCATACTGTGGATATTGCCTGTTATTCGAATTCCGGCGATCTGGTTTATCAGCAACGTTTTACGCAGGTGCAAGTGGAGCCGGGACTCAATATGATTAATTTTGCCACATTAAGGTAAGTCTAAATCCGGAGAAATTATGCGTTCATTTTTAAAAATTGTTTTAGTTCTGTTTTCGTTGCAATTAACGCATTGCATTTACGCCCAAAAAGGCACCGCAATGGAAAGCGGAGATAAAATTCCGCAATGGGTTAATGCGCCGTACGACATATTTCCGCAGAACCGTTTTATTGTGGGGGTAGGTAGCGGCGATACGCGACAGGCGGCAGAAAAAAATGCTGTTGCCGAAATTGCCAAAGTATTTCAAAGCAATATTCAGGTGGATGAAACACTAATTGAAAGTGCGCTTGAACATACCAAAGGCAAACAAAGCGAACTAACCACCAATTCACAAATGGTGAACAAAACGCGTATTACCAGCGACCTCGAATTAAAAAATATTAAAATAAACCGTGTCTTTTTTTCGCAAAACGAAGGCCTTTACTATGTATTGGCCGTGCTAAACAGAGCGGAAACCGCCCGTTTGTACCGTCGTGATTTCGAAGAAAACGACCGGTTGCTGCAAACTTATTTTGGTCAGGCCGCACGGGAAGACAATAAATTGCGCAAACTATCCGATTTGAACAAAGCCTATGCCTTATTTGAAGTCAATCGTTTGATCAACGAAAAATACAAAGTACTCACCAACGGAAGTAACCTTGAACCTTCAGTTACGGAAAATGAATTGAATCGTGCGTTGAGCAATGCCCGCGCTGCGATTACCATTCGCTTAAATGCCGCTACGGGCACACCGGATGAAGTAGGAGATTACCTGAAAGAAATATTTGGAAAGATGGGTTTTACGATTGCCGATGAAAATGCCGATTTTCAGGTGGATTACCAATTGACCCGCAACAAAACCAATCTGAATCGTCCTGGAATTGTCGCCTTTAATTGGCAGCTTACCATTAGGCTAACCGACCGGATCAACAATACCACCCTGAAAACATTTACCGTAAGCAAACGCACGGCAGCCATTTCTGCGGGTGAAGCCAATGCTCGCATTTTGCGAAAAGTAAAAATGCAAATACAAAATTCGTTCTATCGTCGATTTCTGGATTATTTGAATTCGTTTTAAAATGCCGTTAATTATTTGTTATTTTGTAAATTAAAGGTTGTTCGCATTCGGGCTTTCTCACAAAAGTTGATTTAGATCAATGACCGGAATAGGATTTTTTAGGAAAATACGAACGAATCCGATTAAAACACTGTCATTTCTTACCGGGGAATTTATTTGCGTTAATGTTAAGATAAAAATTTGAATTTGTGTTTCACTAATTAAAGGAGAACGCCATGAAGCGTTACATGCTGTTGATTTCAGCTTTATTTATCATTGCCGCACTAATGGTTTCTTGCGGCGGTTCTCAAAAGGCCGCTGTAGCCAATTCGGATTTGGAAACCATTAGCGATCCGTTTCAAGATTTAACGGATATGGCCAACCAAATTATTCAGGCCGGTGGTGTGGCAGCCGTAGGGCAGGCTTCATCTTCCAGAATGGATTTGGCTAGAAAAAAAGCCATTACCGATGCGCAGGGTCAATTGGCTGAAATCTTTAATTTGAAAGTACAAAAATTAAAGAAAAATTTTCAGGAAGAAATCGGAAGCGCCAATGATTCTGAAATTAACGAAGCGTTCAGCATGGTAACCAAAACACTAACCAGCCAAATTTTGCGCGGTGCGATTACCAAAAAAGTTAAATACATGCGCGATAAAAACACAGGCAAAATTACCGCTGCCGCTGTGGTGGCTATTGAACCGAATGTGCTGAATAAATCCATTCTTGACGAAATGAAAACAAAGCGTCCCAAATTGTACGAACGTTTCAGGGCCAGCAAGGCTTACGAAGAATTGAAAAACGAAATGAAAGATTACGAAAAACAGCAAAATCAGGGCTATTAATCAGGAATAGTAAGCGTGACAAAGGGAGGATGACAGGCCTCCCTTTGTTTTTTTATTTATGAGAGTATTTTCCGTTTTTGCAGGATTGCTATTATTTTCGGTTCAGGCTTTTGCCATTAATCGTTATCCGGAATGGTTTTTATTTCCGGAAAAATATCCGCATATTATTACCGGCTATTCCTATTCCGGAAATACGGCTGAATTTGATGCGGAAAACATGTATTGCGCTTACCGTTCCTGCGTGGTTTATGGAACCTTAGAAATTTACAACGATCCCGAGCACAATGATTGGTTAAAAAATTCCGATTATTATTACTACTTTTCGCCGGATTCGGTTAGTAAGATACACGGTAAATTGTTTAAAGTAGATTCCTTTCAGACCGAAATTATTACAGGCGATTATGTCTCGGCATTCTCTCTAAAGCCGATGGATCGTTTTCATTCTATCTGGATCGAGGTAGCATCACTAAAAAAGCCGGAATGGACACAGCAAAGCTTTTGGCAGGATAAAGATTTTTATTACGGTGTGGGGTTGTACACATCGACGGGAAATGAAAATGATGCTTGGAAAACAGCAGAGGAGCAAGCCATATTTTCTATTTTGACTAATTTGGCCGTAGCCGTTTTTAAATTACGGTTAGTGGATCGGGAAGGTCCCGAAGATGACGCTTCGATGAGTGAAATTTCATTTTTAAATCTTAGGTACCTTTTGGAAAATATTCAAATAATGCAACGCTATCCCGATTACAAAAATCAAGTTTATTATGTGCTTGTACGTATTCCGAAAAAGGGTGTGCACTCACCTTTGCTGGGTAATTAGCAAGGGCTACATTAAGGAGGGCAAGGGGAATGTGGAAAGTTTTGATTAGTTTAATACTCATGGCTTCCTTGGTTTACGGCTATGATTACAAAATTACCGTAAAATGGGACGAAATGGCTATGAATGGGGAAGCGGAAGCCGTATTGCAATATTACCATGACGGGAAAGTGGAAACCATTCGTGGTAATTTGGATAAGCCGTCCACCGATGGCAATGTTTTGGTAACGCGAACATTAAGCGGGGGCTCGCAAGAATTTATCATCAAAAACGCTAAAGGCTATTTGTTTAATATTTGGGTTGTTAATGATTTGATGGATGAAGAATTCGCACAGGAAGAAGATTATTACACTTTGTCCAATGCCCATGTTCGGGTTTGGGTAGAGGACCGTCTAAATCATGGTGGTTATCAGATATCGGTACCGGAAAAAACAGCAGGTTTGGTGTTTCGGACAGGGGCTATTGTCGACGGTCATTTTTACAAATTTCTGGAACCGTTTAAAAAGAAACGTATTTACAAAGTTACCTTGATCGATGCTGTAACTGGAAAGCCTTTGGAAGGAGCAGCAGTTGTCGTAAAAAATCAACGTACCGGCGAAACCGTGGCCATGGGTTCAACAAATGGGAGCGGAAAATTCATTGCACCGGTGGAATACGGTTCGTATGACGTGTTGTTTTCCAAATCGGGATATTTGGAAGCCAAACACGAATTTAGAATGAGCATCGACGAACTGCCGGTGGCAATGAATTTTGCTTTAACGCCGGAAGTAAACGAATACCGCATCGTGCTAACTTGGGGAGCTTTTCCGCCGGATTTGGATGCCCATTTAAGCGGCCCAAAACCGGACGGAGGCAAATTTCATATTTGGTGGCGCCATAAAACACTGATAGGCGGCAAGAATTTCCTCGATCGCGATGATCAACATTCCTACGGACCAGAAACGATTACCATATACAAACCGGCTCGCGGAATTTACACTTATGCGGTTCATAATTATTCGGGACGCAACCAACGCAACAGTCTGGATTTGTCTTTTAGCCAAGCTCATGTCGATGTTTATGCCGACGGTCGCTTGCAAGCTAGTTTTGATGTGCCGCGTGGCCGCAAAGGTAATGTGTGGGAAGTGTTTAAAATAGATCAAAATATGCAAATTGTTCCGGTTTATCAAATGTACGACGAAGTGAACAGTCGGGATGTTATTCGTTAAATAACTAACCTAAAAACAAGGAGATAATATGCGTACAGCAATAATTTTGTCGCTGCTTATCGCATGGTTATTAGGGCTTCCCGGCAACGGATTGCTGGCGCAAGATCAGGATGAATTTCAAAAATGGCTAAAAAAAGATCAACGGGAATTTAATAAATTTGTCGAACAGCAAGATCGTGATTTTGCCGAATTTTTGAAAAAAAATTGGCAGTCTTTCCAAACCAAACAGGGATTAAAATCCTTTAAAAAACCAAAACCGACTCGAATTCCCACGGCGCCCTCGAAGCCAGAACCAAAAATTAGTCATCCGCCTAATATCATAGAAAAACTACCGCCGCCTCCTCCAAAACCCGAGCCCGTTTTGCCCAAACCTCCGGCAGTTACGCACGCACTCAAATCGGCATCGTTCGATTATTTTTCACAACCGGTCGTAATAGCGTTTCAAAAGCGATTGCATTTAAACCTAACCCCGCCCTTGACGAATGAAAAAATCAGTAAGGTATGGTTAAAATTGGCCTCCGTAGACCAAAAGGAAATTTTAAAACAACTTAAAAACTACAAAACGAATTTGGCTTTAAATGATTGGGGTTTTGTCCATTTTGTTTACCAAACTGCCTGCAACCTTATAGGAAACGGAGGACAGGAGGCCATTGCTTATACGTGGTTTTTGTTAAACAAATCGGGCTACGATGCGAAAATAGCTTTCAAACGAAATCGATTGTTTCTTTTAATGCCTTCGCTAAATCTCATGTTTGAACGGCCTTTTGTTGTTATTAATCACCAAAAATATTACTTTATTACGTTTAAAGGCAATGCGGACTTAAAAGGTAAAATATTAACGTATCGCGGATCGTATCAAAATGCCAACCAGCCTCTTGCTCTGAATATCAATCGCTTGCCCAAACTGCCACAAAAAGCGCACAAGCGCCTTGTGCATTTTACTTATGCCGGAAAACGATACACCGTGCCCTTGGAATATGATTGGGAAGTCGTCCGGTTTTTTAAAAATTATCCGCAAACAGAATTAAAACTCTATTTCGAAGCACCGGCCTCTTCGTATTTGCGTTATTCTCTTTTGAAGGCCTTGCGCGAGCTTGTGAAAGGAAAAAACGAACAAAATGCCGTAAATTTGCTGCTTCGTTTTGTACAAACCGGATTTCAATATCGCACCGATGATCAGCAATTCGGACATGAAAAATACATGCTTCCGGACGAAACGGTTTATTACCCCAGTTGTGACTGCGAAGATCGGGCTGTTCTGTTTGCTTACCTAGTGCGTAATGTTTTGGGGCTTGAAGTTATCGGATTGGATTACCCAAATCATGTGGCTACGGCCGTCCGTTTTCATTCCCCAATCTCAGGAAATTCGATTACCTATCGCGGAAAGCAGTTTGTTATTTGCGATCCAACTTACGTTAATGCCGATGCTGGCATGGTAATGCCGGCGTTTAAAGGGGTAATTCCTAAAGTAATTTCTTTTTAGTAATATTGCTTGGTCAACCAATATTTTTTAGGAAGGAAGGTACAGTTATGGCAATAAAGAAAATAGACCTGTTATTCGTGATGCTTTTTTTGGGCAGCGCATTTTCTTTTGCTCAACCTCCAGTCGCAAAAATTACCTTTCCTATTGGTGATAATTTTTTACAGCATGCCGGAAAACTATCGTGGGAAGCGGTTCAATATTACATGCCCGTGTACAATCAGGATCGTATTAAAACCGGAAAACAGTCACGATGTGAAATAACGTTTACCAATAAAAAAGTTATGCGGATCGGGGAAAATTCGATTGTACAAATCAAATCGAATGCCAAAGACAACGAAGAAGTGGAAATGAGTCGCGGTCGTGCCTGGATTAGTCTGTTTTTGCCCAAAGGCACCAGCCATTTAGTCGTGAAAACACCGACTTCTGTTTGCGCCATTCGCGGAACGGTTTACCGTTTGGAGAGCGATTCCAACCGCACTATGTATCGATGTTACCAGGGAGAACTTCAAATTACGCCGATGAAAAAGGATCGCAGCGGATTGGCCGATACTTCCTTTGCCGTGGGTGCCGGTGAGGAATTGATTTTGATTATGAACTTCGAACAGTACAAAAAACAACAGGAAAAAGAATTTCGAAATTACCAAAAACAACAAATGAACGAATTCGAGAAATTCAAACAGAAAGATCGGCAGGAATTTCGCAAAATGGTGGAGCGGGATTTGGCCGATTTTAAAAGGATGAAAGCGGGAGTTGCATTTAAAAAAGACACCTTTGATTTACAGGCGGATGCTCATTCCGATTGGGTGGAATGGAATAAAGAACGGGATAGGTTATTACAAGAATACTAAGCTCAATATATTTTATTTATTGATTTAAATAAATTTAAGTAATGCTTGTGGAATTTTGGGGTATGAATGAAAAGATATGCGTATGCATGGTTGCTGGTGTTTTTTTTCCTTTTTTCCTTCTGCGGTAAAAATCAAGAAAGTAAACAGAAAAATCCAAAGGATTCCGTTTCCGTATCGGCAGATTCTTTGCGGATCAGCAGAAAAACGGAAGTTGACCAAAACAGCGGTAGCCCGTACTGGTTTAGGCGTTTTCCCAAAGATACATGCTATGTTTATTCTGCGGGAACAGCCATTTCGGACAGCCGTTCCATTGCCAGAGAAAAGGCGATTTTGAATGCTCGCGTGGCATTGGCTCAATTATTTCAAACAAAAAAATCCGGCAATACACCGGATTCGTTGACCATCAATTTGCAAATGAGTTACGTAAGCAAAGAAAAGGCCGTAAGACAAGGAAAAAAATGGCGTTATTTTGTTCTATTGAAAATGCCTAACCGCTAAAATCCGCACAGATTTTTTTAAAAATTTCAACAGTTCGGTCAATATCATTATCCGTGATATGTAAATGCGTAACTAAACGGATTCTGGTCGGAGCAAATGCGATTACTCTTACGCCGTGTTCATTTAACAGCTCGGCAATATGAAAAGCGGTTTTCCCCGATAAACTGGTATCGATAATGACAATATTGGTTTGCACGGCTTGCAAATCGATCACAAGACCAGGAAAGGTATTTAAGGCTTCGGCCAGCACACGGGCTCTACGATGATCTTCCTGCAAGCGTTCGAAATTATGTTCGATGGCATATAAGGCACCGGCCGCAATAATTCCTGCTTGACGCATACCACCGCCGTAAACTTTGCGGTAATAATGCGCCCGCTCGATAAATTTTTTGCTACCCACGATAATCGAACCTACCGGAGCCCCCAATCCTTTGGAAAAGCACAGGGAAACAGAATCGAAATAACGGGCGTATTCTTTTAGGGAAATGCCGGTGGCAATCGAAGCATTCCACAAGCGTGCCCCGTCCAGATGAATACGTAAATGGTACGAATCGGCCAATTGCCGCATTTTCCGAATCTCTTCGATAGGATAAACCGTTCCACCCCAGCGGTTATGCGTGTTTTCGAGGGCAATAAGCCGAGTTTGGGGGAAGTGATGGTCGGAAGGACGGATGATTTCTTCCGTTTCTTTCACATCCAATATGCCATATTTTCCGGACAGAGGATGAAGTTGTACGCCGGAAAGAAGAGCAGGAGCGCCGGCTTCGTAATTAAAAATGTGGGCGCGTTCTTCGCAAATTACTTCGTCGCCGGGTTGGGTGTGCACATTAATGGAAATTTGGTTGGCCTGAGTACCGCTACTTACAAATAGCGCCGCTTCTTTGCCCGTAAGTTCGGCCATTTTTTTCTGTAGTTCGTTAACGGTAGGATCTTCTCCGAATACATCATCGCCAACAGGTGCATCCGCCATTGCCTGTCGCATTCCTTCGTCGGGCTGGGTTACCGTATCGCTTCTGAGATCAATCATTTTCATAGCTTGCCATCTCCTGTATAAAATCTGAACTAAATTAAGAATTATGTTTTTTTATTTCAAATCGTCCTTGCATATCGGCAAAAATTAAAGGCTGGGGCTATGAAACAATACATCAATCGAAAAACAGGAAATTACTCTGCAGCCAACTTAAAAACATACAACTTGCTTTCAGGGTCACTTACGATATAAGCAATTCCCTGAATAAAATCAATGGCAATGCCTTCCGGACCGGAAACGCCCAAACGATATTGCCTTAAAACACCCTGGTTGGTGTCCCAGTAAAAAAGGCTTTCGTCCTGATCGCTCAAAATCCAAAAACGATTTTCAAGCGTATCGGCACACAGTCCGGAAAAATCGGCGGCAAAAGTGATTTCCGTTTTATGTTTAATCGTAAAATCGGGATTTAACGCGATGAACATTCCTGGCTTTTTTTCTTTGATCGTAAAAAAACGATGTGCGCCATCAATGCAAATTCCTTCAAGCCCGCTGTTATCGTTACCGGATAAAATGCGGTGACGCTGCAATTCCTTTCCGGTAGAATCCAATTCAACTAATTCTCTGGAATGTTCTTCTACCACCCATAAAGTTTGCGTAACGGTATCGATGGCAATACCTTCAAGGTCGCGACCTTGATAAGAAAGCGTATGCAAAATTTGTCCGTGCAAATCGAGTCGGAAAACTTGATTGGTATTGTCGCTTACCGTCCACAACGATTTTTTATCTTGGGATAAAGCCAAACCGGACGGTTCGCTGACTTCAAGTGCGTAACGGGCAATTGGTTTTAAAGAATGAACCGACCGATTGCTATCGGTCGGTTCGTTAAGAGAGCAGTAGATTGCAAGAAATCCGAAGCTTAAAATAATAAGGATTGGCCGGAATTTCATCATAACTCGTTTCATTGGTGATTCGGTGCTCCAGGAGTAGGATTATTGAAAAATTCCCAGTGATTGCTTCCGTCTGGTAGGCGCCCCATGGAAACGTCGGTGGTTTGCGTACCAAAAGTTAACGAGTCGATAATGGTCGTACCATTAGGGGCAGTCAGAACAATATCTTCGCCTTTGCTGGAAAGTTTGATGTTTACATGCAAAATGCCCTGTTCCGGTTGTTTGTCTGCCCATAAAACAAGAAAACCTCCGGCCGGAATAGTTGTGGAATCCGGATCGGTTGCGGGAATTTGCCAAGCCGTCAAATCGGTTTTGTCATCAGAAATGTACATACCGCCGATATCAACCGGCTCGCTTCCGGGATTGTAAATTTCGATCCAATCGTCGTATTCTCCGTAATTATCGGCACAGCAAGAATCGTTACTGGCCATAAATTCATTAATAAATAAAACCGGTGCCACATAGCCAACCTCAAAAGAAAGCGTGTCGGATTGAGTGGCGTTATCTTTGGCATCTTTGGCTACGATGTAAAAATAGATGCGCGTTCCGTCATCAAACGGGCCGATTTGTGCCGAATATACGGAATCGTTACTTACGGTCATATCCAGTGTCGTATTAACGGAATCTTTTGGTCCGTAAGTCAATACAACGCGCGCCAAATCTCCGTCTTCATCGGTAACCACAGCAGAAATAGTTACCAAATCACCGGCACAAATCGAATCCGGCGAAACACCGATGCTTGAAATTTGCGGCGGTACTTGTGGCGCAACGCCTGTATTGGAGGCACCAGGCGTGGGTTTGGTGAATTTCTTCCATTCTGAGCCGCCGTCGGGAACACGTCCCATGGAAACATCCGTTTCCTGCGGACCGTAGGTGTACTCGTCTACGGTGGTAAAACCGTCCGGTTCGGTTAAAACAATATCTTCACCCCCGCTGGAAAGTTTAAACCCCAGATGCGTCACACCTTGTTCCGGCTGACCGTCGGCCCAAAGTACGATAAATCCTTTAGGCAAAATTTTAAGATCTGCGGTTTTGGGAATCTGAAATTTTTTGGGATCCGATTTATCGTCCGACAGGTAAAAGCCGGCCAAAGAAATCGTGTCGTCACCGGCGTTGTATAATTCGATCCAATCGTCGAATTCACCATATTCATCCGCACAGCAGGCATCGTTACTGGCCATGAATTCGTTAATAAACAGCTTATACTGGCTTTGATGCGTTTGCGGATTTTGATTGGCCGAAACCGTGTCGTTTAATTTGCAGCCGACCAACCAAAGGCTTAAAAACAGCGCGGTTAAAACAGTTCCTTTTAAATATTTCATCGCGTCCCCCTACTAAAAAAAGAATTTTGTCATAAATTGCAAAAAGCTAAAACGATCGTCACCTACAAAGCCATTGCCGGTTGCATTGGGCGAAGTAGCTACATAGGTGTAATCGAGTTGAAATACTATATTCGGATTGGGATACCAATTTAATCCGATCGTGTAATTATTTGCACGACCGCCCAAAATACCGGCTTTAGTATCGGATAAATTCAAGTTGCTAAAACGAATGCCCAATTCCCAAGCGCCTTTTTTATTGTCTTTGGGGATGAGCTGATGGAATTCGCCCTGCGTTTTGTCCCATTTGCGGGATTCACCGGTAATATCCCACAACAAATAAACGTACCCGGCGGAAAAAGTTGGGTCTGTAAATCCGGACATGCGTTTTACTTTAACTAAATTGAATTCGCCTTGCAAATGGAAGTTGCGATAAACGGCGGCACCTTCCAATCCGAAACGAGTGGTGTAATTGACGTTGCGAATATAATCGGTATCCAAAATTTCGGTATCGCCTATTTTGGTTTCCGGTTCGCTGTCAAAGCTTACCACATTAGTCTGGTCGTCGGGATTAGTCCACACAGCGGAAATACCGGCATGCAGAATGGTTGTTTTGGTCTGCACGGGTGCGGTGGCAAACCGTGCTGCAATTCCGCCGCCAGTTTCGTCTTTTGTTTTATTTTTATTGGTATCAAACGACTGCCCATACACAGCAGCGCGTATATTCCAGGTATTGCTCCAACGTCCGTACTCAATACCGAGACGTCGTCCCATTTTAAATGCCAGCGCATTATAAGCACGTTCGGGGAAGGGAATGTAACGGGAACTGGTTAAAATATTCAAACCAAAAGGCATTTTAAAATGGCCGAACTTTAAATAGGCATTTTTAAAACCGTGGTACGATAGAAACATATCTTTGGCTTCGACCACACCTTCGGCCATATCCATATCCCATTCCACATACCAAACACGCCACAAATTAATTTTAAATGCCAAACGTCCTTTTCGTAAGTGCGTTCCGTTACTTAATTTGTTTTTGTTCTCAAAAAAGTAGGCACCGTTAATAAAAACACGGGTATCAAAACGTCCCCAAAAGGCGCCGTCTTTGGATTTCCAAAAATAAATACCATGATCCCATTCCGAAAATCCCGGTACATGATTCTCGTCCGGCGTGGAATCGTTTACCATAACCGTATGGAACTGCCCATGGTGCTGTGCCAAAAGCAGAGCAGGAGCGGTTATGAAAATCAGACATAAAGTCAAAAAAATACGAAAATGACGCATAATTAAACTCCTCCTTAATTACGATGCGGTTTTCTTAAATATTTGATACAATATGGCTCTCTTTTTAATGATGTTTTGATTGTAAAATTTATTGTGTATGTTTTTGGGTTTTAACCGCCATTCGGGACTTAGAGCCGCCAGTGCATCGTTAAGTTGCCATTTGTGTAAAAAGACCTTACCGTGTAATTTTTTAACTGCAGCAATTTGTGCCGGAGTAAATTCGTTGGGGTCCAACTCGGTTTTGGCAATGGTTGAATCGATGTAAAAACTGTCTACTTCGGCAATTTCGAAAACTTTGTAAAGTTGGGATTCGTTAAGATTTGCCAATTTGGTTAAACTTTCACGGAATTTGTACATATTCCGAAAACGTTGTCCTTCTAATGCGGTTAAATTTTTAACCGGAATATGTTCCTGCTTCAATTTTTGTAAAACGTCCTGCGAAATTTCATAGGTTACCGGATGCACGACCTCGCGTTCGAAAACATTTTGCATGAAAAAGAGCAAAACAAACGAAAGCAGAGCGGCGGCCACGGGTGTTGAAACCCAACCCGAAGCGATTTTGCCGAGAATATTAAAATTAATACCCTTACCGCCTTTGGCTATGCCAATACCGATTACCGCGCCGATAACAGCCTGCGAGCTGGAAACCGGAACCAGCGGGATGGGGGGCAAATTATGCATAATTAACCAGCGCTCCAAACTCTGCGAAGCGAATAAAAACAATACAATCGATTCGGATAAAACGACGATTAACGCCATAATGGGAGTAAGTTTAAAAACCTCGTTGCCTACGGTGGTCATAACCCGGTAGGAATAGGTGTAAATACCAACGGCAATGGCCAAACCGCCTAATAAGAACAGTTGCTGAATACCTGTAAAATGAAGGAAGCCTAACAAATCCAAATCCTGAAACGGAGAGGCTGGCACAAAAACGCCCATAACATTGGCAATATTATTGGCACCCAAACTGTAGGCGCCGAAAGCACCGACTAAAATTAAACCGGCACGCGTGTAAGCATCCAGTTCCAACATGTGAATGCGCGCTTTTCCCAGAAACAATTTGAACAATTTAAACAAAATAATGGAAAAAATAGCAGCCAAAATCGGCGATATGACCCAGGTGCCCAAAATTTTTCCCAATGAATTCAGGTCGGTAGGAGAGCCGGTAAACAAGTTCCAACCGATAATCGCACCGACAATGGCCTGCGAGGTGGAAACCGGTAAAGAAAGTTTGGTCATCCAGGCCACGGTGGCACCAGCGGCTAAAGCAACGGTAAATGAACCGGCCATGGCATTAACCGCGCCCAGTTTGCCTAAAGTATGGGCAGCGCCTGCACCGCTGACAACCGCGCCGATAATAACAAATACGCTGGCTACCAAAGCGGCTACTTTAAAACGCACCATTTTGGAGCCAACAGCCGTACCGAACACGTTGGCAGCATCGTTTGCGCCCAAAGACCAACCTAAAAATAACCCGCTAATTAAATAAAACCATATCATTGTTCAGCCCCCGTTACAGGTATCGTTTAATGGTTGCGATGGCCAAACGATCGGTTACATCTTCCGCCTCGTCGGCAATGTTTTCGATGTGATAAGCAAAATAGCGCATGTGGATTTTATGACTGAGACGCAAATCTTTGCGGAATACGATGCGTTTGATTTTACGTGCGATTTTATCGGATTCGTTTTCGTAAAATTGTACTTTGTTAATGTGATCGCGAACGGCCGTCAAATCGCGAAAATAGGAACGAATAGCCAATACCATGGCTTCTACGGCAGCCGTCGATATCTCGGCCAATTCGATGTACATTTGATGAAGCTCGGGAATCAGTTCCGGAATTTCCACGGAAAACTGCATTAACGTTTCGTCCATGGTATTCAAAACGGCATCGGTACTTTCGAGCAAGCCCAGTACATCGCCACGCGATTCTGGGATAAGTGTGTGTTCGTAGAGATTGGTTTCGATTTGTCGGCGAAGTTGATCGCCATGGCTTTCCAAATTATCCAAATCGTTTAGACGCGCTTCAAAATCGTCCATGCGATTTTCGAGATAATATTTGACTCCCTGTCGAAAAAGCAGAGCGCCACGTACGACGCAATCCAAATATTCTTCGATTTGTCCTTCCAATTGTTTTGTTTTTTTGAATAATAATGCCATGGTAAACCTCTAATCTTTTGTTTTTTTATTAAACTTAATTTTATTTTTTACAATGGGATAAAAGAACGACAAAAAGGCCAGAACAAGCAGGGCCAAACTTACCGGATGCGTAAAGAAAATACGCCAGTCGCCCATCAGTAAGGCCCTTCTGAAATTGGTTTCCGCCAAAAATCCCAAAATAAGACCTAAAATAACCGGAGCAGTGGGAAAGTTGTAGCGTCGTAAAATCCAACCCAAAATTCCGAAGCCCAGACAACTCCAAACATCGAACAGGGAATTATTAACCGAGTAGCTGCCGATAAAAGCAATGGCCAAAATAAGCGGAAAAAGCAATTCTCTGGGAAGTGAGATAATTTTAATCCATAATTGATTCCCCAAATATCCCAAGACAAACATTACGGCATAAGCCAAAAACAAGCTGGCAAAAAGACCGTAAATAATGGCCGCATTGCTTTTAAACAGTTCCGGACCGGGGGTAAGTCCGTGCAACATTAGGGCACCGATTAAAACGGCGGTAGCAGCGCTTCCGGGAATGCCAAGGGTAAGCAACGGGACCAATGCACCGCCAACCGAACCGCTGGTGGCAGCGCCCGATGCAGCAACGCCATCCAAAGCTCCCTTACCAAATTTTTGCGGATTTTTGCTGATGCGTTTGGCCTCGCCGTAAGCAATAAATGCGGCAATGGTTGCACCGGCGCCAGGCACAACGCCAATTAAGGTTCCGATTACGGAGGATTGCAGGATGGTACGTTTGATTTTCCAGATTTCTTTAAATTTGGGCATTTCCGAAGAAATTTTCCTTACCGCCGATTTAACCTTTTCCGATTTTTCCAAGGAAAGAAAAATTTCCCCAAGAGCAAACAATCCGATCAAGGCCGGAATAAAACCGAAGCCATCAGCTAATTCAGGAATTCCGAAAGTAAAGCGGAGATATCCTGTAAACGGATCCATACCTACTGTATTTAAAAGCAAACCAATTAATGTGGCAATAAAGGCCTTAATCCAATTCCCGCGTGAAAGAGAAGAAATGATGGTTAAACCGAAAATGGCCAAAGAAAAATATTCGGCCGGTCCGAACTTAAGAGCGGCGCTGGCCAATGGGCCGGAAAAAAAGACCAAAATGACGGCGCCGAAAAAGCCGCCAATGGTGGAAGCAATAACCGAAGTGCCCAAAGCTTTTCCCGGTTGCCCTTGTTTGGTTAAAGGGTAGCCATCAAACGTGGACACAATAGCCGAAGGAGTACCTGGCGTATTTATGGCGATTGCGGTTATGGTACCGCCGTAATTGGCGGCCGCATAAACGGAAGTAAGCAGAATCAAAGCATTTAAGGGCTCCATTCCGTAACTGAACGGAACCAGTAAAGCTACACCCATGGCAGGAGAAAGTCCGGGAATAACACCGACCAAAATGCCCATCATCACACCCAAAGCGACCATTAAAACAGGTGTCCATGAAAGCAGTAAACGAAAACCGGTGGATAGCTCGGTAAAAATTTCCATACGTTTTACAATTTCTTTTTTAATGAAACAAGTTCATCCCTGGTAAAGGAACTTGTAATATTTTGTAAAAAACCAAATACGAAAACAAAATATACGCAACGGAAACCACAAAAATCAGAGCATGCTTGCGATAATTTAGGATGTACGCTCCGGTTATTAAAAAGAGCAGTGTACTCAAATAATAACCCAATACGCGAATGATTAACACGTACACAATCATTAAAATCGTCAGTCGCAAAGGAATGATAACATTGCCCTGTTTGTCGTATTTTTGTTCCGGATGTTTGACAGCACGAACAATTAACCAACTGTTAAAAAACCAAAGTCCGTAAATCCACAAACGCGGGATGGATGCCGGACCGACCGCCGAAGCAAGTTTACCGGCAGGAAAGTTGAATGTTAACAAATAGAGATAAATTCCCGTGAAAATAAAAAATCCGGCAATAACGATATCGCCATTAAACCATTTTCGTTTGAAAAAATAAATTAATATTAAAAGAAACAAATAAAGCGCTCCCAGCAACACGGCATTTTTAAAATAGCCGTTACGGGTATAACGAGTGGTAACTTTTAAGATTCCGGCTTTTTGCAAATATTTAATAGCATCTTTTTGGTCATGATTAACCATGCGTGTAAATTGCGGATGGTCGAAAAAAACGGGTTGTGCGGCCGTGGAATGCACAAAGTGCAGCCAGGTGGAATCTTTGCTGATTTTTTTAAATAAATCCGTTAAATAATTAATAGCTGCGGCATTTGTTCCCTGCCGTACGGCATAGCCGCGCCAAAGGACTTCGCTTTTTAAAGAATAGCCTTTTTCAACAAAGGTTGGTGCTTGCGGGAACTGCGGCAAACGATGCGGAGCAGCTACTACCGCAATCATCAGATCGGGGCGCCCCAAAATATCCACCGGATTGCCCACGTAAACTGCTCCGTGTTGTCCCATTAAGGCTGCCAGCGCATCGGAGCCGCCTTCATATGGAATCCATTCGGCTTTTATGCCCAAAACTTCCCACGACTTAACGGCCATCAAATGATCGACGCCGCCGACCAGAGGCCCGAGCCAGCGTTGTTTGCCGTGTTTTGCTTTGGCATCACGAATAATATCTTCGAGAGTTCGCACATTCGAATTCTTGTTGGTAATCAACGCTTCGGGATCGACAACCATGCAGGCTAAAAAATAGAAATCATCCATGGAAATACCGCTTTTGGTAAGCAGAATTGTAGAAATAAATGATTTGGTAACACCTAAAATGGTATAACCATCGTCCGGACGCGACAGTGCAGTGCGCATGGCAACTACTCCGGAGCCGCCGCTTTTGTTTTCGACCAACATGGGAACCGGACAATATTTACGCGCGATATTGGCAATTTGGCGACTGGTAATATCGATAGCGCTACCCGGTTTGGAATGAACGATAATGGTAATGGGGCGTTCGGGAAACTCGGCGCGCAGAATGGTAAGCGCAAACAGCACGAACAGACTGACAACGATGATTTTTCTGCGAAGAAGTAAGTGCATCATTATTTCCGGTTATTGGTTGTGTTGCCAGTTTTTGAACGGATTTTTCATGAGCATGGAATTGTAATAGCGAGGATCGCCGGTTACTTCTTCTCCGAGCCAATCTGGTTTTTCGAAAGTCTGATCTTCGGATTCAAGCTCAACTTCGGCCACTACAAGCCCTTCGTTGTCACCATAAAATTCGTCCACTTCAAAGGTATGGTTACCGGCTTTAACCAAATAACGCGTTTTGTCAATTACGCCTGGTTCGCAAATTTTAAGCAAATTTTGGGCATCTTGTTTGGGAATTTCGATTTCCCACTCAAAACGACTGGCTCCGGATTCGTTTCCGATCCCTTTTACGGTTAAATACCCTTTGTCGCCTTTGATACGCACGCGAACGGTACGCTCCGGAACGGAAGACAAATATCCCTGCACAATGCGTGTTGATTTAAAAGCGTCTTTTTTAAACGAATTATTTTTTACTAAAAATTTTCGTTCGATCTCCTGAGCCATTGTTCATCCTTTCTTTTTTTTGTACGAATCCGATGGTATCGATTGTCTGCGGATGTTGAATTAACAACGAAATTCAACATGTTCCATGTGCGAGTAATGCTACCTTTTGTCCCTGTAAAAAGAGTTCGTTAAATAGGGCACAGGCCTCCGGCGTTTTTTTAATGTGTACTGTTTTGTCCGACTTTTGCAAAAACCGAATTACATCTTCTGGAACTTCCAAAGCACCGTAAAAGCCGTTTCCGATAATCACCGTTTGTACAGGAGCTTCGGCTGCACGACGAACCATGCGAATAGTAAGCAAATGCCCTTGACGTTCGTACCAGGGTTGTACATGATCTCCCATTAAAAAAATATCTTTGCCCGCTCCGACAATACTTCCGTCTTCTTTTTTTCGGTTTTCCTTGCCATTAATGACAAAACGTCCCCATGAAACTTCTTCAATCGGACCTTGACGAAAACGTTTTGTTTTCTCCATATTTACGCGCCTCCGTTGAGCTTAAAATTTTTTATCACCAAAGGCTCAAATTAGGGAAAAATATCAATAGGCAATGCCGATTTGTTGTTTCATGGCTTTAATGTAATTGATGTTTTCATAATGATCCAAGCCCAGTTTTTTTACGGTTTTAATAACCAAATTCGGATCGGCGTGTTCCACAGCAATGGTCTGATGAGATACATTATTAAATTTTACGTAGGCAATTTCCACAATACAATTATCAATTGTAAATCCGTGCCGTTCCTTTTCTACGCTTACGGTGTGTAAAGCTTTATTCGGGCTAATCAGATCGTTTAAATATTCATCGTAGCTATATTCGTCTTTCTTTAAATAAGGAAGAGGAAGATTAAAAGCCTTGTAGACAATGGCAAGATCGGTAATGTGAATGGGAAAACCTGCTTTTAAAATAGGGGTCCATTGTTCCAATCCGTCTTGGTTTACCCGAATGAGCGTTTTGATATCCATTAATTCGTCACGAATTTTGGTATTATCGTTACTTTTTTCGGATAGGATGTAAATTTCCGCACTCTCGCGTACTTTTGCTTCGGGGTAAGCCTGAATAGCTTGAATGCCTTTTTGCAAATCTTGCCCGAAGGTTCGCCATTCCCAGCGGGGAATTATTTTTTCCATGTAGCCTCCTAAAAATTAGGTTTTTTGATTTTCTCAATTTGATTTCAGTACCAAAGCCGAAATTCCGTTGCTTTTTATACAAAAGACGTGCCAGGAATTTTTCTGATCGCAAGCTTTTCTTTAAATTGTTTTCGCGTCTTATTATGGCGGGGTATTTTTATGTGGGGGACTGTAAGACGGGTAAAAACCAAAGTGACGAAATGTTGTCGAATGACGAAATTACGACGATTTTGTGTCGAAATTTAGTTCTTTTTTCTTGAAAATGAACCAAAACGTAATTAGTTTTTAAAAGCGGATTTGCATGTAAAGGATGAACCGTCATGAAAAAAGGCTTAATTGTGTGGCATGCATTTATGGTTTTTGCACTATTTTTTGCCTGCAACGTGGTTCTGAATCCTGCGGGAGAAGTGAGCAATTTAGTTAAGAACGGCTCATTTGAAACTAACGGCCAACCCAGTTTAAAATACTGGATGGGCAAGGATTCTTTTTCTGTGCAATTTAGCGACAATACGCCTAAAAACGGAGGCCAATGGTCTGTGGTATTACCGAGCCATTGTTTTGAGCCTTTAAATTTACGTCTGGCCCAATTCGTAAACTTACATAGCGGAAAGCATATCCTAAAATTATCTTTTTGGGCCAAAGGTTCAAATTTGCCGGGTCGGTGCGCATTAATTCGCGAAACCAGTGATAAACAACTTGTATTAGAGAAGGAAATAGGTATTCAAGATACGAATTGGGTCCAATATGCTCTTTTGGACACCATTCAATTAAATAAAGGAGAAAAAATTTATGTGAATTTGTCCGGCGGTTCATCAGAAGTGGCGGGCGGATACACCTTATATGATTTGGTGAGTTTGACGGAAGCAGGTAATGGTGACTAAAGAAACGAAAAAACGTAATTTCTGTGAAAATCGCATGTTGTTGTTTTTTCAATGAAAATAAATTTAAAGATTTCGTTTTTAATATATTCGAACGGTGTTATGAATAAGTATTTTTCTGCCTGGATATCGGCGACGTTTATGGTATTAATTGTGGCGCTTTGGTTTTTTTACGCGAAAATGGCCGATATCTCGCATCCTTTTCCCATAAAAGAGACAGGGGGTTCTTTTAAAGGGTCTTTAAACTCAAATGAAAAACCCATCTATTATTTCGGGGTGATTTCCCGTTTTCCGCCTACGTTAATTTATCAGGGCTATCAACCTATCATGGATTATTTAAACGATTTTACGCCTTATCATTTTGAATTGAAACTGAGCCATACATACAAACAAACCGTCCGACAGCTTTCGGAAGGCGAAGTGGTGGCTGCCTTTCTGGGATCGTTTCTTTTTGCTAAAGATCAAAATAAATACGGATTGCATTGTATTCTAAAACCGTTGAATGCACAAAATAAACCATTCCTTCGAGCCGCCGTTGTTACGCGTACAGTCTCGGGCATTCATAGCATCGAAGATTTAAGAGGACGAAAAGTAGCTTTACCTTCTGCTTTGTCTTTTTCTGCCAATTGGTTTTTATTCAAAGCATTGCCGCACAATAAATTGCGTATTTCACAATTGGATTCTTTGCATTTTTTTGCGCACCATCATACCGTGATTTACGAAATTTTAAAAGGAAATTTTGATGCCGGTGTTGTTAAGGAGCGTGTGGCCAGAGAATTTATTAATCGGGGGATTCGCATTGTGGCGTATTCGCTGCCCGTACCCAGTTCACCTATAGTGGTTTCCGAGAAATCTCCGCGGAAAGTGGTTACGGCAATTAAAAATGCTTTGCTGGCAATAAACGTAAACAAAGATTATTACAAACGAATGGTGTCTGGCTGGGATTTTGAATTTGCTCATGGTTTTATTCCGGCCAAAGATAGGGATTATTATATTTTACTGCCTCTGGTGCGTGCATCCGGAAGGGAAGCCCCATGAAATCCGTTGCCAAAAGAAAAACCTTGCGTATTAAAATGATGACCGTTGTGGGCGTGGTGGTTGTGGTAGTTATGCTTTTTATTTCCTTGGGAATATCCGTGCAATGGCGGGCTATGATTTTGCAGCAATTGAAGCAAAAGGCGGAATCCGTGACACGTGCTTTTGGTATTTCGGTGTTAGATGCGATTATTTATAGTGAAAATGAAAATTTTCAAGTTGAAGATTTGTTGGAATCGTACATTGCGGATTTAAAAAATAAAGTTCCGGGTATTTTTTATATTATTATTGCCAACAATCAGAATCGTATTATTGCTCATTCGAACCCGAAAATGTACAATCGTTTCCTAAACGATAGCTTGTCCCTACGTATTGCTAATACCGACCGTTTGCTCAGCGGAATTTATCGATCGCCACAATTGGGTTGGGTTATGGAAAGTGTTCTTCCGTTGCAAATTGCGGGTAAACGTTGGGGTATTTTGCGGATTGCTTTTGATGCGAATCCCACGCAACAAGAAATAAGACGTTTGTTTTTTCTCTTGATGGGACTTACGCTGTTAATCACCCTTGTTGTTCTTGTTGTGCTTAGCATACTCATTGCGCATACGGTTCGTTCATTAAAAGTTTTGGTTCAGGCTATGGATTCTATGGATTTGGATTCTGATGTAGGGATTCTCCTACCAAATCGTGATGATGAGATCGGGATTTTAATTCAACACTTCGAATTATTGCACCAAAGGCTGGATACTTCGAAAAAGCAGCTTATTGAGGCACAAAAACAAATTTATCATGCCGAAAAATTGGCTTCTATCGGACGATTGGCTTCGGGTGTGGCGCATGAGATCAATAATCCATTGAACGGAATTAAACATTGTGTGTACGTAATCGAGAAAGAACCCGAAAACCAGGAGCAATTGAGAAAATACTTGGCATTGATTAATGAGGGACTCGAACATATTGAATCGATCGTAAAAAAACTTTTGGGCTTTGCGCGCAAATCATCGGCGCAAATGGAACGGGTAAACTTAAACGCGATTATCCTGCAGGTGGTGGGTTTGCTGGAATACCGTTTGTCCCAAAAGAACATTCGGTTTGAATTAAAAACGGATGAAAAATTACCTGAAATATATGGTGATGCTTCGTTGCTTCAGGAAGTGGTTATGAATCTTTTACTTAACAGCTACGATGCCATTGAAAATAATAATGGCCGCATTGAAATTACGACGTGTGTAAGGAATAAAACGCAGGTTGAACTCAGAATCGAAGATAATGGCAAAGGCATAGATACAGAAGATCAAGATAAAATATTTGATCCTTTTTACACGACCAAAGCGCCTGGCGAAGGTACCGGCTTGGGGCTTTCGGTAACATTGAGTATTGTTCAGGCACTTGGCGGAAAAATTGAGGTGGTAAGTAAGGTGGGTAAAGGGAGTTTATTCAAGGTAATTTTGCCAATCGGAGAAGAAAAGTCATGAGAATTCTAATTATCGAAGACGAAAAAATTTCACGTATTACTTTACATGATGTTTTGGAAAAAGAGGGATATGAAGTAAATAGTGCGGAAAACGGAACGGATGGGTTGGCTTTATTCGAACAGGCTCCTTTTGATGTGGTGCTGGCCGATCTCAGATTACCGGGGATGAACGGTCTGGAAATTTTACGGCATGTTAAGACCAAAGCTCCCAATGCCACGGTTATTTTAATGACGGCCTACGGAACGGTTGAATCGGCCGTGGAGGCTTTAAAGCTGGGTGCTTACGATTATTTGACTAAACCGTTTGCCCCGGATCATTTGTTGAGCATTTTACGCAATATTGCAAAATTTCAACATGTATTAAACGAAAACAAACAGTTAAAAAAGCGATTGGAAATTATTCAAAAAAAGCCTTTGATTGGCAATTCACACCATATGCGTCGTTTGCAGGAGATTATTCGTCATGTGGCCCGGCACGATTCTACGGTGTTGTTGGTTGGGGAGAGCGGTACGGGTAAGGAGCTGGTCGCACGTGCTTTGCACCGCAATAGCTGGAGAAAAGAGCAACCGTTTTTGGCTGTGAATTGTGCGGCCATTCCGGAATCGTTACTTGAAAGTGAGCTATTCGGTTATGAAAAAGGGGCTTTTACAGGTGCAAGCAAACGGCATTTGGGCTATTTTGAACGAGCCAATCACGGGACTTTGCTTATCGATGATATTGATGATTTGCCCATGAAAATGCAGGTAAAATTGTTGCGTGTTTTACAGGAACAGGAATTTATCCGAATAGGCGGATGGGAAGAAATTAAAGTGGATGTACGGGTTATTGCGGCTACCAAGGTAAATTTGAAACAAAAAGTTAAGGCAGGGCTTTTTCGTGAAGATTTGTATTATCGCCTGAACATTATTCCTATTTTTTTAGCACCTTTACGTGAACGCAAGGAGGATATTCCTCAATTGATCGAACATTTTCTTAAGAAGCAAAATGCAGAGGAAAAATTAGAACTGTTCAGTACGGAACTTTTGCATCGGTTGATGGAATATGATTGGCCGGGAAACGTAAGGGAACTCGAAAATTTTGTCGAACGATTTGTTGCTTTTTCGGGCATGGCCTCGTTTGATCCATTTGAATTACTGCCTGCTCCTGTCCCTGATTGCGATCAGGGACAGGTTTTAACACCAAGAAATCGGGAATATCCTTCTTATGCAAGCTTTATGGCAGCCAAAGAAAAGGAAATAATAAATTGGGCATTGGAAAAGACGGGCAATAATATTTCGAAGGCAGCGACATTATTAAAAATTCCGCGTACAACTTTGCGCAGTAAGTTGGATAAACTTCAAAATAAACAAGTAAAGGAAAATTTTGGCTGATAGCCATCAGCCAAAAACGCAACGGCTCGGCGATTGATAGCAATCAATCGCCTTATTGCAACGGAAAGGAATTACCTAATGCAAACGGTTCATAAAAGGCGTAAAAACGAGGCCAAGCGTTACGAAACCGTAAAATTAATCGTTAGTATTAGCGAATCTGTTTTAAGTTTTTTGGCACTTTTTCTTTTTTTAATTTCTGGTTATTCCGTACAACTTAAAAATTATGTTTCTGAAATCTCTTCGAATCCATACCTGTGTTTCTTCCTATTTTCCGCTATCATTGGAACTGGACTTTCGCTCATTTCGTTCCCCTTTTCATTTTACAACGGATTTTATTTGGAACATCGCTTTCGGCTTTCAAACCAAACCTTCGCAGCTTGGGTGTGGGAAAAAACAAAAACCTTTTTGATTGCATCGATTATTTTGATACCTATTCTTATGATTTTTTATTTTCTTCTTCTGAACTATCCGCAAACTTGGTGGTTCTGGTTAAGTATTGTTTTATTTTTAATAACCGTTGTTTTGGGCAAAATTACACCCGTAATTATTTTACCCTTATTTTACAAATTCGAACCCATTGACAATCGCGAATTAAAACAGCGAATGGAGCGTTTGGCAAAGCAAGGCCGTTTTCAGTTAACCGGCATATATCGTTTTAACATGAGTAAAGAAACAAAAAAAGCAAATGCCGCCTTCACCGGAATGGGCAAGACCAGACGCATCATTATCGGAGACACCCTTTTACAAAATTATTCCCTCGACGAAATCGAAGCCGTTTTTGCACATGAAGTGGGGCATTATGCGCATAAGCATCTTTACAAATTATTACTATGGGGCATCGTAGAAACCTTTATCGGATTTTATTTGGTGGCAAAAGTATACAATGCATTATTAAATTATTTCGGATTCCATTCTCCGGCAGACCTTGCCGCCATACCATTAATAGGAATTATTTTAAGTTTGTACGCCTTAATTATTTCACCTTTATCCAACACATTAAACAGATATTTTGAGAGACAAGCCGATCAATATGCACTAACGCATGCCTCAAATCCCGAAGCCCTTGCTCAGGCCTTAGTAAAACTAAGTGATCAGAACTTAACGGATGCCGAGCCACACCCATTAATCGAATTCTTTTTTCATTCCCACCCCTCGGTACAAAGCAGAGTAAATATGGTAAAAAAATTTGTAAAAAAAGCGGAAAAACAAACACCCAAAAAGAAAATTGAAAACCGATACAAATAAAAAATAATCGCCTCCACTTGTATCTATTATTTAATTAACCGAGTCTTTTTTCTTCAATGTGCGCATATTACTCAATACTAATTTACTCACCTTTTTGGTTAGCGGCTCTTTTTTACTTCCCGATTCGCTCATCAAATCATTGCGAATTTCCAAACACAATTTGGCAATTTCATCGTTAATTTTATTGATATCCATCGTGCTAAAATAGGCGTCTTCAGAAGTCTCCAAAAACACGCTTAGAAAATGGCGATATTGCTCCAAAAAACTCTCGCTGGCAATTAAAGAAAGTTTATGCGTCTGCGCTTTCAATTTCATAAAATCGCGATCAGTAATTTCCGATTTTTCCAACATAGCTTCCACCTGATCCAAAAACTGCGTATAAATATTCGTTTTCAGCTCAAGATATTTAATATTTTCTTCTTTGCGTAATTCGACCTCGGTTTGTTTGTTCAGCAAAATGGCCGTAATCATGATGGTAGCCAAAGTACCCAAAATAACCAAAATAATTTCCTGAGTAAACGGAAATTGAGCGCTGGAATAATAAGCGGCTCTTAAAAAAAGATAACCACCGATAAAGGTAATAGCCACCAAAAATAAATAAATTAAATTTGCAGAGCTAAGTTTCTTTTCCATAAATATGTAAACCTTTATTTTTACTAACCATTAAACTACAACTTAATAATTTCTGAAATCTATTACAAGAAGCCCGAAAAACCATTTTAAAAGGCCAAAAATCACAACCATTCCGCCAACCCATTAAAATAAAAAAATTGTGACGGCAAAAACACGATTTAATTTGATATGCTCGAAAATTAACATTAATTTCCAAAATCATAATACATACCGCCATTGAAAAACTTTCATGGCGGTATACCTTTTTAAATGGAATTGAGTTGCTGTATGGACAAAATTAAATACAAGCAAATTTTGCTAAAATCATTTGAACCTTACCTTAAAAAACGCAAAGCCGAAATCTATTTATATCGCCCCGGCGTTAATGGCAACTGGAAATTTGTAACCAGCTCCTCAGGAGAAGAAAAACCAAAATTTAAGGCAGATAAAAGTTACTTAACCGAATTAAGTGTCATTAATTTTTTTGAAGCGCAAAAAGCTCCTAAAGCCATAAAACCGATTTTCGAAAAGAATCATTTTAAATGGGGCTATATCTCGGATAAAGAAGAAATTCTTTTAACAGGAAAGGGCGAATTCAAATCATCCGATACTTTACTAATCAAACTTTGTGCTCTTTTGTTTGAATCATTTTTGGAAAATGTCCATCTGCAGCGTGAATTAAAACGCGCCTCATCGCGCATGCAAGCCGTCATCGAAGAAACCACCGCCTTGCACGAAATCAGTCGTTCCATCGAATCTATTTCCTCGCTCGATTCACTTTTGCAACATATTGTAGAAAAATCGATGCATTTAATGCATGCCGAATCAGGCTCACTTATGTTGTACACCGAAGAAGGTGATGAGCTCGAATTCAAAGTAGCCATTGGGCCGAAATCCGATAGTGTAAAACCCTTTCGTGTCAAACCCGGGCAGGGAATCTCCGGTTGGGTAGCCAAGTACGGTAAGCCTATTTTAATAAAGGATGCTTACAAAGATGAACGTTTTGATCCGTCGTTTGACAAGCGTAGTGGGTACCGTACCCGAAGTTTTTTATGTGTACCGCTAAAATATAAAGATCATATCTTAGGCGTTATTACCATTTTAAATCGTCTGGATCATCGCCCCTTCACAGAGCGCGATCAGCAAATGTTAGTTACCTTTGCCACTCAGGCCGCCTTAGCCATCGAAAATACACGTCTACTCAAAGAAGCTCTAGAAAAAGAACGTTTAAAAGCCGATTTAAAAGTAGCGGCCAAAATCCAGAGCCTGCTCATTCCGCAAAAATTGCCCCGAATAAAAAATTTGGAAGTTGCTGCAGCCTACATTCCGTGCAAAGAAATGAGCGGCGATTTTTATGATGTTATTCCCATGAAAGACGGACAATGGGTATTTGTCATGGCAGACGTGTCCGGGAAAAGCGTGCCTGGCGCCATGCTCATGTCCAATTTTCAGGCAACCATTCGAACCTACTTGCAGTTCAGTTCCGATCTCATCTGGATAATGGAACACATTAACGATTTGCTGATAAAACATACAACCAGCGATCGTTACATTACCGTGTTTGTAGCTCTTTACGATCCGCGAAACGATACCCTTACCAGTGTCAATGCCGGTCATAATCCGCCTTTGTTAATAAAATCTGAAACGCAGGTTAGCAAGTTAGATAAAGGCGGTATTTTTGTAGGAATTTTACCATGGAAATACGAACGACAAAATTTCTTATTTCAAAAAAACAATTTACTAGTTATGTATACCGATGGTTTGGTAGAAGCCATGAACAAAAACGAAGAAGAATTCGGTTTAAAGCGTTTGCAGCAATTGGTACTAAACCATAGAAACGAACAATTGGAAAGCCTTAAAGAACGCATCATAAACGCAGTCAATGAACATACCGGCGGAAAATCTTTGGAAGATGATTTTACATTATTATTGGTACGCAAAAAATAATGCCGATTTTTGTGTCCGATGCATCACAAAATTAACAACACCTCCGAATTTATCACGATTTCGATTAGAGAAGAGATATATGATCTAATATGCGTTTAACTATCCTGAATATTTGACGAGAATTTATTACGGCAACAAGAAAAAGGGAAACATTATGAATTTTGAGACCCATTTTCACGAAGAAAACGGCGTTGTTGTCATCGACATTCCGCGCCGCCTTACATCCGAAATATCGGATGCGCTTAAAAAACTAATGAAGGAATTAATTGAGCAAGGTAAATACAAGCTCGTTATGAATCTCGAAAAAACACGTTACATGGATTCAAGTGGGTTGGGAGCAATTGTTTCCAAAATTGCGGCAACCCGCTCCCACGGCGGGGATATTCGTTTAGCAGCCCCGCAGCAAACCATAATCGATTTGTTAGAATTGACACATATCAATCAAATTGTCAAAATTTTTGCAAATACCGAAGAGGCCGTTAAGAGTTTTAAGGAGTAAAACTACATGCCTGTGCAGGGGAATGCTTTTGATCGCAGGTACTTTCACCTGCAAGAACCCGATTATACAAAACCTATATTTCAAGTGCCCGAATATTACGCGCAACGTTTAAAACAAAAAATCACCTTCCTTTACGGTGCGCCCCGTCTCGAAGGCATTTATCCGGAACTGGAACGCATTCTTAAAGTTTATTACGCACATAAAACCCCTTTAATGAAAGAATTCGAGGCACAATTTAATCCGGAAGATCGTTTTACTGAAAAGGATATCATTTTAATTACCTACGGCGATTTGGTAAAAACTCCAAACCAGAAACCGTTAAAAACGCTTACTCAATTACTCGAAACCTACCTGAAAGGAGTCATCAATTTTATCCATATTTTGCCCTTTTTCCCCTCTTCATCCGATCGTGGTTTTGCCGTTATGGATTTTGAGGAAGTAGACCCTCACTTGGGAACTTGGGACGATATTTTGGAACTCAAAAGAGATTTTAAACTGATGTTTGACGGCGTTTTTAATCATGTCTCCTCTAAAAGCCGTTGGTTCCAGGAATTTCTCAATCAAAATCCGGAATACATTCATTTTTTTACCGTGTTTTCAACCAAACAACAATTATCTCCGGATCAGTTAAAACTAATCGTACGTCCGCGAACCACACCAATTTTAACCGAGTTTTACACCTTGAACGGTAAACGCCTGGTTTGGACGACATTTAGTCAAGACCAAATCGATCTCAATTATCATAATCCGCGCGTTCTGCTTAAAATGATCGAAATCTTACTGACCTATGTACGTCGCGGTGCCGATATTATCCGCCTGGACGCGGTAACCTATCTCTGGGAAGAATTGGGAACATCGTGTGTGCATCTGGAACAAACGCACATGATAATCAAACTTTTTCGGGACATACTGGATGCGGTGGCCCCCCACGTGGCACTGATTACCGAAACAAACGTTCCGCATAAAGACAACATTCGATATTTCGGTAACGGCCGCGATGAAGCGCAGATGGTTTACAATTTTGCCCTGCCGCCCTTAGTACTTTTTAGCTTTCAAAACGAAAATGCCCGTAAACTTACCGAATGGGCCGCTACATTAAAAAATCCGTCCAAAGAAGCCACTTTCTTTAATTTTCTCGATTCGCATGACGGCGTTGGTGTTATGGCCGTTCAGGGCATTTTGACGCCTAAGGAAATTGAGATGATGGCTTTGCGCGTGGTAGAACACGGCGGCTTTATTTCATATCGCGCAAATCCGGACGGATCTTACAGTCCTTATGAATTAAATATCACCTGGTTTAGTGCCATCAATAACGAAGATGCCGATGAACCGATGGAAATCCGTATCGATCGCTACATTGCTTCGCGTGCCATTGCTTTGGTGCTTATGGGCGTGCCCGGTATTTACCTGCACGGATTTTTGGGTTCGAAAAACGATGCCGATTTGGTACTTATGGAACGTCAAACGCGCAGTATCAATCGCAAAACACTTCGAAAAAAGGAACTTATTCAATCTCTTGAAAATCCCGAAACGACCACCTATCATGTAACCCGTCGTTTGGTACGGCTTATTGAGATCCGATCGCGCCAACGTGCATTTCATCCCAACTCGCCGCAAAAAATTCTGAACGTTTCCGATGCCCTGTTTGTAGTTTTACGCTACACGGAAGATCAAACGGAAATAATTATTACCATTACCAACGTGACTTCCAAACACGTTGATATTTCTGTTAACCTGTTGGAATGGGGCATACTAGGCAATTACAACTGGCGCGATTTGATCGGTAAAAAAACTTTTAAAACTCTAAATCATATTTTAAAATTAAACATTGCTCCTTATGCAGTTTTATGGCTTAAAGCGCGTAATGGGCAATTTAAAATTATCGATTAAATAAAAAAGCGTTAACTTACCGCAATTTTTTTGAATTTTCCGCAAACAAAATTCCCAAAAGATTTTCATTTCGGAACCAAAAAGCCTGTGGCCTCAAAACGTGTCACAGGCTTTGGGATGGAAGGGAGGTAAGAAATTTTTATTGATCTTTTTTACCGAAATTTTCATCCAAGGGAATAAAGGGTAAAATCAAAAATCCTGGAATGGTGGCAATTATCACCCACACAAAAAAGTGTTGATAGCCAATCAATTCCTGTAACCAACCCGAAAACATACCGGGCACCATCATGCCCAAGGCCATAAAACCTGTGGCAATGGCAAAGTTAGCCGTTTTGTGTTCGCCGCGCGAGGCGTAAATCATGTAAAGCATGTATGCCGTAAATCCGAATCCGTAACCGAATTGTTCGATGGCCACGCACAGGTTGATAATCCATAAATTATCCGGCTGAACATAGGAAAGGTAAATGTAAACCGCATCCGGAAGATTAATGGCAATGGCCATCCACCATAGCCAATATTTCAATCCTTTTTTAGCTGCCACAAATCCGCCCAGCAAGCCTCCCAAAGTTAAGGCCAAAATGCCGATGGTTCCGTAAATAAAACCGACCTGACCGGTTGTCAATGCCAATCCGCCCACTTCCTGTGCATCCAGCATAAAAGGGGAGGCCAGTTTTACCAATTGCGATTCTCCCAAGCGATAAAGCAGTAAAAACGCAAGCACAAACCCTATTTTGTCCTGCCGAAAAAATTCGGCGAACGTATCCAAAAATTCTCGCCAAATGTTAGCCAAACCTCGCGTTGCACTGGGATGATCGCTATCTGGATAGGGAAGTATGAATCGATGATACAAAAAGAATAAAATAAACATGGCGGCTAAAAAGAAAAACGTTAACGACCAAGCCAAGGGAATATTCCCTGCATGCGCGGTAAAAACGGCTTTGGCTTTGTAGTTGATTTTCGGATCGAGTTGAATAACGGCCAGAGCAGGGATATTCCAATTGTGCGCATTAAAGGTTATTCGGCTTCCGTAGGCGCTTCCTTCCAATAGCGAAATGCTTTTGTCACCTTTGGTCCGTCCGAAATTAATAACCACATGCTGATCTGCCCTGGGTTTATCGGACAAATAAAAATAAATAAGACCCAAATTACCACGAAAATCGGCCGGTCGTTTTTTGACCTTTTCGCCGAATTTTTCTTTAATCCATTCGGCCAGGGGGTTGGAAATATGACGTTGCCACCAACTTTCTTGCGCGCTTTTGTTATGAGCAAATCGTTTGTCTTCTTTAGCAAAACCGTGGCTTACATTCCACTGACGCACAAAGGCCAAAAGGGAATCGACATATTTTTTGTTTTGCGGTTTGGCCGCAATAATCAATTGATCTTTGGGATAATGTAAAATGCGCAATTCGCCAGGCTGCGGTTGTATTTTTACCGAATCGGGGTTTAACGGTTGCACAACGGCCGTTTGCGGATCGGCCACTACATCCAAATTTACACTGTGTAAACCGGTATGACTCTCCAAATAACCGGCTAAAATAATAAGCAATCCTTGACCAGTAATCATGGCAAACCGATAAAACGTACTGCGAACTCCCACAAACCAGGCTTGCTGGTATTCGCTTAAACCCAACATGTAAAAACCATCACAGGCGATATCATGGGTTGCCGAACTAAAGGCAAGCAGCCAGAAAAAGATTAATGTGATCTTAAAAAAGTTCGGTATGGGGATAGAAAGCGCTATTCCGCCGAGCCCCGCCCCGATGAGCAATTGCATAGCAATAATCCAAAAGCGCTTTGTTTTAAACAAATCGACAATAGGGCTCCAAAGCGGTTTGATTACCCAAGGCAAATACAACCAACTGGTGTACAAGGCAATATCCGCATTGGAAATACCTAAACGCTTGTACATAATAACCGAAACTGTCATCACAACCACATAGGGAATACCTTCGGCAAAATAAATGGATGGTACCCACAACCAAGGATTACGCGTTTTCTTTTTCATACCACACCTATATTTGTTCGTTATTCGTGAATTCGGCAGAGCGCGTGATTAGTAGATTTTTTTCAATACGCTACCGGGATAATAATGAAAAACGATTTCTTGCGAATCGTATCCTTTTAAGGACATACCAAGGGCGCCGATTTGACAAAGCCCAACTCCGTGTCCCCATCCCGCGCCGTGATAGATAAATTCATCCGGAATTTCCGCATTTTTGGGCAAAGTTTCAATGTGTATTGCAGAACTATACAAGAACGAGGGATGCAATACACGGCGCACATCGTATTCGGATCCGATTTTTAAAATACTTTGTTCGCCCTTATCGTTCAGATAAACAATTTGTAATTTGTTTGCCCGCCCGGAACCTCCGCGCGAAGTAACGGAAATGGATTTTACTTTTTTTATTTGTTCAGAAAACAGTTTGTTCAAATGGGCGGTTAACTCCGCTTGCGAAATGCGAACGGTCCAACGAAAATAATGGCCTTCTTCGTCCACCCCGCCTAAATATTTTTTTAATGATTTTTCGGGAACAACATGGGGCGAACAGAACGTATGAGGAGTTGCTTTTAACCAAAGTTTAAAATTTTTTTCATTGCTTAATGGTTTGTGCCATTCGGGCGGATTTTTTTCGGCATCGGCCTTTATTTTGGTGTAGGGGACAGGATCGGAGGGCCAAATGTTTTCGAAGGCTTCCATTACACCTCCGCAACTTTTGGAATAGCGAGCATCACAAAACTTGCCCTGATAAAGCAATACCAATCCGCGTGTATTTACCGTGCCACGAACAGACTGCTCAGTAAGAAAGGTGGTACCTTGATACCGTTGACAACAATCATCGTTGCACACATCCATGCCCAAATGTCGATGTTTTTGTTCCACATTGGCCAAAAGCCAACTTCGCGCGGCAATAGTTTGTGCTTCCAGCAAAGCAGTGGGACATTCCGCCCCCATTTCCGAGGTGGCCACACACATCAAATATTTTTCCAGGGGTAAAGCGTTAATCAAGATAAGTTTGTTTTCTAATTTTCGAATAATCAACGTTTCGGGTAACGTTACGTTAATGTATTTTCGCCAGTGAAATTGCCTCCCTGCCAAAACGTTTTTAATTCTGGCACCCTGTTTCGGTTTTAAAGCATCGGTTTTAAAAACAGGAAACAAGCGGATTTCGTTAACGGCTGTATGGGAGGTATTTTTGATTTTAAAAGCAATACTTTTTCCGCTTAATTTAAAAAACAACTCGGAGCCGGGTTCAAGTAAAAATGATTGCCCTGAGAATTCGATTTGGTAGTCCTCATCGTGCGGAATTTGAACACTTAATGAGGTAAAATCATCTTCGGGTAGGACAATGCCTACGTGAATCAACGGTTCTTTATTCGGAATAACATTGGGTTCGAGCATAATTACCTTTCATTAAAATCACCGTAAACGCAAAGGTTTTCTTCAAAAAATTCGATGGTTAAGAAAATTTTTTAGTCGTGTAATTGTTTTTTATTTTGATAGGCCAAATAAGCGTCAATGCCGGCGCCTAATGCCGGGGCAGCTCGCAATTTGGAAGTTACGATAATATAATCTAATTGTGCATAGTGTTGTTTGGCCTTTGCATCCAATACTTCAGATTTAGAAATGTATTCTGCCAACTGCCGCAAAAGAGGTTGACGTACAACGCGTTGCCCTGCTTCGGAATCCAATAATTCTCCCAGTCGCTGACCGATAATTATGCGTTCGAGAAGAGTGCCAAGATATTCATGCTTTTCCGCAAGAGCGGGACGATTAGGATTGACAAATGAGAACAACCCCTGCCAACCGGCATAAATGGTACTAATGCGTTCAAACAATAGCAGACTTAAATTTTTAACCACCAAATTAAAGGTTTGTGCCGCGGCTTTATCGCCTTTGGCGGCCATAGCGGCAATTTGCAGTGGATAAATTTTACGTTGATTTAAATCGGAAATATCGTTACCGGAAAGTTCTGCGTATAAATTTTGAATTCCTCCGGCCGAAGCAAATCGTTCGAGACTACGTCCGTCATTTGCCTTCATTTCCCAGCTTTTGGCCATCCATGGCTTTATTTGGTCGAAAAACACTAGATTGCCTTTCAATTTTAGAGCATCGGCAACGCCTGTTCCGCCGCCCAAATAATACGCATTGTCGGTTTTACGGAATAATCCGTCTTTGGCATAATTTTCGCCGATACCGCAATAGTCCGCATCGCTGCCTATTTGGTGAACCGGTGAGAGCGGTGTGATGTTTTCCAGTTTCAATCGTTTTTCAAGCATGGAGGCATAGTTTAAAATACGCGGACCATTGGCAACAACTTCAATGCCTCGTTTATCCGCTGTTTTAAGTCCTGGCATTCCCAGTCCTATCAAAACTTTTGCAATTCCGGTTTGCCGGACGAGCTCCGCAATGACCACCGCAGTGGCTTCCACATATACCGCCCCTTGTTGTATTTCGCTTTCGGTAAGTTGAATACGTCCCTGTTCCTTTTGAGCGAGCTGAGTCTGAATATCCACGGGTTTAAAATCAGACAAATAACCCGGAATTTCCGCATAGGATTTCTCTGCATGAGCAGTGCCTAATGTAAATGTACCTTCATCGTCAATCAAAATTCGGTAAGCGCTTACTTTGGTTGCGCCACCATCAATTCCCAAGAGCAAATAATTAATTGTCTTTTTCAATGCAAATCCCTTTGTTTAAAATTCAGTTAACGATTAAAATTCGAATTTAGAAACAAATAATGGCTTTACGACGCAATAACGGAATAACATGTTTTGGTTTACTTTTACGCATTCATTTTGATACGCCGTTTAATGGCTTCGGCGCGCATAAAATCCTTGGCTTCATCATTACGGTCAATCGTGGCCTGATCGATGCTGTGATCGGTACCGCCGGCATGACGCACCACTTCGTAAATCGCATCCCAAACACGTCCGATGCGATGGCGTTCACTGACTTGCAGCACCATGTTATAGTCTTCGCCATAATTACGAGCAAATGGTTCTTCATTCATGCTAAACCCAATATCACGTATTAATTGAATGGGTAATGAGCGAGGGGCGCCTGCACCGTTTACGCGCAAAAGATTATTGCGGCCGTTTTCTTCGGTCCATTCGTCGTGGGTTACCACTGGCAGGTCTTTCATTCGGTAATAGCTACCGTCTTCATCCAATTGCCATACTTCGTAAGAGCCAATAACCATCCCGATTTGTACGTCACTATTGTAAACATTTAAAATTTTTTCGACGGCGTCAGGTTTTAAACGGTCATCGGAGTCCAGTTGAACGTAATATTCACCGCGGGCATATTTGGCACCCATATTTAGGCAAAAACCGATGTTATTGATATCGTAAACCAGCAATCGTACTTCGGGTTTGAAGGCATCGTATTTGTCCCCGCCGGACATATAGCGTTTTACTTCGGCAATGGTGGGATCTTTCGGCCCGCCGTTTACGACAATTAATGCTTCCACCTCTTTGACGGTTTGGGCCTGTACGCTTTCGATGGCTTTGCCGATAAATTCGGGTCGATTGTTTACCGGAATAATTACGGTTGCTTTTAGGGTTGCTTCTTGCGGCGCGGAAGGCCTGGGAGTGTAAAATTTTCCCGGTGCAAGAAACGCATGAATGCGTTTAAGATGTTCGGTTAACACCTGTTCCGCTTCGATTTGGCTTTCTTTGCTGGCCAGTAGGTAATCGAATACATTATGGGCTTTCCCCTGAGCAACTACACGATATAGAGAGCCGGAATATCGATTGGCAATGTGTACCAGCTCACTTTTTTCGGATAATTTAAGGCGTAGGTCGTACAACGTATTAAATTTGAGCGATTCGTCGGCCAGGCCTATATTCTCCAACACTGCTTTAGCGTAAAAAAACACACGGCCAAAATCCTGATTATCGCGTACGCGTCCTATGTGATGTTTAAGCAGGTGAATTTCTTGCATGGTATCTTCAGTCGCCAGTTCGTAATCCGCATAAACCATTCCTGCTCGAGGGTGGTGTTGTATTGTTTCCAAGAACAGATCAATAGCTGCTTGTTTGAGTTGAATTTCGGTTTGTCGATTATTAATGTACAGAATAAAAGGGGATTTGGCTTGTTTAATAGCGCGGTTTAATTGAGCTCCTAAGGTTTGGTTACGCACATATATCACTTGCACGGCATTATTTAATCCTGCCTGACGCTGCATGGGGGTTGGATCAAATTCATCTTCTGCCAATAAAATTATTTCAAAATTAGAATTGGTTTGGGTGGCCAGCGAACGGAATACCGGCTGTAAACGTTGTGCTTCATCCTGATGGAGCAGTATGGTAACTTTGATTTCAGACATTCAAAAACTCCTTATAATTATTTTTGTATTTTTCCATAAATGAATTCAGTTTAATTAATAGAGTAAATATTTTTGTCGTATTTTTTTAAATTTTTCCAATTCCGGTTGCCATTTTTGGGCAATTTTTTCTACTGGAACTCCTTGTTGCAAGTCTTTGGTAATCCAATCGCAGCCCATTACTTTATCGAACATTTTTACGCGGTTGGAATGGGCAAACAAATCGTGTTGCGGATACATTTTTAATGATGTTTGCATAATGTAAAGTCCTGTCACATAGGAATCAAACACATAAGGGTCGGTGATATGCAGTTGAACCCCTTGGCAAACCTGACCTTTATAATTAGCATAATAAGGTTTAAAATACAAAGGACGAAAGATCACACCGGGCAGATGCAAATTATTAAGTGCGTGGGCAAACCGATAGCCGTCAATCCACGGCGCTCCTACAATTTCAAACGGGGATGTGTATCCTACGCCTTCGGAAAGGACATGTAATTCTCCGAATGTACCGGTGGCTCCCATGTATAAAACGGTTTTCCAATGGGGCACGTGCGGGGATGTAGGCACCCAAAGTAAGCCGGTGTCCTTCCAGAGCATATTTCTGCGCCATCCTTTCATGGGAATGACTTTGAGATTACAATGTATTCCGAATTCATTATTGAATAGTCGGGCCAGTTCGCCGATTGTCATTCCATATCGGTATGGAATGGGAAACATACCTACAAAGGATTCGAATCCGGGTTCTACCAAATTTCCTTCTATTTTTTCTCCGCCGATGGGATCGGGTCTGTCTAAAACAATGACTTCCTTGTCAAATTCGGCCGCAGCTTCCATCACTTTGGCCATGGTGTAAATATAAGTATACCCGCGAAGGCCGATATCCTGAATGTCAACAAAAACAATATCGACCTTGTCCATCATTTCTTTGGTGGGCTTGCGGTGCTTGCCATATAAACTGAAGATCGGTACGCCTGTATGCGGATCGACTTCATCGGTGACTTTTTCGCCGGCGTAAATGGCTCCGCGAATGCCGTGTTCGGGCCCGAATAATGCGGTAAGCTTAATATCTGGATCGGCGGCGAACAAATCGGCCGTGCTTTGTAATTCAGAATTCACACCGCTGGGATTGGTGAGTAGCCCGACACGTCTGTTTTTTACCAATGATTTGTAATGCGCTAAGAAATTTTCGACACCTAATATAACTTTTGTTTGCTTGTTGTTCTTGCAAGGGGTTGTTTTCTGATGAATAAGATTAGGGGAACAGGCCATTAAAACGATGCCCAGAATAAAAAGCATACGGCTAAAAAGTTTTTGCATATTTTTTCCAGACTTAGTTGATTAAGAAACTAAACAAACTTGGAAAAGATAAGAATATCTGTGAATAAAAACAAGCCCTTGTTGCATTTTTAAACTGGTAATAAAAAGATCATCCGGTATAATAATTAGGAAATAAAGGCAGCACTAAAAAGGGCGCAAGGAATAGTGTTATTAACCATTTGTATGCTTTTGATAACAGGCGCGGACAAAAAAAAAGTTGTTTTTTGGTACCCTTCCCTTAAAAGGGAAGGGAGGGCGCCTTCCCGTTCAACTGTTTAACTACTTAACCAAATCCGTTATTTATGAATTTTGATGGTTGGATGAGAGACATAAACGGTTTAAACCGTTTTATTCTCCCCGAAAAACAACGTAAGCCACGCAACACGCGAATGGCTTTCAGCCATTTTAGCGCCATTTGTGCATAACTGCTTTTGTTCCCCCTTTCTTTAAATACCCATATTACTTAAAATCATCGTAATTTCACCTAACGTCTCCGCCAATTTGGGATGTTCCAGTTCAAATTTGGCTATCAATTCCAACACTTTATTATTTAATCGTTTCGCGTGCTCGCTATCATCCGGATGGTCCAAATGATGCTCCAAATCGCGCAGCAATTGGGTCATCTCGCTTTTTACATTGGCCTTATTGTCATCAAGTTTATCAATCTGATCTTTAAGCTTTCTAACCGACTGCTGAAATTTTTCTTCCATTTAAATCCCCTTTCATTTTTCGTTTTACAAAATTTACAAAATATCGCAATAATTTACCCAATTATTTACACTCATTATACTTCAACCGTTCCTTTACAAAATTAGCCGAACCAACATTTAGAGAAAAAAGCAAGCTTCTTTTGCAATTTATCACAATTCAATAATCTTTTTACAATTATCCTTAAGCGACATTTTATTAATTCATAATGTAGTGGAGGAGCTTATGCGTTATTTTTTTACCGTAATTCTATTTTTTTCCTTCCTTTCTTTTGCCTCACAAATTACCGCGGGAAATTACCTTCCCCAATCCCTTTTAATTAAAAATAATATCAAAGAATATCCGACTCTTAAGTCAAACCGTGGCCGGATAGATGAAAAAACCGGTATTTATCGCTACCGTTACAATTTGTACGAACCCAGCTATTCGGGCAGTGCCGAACAAATTGCGCGCAGCTATCTAAAAGATCATTATAAAGAATATGGGCTCGATCCTCTAACCAATACCCTGAAAACCATTCGTATTCGTCAAACGCCAGGCGGATTTCATATATTCTTTAGACAAGTCATCAATAATATTCCGGTTTATGACGGCCGAATGGTAGTAACCTTAAATCCGCACAAAGCCGTAACATTTGTCGCCAGTCACTATCGGCCAACTATCAAAACAATGTTGACATCAGCAAAAATTACCGCCGAACAAGCCATTCGCATCGCCAGAAATTATTTGCAGGTTACCGGCAAATTACTGGGCCAACAAAAAGCAGAATTGGTTTGGTTCGAAAGCAAAGATAGGGGAACAGAATTGTGCTGGCAAGTTTCAATCCCTACCGAAAAACCCATGGGAGATTGGCAAGTATTGGTAAACGCATTGGACGGGCGAATAAGCAATGTAAAAGATCTCGAAATGTTTCATGATGGCAAAGGGCTCATTTTTAATCCCGATCCTTTAACCACCGCAGGAGTTGATTACGGCGGTGACTATAAAGATAACAACGATGCCGATTCCGATGTGTTAAACGATCAACGGGTCGAAGTCGTGCTTCGCGATATCACATACGAAAACGGTTTGTACAAACTAAAAGGTCCCTACGCCGTATTAAGCGATGAAGAAGGCCCCACCGACAACTTTCCGGAACTGGCCGATTCATCGGCTTTCCGTTATACGCGTCACCAACAAGAATTCGAAGACGTTATGGTTTATTATCAAATTGATCTCTCGACACGGCATTTGATTCTGGATTTGGGCTATGATGAACCCAAACAGCATGAATTTAAAGTCGATCCCCACGGCCTTAATGGTGATGATAACTCTCATTATATGAGCTCATCCAACTATTGTGCCTTTGGAGAAGGTGGGGTGGATGACGGAGAAGATGCCGATGTCATTTGGCATGAACATGCCCACTCGTTCCAAACCAATTTAACCGGCGGTATGTCATACAGCGGTGAAACCATGTCTTTACAAGAAGGAAGCTCGGATTATTGGGCAGCCTCATACTCGCGCATTACCAATGATTTTCATTGGGGATATGTATTCAACTGGGACGGACATAACGAATTTTGGGCAGGACGTCGTTGCGACTTGGACTGGGTTTATCCGGACGATTACGTAAGCGGACATGATGGTGGACAAATTTGGTCTTCCGCACTCATGGATATTTGGACCGATTTGGGCCGTTACATTACCGATCGCCTTTTCATCGAAACCCATTACATTTGGGGCTATTCGCCAGGCCTCCAAGATGCGGCCCAAGCATATATTCAAGCAGATCGCAATTTGTACGACGGCGAACACCTTTCCGTTATTGTTGACCATTTCGCCGCACATGGTTTGGTCGATAAATCGGATTACATTGCAGATATTCAGCACACACCCTTAAAAGATACAGACGATTATTCTCACGATTATCCCGTCATTGCCACGATTACGCCAGGGCCTTCTCCCTTGGATACCACCAAACTTTGGGTAATTTGGGGTGTTAATGCGCCTGCGGATACCCTAAATATGCACGCCACTGGCAATCCGGATGAATATCAAGCGGATATTCCCGCCTCCGGTAATAACATAACCATCACTTATTATATTGCCGTTGTCGATCAGGACGGGCAAGTAACATACGATCCCGCCAATGCTCCGGATAGTGTATTCAGCTTTCACGTCGGACCAGATACCGTTAATCCTACCATAGAACACACGGCTTTAAATGATCAAATGCTTGACAATTGGCCCGCATCGGTCACAGCAACCGTAACCGACAATTTCGGTGTGGATACCGTGATCTGTTATTACTCAATTAACAACGACTCCTTAAACAAAAGTTTTCCTTTGCTTAATACCGATGGTGACAATTATTCCGGTGAATTCCCTGAAAGCGTAAACGTTAACGATTCCGTTTTTTACAAAATAAAGGCCATCGATATTTCCGCTAATCACAACCAAAGCGAAAATCCCGCCAATGGCTACTACACCTTCAAAATTATTCAGAGTAAAGGAAAAATTTTGATAGTTAATGACGATCCGTCATCAAAAACATCTGTCCCCGATGATAAAGGCGGATATGAGCGCGCAAAAGATTCGTATGGAAAATCGGCCAATACAATGGCTTCCTACCTGAATGATCTTGGCTACCAAACGGTTACCGTCTCGGTTGCTGCTGCTTTAGATAGTGATTTTACCCATTACGATCTGATTATTTCATCCAGCGGAGCCAATCAGTCGCCCGTTTCAGATGCCAATTACCGCACCAAGCTGGAAAATTGGGTGAGCGATTCAACCCATAAATTATTAATCGAAGGCGGAGAAGTAGGCTATGATGCTTTAAAAAGCCCGGGATACAGTTCCTTTGCCCAAAATGTTTTGCACGTACAAAATTGGCGTACAGACAACGCTGGTTCCTTGAATTTGATTAATAATTACAGTCAACATCCTCTTGTTACCATTCCGAATACCTTACCAACCACATTGACAATCAATTATGGTTCCTATGGTGATCAAGATGCACAGGATCCGATTGCTCCGGCTTACGTGGTTTACGGAACGAATTCTTACGCTACTTCGATGGGCATTTTGGTTTACGATCCCGATACGGATACTACTTCCGCACAAACGGTTTATTACGGATTCAATTTTGACGTAATGAGTGACCAGACCGTCGCCAAACAATTACTCGAAAACACGGTTGCATACCTACTTGCCGATCGCACCCATGGCGTTATCGAAGGTTATGTGGATTTAACCGACTCCCAAGACGACAGCGGAGTTCAAGTGTACCTGAGTGGCGACAAAGTCGATACAACCGTTAGTGACGCCTCCGGATACTACGCTTTTACTGGTCTCGGACGCGGAACATATTCGGTTAGAGCTTTCAAAGAAAACTATGATGCATCACCGGAATCGGTCGATAATATCAGCGTAGATCAGGATACTGTTTCGAATGTTAATTTTACCTTAAAACCCAAGACATCCGACATTCGATCCGCAAACGGGTTACCGCTCACTTTTGCCATCGGACAAAATTATCCTAACCCGTTTAATCCCACCACAACAATCCGTTACCAACTACCGCATACCGCTCGGGTTGTTTTAACCATCTACAACACAAACGGGGTCAAAATCCGAACATTAATCGACAACTTACAAACTGCTGGTTTTCATTCCGTTGTTTGGGACGGAACCAATGCCCACGGCCGCAAAGTAGCATCCGGAATTTATCTCTACCTTTATAAAGCGGGGAATTTTCAAACGGTAAAGAAGATGATTTTACTAAAATAAGATGATTCCCAATATTAAAAAAATCGGCAATTGTATTTTTACGATTGCCGATTTTTTTTTTGAAATTTCGGATCATCCATTTTTCCGTATGTAATAGGATAGCAGACATACTATTTTACTTAATATGGTTACTTATTGTTATCAAAAAATAAAGTTGCCCTAACTCTTGCATTCCATTGCGAATGTATTTAAATTTGAATCGATCGGAGCGTGGCGCAGCCTGGAAGCGCACTTGAATGGGGTTCAAGGGGTCGCTGGTTCGAATCCAGTCGCTCCGACATAAAAAGGGGATTGAAAATCAATCCCCTTTATTTTATTCGGGCATTTCTGCTAATTCCCATGCGGTAAAGGAACACATTTACATGAACCTTTCATACGATATCCTCATTCCGGCCTTTAACGCTCGTCAAACGCTTCCTACGATTTTGGCTTCCATTGGAAAATTAAACGTACGTCCCAATTCCGTAATTGTGGTCGATGACGGTTCGACTGATAATACGGCCCTTACCGTAGACCAATTCCCGTTTGTACATTTAATTCGACTAAAATCCAATAGCGGTAAAGGCAAGGCTTTGCGTATCGGAATGAAACAATTTTTAAAAAACAAAAACAGTGCGTTTCTTTTGATGATGGATGCGGACGGTCAACATCCCGTGGATTCGATTCCGGAATTTATTAAACATATCAATGAATGCAACTGCGATATCGTCATCGGAAATCGGGTGCGAAAATTGGGTATTATGCCTTGGTCGCGCATTTTTTCCAATACGGTCTCATCGCTTATCACATCATGGATTACCGGCATTAAAATTCCTGACAGTCAATGCGGTTTTCGCCTTCTGCGCCGTACGGTTATCGAATCCGTTCTTCTTGAGGAAAATGGATTTCAAATAGAAACCGAATTGATCATAAAGGCCGCCAAACAAGGATTTTCTTTCGGTTTTGTGTCCGTTCCTACCATTTACAACGGACAGAAATCGTATATCAAACACGTAAACGATACCATACGTTTTCTGAAAATAATATTGGGAGAATTGGTGCGTTCATGATTTACGAAAAAAAAATCGAAGAAATGATCCGTCGTTTGCAAGAACAGGGAATTCAGGATGCGCGTATTTTGCAAGCCATGCGCAAGATTCCGAGACATTTTTTTGTGGCCCAGGGAATGGAATTACAAGCGTATGACGAAAAGGCCTTGCCCATTGGTTTCGGACAAACCATATCGCATCCATTTACCGTCGCCCTGATGACCCAAATATTAAATCCGAAACAGGGAGAACGCGTGCTTGAAATCGGCACGGGTTCCGGATATCAGGCAGCCGTCTTATGCGAATTGGGCGTCACGGTTTTCAGTATCGAAAAAATTCGCGAATTGGCTGTCCGTGCCGAACGTCGTTTCAAACAATTAGGGTATGGATATCGTGTTTTAATTCGCATCGGAGACGGTTCATTAGGATGGGCGGCACATGCTCCGTACGATGCCATTGTTTTTACGGCCGGATCTCCCGACAAACCTGAACATTTGTTTTCCCAATTAAAAAACGGCGGGCGTTTGTTAATCCCCATTGGCAGTAAAGACGAACAAATTTTAACATTGTTTGTTAAACAGGATCAACAAATTTTGGAGAAAAAAATTCACAAATTGCATTTTGTACCACTTAAGGGAGCACACGGATGGCAATAGAAAAATCCGAAAAAAAGAATATCATTAAAATAACCTACGACTGGTTAATGCAATGGGCCGAAACCCCGTATGCCGGAATTGTTTTATTTGTTTGGGCCTTTGCAGAATCATCCTTCTTTCCCATTCCTCCGGATGCATTTTTAATCGCTTTGATAATAGCAGCGCGGCATAAGGCGTTTAAATTTGCCTTACTGTGCTCGGTGGCCTCGTTGTTAGGAGGAGCCATGGGATATGCTATTGGGCATTGGCTGTGGTGGAGCGATCCGAATACCTATTCACCAATTGCCACATTCTTTTTTTCTCACATTCCCGGATTTGACGAGCCGGTTTTCCTTAAAGTAAAACATTTGTACGATGAATGGAATTTTTGGGTTGTATTTACGGCCGGGTTTACTCCCATTCCATACAAAGTGATTACAATATCTGCCGGTGCATTTAAAATCAATTTTCCCATTTTTCTCATTGCTTCGGGTATTGGCAGAGCAGGGCGATTCTTTTTAGTGGCATATTTATTATGGTATTTCGGAGAACCGATCAAAAAATTTATCGATAAATACCTAAATTGGGTAAGTTTGGCTTTTGCCGTTCTTTTGGTAGGTGGATTTATTTTGATTAAATATGTTTTTTAGTTGACAGGATATGTTCTATTTGCTAAATTTGGCATCTTCTATTTGCATTTCTTATTATTAATCGGGGCGTAGCGCAGTCTGGCAGCGCGTGCGGTTCGGGACCGTAAGGTCGGAGGTTCAAATCCTCTCGCCCCGACTTTTTACTTTAATATTCGTAATAAAAGTCTCCTAAATTCTTGAATTCGTTGAATGGTTTAATCGTTAAATCGATCAACGCCGTAAGCAATATTTTATGCGCAGAGCTCTTTTACTTTTTTGCGCATATCTGCAAATTGGCGTGAACCAGATTGGTTGAATTGCGTATTCGTTACTCGGTGATTTCGATTTGGTTTCTTGGCCGAATTAAATTAAGAAAGGGGAGAAGGGGATGCGTGCCATTCCGTGGTAGCCGATTTTAATTCGTAGTTCATTCTTCCTCTTTTTTCCTTTCCGGTAATGTACATATAAGTTTCCGCCAGATCTCACCCACAAATTGGCATTGATTCTTTAATATCCGCGCTATCTGCATAAAGCATATTGGGTAAGGTAATGTTTTTGGCTTTATTATATCATCGCAATAACACCAATTTTCGTAATACTACTTTACTGCCTGCTTTTAATCGGGCTAAATAAACACCTGCAGATACACGCTTGCCAAAACGATCGGTACCGTTCCATTGAATTCGGTGTTGACCGGCAACCTCAAATCCGTTAACCAAGGTAACAATTTTTTGCCCGTTAATCGCATAAAGTGAGATCTCCGCCTTACAATCCTTATCCAAATTCCAGATAAGTATGGTGGATGGATTAAAAGGATTGGGATAATTGGTTAATGAATAATTTGAGGGTACGGAAAGCGATGTTTGGTCAATTAAGGCTACGGTATTTGCATAATTAGGCGTACCGTAATCACCTGCGCTTCCTTCCCAGGGCAAATCAGAAACCGCCCATTGACTACCGATATTATTGTCTTCATCAGGCGATCCTTTAAAATACATCGATGCCCCGGTCGGGTCCGGCCAATTAATTCCCCCATCATACTGCACACGATCGATTTCGGTAGAACCGTCCGGCAATAAAATCTGTATTTCATCCGCGCTATTTGCCAAGTCGAAATTAGAATACTGATACGCTACATCCACACCGCCGTTGGTTGCTTTGTCTGCATTGCGGCCCAAAACAATGTATTGTCCCGGGCTGATAATAATACTGGACGAAATGGTGTGTGAGTCCGTGTCCAAATCTTTAATAATCCATCCGTTCAAATCGATATCGTGGTCGCTGTTATTGTAAATTTCAAACCACTCGCCGTCAGAATCGTAAACGGCATCGGGGTTTTGCATGATTTCCGTAATGACAATATCGCCAGGCTGGGCCGAGGAACCGCCGCCGCTTCCGCCTCCTCCGGTGGTATCGGAACTTTCTTCGAAATAGGCTCTGCGTACGAGGGTAGTGTCTAAAATAAAAGGATTCTTTTTACCGTCCTGATAAGGAGCAATGCGATCTTCTCGCTCGTATTCGCGGGCATCGGGCGGA